>CAYUIG010000137.1:0-1550 GCA_964444685.1 uncultured Gemmatimonadaceae bacterium | reverse complement strand
CGACATCGGGACGCGCCATGGTGGCGGGCTTCGATGTGGTCGAGCAGCCGCTCGAAGTGAAGAAGCGGATCGGGTACGTGCCCGAGACCGCCGCGCTCTACGATGCCCTGAGCGCGGCGGAGTATCTCGAACTCACCGCCGCGCTGCATCACATGGACACGCGCACGGCCGCGTCGCGTCGCGCGGAGCTGCTCGAGATCTTCGGCCTGGGCGAAGCGCAGCACCAGCCGATGACGGAGTACTCGAAGGGAATGCGGCAGAAGGTCGTGATGGCCGCCGCGCTGCTGCACCGGCCGGACGTGCTGTTCCTGGATGAACCGTTCGATGGCCTGGATGCGAACTCCGCGGCGGTAGCGAAGGAGCTGCTGCGCAAGCTCGCCGAGCAGGGCCGCACGATCCTCTTCTGCTCGCACATCCTCGAGGTGGTCGAGCGCGTGTGCAGCCGCATCGTAATCATCGATCAGGGGCGCCAGGTGGCGGAAGGCACGGCGGAATCGATTCGCCGCGAGGTCGGTGCCGACACGCTCGAGGGCGCGTTCAGCCGGCTGACCGGTGTGCGTGACACCGGCCAGGTCGCATCGGAGCTGCTGGCCGCACTCGAACGCGCATGAACCGCCTGCTGGAGTCGCTGGGCGTCGACGCGCTTCAGTGGCGCGCGCTCACGAGGGCGTGGCTCAAGCTCGACCTCCGCATGGCGAACATAGGCCAGTCGCGTCAGAGTTCCAGCCGACGCGCCGTGTGGGGTCCGCTGGTCTTCTACGCCCTGATGGGCGCGTTCGTCGCGATCGGCCTCAGCTGGGTCGGCGACCCCTTCCTCGCCGGACTGTTCGTCACCGGCTACATCTGCTTCATGGTCGGCACGATCGTGCTCGTCGACCACGCGTCCACGCTGCTCTCGCCGCAGGATCACGCACTGCTGGGATATCAGCCGGTGACGTCGCGCACGTACTTCGCCGCGCGACTGACGAACGTGCTGGTGTACACGCTGGCGCTTTCCGTCGCGTTCGGGCTATTGCCGGCCGCCGTGTTCTTCGTGAAACACGGCTTCGCGATCGGTCTGGCGGCGACCTTCGCCATGCTGGGCAGTGCGGTCACGGTCACGCTGACCGTCGTAACGGGCTACGTGGCGGTCGCGCGCATGGTCGGCCCGCATAGACTGAAGAACGTGCTCGGATACATCCAGCTCGTGTTCGGCTTCGTGATCTACGGCGGCTGGTTCCTCGCCTCGGAGTTCATCTCGCGCAGCGCGCTCGCGACGATGAGCGTCCCGCGCACACCGTGGCTGCTGCTGTACCCGGGCACGTGGTTCGCCGCATGGATCGAGATCGCGGGCGGCGGAGCGGGGGCGCTGGAGTGGGGTGCGGCGTTGTTGTCGATCGCGGTGCTCGTCGGGCTCGCCCTCGCGATGCGCGGAAGACTGACGCTCGACTACTCCGAGCGGCTTGCTGCGCTCGGGGCGGCAGCCGCGCCGGTGCGCGCACCGTCGAAGGGCGGATCGTGGTGGTTCCGGAACGGCGAGGCGCGTGCGGTGGCGCTGCTGGTGCGCAGTC
>CAYUIG010000136.1:0-1557 GCA_964444685.1 uncultured Gemmatimonadaceae bacterium | reverse complement strand
GTTCGAGAAGCTGCGCCAGCGGAACGCCATCGACTTTCCGCTGTTGAACGTGGCCGTTGCCGGTGAGACTGAGGATGGTGTGATCCGCGATCTGCGCATGGTCGTATCGGCGCTGGGATCGCGGCCGCGCGTCGTCGCAGGGCTGGACAGAATCGCGGTCGGGCAGCGGCTCATACGCGAAACGGTGGACGCCGTGGCCGAGCGCGCGCATCAGCAGTGTCATCCGCTCACCAACATCACTGTGGATCCCGAATGGCGCCGGGCCATGGTACCGGTACTCGTAGATCGCGCTTTCGCTTCGTTGGGGTGAGACGACGGATTCTGATGGCCGCCGTGCTGATCGCGGCGTGCAGCGAACCGGAGCCGGAAGGTCCGAGCTGGTGGCTCGACGGGGCTGCGGACGCGTCGGTGATCGAGCTTCCGGCCGAGGGCACGGTTGCATTCGCGCCCGAAGGCGGCCGGCGTTTCGTCCTCGATCGCATCGGTCAGATCACGCAGGCGCGCGCGTGGGGTGACACGATCGTCGGCGTCATTGACATCGCGGCCTGTGAAGCCGTGCTGGTGAGCGTCGCGGGCGAGGACGTCGAGTGGCTGCAGCGCTTCGGACGCTGCGGTGATGGCCCCGGCGAGTTCCGTGCGCCGACAGACCTGCTGCTCGACGGCGATACGCTGATCGTGGTCGATGGCGACCACGGCCGCTTCACGTTCCTGCCGCTGGACGGCGGCGCGGTGCGTGACATCCAGCTGACGCAGGTGGCGGGCGATCCGTGGATCCCGCTCGAGATCGTGGCCGCGGATGCGGAGACCATCGTCGTGACCGCGTCGCTGCCGGGTGCGGGCGTGAGCGCCGATGCCGGCTTCCTGCGCACGATCCGTCGCGACGACGCCTCGCTCGTGCGCGCCGCCGTGCCCGATCCACCGCTAGCCGGTACCAACCCCGCACAGTCGCCGCGGCGGATCTCCGCGTGTCACGATCCGCAGACCGACCGGATCGTCGTGGCAAACCGGTGGCGTGTCGAGCGCCTCGTGCTGGACCGCTCGTCGCAGACCACCGTGCGACGTCTCGTCTCCACCCTCCCGTGGTTCGAGACTGCCGAGCCGTTCGGCGATCAGGGCGGCGTCGTACCCGCCGGCTTCGTCCGGCTCGTCTGTGGTGATGGCCAGGCGCTGATCGTATGGCGCGGGCGGCCGCGGACTCCGAACTCGGATCGTTACGTCATGGAACTGGTCGCGCTCGACGGTGCCGAGCATCGCATCCAGCACGGCCTGCTCGAGGAAGCGCACCCCGCGCGCTTCGGTCTGGCGGGGCGCAGTCGCGATGGCTGGGTGTTCTATACGAACAGCGATCCTGCCGGACCGGTTCTTCTCGTGCGCGACCTGGAGGAGGGACGATGAGGTGCGCTCTCGTATTGCTCGCCGCACTCTCGTTCACATCACCGGTGGCCGCGTTCCAGCAGCGGCCGGATTCGATGAAGGTCCTGACGGCAGCGAAGCGGAACGCATACGACGGAGCCACGCGACGCCGGTTCCAGGAACAGGAGCGTCGTCATCCTCCGA
>CAYUIG010000135.1:0-1597 GCA_964444685.1 uncultured Gemmatimonadaceae bacterium | reverse complement strand
AATCGCTGCCACTGCCGCAGACGGGTGCGCGCCGCTACCTGAACTGGCGCTACGCGGGCATCGGCGGTGCGGCGGCCGCCATCCTCTGGATCGGGATCGCACTGGGCTGGGTGATGTTCGGTCGCGACGAGGACGCACGTTCCCGCGGCTCCATCGCGGTGCTGCCGTTCGCCACGCGCAGCGACGAATCCGAGGACAGGTACTTCGCTGAGGGGATGCACGACGATCTGCTCACGCAGCTCGCGATGATCGACTCGCTGACGGTGATCAGCCGTACGAGCGTGATGCAGTATGCCGGCGTTCAGAAGCCCATCCGTCAGATCGCTGAAGAGCTCCAGGTCGCCACGATTCTCGAAGGTGGCGTGCAGCGCGTCGGCAACAGGCTGCGCGTGAACGTGCAGCTCATCGACGCAGCAACCGACGACCACCTGTGGGCGGAGACATACACCGAGGATTGGACGGCGGAAAACGTATTCGCGATCCAGACGGACCTCGCCCGCAAGATCGCGTCTGCCCTGCGCGCCCGCCTCTCGCCCGAAACCGAGCGGCGCATCGTCGCGCATGGCACGACCAGCAATGAAGCACTCGATCTCTACTTCCGTGCGCGATACCTCGCGGAGAACCGGGCAGGGTACGGCCTGGACGTACTGGAGACCATCAATCTCTTCGAGCGTGCGATCGCGGCCGATTCGACGTATGCGCCCGCATGGGCCGGGCTGGGGCGCGCGTATCTCGCTGCCGTCAACTGGTTCACAATGCCGCGCGACAGCGCGATCCGGCTCGCGGAACAGGCGATCGAGCGTGCGCTCGAACTGGACCCCGAGGCTATCGAGGCCCAGCAGGGTTATATCCCCCTGCTTCAGATGAACAACCGACTCGACGAGGCGCTGGCTGCGACGGAACGCCTGGTCGAGTTGCATCCGGGCTCGGCCTGGGCACACAGCAGGCTCGCCCTGATCCTCGAAGAACTCGGCCGTCCCGGCGAGGCAGTGCGCGCGAGCCGGCGCGCCGTCGAGCTCGACCCGCTCGATGTGGCGCGCCGGAACTCCTTCGCAGACCGCCTCTTCTTTGCGGGAGAGTTTGACGAGGCCATCGCCGAGGCCCGGAAGATCGTGGAAATGGCGCCCAACGACTGGTACGCATACTACAACCTCGGGTGGTCACTCGCCGTCAGCAGCTCGCCGGTGGAGGCGGTCGATGTGTTCCGCACTGCGTTGCGCCATGCGGGTGAGAACGCGGCCAGTGTTCGCATGGGCATGGCCTACGCGTTCGCGAAGCTCGGACAGCGCGACTCGGCACTCACTATCGCCGACAATGTCGGCGGAGGGCCGGGAGCGGGCTACGATCACGCCCTGGTGCTCTTCGTACTCGGAGACCTGGACGCCTCGCTCGCCTCCCTCGAACCCATGTTGCGCACGGATCCCGACCAGTTGTTGCGCATGCGGTTGGATCCATCGGCGCGCGAAATGGTGGAGCACCCCCGCTTTATCGAGCTGTTCCAACGCCTCGGCCTCGACTGACTGAGGAGCATACAACCGTGCTCGCCTGCCACTGCCTGCCATGCGGCGACTGATCCGCGAGATCCACCGCCGCTCGC
>CAYUIG010000134.1:0-1676 GCA_964444685.1 uncultured Gemmatimonadaceae bacterium | reverse complement strand
CGCCTGTCGTTCGGGTGAGCGATCCGCCTCCGGCTGCTACCCCCGACCGGTTCGCGCGGATTCGCGGGTTGCAGCAGGAACCTACTGGCTGACGCCTGCCCGTCTCATCAGATCCTCCCAGCGCGGATCCTGGCGAAGCGGTTTCGAGGTGTAATCCATATCCAGAGCGCGAACCTGTTCGGGCTCGGTCTCGAGTGCACGATCGAGCAGCCGGAACGCCTCGTCGAGCTCTCCGAGCGCGCCTCGGACCAGTGCGATCTCCTTGATCGGCGCGCCCTCCAGATCTGCGCGGACGATCCAGGTCTCGGCGCTGTCCCGCTGCCCGTTCATCGCGAACACGTAGGCGAGCCCGGCCGGGTAGTACGGATCATCGGGCTCCAGCTCCAGAGCTCGCCTCATTGCGGCAATCGCTTTCGGGCCGTCCCCCTGCTCGACATGCGCATAGCTCGCAAGATACCAGGCGTCCGCAAACGACGAATCCAACGCGAGGATTCGACCGGCTTCTTCCAGCACGTCGGGCGACCGTGCAGCAAAGGACAGCGCGTTGAGCAGCACCGCCCGCCCCTGAATGTTCAGCGGATCCAGATCGACCGTGCGCCTGCCGGCCTCGATCGCTTCGTCGAACCGGTTCATCTGAAGAAGGAGGGCGCTGTATTCAGCGTTGGCAGAGCCGGAGCCGGGGTTCAGCTCGAGTGCGCGCAGGACCGAGCGTTCGGCCTCTGTCAGGCGACCCTCCCTTCTCAACACTTTGGACAACAGCGAATGCGCCTCCGCCAGCTCGGGATCGAGCGCGAGCGCGCGTTCGGCCGCAGCCTGGACCAACGGCCGCACCTCCGCCCACGACGCGATGGCATGGACTGCACGATTGTATTCGACGACCCCCAGCCCTACGAGCGCCTCCGCGAAGGTGGAATCGAGTGCGAGCGCGGCTTCAAAGAGGACGTGTGCCTGATCCAGCCCACCGCGCGTGCCGCCGCGCCGATCCATGATTGCACGGGCCCGATTGTAGAGGTCGTACGCAGCGAGATTCTCGGTGGGACGATCGCCGATCCGACGCGCGGCATCCGGCGACAGCGTCGCACGCAGCGCACGCGCAATTTCACGCGCCAGGTCGGACTGGATCGCGAACACGTTTGCCGCAGTCAGCTCCTCGTTGTACGTCTCCGCCCACAGATGCCGATCCGTCGCCGCTTCGATGAGCTGCGCGTTCACGCGGATGCGAGTTCCCGAGCGCTGCACGCTGCCCTCCAGCACGACCTTCACGCCCAGCTCGGCGGCGATCTCGGGAATTGACTTGTCCGCATCCGCGTACTGCATCACGCTCGTACGGCTGATGACGGTCAGCGAATCGATCTTCGCGAGTTGCGTGAGCAGGTCATCGTGCATGCCGGCCGCGAAGAACTCGGCATCGCTGCCTTCGCCCTCGCTGCGCGCTTCGAATGGCAGGACGGCGATCGCCCGCAGGTCGTCCGCACCGCCGCCGCGCGCAGGTCGATCCCCCACCACCATCCAGCCGGCCGCAACCGCCCCCCAGAGAGCGAACGCACCCACGCCGCCGAACATGGCATTGCGCCACGTCAACAGACCCACCCGCGCTCCTGCCGCCGTGTCGAACACCGCATCACCGGCAGGGGCTCCGGGCCGCGCTCCCACACCTTCCTGGATGAACGCCGTCG
>CAYUIG010000133.1:0-1706 GCA_964444685.1 uncultured Gemmatimonadaceae bacterium | reverse complement strand
GACCCCGACGGCCTCGGGATCGAACTCTACGCCGACCGACCGCGCGAGCAGTGGCCCTGGCGTCACGGGCGCATTCTGATGGACATCCTGCCGCTCGATCTGCGGTCCCTGCTGCGCGATGCTTCCAGCGGTGGCGGCGGACTGCCTGTCGGTACGCGCATCGGTCACATGCACCTGCACGTGCCCGACCTCGAGGTGGCGAGCGGGTTCTACACGGATCAACTCGGCCTCGAACGCATGTTTGCGATGCCGAGCGCCCTGTTCCTCGCGGCTGGCGGATACCACCACCATCTGGGACTCAACACCTGGGCGACGCCTGGTTCGCCCGCGGCGGAGGACGAGGCGGCACTGCTGGAATGGGAGCTGATCGTGCCCGGCGGTGCCGAGCTCGGCGTCGGTACGGTTCCGGCGGGGGGTGAGCTGCGGCTGGAGGATCCGTTCGGGATGGCGCTTACATTGCGCGGTTGACCCTCGACCCTCGACGCGGACTTCCCCATATTCCGCGATCCGAAACGGAAGTGGAGAGGGAAGAGCATGGCGGACAGTCTCACGGTGATCGACAACCGGACCGGGAAGAAATACGAGATCCCGATCTTCTACGGCACGTATCCCACGTACGGCGCGGCGATACGGGGCGCAGATCTGCGGCAGATCAAGGCGTCGGAGGACGACTTCGGTCTGATGAGCTACGACCCGGCGTTCATGAACACGGCATCGTGCAAGAGTGCGATCACGTTCATCGACGGGGAGAAGGGGATCCTGCGGTATCGGGGCTACCCGATCGAGGAGCTGGCGGAGAAGGCCACGTTCCTCGAGGTGGCGTATCTGCTGCTGAACGGTGAGCTGCCGGATGAGAAGCAGCATGCCGAGTGGACGCACCACGTCACCACGCACACGCTCATCCACGAGAACCTGAAGAAGTTCATCGACGGATTCCTGTACGACGCACACCCGATGGGGATGTTCGTCAGCTCCGTGGCGGCGCTGTCGACGTTCTACCCGGAGGCGCGCGACATCTCGGATCCGGAAAATCGTCGCAAGCAGATCCGCCGCCTGATCGCGAAGGTGCCGACGATCGCCGCGTTCGCGTACCGCCACAGCATCGGCATGCGGTACGTCTACCCGGACAACGATCTGAGCTACACGGGCAACTTCCTCCACATGCTGTTCCGCATGACGGCGAAGTACACGCCGGATCCGGTGCTCGAGAAGGCGCTGGACCTGCTGTTCATCCTGCACGCGGACCACGAGCAGAACTGCAGCGCGAACGCGATGCGCAGCGTGGGCAGCTCGCAACCGGACCCGTACGTGTCGGTGGCCGCCGCGGCCGCTGCGCTCTACGGGCCGCTGCACGGCGGCGCGAACGAGCAGGTGCTGCGCATGCTGCGCGAGATCGGCCGGAAGGAGCGGATCGGTGAGTTCGTGAAGCGCGCGAAGTCGGGCGAATTCCGGCTCATGGGCTTCGGCCACCGCGTCTACAAGAACTACGATCCGCGTGCGCGCATCCTGAAGGAGATGGCGGGGCAGGTGCTGGAGGTGACGGGGCGGAGCCCGCTGCTCGAGCTGGCGATGGAGCTCGAGAAGATCGCGCTCGAGGACGACTACTTCGTCACGCGGAAGCTGTACCCGAACGTCGACTTCTACTCCGGCATCATCTACCAGGCGATGGGCTTCCCGGTGGAGATGTTCCCGGTGCTGTTCGCGAT
>CAYUIG010000132.1:0-1728 GCA_964444685.1 uncultured Gemmatimonadaceae bacterium | reverse complement strand
TGACCTGCTCCCCTCAACTCGGTCCAGTGGAGAATGGACACTGGCCGCGGAAAGGGGAGTCGATGCGCAAGAGCCGGTACAAGGAGGAGCAGATCATCCGCGTGCTCCAGGAGGTCGAGTCGGGGCGCACCGTGCGGGAGGTTTGCCGAGAGCATGGGATCGCGACGGCGACGTTCTACGCTTGGAAGTCGAAGTTTGGCGGCATGGATGTCAACGAAGCGCGGCGTCTGAAGGAGCTCGAGGTCGAGAATCGGCGGCTGAGGACCGCCGTGGCCGACCTCACGCTGCGTGAGCAGGCGCTGAAGGACGCGCTGTCAAGAAAATGGTGACGCCCGCGGCCCGGCGCGCGGCGGTTTGCCACTTCCGGGACGAGCACCGGCTCAGCGAGCGCTCCGCGTGCCGATTGGCGGGCTTCAGCCGTTCGTCGTATCGCCGCAAGAGTCTTCGCGCTGAGGCCGACAAGCCGATGCAGGCGCGTTTGCTCGAGCTGGCGGCGGAGCGACCGCGATACGGCTATCGCCGCCTTCATGTTTTACTTCGGCGCGAAGGTTGGAAGGTCAACCGAAAGCGGGTGTATCGCATCTATCGCGAGCTCGGCCTGGCGGTGAGGCGCAAGAAGCGCAAGCGGGTCGCGCAAGCCAACCGAGTGCCGCGTGTGGTACCGATCGGACCCGACATCCAGTGGTCGCTCGACTTCATGCGCGACACGCTGGCCAGCGGCCGCGTCTTTCGTACGCTCAACGTCGTCGACGACGCCACGCGCGAATGCCTGGCGATCGAGGTCGACACCTCGCTCTCCGGTCATCGAGTCGGGAGAGTCCTGGACACCATCGCTCGAGAGCGCGGTCGCTACCCCAGCCGCATCGTCCTCGACAACGGCCCGGAGTGCACCAGCAGGGCGCTCGATCAGTGGGCCTACGAGCGAGGCGTGACCTTGGCCTTCATCCGACCTGGTAAGCCGGTCGAGAACTGCTTCGTCGAGAGCTTCAACGGCAAGTTTCGCGACGAGTGCCTCAATCTGCACTGGTTTCTTAGCCTGGCCGACGCGCGGCGCCGCATCGAAGCGTGGCGGCTCGATTTCAATCACGTCCGGCCGCACAGCACGCTCGGCGATGAGCCCCCGGCCCTCGTCGCGCGCGAGGTGCGGCTCCGGCCGGCTACGCCGGCCTCCGCCGCACCTCGACTGGGGGCCGCAGCTCGGAGACAATGACCCGTCGAGTGTCTGGATCACCGTGGAGTCAACTCGGGGAGCAGGTCAGCAGCACGACATCGCCATCCGAGCCGCCGCTGGATGCCAGCATGGCAACCTCGGTGTCGGTAGCGAAGCGCGCGTTCAGGTGCTACCTTGAGTGCCCCACGTAGCCGGAGATGCTGATAGGCGAGAAAAACACTGCCAATCAGCGCGTCGACCCAAGGAAGTCCGGCTGCGCGTCATCTGGTCGACGAATGGCTATTGTGCCATGAGTTGCGGCAGAGCGTTCACTGCTGGCATGTGGCCACGATGGGTCAAGCGGTGTACGGAGGCTGCGGATTGTCACATGGCAGACATCAAGGTGACCGCCATCGCTGCGTCTGGCGCAACGACGGCAATACTGTCGGGGAATGGCGGGCAGCACGTACTCGATGAGGATGAAGCAGGCGAAGGGTTGCCAGACGACCTCTGTCGCCGTTCCGCATCGCGGGATCGCGATGCGCGAGGTGCGAGTGGCGGCTGCCGGTCCGGACCGC
>CAYUIG010000131.1:0-1748 GCA_964444685.1 uncultured Gemmatimonadaceae bacterium | reverse complement strand
CCCACCGTCTCCTGCAGGTGCGACGCGACCTCGCCGCCCAGGTTCAGGATCGAGCGGTCACCGCGTCGCAGCCGCGTGAGCAGCCGGTTCCAGATGCCGAACATCGCGGGCAGCCCGACCAGCGCGAGCAGTGTGAGACGCGGCGAAATCGTGATCATCACAGCGATCGTAATGACGATCTGCAGCACCGACGTCACGGCCTTCGCGATGTTCTTCGTGACCAGCCCGCGCAGCTGATCGACGTCGCCCGTCAGGCGCTGGATGATCTGCCCCGCGCGCGTCCTGTGGAAGAACCGCAGGTCGAGATGCAGCAGGTGCGCGTACACCTGGTTGCGCATGTCGCGTGTCACGCTCTGCTCCAGCCGCACCACGAGGTACTGCTGGAAGAAGTCGAACACGTTCTTGATCAGGAACACCACCACGATGAGGCCGATGACCCCGGTCAGGACATCCTCCGGCGCCCGGTTCATGTCGATCAGCCGGCCCACCGTGGCGTTCAGGAGCTGCTCCATCTCGCTCGCGCCCGTGCCGGGCAGCGGCGGATTCCCGAACAGCGTATTCAGGAACGGAATGAGCATGACGAAGCTGAACGCATCCGCCGCCGCGAAGCCGAGCGTGGCGATGCTCGCGGCGAGGAGGAGACCGCCGTATGGCTTGAGGTAGGATAGGATGCGGAGGTAGAGTCGCATCGGGTCAGCGCGTCCTGCGCGGCGTCAACACGCTCACGGGCAGGATCATCTCCTCCGGGCTCACACCGCCGTGCAGGAACGAACCGCGATAGCGGGCCTGGTACTCGCGCAGCTTCGTGGGATACACGAAGAAGCAGTCCTCCATCGCCAGCAGATAGTTCGTGGCCAGCTTGCCGCGCGGCAGCCGCAGCACCTTCTCGTCCTTCACCGCCAGCACGGCGCCGGGCTCCTCGACGCGCAGGTCGATACCGAACTTGTAACGCAGGTTGCTCGTCGCATCGCGGCGCGCATAGATCGTAACCGGGCGCTCGCACAGGATCGAGCCGTGGTCGGTCGTCAGCACGACCGTCACACCGCGCGCGGCCGCCTCCTGGAGCACGCGCCACGCCGACGAGTTCTCGAACCACTGCCGCGTGAGCGCGCGCAGCGCGGGCTCGTCGCGCGCCACCTCCATCAGGATCGCGGATTCGCTGCGTCCGTGCGTGAGCAGGTCCACGAAGTTGAACACGCACGCCGTCACGCCTCCCGTAGACAGGGTGCCGCGCACGCGGCCGATCAGGTCGTCCGCGTCCGCATCGGTGAACACCTTCTCGTAGTGCACGGGCACGTCGCGGCCCTTCAGGCGGCGCAGGTGCCGGCGCAACAGGTCGTCCTCGAATGCGTTGAGGCTCCCCTCCTCCGTCCCCCACCAGTCCGGATGCGCGCTCGCGATCTGGTCCGGGAACCAGCCACTGAAGATCGCGTTGCGCGCGTACGGCGTAGCGCTGGGCAGGATGCCCGCGTACAGCGACTCCTCGATGTCGAACAGGGAGCCCAGCCGCGGCCGCAGCATGCGCCACTGGTCGAGCCGCATGCAGTCGATGATCACGAAGAGCAGCGGTCCGTCCCCGATGCGCGGTGCCACCCAGCGCTCGACGAGGTCCGTCGACAGCGGCGGGCGGTCCTCGTCGCCCGCGGTCCAGTCGCCGTAGTTGGCGGACACGAATGCGCCGAACGAGCGGCGGAGGTCCGCCTGGAGCGAGCGCACGGAGTCGACGAGGCCGGACTCGCCCGCGTCGT
>CAYUIG010000130.1:0-1822 GCA_964444685.1 uncultured Gemmatimonadaceae bacterium | reverse complement strand
CTTCACCGGATGCGTGGACAGCGAGGAGAGGAGGAGCATCAGGCCGGCGCTGCAGTCGTAGCGCGACATCTCCTCGACTGCGAGGGCGAGCGCGACGGTGCCCGCTTCCGCGCCCCCGACCTCGCGAGGGAGGGTGATGCCGAGGAGTCCCGCCTCGCGGAAGGCCTGGAAGAAGTCTTCCGGGTAGGTCGCGGTGGCGTCCACCTCGGCAGCCCGCGGCTTCACGACATCGTGCGCCACGCGCCGTGCCGTCTGCTGGATCAGCCGGTCAGCATCCGACAGCTCGAAGTCCATCCACGCTCCCCTTCGCTCGCACGTTCCCCGACCCGCGGGAACGTAGCAGGTTCGCGATCACTGCCGCGAGACGGCTTCCGCGCGTTGCCGTCAGCCCTTTGAGCAGAACATCGCTGTTATGATGCCGCCGGCAACTGGGGCGTGGTGCGCGAGGTGCGGACCGCCCGTGGCCAGGTAGCGAGGGGTCACTTGGAGGAAGTGCACGATCAGCAATACGGCGAGCGCGGTGGGTCGCCGCTGTACCTCGATGTCTATCACCCGGATGCACAGGATTCGCTGCGGACCGCGGTCCTGATGCTCCATGGGGGCGGATGGCGACGTGGCACCCGCAAGAACCTGGCGCCGCAGGCGCGGCTGCTGCAGGCCGCCGGCTTCACGGCGATGCCGGCGCAGTACAGCCTCGCCGAGGAGGCTGCGTGGCCGGCCGCGCTGCACGATGCTCGCGCCGCGATCCGCTGGGTGCGCCGGAACGCCGGGGACCTCGGCGTCGATGCCGACAAGATCGCGCTCGTAGGGTTCAGCGCGGGCGCGCACATCTCGTTGCTTGCGGCCGGCACCGATGCCAGCTCGTTCCCCGAGGAGCCGGAGGCAGACGTCGCGACGGACTGCTCTGTGGGGGCGGTGGTCGCCTTCTACCCACCGACCGCGTTCCACATCGAGGCACGCGCACATGGCACCGTGCCTGCCGATGCGTTGCTCGGAGACGCGCCGGATCCGGACGAGGCGAGCCGCGCAGCACCGATGACCTACGTCTCACCGAACTTCCCGCCAACGTTCTTCCTCCACGGCAGCACCGACCGTGTCGTGCCCGCCTCGGCCTCCGTGGCGATGCACAACGCGCTTCGCACCGCCGGGGTCCTCACGGACCTCCACATCTTCGCCGGGCGCAACCACGGGTTCGACCACGTCGACGTGTACCGCGAGGTCGTGATGCCCGAGGTTGCGCTGTTTCTTCGGCGCACCGTCAGCCAGACCGACGAGATCGAGCGTCGGGTCCAGGAGCAGAGCCAGTTCGAGCGGCCACGCGAACCTGTCAGTGGAGGTGCGCAGTGAGGGTGTGTTTCCTCGGTGCGACGGCGTATGCCGGGCGCGTCGACTTCTCCGGCTGGCCGGTGCCTCCGGATCTGTGCGAGCCAGAATTGGCGGCGCGCAGCTACCAGATCCAGCTCGATCAGTACCAATTGGCGGACGAGCTGGGCTTCGACTGGGTCAGCATCTCCGAGCACCACTTCTCGCCGAGACTGATGACGCCGAACCCGATCGTCTTCGCTGGCGCTGTGAGTCAGCGCATTAAGCGCGCGAAGATCGCCGTCCTCGGGCCGCTGATGCCGCTCGTCAATCCGGTGCGACTCGCCGAAGAGCTCGCGATGCTCGACTCGATCAGCGAAGGGCGCCTGATCGCGCTTTTCCTCCGCGGAACGCCGGTCGAGCAGTTCACGTACTCGACGGACGGCCAGCCGATGCCGAACACCCGCGAGATCACGCAGGAGGCCACGCTCCTCGTGCTCAAGGCCTGGCGCGAGCGGCA
>CAYUIG010000129.1:0-1904 GCA_964444685.1 uncultured Gemmatimonadaceae bacterium | reverse complement strand
GCGGCCTCCTCGAGCAGCGCATCGCGCTCGACCGCACGCCGGTACGCCGCCGAGCCCGTGACGGCCTCGATGCGACGCACACCCGAGCCCACACCGGTCTCCGTCACGATGCGGAACAGTCCGATTTCGCCCGTATGGCGCACATGCGTGCCGCCGCACAGCTCCATGCTCACGCCGGGAACGATCACCATGCGCACGCGCTCGCCGTACTTCTCGCCGAACAGCGCCATCGCGCCGCGCGCGACCGCTTCGGGATACGTCGACCACTCGGTGACGACATCGCGATCCTCGAGGATCGCCTGGTTCACGCGATCCTCGATCTCGCGGATCTCCTCCGCGGAGAGCGGACGCGGATGCGAGAAGTCGAAGCGCAGGCGGTCCGGCGCAACCAGCGAACCGCGCTGCACGACGTGCTCGCCCAGCACCGCGCGCAGCGCCGCGTGCAGCAGATGCGTCGCGGTGTGGTTGCGCTGCGTGTCGCGCCGCGGCACGCCCGCCACGCACGCATGTACGCGCAGCGGTCCGCTCGAGGCCGGCAGATTGCCTTCGACGGAACCCAGAACGGCGACGCGGCCACCGACCTTCCGTACGTCGTCGACCACCAGACGCCACCCCTCGCCTTCGACCACACCGGCATCGCTGATCTGGCCGCCCGCTTCGGCGTAGAACGGATTGCTGCGAAGCTGGAGCGCGAGGCGGCCGTCGTCACGGCGCAGCGCGACCACTTCGGTGTCCGCCTCGACCGCATCCCAGCCGACGAACTCCTGCTCCGCCGACGGGTCGAGCTCCTCCCATCCTTCGGAGAGGTTCTCGAGTCCCGCAGCTGCACCGGCCTCGCGGCGGTCGCGCCGCGAACGCTCGCGCTGCTCCTCGAGCGCGGCCTCGAAGCCGTCGAGGTCCACGCCGTAGCCGCGCTCGCGCGCCATCAGCGCAGTGAGGTCCACAGGGAATCCGAACGTGTCGTAGAGACGGAACGCATCCTCGCCGCTCACTACCGGCGTCTCCGCGGGAACGCGGTCGAGCGGCGGCGCGAGCTCGTCGAAGCGCGTCATGCCCGCCTCGATCGTGTCGAGGAAGCGCTCTTCCTCTTCGCGCGTCACGCGCAGGACGTGATCGCGACGCTGCTTCAGCTCGGGATAGGCATCGCCCATGCGCGTGATGACCTCATCGGCCACGTACACGAGCGTGGGCTCGCGCCGACCAAGCAGCCACGCGTGCCGCACCGCGCGCCGCAGCACGCGCCGCAGCACGTAGCCGCGCCCCTCGTTCGACGGGAACACCCCATCCGCAAGCAGGAACGCCACCGCGCGCGCGTGATCCGCGAGGACACGGTAGGAAACCCCGCGCGGCGACGTCTCATCGTAACGTTCGCCGACCACCTCCGCCGCGCGCTCGATCAGCGGCACGAACAGGTCGGTCTGGTAGTTCGACTCGACGCCCTGGAGCACCGACGCCAGCCGCTCGAGCCCCGCGCCCGTGTCGATCGACGGCTTCGGCAGCGGCGTGAGCGTACCATCGGCGGAACGGTCGAACTGCATGAACACCAGGTTCCACAGCTCCAGGAACTCGCCCGCCTCGCCCAGCCTCTCGAATTCCGCGGACTTCAGCTCGGTGCCCCGCCCCGTCGCGCGGAGATCGTAGTGGATCTCCGAGCACGGGCCGCACGGGCCCGTGTCTCCCATCTGCCAGAAGTTGTCCTTGTCGCCCAGGCGGAAGATGCGCTCCGGCCGCACACCCGCGACTTCTTCCCAGAGCTGCGCCGCGTCGTCGTCCGTGTAGTGGACCGTCACCCAGAGCCGCGCCGGATCGAGCCCGTACTCGACGGTCATCAGCTCCCAGGCAAAGCGGATCGCGTCGCGCTTGAAGTAGTCGCCGAAGGAGAAGTTGCCGAGCATCTCGAAGAA
>CAYUIG010000128.1:0-2077 GCA_964444685.1 uncultured Gemmatimonadaceae bacterium | reverse complement strand
CGGCTGCACAGCGCATGCGTTCGTGCGCGCGATCGAGAAACGCGAGCGAGCCGAATTCGGGGACGGCGAGCTGCGCCGCATGGGTCGCCAGCGCAGATTCATCGAGGATGGCGGCAAGTTCGCGGCCGGCATCGGCGAGGAAACGCGCGCGCTGCTCCGCGAGCTCGGCGGAGCGGCGCAGCGTGCGTTCGCGACGGAGCTGCGCTGCTTCCGCCGACTCCTCGGGAGAACGCTGATCCTCGCGCATCCAGTGGCTCCGCGCCGATGTTCGGTCGCCACCCATCGTCCACGCCGGGCCGTCGCAGCGGATGCTGCGCTGATGCCTCGAAGCGATGGACGCGGTCGGAAAGCCGCGGGATGCGGGAA
Source organism: uncultured Gemmatimonadaceae bacterium (assembly GCA_964444685.1). Taxonomy (GTDB): domain Bacteria; phylum Gemmatimonadota; class Gemmatimonadetes; order Longimicrobiales; family RSA9; genus CAYUIG01. The sequence continues at coordinate 1,711 of CAYUIG010000128.1, read as the reverse complement.
GAGTGCCTGCGCCGCCGGCGTCGTCTGGCGGGAGCGGCCATCGCTGCTTTGAAGCTGACGGCGGCGAAGGTTCTTCGCTAGGGGTACAGAATCTGGAGAACGGCCCGCAACTCCCCCGTGCTTCCCGCGACACGAACGCCGGCGATCGTCAGTCGCGACGAAAGACGCACCGCCGCGGCGCCGCCCGCGAGCACCATCACTTCCTGCGCCAGCTGACGCCGCACCGCTTCGATCTCGCGGGCGGTGCGCTCGAGATCCGCCGTGTGCACCGCCGACAGCCCGACCGCCCGCGCGCCCATGCGACGGCCCGCAAGTGCGATCTCCGAAGCCGGCAGGTCCGTTCCCAGCACGACCGCGCGCCAGCCCTCCAGCGCCGCACCACACTCGAGGAGCGTGAGCCCCAGCTCGTGGCGCTCCCCCGCACACGTGGCCAGCAGCAGGAGTGGCGACGCGGGAGCCGCCGATTGCGTGCCCGCCGCCTCCTCCAGGACGCGCCGCACGATCCCCGATGCAAGGTGCGTGTGCGCCGGAGAGATCCGGCCCGCCTGCCAGCCCTCCCCCAGGCGCCGGAGCAGCGGTACCACGATGCCGTCCAGCGCGCGCGGAAGACCGAGGATCGCAATCGCACGCTTCAGGGATGACGTCAGACCGGCCGCATCCAGCTCCGCCGCAGTGCCGTACAACGTCTCCAGCAGCGACACCTCTTCCGCACGCTCCGCCGCAGTCCCCACCCGTGGCAGCCGCAGCTCCGTTTCATCCTCGCGGACCAGAGCCGCCAGTGCGGCCGTGGAGAGCCGCGCTACCTCGCCGATGCTGCGGCCACCCGCCGAGGCGCGACGGAGCAGGCGCAGCCGTTCGATGTCCGCATCCGTGTAGACCCGCTTGCCCCGGGGGCCTCGCGTCGGCCGCACCGCCTCGTACCGCCGCTCCCACACGCGGATCACGTCGGGTGAGAGTCCGGTCCGCTCCGCCACCACACCGATCGGATGAGCCATGGGCGGAATGTTCGGTGCGTGTTCGCTGCTGTCAATGTCGCCGGCATCGGACGCACTGGACAGATATCCAACACGTCCATCCTTACATGGACAGCATATGGACAACATTAGAACAGAAGTCAGACCTAAAATTCCTCTGGCGGACGGAATGGGAGCACAGATATTTAGGCACTCCAAAAACGGAGGCGGAGATGCGGCGCGAATGGACGGGTCTGGCGGTGGTGCTCGCGGGGTGTGCGACCGCGCCGACGGCGGGGCCGCTGGTGACGGATCGGCCGGACTTCACGGAGAGCGCGGAGTCGGTCGAGCGGGGGCGTGTGCAGGTGGAGGGTGGCTACACGTACGCGGACGAAGGGGAGTCTGCGGTCCACACGGTAGGCGAGGTGCTGGTGCGCGTGGGCCTGACCTCGTCGCTGGAGGCGCGCATCGGTCTGAACTCGGTCGGCATCGTGGATGTGGCGGGCGAGCGGGAAACGGCGCTGGAGGATGCGTCGCTGGGCGGGAAGCTGGAGCTAATCACGGGAACCGGCGGTTGGACGGTGGGGCTGCTGGGAGACCTGACGTTGCCGACGGGTGGTGCGCCTCTGAGCGGGGAGGCCGCCGTGCCCGGGGTGAAGCTCGCGGCCGCACGGGACCTGAGCGCCCGCATCGGAATCGGTGTGAATCTGATCGGCGAGTGGCCCGAGGATGGCGCGGGCGAGCGGTATGGCGACTAC
>CAYUIG010000127.1:0-2199 GCA_964444685.1 uncultured Gemmatimonadaceae bacterium | reverse complement strand
GTGTGATGGCCTGTATGATGCGGGTACTGGATATCGGTCCGATCGACGCGCTGCGGGCGGGGACGTACCCGACGACCGCGGTCGGCCCGGGAGACAGGGTCACTGGACAGGTCAAGGACATGGCGAACCCCGCGCTCACCGACCCATCGATCGTTTTCGTGCCACATCGCCGAGGTCGCGTAGATGAGTGAGCACGCGCGCTGGCCGGGGCAGGAGGCGGCGCAAGCGCTCGCCGCCGACGCCGACATGCTGAGTTTCCTGCATGCCAGCGAGCTCGATGCGGCCGTGCTCGAGAGCCTGCGCGCGGTCGGCTTTCCGGCCAATCTCGCGCTGCTGCCCGGCGATGCGATTGCCAGGGAGGCATGGTGCGCACTGTCTGCTGCGCTGCGCGAGATCCCGGTGCAACCGGACGCAGCCGTGCTGGATGAGCTCGCCGCGGAGTTCGCCGCGATCTATCTCACCGGCGCGTACCGGCTGTCGCCGTGCGAATCCTACTGGCTCGATCAGGACCATCTGCTCTACCAAGGGCCGATGTTCGAGCTACGCCAGCGTTATGCCGAGGCGGGGCTGCGTGTCAAGGACTGGCGTAAGCGTCCGGAAGACCACATGACCCATCAGCTCGGCTTCGTCGCAAGGCTGCTCTCGGCGGCGCGGAGCGAAGAAGACTGGAAACAGCTCGCCAGCTTCCTCGACCAGCACCTGTTGCGCTGGATCCACGACTTTGCGCGTGCGGTGCACGCGCGGACGGGCGCCTCTTTCTATGCTGGACTCGCGGTGCTCACCGCGACCTGGTGCGCGCGCCTGCGAGCCTGCATCGACGTTCCGCCCATGGCGCATGCCCAACCGGCGGAAGCGCGTGGCGATGCGAAGGACGTGCAGCACTGAGCCCGAACGGAAGCTTGCGAGTGCCGATACGTGTCGTTGCGGCCAGCCAGGACAGCCTGGCGCGCCAGATGCTCTGGAGAATCCTGATCGTTGCGAGCGCCGCCTCGGTCGCGTTCGCGACGGTCTTCGTCGCGCTTTACCTCGATCAACTCAAGGCGACGCGCGCCGATGCCTCGCTCAACCTGAACCGGATGCTCGCGACCACCTGGGAAAACGCGATGCTCAAGCGCGACGTCGAGGGCTTGCGCGAGATCGTCTCCAGCCTGGGTGCGCTGCGCGATATCCGTGACGTCCTGGTCCTCGCCCCCAATGGTGAAGTGCGCTTCGCCTCCAACCCGGTCCGGCTCGGAATGCAGCTACCCGGGCTCGTGGCCTCGACAGCGGGCGGAATGGCCACGAGCCGGTTCGAGCATGGCATCGAGGATGAGGAAGTGCTGCGTTCGATCAATCCGGTGCCCAACCGTACAGAGTGCGTGCCGTGCCATGGTCCGGTGTCGTCCTCGCCGATCAACGGCGTCCTCGTGATCGACTACGACGCCACCCCGGTGCGCCAGCAGGCGCTTGCGAGCGCCGCCCTGTTCGCGGCTGCGGGAGGGCTGGTCATCGTGCTCACGATCATGGCGGTATGGTGGTTGTTGCGCAGACGGGTGCTCAACCCGCTTGCACACCTCGACCGCGCCGCAGGCGCGCTCGCCGCTGGCGATCTGAGCGCGCGCGTCGAGGTCGCCCACCTCGACGAGATCGGGCGCAGCGCACAGCGCTTCAATACGATGGCCGACGCCCTCCAGCGCGAACTCGGCCGCCACGCCGCGCACCGCAAATATCTGCAGGACCTCATCGATGGCCTGCCGGACGGGCTGCGCGTCATCCGCAAGTCCGACTTCATCGTGGTTAGCGCCAACCGGGCGTTCGGCGAGCAACTCGGCTTGTCCGCGATGGAGGGCCAGCCCTGTTACATCTCCAGTCACGGCCGCAGCAGCCCCTGCCCGCCCACGATGGTGCGGTGCCCTGTTGCCGAGCTGCAGGCGCATGGCCAGGTCCTGAAGTGCCACCACCGTCATCGGCGTGCGAGCGGCGAGGAGTTCGCGGTCGAGGTACACGCCGGCCTCATCGATGTCGAAACGGAGGGTGGGCGCGAGCGCTACATCGTCGAATCGGTCCGCGATGTCAGCCGCGTGGCAAGCATCTCGCAGGAGCACAGGATGACCGAACTCGGCTTGCTGGCAGCCGGCATTGCGCACGAGATCCACAACCCGCTTGGTTCGCTGCGCCTCGGCCTCGAGGCGATGGAGCGCCGCTTGCGCGGACGCCCCG
>CAYUIG010000126.1:0-2311 GCA_964444685.1 uncultured Gemmatimonadaceae bacterium | reverse complement strand
ACAGGGCGGCCGCCCCACAACTGCTTCCGCAGCCGCAGCTGTCGGCAGCAAGCGTCGTTATCGCGCGCGGCGTCGGCGCGCGCGGCGGAGCGCGCAAACAGCGCGGGAGACGTAGGCGATGCCCGTCGAGCGGCCTGGGTCGTCCGCCAGGCTCCGTCCGCAGGTCGCGGCATCTGGCGGGACACTCACACGCAGAACCATTCGGCGCGGACCCCCAAAGCACTGGCGACGAACTTGCGGATCACGACGCACTTCCCGCGACGCGAATGCAGCGGATCGCCTGTCCCCCGGCACAAGTCGCGATAACGTGTGCTTCTGCTGCAGCCGCTTCCATAAAAAGCAGTTGTGGGGCGTCCGCAGGACGTCCCATAGAATAGTGCGGGCGCCCCACAACTGCATCCCTAGCTGCGGCTGTCGGCAGCAAGCGTCGTTAGCTGGAGGCGCGCGAGACCAACGGGCGCGCTACGTCGGATCGCGCGGTTCCCAAAGCGTCCGCTCAAGCTGCTGAGCGCGCTCCGCGAATGCGCGCTCACGATCACGGCGTAGCAGCCACCAGCCGCCCAGGATGGCGAGCAGTAGTGCGCATAGGCCCAAAGCGCCCATCGCGGATAGCTCGATGCCGAAGAAGAGGCTCCCGTACCACCACACCACGAAAGCGAGCGTTCCGACGACAAAGAGGCGCCAGAGCCAGCGTTCGAGCACAGTCGGTAGAGTTTGCTCAGACATCAATGCCGGCTTCCTTCCAGCTAACGTGTGCTTCTGCTGCAGCCGCTTCCATAAAAAGCAGTTGTGGGGCAGCCGCAGGCTGTCCCACGTACGATAACGCGGCCGCCCCACAACTGCATCCGCACCTGCGGCTGTCAGTCAGCAAGCGTCGTTACGTGGCGCGTTGCGAACTACTTCAGGCGCGGCGGCAACTCTTGTCGTCCGTGCACGATGGCCAACAGCTCGATCGCGTCAGGGCGCGGCCGGTAGAACACGCGGAAGCTGTCGATGACGAGCTCGCGCACGTCGAGGTCGTCGGCCTCGGGCGCGGGTTTCCCCAGCTGCGGATGCCGGCGGAGGTGCTGGAGCCGCGCATCGATGCGCGTGACCACGCCTTCGGCGTAGACCGGCGAGTTCTGGCTGATGAAGTCGGCGATGTCGGCGAAATTCGTGACCGCTCGCTCCGTCCAGCGGAGCGGGAGCATCACGCGGGGCGACGAATGCGCGCGCGGACGCGAGCGAGGGCGGTGTCGTGATCGACGACGCGCCCGGCATCCGCGTCCGCGATCCCTTGCTCGATGGCTTGGCGGACGTAGACCTCATACGCCAGATCGTCCCAGCTCGCCTCCGGGGGGAGCTGGTCGACGAGCCGCTTGGCGTCGGGCCGGATGTCGTGGGTATCAGCCATAGTTGGAAGGTGCGGCAAGCCAGGGGACCGCGCAAGCGTCCGAATGGGATGATCCGTCTCAGTCCACGTAACGTATGCTTCTGCTGTGAACGCTTCAATAAGATGCAGTTGCGGGGCGGCCGCTAGGCCGTCCCGTTTCGATAGAAGTCGGCCGCCCCGCAACTGCTACCGCACCGCGTTCATCGGCAGCAAGCGTCGTTATACCGCGTCGCGCGAAACCCCTGCCAGTCCTCGGACGGCTCTCAGCGAACTGCGTAGACCGAGTACGCCACACCCGTTGTGGTGATCTCGCCCACACCGACGCTGACAATGCGATTGAGCCACGCGTACTTCGTCGCTGACGTCTCGAAGACGGGAGTTGTGCGAAAGTAGTACTCGTCAGCAGATACGGCCTCGCCTCGCGTGCGTCGCGCAGCCACTTCGCTCGACATCTCCAAGATGCCGCGGTACCGCATATAGATGAGCGCATCGTCATCCGTACGGAGCGTCAGGCGCACGTCAAGCTCAGAGCTTCCGTCCGCGCGCCGAACGAGCCAGTCTCCGCCGCCTGGAAGAACGGAGCCGCGCCCGAGCTGGCCAGCAAAGTTGCCGTCGGTCACGATGAAAATGCGGCGGTGCCCGCTCGGCGTCGCGCCCACCTCCTGCGGACTCGCGAGTGTGCCCGTCATGTCGAACATCGGCTCAAGCCGGGGTACGGGGCGTCCGCGGTGCACAGACGCAGCGCTCAAATCTGGGAGCGCTAGGCTTGCGCAGGCGCCACCTGCGAGAGCCAACGCGCGCCGTCGTGTCAGCGACCGATGATCAGCACTCATTGCCTGCTCCCTGCGAGCCGTGGTGATTCGCCAGTTCCCGCTTGTGTCGGTATAACGTGTGCTTCTGCTGCAAGCGCTTCCATAAAATGCGGTTGTGGGGCCGCCG
>CAYUIG010000125.1:0-2410 GCA_964444685.1 uncultured Gemmatimonadaceae bacterium | reverse complement strand
GTCTGGAGACGATCGTGCGACGCGCGGGTGTCACGAAGGGGGCGCTGTACCATCACTTCCCGGACAAGAGCGCGCTCGGCTACGCCGTGCTCGAGGAGGTCGTACGTGAGCCGCTTCTGTCCGCGTATCTCGATCCGCTGCGGAAGATCGAGGGCGATCCGCTCGATGCGCTCCAGGACGTGCTGCGCCGCCGTGCGGAGGACTTCGTCGAGATGGGCATTGCCTGCGGCTGCCCGCTGAACAACTTCACGCAGGAGATGTCCGCCCTGGATGAAGGATTCCGTCAGCGCGTGTCGTCGACGCTCGCGGAGTGGAAGGATGCGTTCGCGCGCGTGCTGGATGACGCGAAGGCGTACGGCTCCGTGCGCGCGGACGTGGACACGCGCCGGATCGCCGCGCTCATCGTGGCGGCGGTCGAGGGATCGTTCGGGATGGCGAAAGCCGATGCGAGTGTCGACATGCTGCGCGCGAACCTCGACGTCCTGGCCGGGTTGCTGGATGGCTTGCGGCCAAGGGCCGTCTAACGACATCTCGCGGGTGTCGGGAGCGGGTGAAAGCAACGAGGACGCGAGGACCGACCGTGTTGCGAACTCGACGTGCAAAGAAATGCGTGCGCTGGGCCGTTGCCCTGACGATCGGCATCGCGGCGTGTGCCGAGCCGCAGCTGGACGGTGCAGGAGACCTCTCGGGCGCGCCGCCGGAGCAGACGAGCGCGCCAGTCGCGACGATCCCCGCGACGACGGGTCTGGACAGCGCGCTGGTCGCAGCCGCGTTCGAGCGAGCGGAGTCGCTGCCGCGGCTCCATTGCCTGCTGGTGGCGCGGCACGGCGAGCTCGTCCGGGAGGCGTGCTTCCACGGTCGCAGTCCGATGCGCGCCACGAACATCAAATCAGCATCGAAGAGCGTGATCTCCACGCTGGTCGGCATCGCCATCGAGGAGGGGCACCTCGAAGGGCTGGACCAGCGCATCGCCGGGTTCTTCCCCGAGTACATCGGAGCGGGCGCCGATCCGCGGCTGCACGAGCTGACGATCGAGGACCTGCTGTCGATGCGCTCCGGCCTGGAGCCGACATCGTTCGGCAACTACGGCCGGTGGGTATCCAGCCGCAACTGGGTGCGCTACGTGCTCGAGCAACCGTTCACGGACGAGCCGGGCGGCCGGATGCTGTACAGCACCGGGAGCACGCACGTTCTCTCCGCGATCCTGACCAAGGCGACGGGGCAGAGCACGCTCGCGTACGCCCGCGCGCGCCTCGCGCGTCCACTGAACATCGAGCTGCCCGCATGGACGGCGGATCCGCAGGGCGTGTACTTCGGCGGCAACGAGATGGCGCTGTCGCCACGCGCGCTGCTCGCGTTCGGTGAACTGTACCGCAACGGTGGTGTGCACGAAGGTGAGCGGATCCTGCCGGAGTCGTGGATCGAGGATTCGTGGCGGCGGCGCACGCAGTCGCCGTTCAACGGGCACGGCTACGGTCTGGGCTGGTGGCTGCGCACGAGCGGCGGCCACGACGTTCGATTCGCGTGGGGCTATGGCGGGCAATACGTCTTCATCGTGCCGGAACTGGGGTTGACCATGGTAACGACATCGGACCCCGTGTCGCCGCGCGAGGGCGGGCACAACCGGGCGCTGCACGCTCTGCTGGACGACTACTTCATTCCCGCGGCGGTTCGCGGAGGCTGACATGCGACTGGCACCCTGGCTTGCCGCGCTCGCTGCCGCGCTCGGCGGCTGGATCGTCGCCATGATCGGGTGGCTGGCGCTCACCGACAGTGTCGCCCGCGCCGCACTGACGGTGCCCTACCTGCTCATGGGCAGTGTCCTCTTCGGGCTGCCGCTCGTGATCCTCCTGCTGGCCGCGCTCGTGCCGCTGCACGTGCTCCTCCGTTCGACGGTGGGTGTCCGGCTGCCGGTCGTGCTCGTGGCGGGTGTGTGTTGCGGGCTCGCGGCGCGCGTGGCGGCGGGTCGGCTTTGGGGTCAGCCGGAGTTGGGGTTCCTGCCAATTCCCGTCGTGATCGCGACGGGCCTGGTGGCGGCCTGGGCCTGGTGGCGGACCGCCGATGCGGCTCGCGCGTCGCAGGGGTGGCGCGGCACGATCTGAGGGTCAGTCGTCCGATTCGGGTCCCGTGATGAGCGCACGCGCGCGCTCGGCGATGTACTCCATCTGCGCATCGCGTTCGCGCGCCCAGCGCGGCAGTGTGAGCGCATTGCGCGCGAATGCGCCGGTGCCGAAGAGCGCGAACATGAGGGACACGTCGAGCTCGCCGACGCCAGGGAAAAGGAATCCCACGACGAGCATGACGAGCGCGAGCGCGAAGAAGAAGAAGCCGAAGTTGTTGAAGATGACGGCCTCCCCTTTGAGCGTTCCTGTGCGCAGCCGCCAGCCATCCTCCCACGGCTCGATGTAGG
>CAYUIG010000124.1:0-2530 GCA_964444685.1 uncultured Gemmatimonadaceae bacterium | reverse complement strand
AGGGATTAGTCACAATGGAACGACCGGCTCCGATTCGCAGCTCGTGGGTTACGCTGCGTGAATTGGAGTCCACACATCGCAGAGCCACATGCGAAGGAGCCGGTCATGAGCAACGTACGATTTATCGGTCTCGATGTCCACGCGGAAACGATTGCGGTCGCGGCGGCGGAACCCACGGGTGAGGTGCGGTCGTTGGGCGTGATCCCCAACCGGCTCGAGTCGATCCGCAAGCTGGTGAAGAAACTCGGCCCGGTCAAGCAGTTGCGCGTGTGTTATGAGGCCGGCCCTACGGGGTACGTCGTCTACTGGCAACTGACGGCGCTCGGCGTGACGTGCGAGGTTGTGGCACCAACGCTGGTCCCCGTGAAAGCCGGCGATCGGGTCAAGACGGACCGGCGGGATGCGCTCAGGCTCGCGCGGAGTTATCGCGCCGGCGACTTGACGGCGGTGTGGGTGCCCGACGCGACGCACGAAGCGCTACGCGATCTCGTCCGCGCGCGGGAGGCCGCCAAGAAGGATCAACTGCGCGCGCGTCATCGGTTGGGCAAATTCTTGTTGCGGCATGGACGACGCCCGCCGACCGGGATGAAGGCCTGGACGCACGCGCATCTCGCATGGGTGAAGAGCGCGGTCCACTTCGATCAGCCCGCACAAGAGGCGACGCTGTTGGACTATCTCCACGAAGTCGAGCATGCCGCCGCGCGCATCGAGCGTCTGGAGTCGGCGATCGACGCGGCCGTGGCCCTGGCGCCTGGTCGCCTGCGCGCGGTCATCGAAGCGCTGCAGGCGCTGCGCGGCATCGCGCGGGTCACGGCGGTGACAATCGCCGCGGAAGTCGGCGAGCTCACGCGGTTTCGCACCCCGCGGCAGCTGATGGGATACAGCGGGGCCGTCGCGAGCGAGCAGTCGAGTGGGCAGCGGACTCGGCGCGGCGGGATTACCAAAACGGGCAACGCGCATCTCCGTCGCGTCATCATCGAGGCGGGCTGGGCCTATCGGCACCGACCGGCGGTGGGTGCCGCGCTCCAAAAGCGCCAGGGCACTGTCAGTGCCGACGTGAAAGCGATCGCCTGGAAGGCGCAGCATCGATTGCACGGCCGCTACCGTGCACTCACCGCACGGGGAAAATGTAAACAGCAGGTGGTGACCGCCATTGGGCGCGAGCTGCTGGGATTCATCTGGGCCATTGGCGTCCAGGTCGAAGCCCAACGGGCTGACGAGACACACACCGCGGCCTGACCGAACGAGGACAGGGCACGCAGTAACGGTGGTGGTCGAGCAGGCACACGGAATGGAGAATCCTCGACGAATCCCATGCGACGGGCCCGCCGGTCCGACCCGCGCTCTTAGTCCGAGGCAGCTCCCGACGGATCACGATTATGCGGTTTCGACCCGCGAATATCAGAGTGATCAACCGTCGCGATAGCCGGCTCGGCCACCTCCGATGCTGCGTGCCCCCAGATTTCGATAGCGACGCGAGGAAACAACGGCATTGAGGACCAACCCTCTGACATCACGAACGAGCTGACTTGACAAGGTCGTTCCATATCAGGGATTCCGCGATTCATACGAGCGTGAGGCTCCGGATTAGGCACGGAACCGCCCCCCAGCCGCCGTCCTTGCGGGAGGGACTCGCCGAACGCGCGCGTAGCGGCGCCGCGATTCATGGGGACGACTTCGCGCAGCGGCAACGTGGCATCCTCGTGCACACCATCGTCTGCGAGCCCCGCCAGTACGCGCGCCCTCGTCTCTGCAGAAACATCGCGGGCATCGTCTTCGGTGCGCGCGCCAAGCTGCACGAGCGCGGCAGCGACCTCTGCGTTCAGCTCCTTCAAGGCGAGCAATGCGTCGATCCAGCGCTCCGCCGCGGCCGGCGGCACGACGGTGTTGAGCGGACCGTACAGCGGCGTCCGCGCGCCAAGGCGTCCGATCGTCCAGAGCCGCGCCGTGTTGCGCGGCTCGCGGCGGATGCGCGGCAGGAGCTCGTCGCCGAGCTTCGTCTTCTGCCCTGCGTCGAGCTTCTCGAGGCTGCCGAGCAGGCGCCAGCCCTCGCGCTCGATCTGCGGATTCACGCGGGGCGGCTTCTTCTGACCGATCCCGAGCTGCCCGATGATGCGCTGCGCCAGCTCGCGCTGCTGGCCGCCGTTGAACCCGGCGCCCACACGCTGCCACAGCACGAGCCACTCGACCTGGTTCTGAATCTCCCTCGGAAACATCAACCCCGAGGCGTACACCTTCCGCAGCTCGGAGATGCGCCACTCGTCGGCAGGCGACCCGAAGCCCGGACGCGCGCAGAACCCGGCGAGGTTGAGCCAGCGCGCCTCGTGCGCGGCCGAGCGTCCACGCCCGGCGGCCAGCTCGAGCAGGACGTCCGCCAGGCGGCGAATCGGCGGTAGCGGCCACGCGTGCTTCCCGTGCCCGAGCAGGTTTTCCAGGTCCCCAGCGAGCGTGGCTGGATCGCCGCTCGAGTTCTCGCCGAACGTCGCGCGGACGCGCGCCCACGAACGTGGCGATGCCGCCACACAGGCCC
>CAYUIG010000123.1:0-2633 GCA_964444685.1 uncultured Gemmatimonadaceae bacterium | reverse complement strand
CTCCATGAGCTTCTTCAGCCGGTTGTTCCGGTTGATCACGCGGCGGTAGAGGTCGTTCAGGTCGCTCGTGGCGAAACGGCCGCCGTCGAGCGGCACGAGCGGACGCAGATCCGGCGGGATCACCGGGATCACGTCCATGATCAGCCACTCCGGACGGTTGCGGCTCTCGGGCGACGTCCCGGAGTTCCGGAACGCGTCGATGACCTTCAGTCGCTTGAGCTTCATCTTCTTGCGGTGCTGGCTCGTCTCGGTGGCCACCTCCGAACGCAGCGTGTCCGCCAGACGATCCAGGCCGCGGCCGTCACGGTTGCGCTCCTCGATCGGCCGATCCTGCGCGTCGAGCTGGCGCAGCAGCGTGCGCACGCCCTCCGCGCCGATCTCCGCCTTGAAGACCGTGTCGCCCTCCTCGCGCGCCTTCACCCGCAGCTCGTAGTGCTGGTCCTCGTCCAGCAGCTCCTGGTACTTCACATCCTGCCGGCCCGGGTTCGTTACCACGTAGCTGGCGTAGTAGACGATCTTCTCCAGGTCGCGCAGCGTCATGCCCATCAGGTAGCCGAGCTGGCTGGGCAGCGTCTTGAAGAACCAGATGTGCGCGATCGGCACGGCCAGCTCGATGTGGCCCATGCGCTCGCGCCGCACCTTCGACAGCGTGACCTCGACGCCGCACTTGTCGCAGATGTGGCCGCGGAAGCGGATGCGCTTGAACTTGCCGCAGTGACACTCCCAGTCCTTCACCGGACCGAAGATGCGCTCGCAGAACAGCCCGTCCCGCTCCGGCTTGAAGGACCGGTAGTTGATCGTCTCCGGCTTCGTGACCTCGCCGTACGACCAGCCGCGGATCTCCTCCGGAGAGGCGATGCGGAGCTGGATGTAGTCGAAGTCGCTCGACCGGGGCTCGCGGGTGCGCGGGAAATCGATCATGTCTTCTATCTCTCCGGCTGACGCCAGTAGCAAACTTCAGGGTCTGGAGTCTGGGGTCTGGGGTCTGGTTCCTGGTTCAAGACCAGACTCCAGAAACCAGACTCCAGATTCCAGCAACGGCATCTATTCGTCCCTGCCCAGGGTCACGCTCAGCCCGAGGCTCTGCAGCTCCTTCACGAGCACGTTGAAGCTCTCGGGGATGCCCGGCTCGGGCAGGTTCTCGCCCTTCACGATCGCCTCGTAGACGCGCGAGCGTCCGGAGACGTCGTCGCTCTTCACCGTCAGGATCTCCTGGAGCGTGTGCGCCGCGCCGTACGCCTCGAGCGCCCACACCTCCATCTCGCCGAAGCGCTGGCCGCCGAACTGCGCCTTGCCGGCGAGCGGCTGCTGCGTCACGAGCGAGTACGGCCCGATCGAACGCGCGTGGATCTTGTCGTCGACCAGGTGCGACAGCTTGAGCATGTAGATCACGCCCACCGTGACGGGCGCATCGAACGTCGCGCCGGTGCGGCCGTCGCGCAGCCACACCTTGCCCGCGGGCGTGAGCCCGGCCGCCTCCATGAACTCGGCCACCGCGGCATCGAGTCCCTCGGACGGCGCACCCTTCTGCTTCGCGAGTGCGGTGAGCGCAGGGAACCGATCCGATCCGTAGCGCTCCTGGCCCGCGAGCTCCTTGCCGGCCGTATTCAGATAGTCGCGCAGCTCGGTGAGGCGCGCGCGCAGCTCCGCGGGCGCGTCGCTGCCGAGATACCCGTCGAGGGAACGTCCGAGGCTCTGCGCATCATCCCCGGGCGGCCCACGCTCCTCGATACCTGCGACGAGCGACGCCGCACGTTCCCCGCTGAAGTCCGGGAACTCGACGCCGCCGATTCCGAGTGCGTCGTGCGCCCAGCGCGCGCCCGCGATCTTGAGCAGCGCGCCCACCTCGTCCTCGGACGCGCCCTGGAACACGGGCGTCTTCGCCTCGAAGCCGAGCAGGTGACAGACCCAGCCCAGGTGCGTCTCGAGGATCTGACCCACGTTCATGCGGCTCGGCACGCCCAGCGGGTTGAGCACGATCTCGACGGGCGTGCCATCCGGGAGGAACGGCATGTCCTCCTCCGGCACGATCCGGGCGACGATGCCCTTGTTGCCGTGGCGTCCCGCCATCTTGTCGCCGACGCTGACCTTCCGCTTCTCGGCGACGTACACCTTCACGAGCTGCACGACGCCGGGCGACAGCTCGTCGGGCTGGAAGACCTTGTCGATCTGCTCCTCGGTCTTCTCGCGCACCTTGTCGATCTTCGCCTTCGCCTCCTGGATCAGGCGACGCAGGCGGTCGTTCGCCTCGCGGTTCTGCACCTTCAGCGTCGTGAGGTCGATCTCCGTGAGATCCACCTCCTCCAGCTTCTTCGCGTCGAGCTTCGTGCCCTCCTCGAGGTACGGCTCGACGGTGCCGCGCTTCAGCATCAGCACGACCGACTGGTCGAGCAGCAGGTCGCGCAGCTCCTCGTCGCGCGCCTCGCTGATGCGCTGGATCTCCTCGCGCTCCACCCGCCGCAGCTGGCCGATCCGCTCGCCGCGCTCCTTCTCCAGCAGCGGATCGTCGATCCGGCGGCTGAAGACCTTCACGTCGATGATCGTGCCCTCCATCCCGGGCGGGACCTTGAGCGAGCTGTCCTTCACGTCCTTCGCCTTCTCGCCGAAGATCGCCGTCAGCAGCTTCTCTTCCG
>CAYUIG010000122.1:0-2704 GCA_964444685.1 uncultured Gemmatimonadaceae bacterium | reverse complement strand
TGCGCGATCTCCGCCACCGGCTGGACCGTGCCGATCTCGTTGTTGGCCCACATCACGCTCACCACGCACGGCCACGCGGCCAGCACTTCGTCCAGTGCGCCGAGGTCGACGACTCCGTCCGAGTCGACCGCCAGGATCAGCCGCTCGGCACCTTCGCTGCCCGAGCGCGCCACGGCACCGATCACCGCGGGATGTTCGATCGCCGAGCAGGCCACCGGCCCACGCCCGTGCCGCCAGCGGCCGAGCACGGCCAGGTTGTCCGACTCGGTGCCGCCGGAGGTGAAGAGGACCTGTACGCGGTCGCACCCCAGCACGCCCGCGAGCCGCTCGCGCGCCTCCTCGAGTGCGTTCCGCGCCTGACGTCCCCACCGATGCACGCTTGAGGGATTCCCGAACCGCGCGTCCAGATAGGGCGTCATCGCCTCCCGAACCTCGGGACGCATCGGCGTCGTCGCGGCGTGGTCCAGATAAACGGCGTTCATCGTTCTCCTGCTTTGCGATACCTCTCCACCGGGACTAGATTACCCCATATGGCTCTGCCGGCACCACCGCCACTTCCGGCCGGCTCCCCGAGCGCCTTCCGCGTCACCGTACACGGCACCGTCTTCGGGGATCGCGCAACGCACGTCGACCGGGTCCAGGCTGGCGACGAACTCCTCCTCGTGCCCGGCCCGCCCGTCGACGATGATCCCGGCGTCTGGGTCCACTGCGCCGATGGGGACGTCATCGGTCACCTCCCTCCCGAGATCGAAGCCTGGCTCACACCGTGGATGCTGCGCGGCGGCCGCGCCCGCGCCCGCGCGCTGCGAGTGAAGGGGCACGACTGCCCGAGCTGGCGTCGCCTGTTGATCGAGGTAGAGTGCCTGTAGGCCTTGCGGTGGTTTGACTTGGCGGGGTTTACTTCGAGTCCTGCGTGAGCCTCTGAGTCGGGAGTCGGGAGTCGAGAGTCGAGAGCTGGGGAACTGCGGGATCCCGCTGTTCCTCGACTCCCGACTCCCGACTCTCGACTCTCGACTCGTTGTACTAGCCGGCCCGCTGGCCCTGCCCGAACACGGTCCCTTCGATGCCGCGGATGCGGACGGCGGTGGCCTGGTTGCCGGCCACATCGAACTCGAAGGTCGCGCCCATCTCGACGTTGAAGAGTTTCCCGTCGCGGTAGATGCCGGGGCTGAAGCGATTCTGACCGGCGGGGACGAGGTCGAACTCGAGCTCGTCGCCGGGGTGAATCGGGAAGGGCAGGCGGCCGCGCAGCATGCCGTTCATCTCCCAGATCTCGAAGCGGCCGCTGGTCGGCCAGCCGATGCCTTCCATCAGCGACATATCGTACGCGCCGACGAAGCGGGCGCGCTGTGCAGGCTCGAGCGCGACGGGGCGTGAGGGCTGCACGACGATCGAGAGTGGCACGGCCGTCGTTCCCCACTGCATCTGAATCGTAGCGGCGTCGCCGGTGACGGCGGGGAAGCTCCAGGTCAGCAGCTCGGAATGCGGAGCCCGTTGCGGCTGGGCCTGCATGGTGATGTACTCGGGCTTCGGCTCCGGCTTCTGGAAGTGGAAGAGCTTCGTGTCCGGATGCAGGAACACGGACCAGCGATCCTGCTGCGGGATCCACCACAGGGAGTATTTCCCCGCAGGGACGTCCGTGCCGTTGATGCGGACATCCTTCGAGACCTCGATCGTCGTGGCCCAGTTGGCGCCGGTCCACGGCTGGTCCCATGCCACGAGCGAGCCGAACAGCTCGCGGCCCGCGGCGCGCGGGCGCGAGTACTCGATCGTGATCGTGGTGCCGTCGATGGTCTGGGAAACGGTGGCTGCTTCGCTGCCGCGGATCTGCGCGTTCGCGTCGCCGGCCACGGCTGCGGCCGTCAGTGCGGCCGCGGCAAGGGTACGACTCCATTGCATGGCTCTGCCCCTCCGGTTGGGTTCATCCAGGGATGCGGAATTCCCGGCCCGTACAGGAAAGCAAAGAAGCGGCCCGGCGGTTCCCTAGAGGCTCGGGACCCCCATGGCGACGACGTCGTCGACCTGCACCGTCTCACGGGTCCAGTACGGTTCGCCGTAAGGACGGCGGATGAGGGAGCCGTAGTGGGCGTGATGGGCGAAGATCTGTTCGCGGATCCCGCGCGTGCCGCCGCCCATGACGTCCCCGAGGGAGCTCTTCCCGCCGAACTGCGAGCCGAAGGCGAAGATCGCCTCGACCTTCCGGTCCATCTGGTCCGTGATGTCCACGACGAAGGTGGGCCGGGGCGCGTCCTCCTGATACGCGAGCGCGTACAGGACCTTGGCAGGGCGGTGCGGTTCGCCCGGGAGCTCGGCGTTCCTGAGCCCGGCGATGAAGCTGGCATCGCGGCCGAGCACGGACGCTGCGGCGTGATCGGGATGGCGCGCCTCGGGCCAGTGGAGGATGACCGTGCGCGGCCGCAGCTTCCGGATCCATTCGGCGACGACGTGGCGCGCTTCGATCGAGGCGTCGAGCCGGCCGTCCGGCAGTCCTGCCGTCTCGCGTGCGGCAAGGCCGAGGATGCCCGCGGAGGCCTGTGCCTCTTCGCGCCGTCCGCCCGGCGTGCCGAACGAACCGGCCTCGCCCGACGTGAGGTCCAGGATGCCCGTCCGGTAGCCCGCATCGGACGCACGCAGCAGCGCGCCCGCGCACAGCAGTTCGGCATCGTCGGGGTGGGCCATGATGGCCAGCAGGTCGATCATGGCC
>CAYUIG010000121.1:0-2761 GCA_964444685.1 uncultured Gemmatimonadaceae bacterium | reverse complement strand
TCCTCCACGACGGAGCTGATCCTGGACGGCTGCACGGTCCCCGAGTCGAATGTGCTCGGAGACGTTGGTAAGGGGTATAAGATTGCGATCGAGACGCTGAACGAGGGGCGTATCGGGATCGGCGCGCAGATGCTGGGCCTGGCCCAGGGCGCGCTGGACCACACCGTCCGCTACGTGCAGGAGCGCGAGCAGTTCGGCCGGCCGGTCGCGGATTTCCAGGGTGTGCAGTTTCAGCTGGCGGAGATGCGCACGCAGCTCGAGGCGACGCGCCTCATGGTGTACAACGCGGCACGTCTCAAGGATGCGGGCGAGCCGTTCATCGCGGAGGCGGCGATGGCGAAGCTGTACTCCTCGCAGATCGCGCAGTCCATCGCGTCGACCTGCATCGACCTGCACGGCGGCTACGGCTTCACGAAGGAGTATCCCGTCGAGAAGCTGTACCGCGATGCGAAGATCGGGACGATCTACGAAGGGACGTCCAATATGCAGATGCAGACGATTGCGAAGTACATCCTGCGTTAGAGTCTGGGGTCTGGGGTCTGGGGTCTGGGGTCTGGAGTCTGGTTGTAAAGGCGGGTGGGGGTGAGGTCGGGGGTCGATTGAAAGGCGGGGTTGATCATGGCTACGAAGGAAGCGCCGGTCGTCGTTACCGAACGCGAGGCGCGACAGGTTGCGGAGGCCGCGCGGGAGACCGAGTGGTCGAAGCCGAGTTTCGTCAAGGAGCTGTTCCTCGGGCATCTGCGGCTGGACCTGATCCATCCGCGCCCACAGGGGGATCCCGAGGAGCGCGCGCGGGCTGCAGAATTTCACCGGAAGCTGACGGAGTTCGTCGCAACGATCGATGGTGAGGAGATCGAGCGGACGGGGCGGCTGCCGGAGTCCGTGTACGAAGGTCTCAGGAAGATCGGTGCGTTCGCGATCAAGATTCCGCGCGCGTACGGCGGGCTCGAGCTGGGGCAGGTGAGCTACAACCGCGCGATCGCGATCGCCGGATTCGCGCACGCTTCGATCGGTGTTCTACTCTCCGCGCATCAGAGCATCGGCGTGCCGCAGCCGCTGAAGATGTTCGGCACGGAGGAGCAGAAGAAGAAGTACCTGCCGCGCTTCGCGAACGGCGAGATCAGCGCGTTCGCACTCACTGAACCGGATGTCGGCTCGGACCCCGCGCGCATGGACGCCACGGCCGATCCCACGGAGGACGGCGAGGCGTACATCCTGAACGGCGAGAAGTTGTGGTGCACGAACGGCCCGGTGGCCGACGTGATGGTGGTGATGGCGCGCACGCCGCCGAAGCCGGGCTCGACGCGCCGCGGCATCACCGCGTTCATCGTCGAGACCGCGTGGGAAGGCGTCGAGACCACGAAGCGTCTCGAGTTCATGGGACTGCGCGGCATCGAGAACGGCGTGATCCGCTTCACGAACGTGCGCGTCCCGCGGGAGAACGTGCTGTGGGGCGAAGGCCGCGGGCTGAAGCTCGCGCTGATCACGCTGAACACCGGCAGGCTCACGATCCCGGCCACGAGCGCGGCGGGTGCGGTGTGGTGCGTGAAGGTGGCGCGCGAGTGGGCGGCGCAGCGCGTACAGTGGGGCGCGCCGGTCGGCAAACACGAGGCGGTCGCGGTGATGCTGGGCCGCATGGCCGCATACGCGTTCGCGATGGAAGCGGTGAACGAACTCGCTGCCAGCCTCGCCGATGCGGGCAAGTCGGACATCCGGCTCGAGGCCGCGCTCGCGAAGATGTACAACTCGGAGGCGGCCTGGCGTGTGGTCGACGACTGCATGCAGATCCGCGGCGGCCGGGGCTACGAAACGGCGGCTTCGCTGAAGTCGCGCGGTGAGGAGCCGATCCCGGTCGAGCGTCTGATGCGCGACCTGCGCATCAACATGATCTTCGAGGGTTCGAGCGAGATCATGCGGCTGTTCATCGCGCGTGAAGCGGTGGATCCGCACCTCCAGCGCGCGGGCGCGATGGTCGACCCGGAAGCGCCCACGAGTGCCAAGCTCAAGGGCCTCGCCGGACTCACCGGCCATCTGGCGGGCTGGGTGCCATCGCTGCTCGCGGGCAAGGGGGTGATGCCCGGCGCGTACGGCGAGTTCGGGGAGCTGGCGGAGCACCTGCGCTTCGTCGAGCGCGCGTCGCGCAAGCTGGGCCGCACGCTGTTCATGGCCATGGCGCGCTTCGGGCCGAAGCTCGAGCGGAGGCAGGGCGTGCTGTTCCGACTCGTCGATGTCGGCGCCGAGCTGTTCGCGATGGCGGCCGCATGCGTCAAGGCGCACGAGATGGTGCAGGCGAATCCGTCGGAGCGCGGACCGATCGAGCTGGCCGATCTCTTCTGCCGGCAGGCCGAGCGTCGCGTGAAAAGCCTCTTCCGCGACGTCTTCCGCAACGACGACCGTCGCACGTACCGCGTCGCGCAGCACGTCCTCGCCGGCCGGCACGCGTGGCTCGAGGCGGACCTGCCGAACTGATCGGGAACGAGGGACCGGCGGCCGGGTTACCACGCCGCCGGTTTCCCTCTCCCCCGCACTGCATGCGATTCTTCGTAGCGACGGCCCTGCTCGCCTGCACGGCTCTCCCGGGCCTCGCCCAGGAGACCGCGCGCATCGATCCGGCCCTCCGGTCGCTGCTGCGCGCTCCCGCCACCGCCGTTCCGGCACCGCTCGCGGGTGCACCGGCCATCGAGGCCGCGCCGGATGGTGAACCGGTGGTCGGCGTGCTCGTGCGTCTCGAGGGTCCGGCCGCGCGCGCAGCGCTCGAGGC
>CAYUIG010000120.1:0-2767 GCA_964444685.1 uncultured Gemmatimonadaceae bacterium | reverse complement strand
TTCGGCGGCTGGCGGGGAGACGTCGCCACGGGAGATTCCTCCACGATGGGTCCGAGTAACACGTTCTCGGCCCCGATGTCGATACCGAATGTGGCGCGCAGGGCGGAGACCACGTTGAGTGCGATCTCGCGACGCTGTACGCCGGGTGCTGTAGCTACGAGTACGCGGGCGAGACGCCCGGTTTCGTCTGCGTGAACGCGAACGTCTGCGACGCCCACGAGCGAGCGAACGATACGCTCGGCGGAGTCGGGGTCGATACGGGTCGCTCCGTCGCTCATCCTATGTCCGTCGGAAACGGCTATACTGCGATGCCTGGTGGCCCTGTTGGCCGGATGTCGGCCGCCTTCGTAGCGAACGCGGTCACACCTGACGCGGCCCGGGGAGGAGCGCGGGAGTGCCAGTCGGGACGGCTGTGCCGGTTGGACGCGTACCTTGTAATTTGTCCCAGCCGAGCATTTGAAGTCAAGCGTTTTCAAGGCGTTCCCCTCCGCGCATCCACCGCTGGACAGACCGCGGACCGGCAGGTATCCTGCGCCCCATGGATTATGCAGGCAGCGGCGGCTGGGTCGAGGTCATCGCCGGGGTGATGTTCAGCGGCAAATCAGAGGAGCTGCTGAGGCGCGTCCGGCGGGCGACGCTGGCCCGCAAACGGGTGCAGGTCTTCAAATCCCACCTGGACGAGCGCTACGGCGGACTGGCCAGCGTCACCAGCCACGACGGCAGCCAGATCTCCTCGGAGCCCATCTCCTCATCCGCCGAGGTGATGGAGCGCATCCGCCCGGACACCGAGGTGGTGGCCGTCGACGAGGTTCAGTTCCTCGACCACGGCATCATCGTAGTGGCCAACTCGCTGGCAGACCGTGGTTTGCGCGTGATCCTGGCGGGCACGGACATGGACTTTCGCGGGCTGCCGTTCGGCCCGATCGGGGACCTGCTCGCCACCGCAGACGTGATCGACAAGCTGCACGCCATCTGCGTCAAGTGCGGCCAGCTCGCCACCCGGAACCAGCGGCTCATCGACGGCAAACCCGCCCCGGCCGAGGGTCCGACGATCCAGGTAGGCGGGCTCGAGAGCTACGAGGCGCGCTGCCGCGCCTGCCACGAGGTCCCCTCGCTCGGCCGGGCGCAGATCGCCCTGCTCGAGTAGTCAGTGCAGCGGCCCCTCGGGCGTCAGCGACAGCACGAAGCGCGGAATCGCGGCCCGGAACGCCGAACCGTCCGGCCGCCGGAAGTCGTACCAGCCCTCCATCCAGCCCTCGGGTGCCTGGAGGACGCAGAAGCTCTCGTACTCGTGAACGTCGCCGGGAGCCAGCGTCGGCTGCTCGCCTACCACCCCCTCGCCTTCGACCTCCGAGTCCCCGGCCGCCGCATCATGGATGTACCAGTGCCGCCAGAGGAGCTGGGCTGTACGGTCCCCGGTGTTCTCGATGCGGATGTGGTAAATGAAGACGTGCCGCGGCGCATCGGGATCCGAGTGCTCCTCCGCGTAGCGCGGCCGCACGATGATGCGCATGCCTTCGGTGATGGCGTGGAAGAAGGCCACGTCTTGCTCCGGGGATCGGGTCGGAGCGAAGGTAGGTCGGCACAGGAAGATCGTACAGGGGGAAACGTCGCATGAAAGTGGTCGTCTGGATCGTTGCGGTGCTCGTGCTGCTCGGTGGTGTGGTGTTCGGTGTGGGCGCCCTGCTGCCCGTCGAGCACACGGCTTCGGTGCGCGCGGTGCTGCCCGCGCCGCGCGACAGCGTGTTCGCGGTGCTGGCCGACGTCGAGTCCGCACCTTCGTGGCGCAGCGACCTCGACAGCACGCGCATTCTCTCGGAGAGCCCGGTGCGCTGGACCGAATACGGCGAGTGGGGCACGATGACCTTCGCGCGTTTCATCGAGGTGGCGCCCGGGCGGCTCGGCACCCGCATCGAGGATTCGGGCGGTCCGTTCGGCGGACTGTGGGTCTACGGACTCGAAGATGTGCCCGAGGGCACGCGCCTCACGATCCTCGAGCAGGGCGAGGTGTACTCGCCGGCGTTCCGGTTCATGTCGCGATTCGTCTTCGGACATCACAGCACCATGGAAGCCGTGATGCGTGACCTGGGCCGCCACTTCGGCGTCGAAGACATCGAGATCGAACGGCTGGAAACAGAGGAGGCATCATGAGGTCTGTCTGGATCCTGGGAGCCGCGCTGGTCATGGTCGTGTCCGTCATGCGCGGGATGCGCGCGGATGCGGCGCAGCAGGAGACGCTGCCGGCAGGTGCGGCCGAAGCCGTCGCACGGCTCGATGCGTCTCCGCGACACGGCGAATGGGTTACGATCTCCGTGCCGAACGGAGATTCATTGCGCGCGTGGGTCGTGCACCCCGAACGCGCCGACCCCGCACCGGTGGTCGTCGTGATCCACGAGATCTACGGACTCACGCACTGGGTGCGCGCGGTGGCGGATCAGCTCGCGGCCGACGGCTTCCTCGCCATCGCGCCCGACCTGCTCACGCTCAAGAACGTGCCGACCGACTCCACGGGAGATCCGGTTCGCCAGGACGCGACCGCCGCCATCCGCACGCTCGACCGCCCGACCGTGAACCAGTACCTCAGCGCCGCGGCGAACTGGGGGATGTCGCAGCCGTCCGCCGTCGCACGCTACGGCGTGGTCGGGTTCTGCTGGGGCGGCACGTCGTCGTTCGCGCACGCGGTCGATGCACCCGGCCTCGGCGCGGCCGTCGTGTACTACGGCACCTCACCGGAGGTCTCGCTGCTCGGCGCGGTGCAGGCCCCCGT
>CAYUIG010000119.1:0-2775 GCA_964444685.1 uncultured Gemmatimonadaceae bacterium | reverse complement strand
AGTCCCGCCATGTACAGCCAGAACGAGCTGTCGCCGAGATAGATCGGGTCTTCGACGCTCTGCACGGCACGAAAGACGTCGGTCGGCCGCACGTTGTCGTCCGTGTGCTCGAGGATCTGGAGCTCGTTGCGTGACAGGCCGTTGCCGACGTGCGGGTATTCCTCGAGCAGCCGGTGCAGCGCAGCGCGCAGGAACGGAAGTGCCTCTGTGTTCTCGCTGGCAAGGCGCAGAAGACTCTCGGGTGAGGGTGCACGAAATGCAGACCACCCCGCGCGACCCAGACGAAGCTGATCGGAGCGGACGGGGACGCGTCGCTCGAAGAGTTCGGCGAGGCGGTCCGTCTCGAGCAGGCCGAGGTACTCGGGGACGTTGACCAGTGTGAGCCAGGGGTGCGGGTGCTCCGCGAACCAGTCGAGGAGCTGGAGGAGCTGGAGCTGATCGAACAGGTCGTGCTCGAACCAGAGGACGACTTCGGGGTCGTCGCGTGATGCGAACAGGCGTTCGTCGCGCTCGCGGAAGTCGGCGCGAATGTCGTCGTAGTCACCCCAGCCGCAGTCGGCGATGAAGCGGGCGCGGACGTTGGAAAGGTCGGCGAGCGTCAGACCGGCAGGGACGGGACCGTCGTGGAGGACGTCGCGCCAGATCAGGATCTCACCCGGCAGGCGGGTGGCCCGCAGCCTCTCCGCGACGGCGTCGCCCGTGACGATGTGAAGCATGCTCCATGATACGAACGCCGCGCGCACGATGCCATGCGCGCGGCGTTCGCATCACGGGCGGCTCAGAAGCGGACGGTCACGTCGACCTGCATGCCGAAGCGGCCCTGCATGAACGCGGTGTCGCGCGTGACGGTAGCGGTCGAGATGTCGAGTGCCCGCGCCGTTTCCTCCGCGTCCATGCCGGCGACGTAGCGCGCAGCTCCACGACGCGTGCTGCGCGCGGCTCCAGCGCTTCGAGGGATGCCATGGCGCGGTCGATCTCGATGATGTCGAGGATGCGCTCCTCGGATTCGCCGTCGCCGCCAACGAGGCCGTCGGCGAGGGAGACGTTCAGTCCGGGCTGGAGTGTGTGGCCCGGCGATTCGTTATTGAGCGTGCGCTCCGCCAGGTTGTGGAGCTGGCGATAGACGAGCGGAGCCAGCGCATCGGCCGCGCCCGGGTCGCCACGTCCCAGCGCATGGAGGTGGCGGGTAATCTCGGCAGGGTCGGGGTCCGACATCGCACCCTCGGAGCATGAGGCCGGCCGTCCGCGCGACGATACCACGCCGGCGGCGGGTCGGGCAAGCCGCTTACGACGGTGCGTAGCCGCTACTGTCGACGATCGTGCGCAGCGGCAGCTCGAAGAGGTCGGACCACGATTCCGCGCCGTGGCGTGCCACATACGCCTCGATGATCCGGTAACCGATGAAGTAGCCGATCTTGCCGGGTGCTTCCGGCAGCACGCGCTCGCTCACTGCGCGATACTGGCGGATCCGCTCCTCGTCGCGCGTGGTGAGTTCGGCGGAGGCGATCCGCCACAGCTCGGCCTCGTGCTCGAGCGCGGCCGTCCATTCGTCGGGGGAATAGCTGAGCGCCTGCGCGGGCGTCACCGCACCCTCGCGGTACAGCACGCTGAACCACGTGGCGAAGCCCTCGCCCATGATCGAGGCGAGCAGCGTTCCATCGTCCGGATCCTGCGTGCGGCCGCTCCAGAGCACATGTGCGGCCTCGTGCGGCACGTAGACCTCGATGTTCTCCGTGACGTCGCCGCCGAATCCGAGGAAATCCACGAGCATCTCCCCCGTCCCGAGCCCGCCCATGTTGCTCCAGCCGGGGCCGTAGACGAGGTACCAGTCCGAGCAGCTCTGCGGCCGGCCCGCCAGCTCGGCGGCGAAACGGTTCGTCGCGCGCAGGACCTCGCCGATGTCGTTCTCGACGGGTATGGCCGCGCGCGGATCCGTCTCGAGATCGACCCAGCGGCGGATGACGCGCTCCGTGAACGCGTCCTCGTCGCCGACGTATCCCTCCCAGAACTGCCGGTGCGGCCGGTATACCGCCTCCAGGAATGCGGCCTCCCGCGCCGCCGCGGAGCTGTCGGCGTACGCCAGGGCGAGGCGGAGCTGCGTGCGCCAGAGCGGGTGGACGCGGGTGCAGGTGTCCCCTGGCGCTTCCGGCGTCGGGGCCGCGAGCGCATTCAGTCGCTCGAGCGTGGCGGTGCTCTCCAGCCGCTCGTCCCCGCACGCCGCGAGCGCGACGGCCGAGAGGGTGGCGCAGAGGAGTCGGCTGTAGAATGGTATCCGGGACATGGCGCGGAGTGTAGAATCGGAACGCATCAACGCTCGACGAGAACGGAGTCGCCCTTCGATGATACACAGGCCGCATCCCCCGCGCCATGCGCTTCCGCTGGTACTGCTCGCGATGGTGCTCGGGGCTTGCGCGCCCGCCGCCACCGCGCCCGGTACGCGCACTCCGCTCGTCGGGATCGAGCGCATCGACTCCGTGCCGCTACTCGCGGACATCGCCGCTCTCGCTGCGGACTCGATGGAGGGGCGGCGCGCCGGTTCGCCCGGTGGCGCAATGGCTCGGGCCTATCTCACGCAGCGGCTGCGCAGCCTCGGTCTCGAACCGGCGACGCAGCCCTTCACCTTCGCGGCGCGCGGCGGCGATTCGATCGGCGGCACCAACCTGATCGTGCGCATCCCCGGCGCGTCGGGCGGCAACGGGGCGATCGTGGTGACGGCGCACTACGACCACGTCGGCGTGCGCAACGGCGAGATCTTCAACGGCGCCGACGACAACG
>CAYUIG010000118.1:0-2865 GCA_964444685.1 uncultured Gemmatimonadaceae bacterium | reverse complement strand
ACTCGCGTGTGAACGCGATCTCGCCGATCTGGCCGGGCGGCGAGCGGCCGTACATTTACGGCTCGCTGTTCCTCGACTGGCTGCGCTCGCGCCAGGACAGTCTCGGCAAGGCGCTGCTCGATGCGACGGCATCGGCCGTGCTCCCACCGCTGCTGTTCTTCGATCGTGTCGCGCGTCGCGCCATCGGCCGGAGCTGGGACGATGCGTATGCGGAGTGGCGCGCCGGCATCGAGGAACGCGCTGCGATCCTCGCCGATTCACTGCGCGCGGACGGGCTCACACTCGGCGAGCGCATCACCGGGCACGGCTATCTGGCCGCACACCCGCGCGTGTCCCCGGACGGGTCGTGGCTCGCGTATGCGGCCCTCGACGGGCGCAACATCACCGCCACGCGTCTGCTCGCACTGCCCGTCCGCGGCACGAGCGACGCGCCGGCGGCCGACGTGCGCCGCAACACGGTCGGCCCGACGAGCTGGTTCCCCGATGGCCTGTCGTACCTCGTTTCCCAGCTCGAGTACGACGGACCGTACCGCATCGTAAGCGACCTCTGGCGCGTCGACCTCGGGGGAAGCGACCAGCGGCTCACGCACGGGCTGCGGCTCGAGGACGGCGATGTATCGCCGGATGGCGAGCGCATCGTTGCGGTCGAGAACGGCGGCGGCGCCACGCGGCTCGTACTGCTCGATGCCGATGGGACGAACCTCCGTCCGATCACGCCGCGCGATGTGAACGTCGGCTGGGACATGCCGCGCTGGTCGCCGGATGGCCGGTACATCGCCGTGTCGCGCTGGGAGCAGGGCGGTCTCCAGGACGTCGTCGTGATCGACACCACGGGCGCGGTGCTGCGCCGGATCACAGCGGATCGCGCCGTGGATTCGTCACCGGCCTGGTCGCCGGACGGGCGCTGGATCCTCTTCTCATCCGACCGCACCGGCATCCCGAACCTGTACGCCGCCGACTGGCGCGCGGAGCCGCTGCGGCTGCGCCAGGTGACCCGCGTGCTCACCGGTGCATTCGAACCGGATGTGACGCCCTCCGGCACGTGGATCCATTACGTCGAGTACCACGGCGACGGCTACCACCTCGCGCGCCTGCCCTTCGATCCGCGTTCGTGGCGCGACGCACCGCAGCCCGCGCCGGGCTACGGCGCTGCGTCTGCCGACTTGATCGTGGACGCCACGACGCCGCGCGAATCGCGGGCGTATTCGGCGTGGCAGACGCTCGCACCGCAGTTCTGGAGTCCCGTCCTCTACGACACCGGCATTACCGGCACGATGGTCGGCGCTGCGACGGCAGGCGAGGACATCATCGGTCGGCATGCGTTCGCGGCGTTCGCCGCAATCAATCCCGAATCCGGAGTGTGGCAGGGTTCGTTCGCGTACGACTACGCCGGCTTCGGCCAGCCGGTGCTGTCGCTCCAGCTCGTGCGCGATCACGACTTCGCCGGCCGTGTGCTGCTGCCCGACTCCACGGTGCGCAGCGTGTCGTCGGCGGAAACCACGGCGTCGCTGCTGGCGCGTTTTCTCCGTCGCCAGTGGCGCTGGAGCACATCGTTCGCGCTGGGCATCGAGGGTGTGAGCGAGCGGCGCACGATCCTCGACGCACCGGGCTTCCAGCTCGTCGATCGCGTGGACGAGCTCGTAGGCGGCATCGTACGCGTCGGCTTCGCGAACTGGCGCCAGCAGCCGTTCTCGATCAGTCAGGAGGACGGGATTGCGACGACGATCGCCGCGCGCGTGCGGCGTGAAATCGACTCGAGCGATGAGCGCGACGGTTCGTACAATGAAGTCACAGGCCTGGCCGCGGCGTACCGTTCCTTCGACTGGACGGGCTTTGCGCGTCATGTGATCGCTGCGCGCGCGAGCGCGCTCTGGCGTGCCGGCGATGGCGCGTCGCTCAGTTCGATCGGCGGACAGCCGGGTCAGACCACCGATGTGCTGGGATTCCAACTCGGCGAGTCGCGCCTGCTTCCCGTGCGCGGCTTCGATCCCGGGGATCGTGTGGGCTCGCGCGCATGGACGGCATCGCTCGAGTACCGCTTCCCGGTCGCGCTCGTAGGTGAGCGGCCGTGGTGGAGTCCGCTCTTCCTCGATCGCGTGTCCGGTACCCTCTTCATCGATGCGGGAAACGCGTGGTGCGGACCGGATCAGCGGGAACGCTTCGCTGCATGCCCCGGCTTCGACGACGATGACGCCATCCCGCCCGCGCTCGTCTCGGCCGGTGGTGAACTCGTGATCGATGCAGGGCTGTCGTTCCTGCTCGCGACGCGCCTGCGTGTCGGCGCCGCGGCCGCGCTCCAGGGACCGGACACCGGCCTGCGCGCCTACATTTCCCTCGGTCCGTCCTTCTAGCGCGACGGGCCGAAGCGGCCCCCCAGCAGCGCGCGGGCCGTAGGCTGTGCGGTGCCCTCCGCCGATTCCGCCGTGATGCCCACCCAGTCGAGGACGAGACCGGGCGCGAGCTCGAAGGTCTGCAGGATGCGACCGTCCCGCGCCTGGAGGCGCACCAGCGGGATCGTGCGCTCCGTCGTGAAGGACCAGAGCTGGTAGACGCGGCCGTGCGGCAGCTCGGGCAGGCCGTGCACGGAAGCGGTCACGCGCCCACGCAGCGGACTCCAGAAGACGTGGCCGCGGGCTTCGGACCTGCCCGTCAGGGGAGCGACGCGCGCATCCGGCGCGAGCAGCAGCGATACCAGCGAGTCACCCGCCGCGCCGAGGGAATCCAGTTCGGCGATCCGGCGGTCCGTGCTGTCCGCCGCGAGCTGAAGCGCGGACAACTCCGATTCCGCCGCCGCGCGTGCACCGCGCTCGCGCACGTAGAATCCGACGGCGACGAACGTGGTGAGCAGCGCCGCGGCCGCTACCA
>CAYUIG010000117.1:0-3073 GCA_964444685.1 uncultured Gemmatimonadaceae bacterium | reverse complement strand
CTTCCATGTTCTCAGCCTGGAGTGCGTCCCACGCCGCGGTCAGCGCGGTCCCGGTCAGGATCGAAGCGGCGGGCGCGCGGATCGACCGCACGAGCCGCCCGTCGGGTGAGAACACCTCGATGATGAAGGCGTTCTGGAAGCCGACGTAGATGTCGTCGCCGGCTGCTGCATAGGAAGTGCGGCGGGCGAAAGGCGGATTGCCGAACGCGTAGCTGTCGCCCATCGCGAGGATCTGGTTGTCCTCGGCGCCGATGGCACGCGTGCCGACACGATCGGCATGTTTACCGGCGAGACGGAGGATCGGCGAATCCAGCCGCACGCGACCCGGTTTCCGCGGCGTCGCCGCACGCTGCGAGCAGCACGAATACGCAACCAAGCCTTGCCCCGGCACGCATCGGCATCCGAATCCCCGTGAAAGGTGCACAGCAACATGCGCCACAGCGGCGCTCCATGGAACGACGCACAGGCAGAAAACGCGTTGCTCCAAATGGCGCTCTGGACTACTATTAACCGTATGGAGCAGACCTATTTCCGGCGCGGACTGGGCCTCAAGAAAGAGGTCCAGCCGGTGCTGGAGGCGGAGTACCACAGCGCCCTGGTCGAGGAGATCCGGGCGAACGGCTTCACGGCCTCCTGGGGCGACCTCACCCTCCGGCTGGCGCAGGACTTCGGCTTCTGCTACGGCGTGGACCGGGCCGTCGACTACGCGTACCAGGCCACCGCCAAGTTCCCGGACCGTCGCATCTTCCTCGTCGGCGAGATCATCCACAACCCGCACGTGAACCGCCGGCTGCTGGACGCGGGGATCACGTTCCTGTACCGCACGAACGGTTCGTTCGACTTCTCGGAGATCGGCAGGGACGACGTCGTCATCCTGCCCGCGTTCGGTGTCACGCTCGAAGACT
This sequence comes from uncultured Gemmatimonadaceae bacterium, assembly GCA_964444685.1. Lineage (GTDB taxonomy): Bacteria > Gemmatimonadota > Gemmatimonadetes > Longimicrobiales > RSA9 > CAYUIG01. The sequence continues at coordinate 2,168 of CAYUIG010000117.1, read as the reverse complement.
TCCGCCGGCTGAACGAGCTCGGCTGCATCGTCGTCGACACCACGTGCGGCTCGGTGCTGAACGTGTGGAAGCGCGTCGAGTCGTACGCGCAGGATGGCTTCACCGCGCTGATCCACGGGAAGTACTTCCACGAGGAAACGCGGGCCACGGCGTCGCAGGTGAACCGGCATCCGGGCGGCCGCTACGTGATCGTGCGGGACATGGCCGAGGCCGAGCTGGTCATGGCGTACATCCGTGGCGACGCGGACGCTCTCGACCGCGCGGCGTTCCTCGCCCACTTCGCGGAGAAGGTGCCCGCGGACTTCGATCCGGACCGGGATCTGGCGAAGATCGGCGTCGCAAATCAGACGACGATGCTGGCCACCGAATCACTGGCCATTGCAGCCGCGGTCCGGCAGGCGATGATCGTGCGCTACGGCGCCGACGCGATCGACGAACACTTCCGCTCGTTCGACACGATCTGCTCCGCCACGCAGGAGCGGCAGGACGCGGTGCTCATGATGATGCAGGACCCGCCGGACATCATGGTCGTGATCGGCGGCTACAACTCGTCGAACACGAACCACCTCGCGCATCTCTGCCGCGAGTACACGACCGCGTATCACATCGCCGATTCGATGTGCATCGATCCGGCCGCGGGCACGATCCGCCACAAGCCGGAGCTCGCGGCGGACGCGCCCGAGGTGGAGGAGTCGGACTGGCTGCCCGCGGGCCCGCTGACGATCGGGCTGACCGCCGGCGCTTCGACGCCGAACAACAAGATCGGCGAGACCATCGAGCGAATCCTGGCTGCCCGGGGAATCGACATCCGGGCCGCCCAGATCCCCGCCGGCGCCCGGAACGGAGCGGCCGGCCGGGAGTAAGAAGGGGCGGTGCCCCGGAATCGCCGGGTCGCGACGATTTTCTGGCACCAACCCTGCATTCTTTCGCGGACTCCGAACACGGAAGATCTGGAGGAAGGATGACTTACGGACGATCCCTGCCGATCCGCCTCGCGCTGGCCGCGATGATTGCGGTGCTCGGGGTCTCCGTCGTCCCGGGCAGTCCGCTTCGTGCGGCGGAGCAGCGCGATCCGAACATCGCCGCCGTCACAACCTTCGCTCCCGACAGTGACGACCTTGCCGTCCTGCGTGCCGCCCGCGCGGCCCGGGGCGCCAAGATCCTGGTCTCGACACGCGCCCGTCAGCTCTGGCTGGTCAGCGCGCGCGGCGACACCCTGCTCAGCGCCCCCGTGGCCGTGGGCATGGGCAAGGACTTCTCCTTCAACGGAAAGAAGTACCACTTCGACACGCCGACCGGCCGTCGCCGGGTCCTCAAGAAGGAGGAGGACCCCGTCTGGACCGTGCCGAACTGGCACTACTACGAGAAGGCGGCCGCCCGCGGCCTCGAGGTGGTCTACGTCCAGCCGGACAGCACCTATCCTCTGGCCGATGGCAGCTTCATCACCATGCGGGACGGCGAGGTCGGGCGCGTAAACATCTTCGGCAACTTCTGGCCGTTCACGCCCGGCATCGAGATCCTGTTCGACGGCAAGATCTTCGTGCCGCCGATCACCTCGCCGCAGCGCCGCGTCCCGAACGCGCTCGGGCCCTACAAGCTCGACACCGGCGACGGCTACCTGATCCACGGCACGCACATCTACAACCGCGAGTCGATCGGCCAGGCCGTGAGCCACGGCTGCGTGCGCATGAACAACAGCGACCTCGAGCGATTGTACCATCTCGTCGAGGTCGGGACTCCCGTCTTCATCTACTAACGAGTCGGGAGTCCGGATTCGGGAGTCGGGAGCTGTGGGGCTTCCGGCTCCCTTTTCATGGAGGTGGGTTATTCCGCTCGACTTCGCGCGGGTGGCCGCGCTGTTCATGGGCACGGAGGAAGAGCTGGCGCGGGCGCTGGGCGTCGATGTAGGCGACGTCCGGGCCGCACGCGCCAACCCCCAGCACGCTTCGCGGGCGCTGATGGCCCGCGCCGGTGAAGTCCTCATCGAGAGAGGGGCCGGCATGAAGCGGGTCGGCGAGATGCTGCGCGAAGATTACGGCTGAACGGCGGTCACGGTCAGGCGCGGGCGCGATGCGAGATGGGAACTGCGGAGGACCCGCGACGCTGCTCGACGACGATCACCGTCCACTCCCTCGTTGTGCGCGCGGCCTCCCGGCGCGCGGCGCCGT
>CAYUIG010000116.1:0-3097 GCA_964444685.1 uncultured Gemmatimonadaceae bacterium | reverse complement strand
CGGAGGCGATGCCGCGCGTGAACGCGGCCAGGTCGAGCGGCTGCGGCTGCAGCGTCATGTGTGCGGCTTCGAGCCGCGCCACGTCCAGGATCTGGTTGACGAGCCGCAGCAGCCGGCGCGAGTTGCGCAGCGCCAGCTCGACCGACCGCCGCGCCGCGCCATCGTGACCGTCGAGGTTCGTCTGCAGATCCTCCAGCGGACCGATCGTCAGCGTCAGCGGCGTTCTCAACTCGTGCGACACGTTCGCGAAGAAGCGCGACTTCGCTTCGTCGAGTTCGGCGAGCTGCGCGTTGCGCGCTGCGAGCTGACGCTCGTTCTCGCGCAGTGCAGCGGTGCGTTCCGCAACGACACGCTCCAGTTCGCGCGAGCGCCGGCGCAGATTGCGCAGGCGCCACTGCAGGCCGCCGCCGATGACGAGCGCGAGCATCACCACGGCCAGCACACGCGCGGCGGCCGTCTCGTGGAACCGCGGCGCGAGCCGGAGGGTGAGCGGCGCGTCGAGCTCGCTCCAGATTTCGCCGTGCGTGCTCGCCGCTACGCGGAATCGGTACCGGCCGGGCGGCAACCGTGTGTAGAACGCGGTCCGGCGGCTGCCCGCGTCGACCCAGTCGCGGTCGTAGGGATCGAGTCGGTAGCGGAAGCGCACGTTCAGCGGCTCGAGGAAGCTCGGCGCCGTGTAATCGATCGCTACGTCGCGCTGATCGACGCCGAGCTCGAGCACGTCCGCAGCTGAGAACGCGCTGTCGCCGGCAACGACCCGTTCGATCAGGACCGGCAGTCCGGCAAGGCGCGGAGCGACGCGCGCAGGATCGATGACGACGACGCCATCCTGCGTCGGGAACCAGAGACGGCCATCCGGCCCGACCGTGCCGGCCGGCTGCGCGCCGCCGTTCGCTTCGCGGTTGCGCATGCCGTCCCGCTCGGTGTAGTGCGTCGAGTGCAGCGTTGCCGCGCGACCTTCCGCGACCGCCAGCAGTTCGGAGCGATTCACCCAGAAGATGCCGCGGTTCGTGCTCATCCAGACGCGGTCCGCATCGTCCTCGAGAATCTGATGGATCCCGCCGTCGTAGAGGCCGTGCTCGACTCCGATGTGGACGATGCTCCGCGTGGCCGGATCCGAAGCGTCGCCCCATGCGCGCGGATCGAGCCGCGCGAGGCCGCGGCCTTCGGTGCCGACCCACAGCCAGCCATCCGCATCGACGTGCAGCGCGCGCACGAAATCGTTCGGCAGGCCGTCCGGCTCGCGCACGGTCTGGAACGCGCGGCCGTCCCAGCGGATCAGGCCGTAGCCGTTCGTCCCCATCCAGATCGCGCCATCGCGTGTCTCCGCGAACGCGCGCACACCGAACAGCGGTCCCGCCAATTCCCTCCACCGTCCATCCTCCAGCACCGCGACGGCATTGCCGCTGCCCAGCCAGACGCGACCCTGCGAATCACCGAACAATGCAGCGATGTGCGCAGCAGGTACGGCGGCCGAGGGTTCCAGCTCGCACGTGACGTCCGGCAGCCGGCATGTGAGCAGGCCCGCGCCGGTCCCGACCCAGAGGCGGTCCGGTCGATCGGAGTGCAGCGAGTAGACCGCGACGCTGCGGCCGGGCAGCTGCGACCAGGCAGAGACGGCGCCGTCGCGTGTGATCCGGCTCAGACCGCCGATCGTGCCGACCCAGATCGTACCGGTTGCGTCGGCATGGACCGTGTACGAGTTCCGGTGCGGCAGTCCTTCCGCCTCGCTGTACGTCTGGAAGAGCGCCGGCTTCAACCGGTGCACGCCGGCGTTCCACGTGCCGAACCAGATGCTGCCCTCGCGGTCCGCCATGAGCGCCGTCATGACCCACATCTCATCCGGCTCGGGCGACCACGCGAGGCCGGCGTCGTTGTAGAGCTCCATGCGCCGGCGCCACCACAGCATGCCCGACGCGTCGCGCACGGGCGGACCGTACGCGCCAGGCAGCCCGAGGGATACCGCACGATCGTTCTGGATCCGATAGATGCTGTCACTCGAGAACGCGCGCACGACGCCGTCGGGCTCGAACACGAAGCTGTGGATGCTCGTGATGGGTTCGTCGTCCGACGGGAGCGCGCGGAACGCGCCGTCCTCCTTTTCGACGCGAATTCCCGCCGACGTGCCGATCCAGATGCGGCCGTCCGGATCCTCTGCGATGGCCGTGATCGTCGCGCTGTCGGGATCGATCTCGACAGGATCCATGCGGCCGTCGCGCAGCCGGACCACGCCGCGCGTCTGCGCGATCCAGACGCTTCCGTCCTTCCGCCGAACCGGCCTCAGGAACTCCGAGCCGATTTCATCGGCCACGAGCACGAAGCGGTCGCCATCGATCCGGCCGAGGCCCGCGGTCGTCGCGACCCACACCACGCCCGTCGTGTCTTCCTCTATGCGGTGGACCTCGCCGGTCAGACCGCGCGACGCGTCGAAGTGCGTGAAGTGGCCGTCCCGGAAGCGCACGAGCCGGTTCAGCTCCGTCTGCAGCCACAGCGTGCCGTCCCGTGCCTCGTGCAGGGCGACGAACCGATTGTTGGGGAGGTCCGGCGAACGGGCCGTGTTGTAGACGGTCATGCGCACGCCGTCGAAGCGCACCAGACCGTCCAGCGTGGCCACCCAGATGTAGCTGCTGCGGCTCTGAAGCTGCCGGATCGAATTCACCGGCAGCCCGGCCTCCACCGTCCAGAGCTCGTGGACGTACCGCCCGCTAGCCGCGCTCCTGGCCTGCGCGGCCACATCGGGCGACGCGGTCGGCAGCATGAGCAGGGCGATCAGAACCCCGGGGACGCGGGCGGTCATCCCGGACGATAATCATCGGCGTGCGCTGGCCCGACAAGGAAACAGATGTGTCCTACGCCAGCTGTGTCAGGGCCCACGCCGCGTGCTCCCGAACCAGCGGGTCTGCGTCGTTCAGAGCGCGCATGAGCACGGGGATGGCCTCCGGCGAAGCTGCGTTGCCGAGACCGACACATACGTTGCGCGCGAAGCCGGCGCGGCCGGCACGTCGCATCGCCGAGCCCCTCGAGTACTTGTCCCACGCGGCGTCATCCAGCGCCGTCTCCAGCAGTTCGACCAGGGACGCCGACTCGGACGCAGTCG
>CAYUIG010000115.1:0-3518 GCA_964444685.1 uncultured Gemmatimonadaceae bacterium | reverse complement strand
CGCTCCGGACCGTGCTCCGGCAGCCGCTGTTCGTCGCGGTTTCGACACTCACCATCGCACTGGGAATCGCTGCGGCCACCACCGTCTACAGCGTGGTGGCGGCGGTGCTGCTCGACCCCTTGCCGTACGAGGATCCCGGGCGGCTGGTGATGGTGTGGGAGCACAACGTGCCCCGGGACAATCGCGAGAACGTCGCATCGCCGGCCAACTACTACATCTGGCGCGACCAGGAAAACCTCTTTCAGGACATCGCCGGGATGTACGGCGGGAGAGCGACCGTCACCGGCGGCGGCGAACCGATGCGTGCCGGCATGATGGTGGTGACCGCGCCGTTCTTCCGTCTGCTCGGTGCGCGCGCGCAGCTCGGGCGCGTGTTCATGGACGAAGAGGACGTCGATGGCGGACCGCCTGTGATCGTGCTGAGCCACGGCTTCTGGCAGCGTCGCTTCGGCGGCGATCCGGTCATTCTCGGACGCCAGGTCACCATCAACGGCCAGCCCAACGAAGTGATCGGTGTGATGCCGGCCGACTTCGAGTTCGACCTGCCCATCACATTCGATCAGGAAGGGCCCGTCGACTTCTACACGCTCTTCCAGTTCTCCGAAGCGGAGGCGCGCGCGGCCGGCGGACGCTACCTCCAGGTGCTCGCGCGCCTCGCACCGGGCGTCACGCTCGAGGCAGCGCGTGCGCGCATGGATGCGCTCGCCACGCGGCTCGCACGGGACGAGCCGGACCGGCAGGCCGCGTGGCGCATCAACATCGTGCCGCTCCAGGAGCAGGTGGTCGGCGGCGTGCGCCGTACACTGCTCGTCATCTTCGGAGCCGTCGCGTTCGTACTGCTGATCGCGTGCGCGAACGTAGCGGGGCTGCTGCTCGCGCGCGCTACCGACCGCGAAAACGAGATGGCGGTGCGCGCCGCGCTCGGCGCCGGCCGCTGGCGCGTCGTGCGACAGCTCATGAGCGAGAGCCTCCTACTCGCGACCCTTGGCGGCATCGCCGGTGTGCTGCTCTCCTTCTGGGCGGTGCGCGGGCTGCTCGCACTCGGACCGGAGATCCCGCGCCTCGGCACGATCGCCGTGGACGGATCCGTGCTGCTGTTCGCGCTCGGCATCACCGCCGTCACCGGTATCCTCTTCGGCATCGCACCCGCACTTCGGCTGTCACGGCCGGACCTGCGCGCCTCACTCGGAGAACGCGGGGGTCACGGCACGCGCGACGGCAGGCGCGTGCACTCCGCACTCGTCATCGGACAGCTTGCACTCTCCCTCGTGCTGCTCGCAGGCGCGGGGCTGATGCTGCGCAGCTTCGGGCGTCTCCTCGACACGAGCCTCGGGTTCGATCCCGTGAACGTGCTGGTGGGTCAGATCAGCCTCCCGGGCGTACGCTATCCGGCCGAAGACATCGCCGTGCGCGCGCGCTTCTTCGACGATCTCGTCACACGCGTACAGCGCATTCCGGGCGTGCAGCGCGCGGGTGCCATCACCTTCCCGCCGCTCACCGGACTCGGCTCCGCTACATCCATCTGGCCGAACGACAAGCCGATCCCGCCAGCCGGTGAACTGCCCTCTGCCGAGGTGCGCTGGGTGCAGCGCGACTACTTCGCCGCGCTCGGACTCCCGCTCCTGGCCGGCCGCACGTTCGACGAGCGGGACCGCCCCGACGCGCCGCTCCGCATCGTCGTCGGCCGCACGACCGCCGACGAGCTGTGGCCAGGCCAGGACCCGATCGGGAAGACGATCTCGATGCCGTGGGGCGACACGCTCATCGCCGAGGTGATCGGCGTCGTAGGTGATGTACGACTGCACGGACCGCAGTCGGATGCGCGCGCCACGCTGTACTGGGACCACCACCAGTTCCAGTCGTTCCAGCACATGTCGCTGGTCGTGCGCACCGCGGGCGATCCGCTCGACATCGTGCCCGCCGTGCGTGCCGAGCTCGCGGCGCTCGACCCCGAGCTGCCGTTCTATCGTGTGACGACGATGGAACGCCTGCTCGCGGATGCGATCGCGCGCACGCGCTTCGCCATGCTCGCGCTCGGGCTGTTCGCTGCGGTCGCACTCGTGCTCGCCGCCGTCGGCATCTACGGCGTGATGGCCTATGCGGTCGGCCGGCGCGCACGCGAGATCGGCGTGCGCATCGCACTCGGCGCGCAGCACGGCCAGGTCGTCGGAATGGTATTGCGGCAGGGAGTGGTGCTCGTCGTCGTCGCGCTCGTGCTCGGCACCATCGGCGCACTCGCGCTCGGGGACGTTCTCGAGAACATGGTCTTCGGCATCGGTACCAGCGACCCCGTCACGCTCGCCGCCGTGGCCGCACTCCTCGCCGGGGCAGCCTTGCTCGCGTGCTGGCTGCCCGCGCGCCGCGCCGCGCGCATCGATCCGTTGGAGGCGATGCGGCAGGAGTGATGTGTGGACCAGGGGGGTCTGGAGTCTGGGGTCTGGTGTCTGGTTGACTGCGGGTTGTAAACCAGACCCCAGACTCCAGACTCCAGACTCAGCTACTGACTCCAGACTCCATCTCGATTTCCGTTCTGAGCGACTCCTCGTCCCGATAGATGCTCGCGAGCGCCAGCAGCCGGCCGTCCTTCCGGAGCTGCACGGAGCAGTCGAGATTCGCGGGGTCGCCGTCGAGCACGGCTTCGTCCCACGCCTGCGCGTGACCCACGTACGCGATCACGCCGTCGTAGTGCTGGCTCCAGAAGAACGGCGCCTGCGCGAACGGCTCATCCGCGCCGAGCATGTTGCGCGCGGCGATCTGGCCGTGCCTCTCTGCGAGTACCCAGTGCTCCACGCGGATGCGCTGGCCCGTGATCGGGTCGGGATAGCGCGCGATGTCACCGGCGGCCCAGACGTTCGGCGCCGATGTGCGCAGCCGCGCATCGACCACGACACCCTTGTCCTCGTCGAGCCCCGCCTCCTGCGCGAGCGAAACGCGCGGCCGCACGCCCACACCCATGACCACGAAGTCCGCAGCCAGTGTGCTGTCATCGTCGAGCGTGACGTCCTTTGCACCGATGGACTTCACCGTGTGCCCGAGATGGAAAACGACACCGTGCGCCTCGTGCACGGCGTGCACCCAGCGGCCGAGGTCGGTCCCCATCACGCGGGCAAGCGGGACTTCCTCCGGTGCGACCACGTGCACATCGAGCCCGCGCTGCCGCAGCGATGCCGCGACCTCGAGGCCGATGAAGCTCGCGCCGATCACGACCACGCGCTGGTTCGCTTCCGCAAGGCGGATCAGCTCGCGGCTGTCGGCCAGCGAACGCAGCACGCGCACGGTGGATCCTTCCGCCGCGGGCGTGTTCAGTCGCACCGGCTCGGCGCCGGTGGCCAGCAGCAGCGCGCCGTACGACACTGCGCGGCCGTCCTCGAGCACGAGTTCGCGCCCCTTCACGTCCAACCGTGCCGCGCGGCCGCGCACGATCGCGATCTCGCGCTCATCGTAGAACTCGCCCGGATGCAGAGGGATCCACTCCTCGGGCGCGGTCCCGGCGAGGTAGTCCTTCGAGAGATTGGGGC
>CAYUIG010000114.1:0-3646 GCA_964444685.1 uncultured Gemmatimonadaceae bacterium | reverse complement strand
ACAATCTCTGGCCGCGCTTCTTCTTCGCAGCCGCCGGATTCGCAATGATGATCGGCGTGCGCGGCGTGTTCGCGCTCGCGCGCGCGGCGCCGCTTCGCTCCGCACCCGCGCTGGCCACGGCCGCGCTGGTGCTCGCGGCGGCGGGCAGTGCGCTCACGCTGCGCACGGTCTGGAACCCGAAGCAGGACTTCGAGGGTGCGGCCGCGTACCTTGGAAGCGAACCCGCGCCCGGCGACGCGGTGGTCGGGCTGGACATGGCGCACACCGCGCTCGCTGCGTATCCGGGCTTCGAGACCACGCGCATCACGAGTGTGGAGGAGCTGGCGGCGATCGAAGCGCGGCATCCGCGTACCTGGGTGGTCTACACCTTCGAGGGGCGGATGCGCGAGATCCACGGCGCCATCATGGAACGGCTGGAAGAGGAGTATCGGGAGGCTGCGGAGTTCGATGCGACGATTGGTGATGGGGATATTCGCGTCAGAGTGAGACCATGAACGTCACGACGAAGGTGGGCGGAATCGAAATGGTGTCGGCCCGGCACGAGGTGCCGGGGCGCGCACGCGAGCGCGCGGTGTCGATCGTGATTCCCGCGTACAACGAGGGGCCGCACGTGGCCGCGCAGATCGAGGCGGTGCGTGAGGTCATGGAGCGCACCGGGTGGACGTACGAGATCCTCGTCGTGGACGACGGCTCGACCGATGCCACCGCGGAGGAGGCCGCGAAGACGGGCGTGCGGGTGTTCCGTCACAAGGCGAACCGCGGCTACGGCGCGTCGCTGAAGGAAGGCATCGCGCGCGCACAGTACGACTGGATCCTGATCACCGACGCAGACGGCACGTACCCATCCGAATCGATCCCCGAGCTGCTTGCGCTCTCGGAGGACAACGACATGGTGGTGGGTGCGCGCATCGGCGCGGAGGTGCGTGTGCCGCTGGTGCGCAAGCCGGCCAAGTGGTTCCTCGGCAGGCTCGCCAGCTATCTCGCGGGCCGCAACCTGCCCGACCTGAACTCGGGACTGCGCCTGATGCGGCGCGAGGTGGTCGAGCGCTACGCGCACCTGCTGCCGTCCGGCTTCTCGTTCACGACCACGATCACGCTCGCCATGACATGCAACGAGCATCCGGTCGAGTACGTGGCGATCAACTACGGCGCGCGGCTCGGCGAGTCGAAGATCCGGCCGCGCAACGCGTACGACTTCCTGCTGCTGATCCTGCGCACGATCGTATTCTTCAACCCGCTGAAGGTGTTCATTCCGCTGGGTGCGTTCGTGGCGGTCGCGGGTCTCGGTAAGTTCGCGTACGACATATCGCGCGACAATCTGTCCGAGAGTGCGGTGCTTGCCCTGCTGGGTGCCCTGATCATCTGGGCCGTCGGTCTGCTGGCCGATCAGAACGCGCGCATCGCGTCGGCGAAATGAAGATGCCGCGCGTCGTGATTCTCGGTGGCGGGCCCGCGGGTGTGGGCGGCGCCTATTACCTGGCTCGCGCCGGCAGGGCGCAGGTCACGCTCGTCGAGCAGAAGGACGTGGTCGGCGGGAACGCCGGCAGCTTCGAGGCGTTCGGCCAGCGTCTCGACTACGGCAGCCACCGGCTGCACCACGCCACCGATCCGGAGCTCCTGGCGGATCTGCGTGCACTGCTCGGCGACGACCTGATCGACCGGCCGCGCAACGGCCGCATCCGCCTGCGCGGCCGCTGGCTGCGCTTCCCGCTCAGCCCGCTCGACCTGTTGCTCCGGCTCGACCCTGCGTTCGCCTTCGGTGCGGGACGGGACACGCTGCTGAAACCGCTGCGCCGCTCGAACGGTGCAGCCGACAGCTTCGCCTCCGTGCTGCTCGACAGTCTCGGCCCCACCATCTGCCATGGCTTCTACTTCCCGTACGCGCGCAAGATCTGGGGACGTTCGCCCGAAGAGCTGTCGGGCATTCAGGCGCGCCGGCGCGTGTCCGCAGGCAGCGCGAGCAAGCTCGTGAAGCGCATGCTCGCGCCCAAGGAGAAGCGCAACTTCTTCTATCCGCGGCACGGCTTCGGTCAGATCAGCGAAGCCATCGCGGAAGCGGCCGCCGCAAAGGGTGCAGACCTGCTTCTCGGCTGGAAAGTTTCTCGCATCGAGCGTGCGGCCGATGGCACGTGGAACGTCGGCATCGAACGCAACGGTGAAGACCGCGTGCTGACGACGGACCACGTCTGGTCCACGCTGCCGATCCCGCTCGCCGTGCGCATGATGCAGCCGCCACCTTCCGCGGACGTTCTCGATGCGACGCGTCGCATCTCGTACCGCGCGATGGTACTGGCATACGTGCAGCTCGGCGTGGACCGGCTCGGCGAGGTGGATGCGTACTACTTCCCCGAGGAAGAGTTCACGGCCACGCGCATCTCCGAGCCGAAGAACTACTCGGGCACGCCCGAGCCGCGCGGTTCCACCACTCTGTGCGCGGAGATCCCCTGCGCGGTCGGGGACGAGCTGTGGAACGCTTCACCGGAAGAGCTCGGTGAACGCCTGCTCTCGGACCTGCGACGCGCGGGCCTCGAGCCGCCGGCCAAACCTCAAGGCGTCGTGGTGCGGAAACTTCCGCAGGCGTATCCGATCTACGACCGCGACTACGAAGCCCCGTTCCGCGTGCTCGACGAGTGGGCGGAGAGCCAGCCGAACTTCCTGACGTACGGCCGGCAGGGTCTGTTCGCACACGACAACACGCATCACGCGCTCGCGATGGCGCACGCGGCCGCGGAGTGTCTCGGGCCGGACGGGTTCGATGAGGGCCGCTGGGCGCAGTACCGCGAAGTCTTCCGGACGCATGTCGTCGAAGACTGACGCGCCCGACCTGCGCGAGCAGCTCGCCGACCGGCGGGCATGGCGATCGCTGCTGCTGCGTCTCGGCGGCAGCGCCGTCATCCTCGGCGTGCTGTTCCTGCTCCTGCCGCTCGACGATCTCGGTGCCGCACTGCAGCGCCTCGGGCTTCGGGACTGGCTCACCGGGCTCGGCATCTTCCTCGTGATGCACGGGATCGGCGTCGTGAAGTGGCACATGGCCGTGAACGCGGCGGGTGCGCGGCTCGCACCCGTGCACGCCGTGCGCTGCTACTACGCCGGCCTCTTTGGCAACACCTTCCTTCCCTCCGTGATCGGCGGCGACGTCGTGCGCGCAGGACTCGCGTTGCCGAACGTCCGCTCGAAGGCGGGGCTCCTGCTGGGCAGCGTGGTGGAGCGCGCACTCGACATGGCCGCGCTCGCGCTGGTCGCCGGCATCGGCGTGCTGCTCATTCCCGGCGCACTCGATCCGTCCGGCCGGCGCACCTTCCAGTTCGTGGCGCTCGCGTTCGTCGTTGCGGGTGTCGTCGCGCTCGCAGCCGTGCGCTGGTTTCCGGTGCGCCGCTTCCGCTTCAAGCATCGGCGCAAGCTGGCGCGCATGCGGCAGGCGTTCCGCGCGGTGGCAACGCGGCCCGGCCGCATGGTGACCGTGCTGCTGCTGGGCATGGTGCTCCAGGTGTGCATGGTGTCGCTGGCCGCGTGGCTCGGCCGCGCCTGCGGACTGGATGCACCGCTCCGCATCTGGCTGTTCGTCTGGCCGCTCGCGAAGCTCTCTGCGGCCGTGCCGGTGACGCAGGGGGGGATCGGTGTGCGTGAGGCGGCGCAGGCGGCGCGC
>CAYUIG010000113.1:0-3737 GCA_964444685.1 uncultured Gemmatimonadaceae bacterium | reverse complement strand
GCACAGCCGCGACATCTGGAACCTGGTGTTCATCGGAAACGTCGAGCGCGTGCGGCAGGTTCTGGAGGAGCAGCCGGAGCTCGCGCGACTCGTGCACGAGGGACACACGCCTCTGACTTGGCTCCCCGATGACGAGGAAGCAGCCGTCGAGATCGTGAAACTGTTCCTGGAGCGCGGCGCGGACCCGTCGATCCGGGATGCGGCAGGGCTGACCGCAGCGGATCGGGCCGCGAGGCGCGGTTTGCTGGAGGCCGCCCGAGTTCTGGACCCTACATCGCGCGAGTCAGGGCCATGATCGCATCGGTGCTGAGTCTCGTGCGTGCACGACCGCGCATCTGCTCGATCAATGCGCTCCGGTGTCGGACATGTCAAATTACCCGGTCGGGCGTGCGGCGGTCCGGAGTGCGTGCAGCACTCTTGTCGCCGCGAGCGGCGCGTCGCGCCAGATGTTACGGAGCCCGCCGGACACGTCGTAGTTGTGGCCGACGAAGAAGAGGCGGGGTTGGTCGGCGCTGGTGACGCGATCGGAGCGGATCGCGAAGCCGCGTTCGTCGGTGCGCACGACGCCTTCGAGCGGCTGCAATGCTGGGCGGAAGCCCGTGGCGAGGATGACGTCGTCGAAGGGATGCTCGGAGTCGTCGTCGAAGCGGGCGCCTGCCGGCGTGAGCGCTGCGATGGCGGGCAGGAGCCGCACGCGGCCGGCGCGCACCTCGTCGTCGAGGTGGAAGCCGATGAGCGGGATGCGGTCGGGCCGCGTCCAGCCGAGCGGAGGAATCCGTGACGGACCGCGGCGCTGCTCCGTGCGCCGTCGCACGCGTGCGATGATCCGCTTGCGTACGGTTGTGGGCAGCTTCCACAGCACCGTCGCGACGTACTGGATCGGGATGCCGGCAATGGTGAGGGGCACGATGTCGGCGCCGGAGCGCACGGAAACGGAAACGTCGATGCCCGCGCGTGCGAGCTCGCTGGCGACCTCGCCGCCGGAATTGCCGACGCCGACGACGAGCACACGCCGCCCGCGGAACGGTTCGGGATTTCGGTACTCGAGCGAGTGCAGCACGCGGCCCGCGAACATCTCGCGTCCGGGGATCTCCGGGACGATCGGATTCGCAACGACGCCGGTGGCGAACACGAGTGCATCGGCTTCGATGTCGCCGCGGTTCGATTCCAGCCGCCACGGCCCGTCGCCGGCGGGCGGATGCGCGCCCAACACGCTCGTTCCGGTTTCGACGCGCAGGCCGAACTGCTCGACGTAGCGCTCGAGGTAGTCGACGAAGTCGTCGCGCGAGGGGAAGAGCGGCGTGCCGCGGGGGTAGCGCATTCCGGGCAGGACGGACATGTGCCGGCCCGTGTGGAGCACGAGGCTGTCGTAGAAGTTGCGCCAGCTCCAGGCGGGCGCATCGCCGCGCTCCAGAATGCGCGGGGTGAAACCTCTGCGTTTGATTTCGCGTGCGGCGGCGAGACCCGCGGGCCCCGCGCCGACGATGACGACGCGTGACATCAGCTGCCGAGTTCGCGCCGTACGGCCGGGGCAACCTCTGTGCCGAGCAGCTCGATGGCGCGCAGCACCTTGTCGTGGGGCATGGGTCCGACCGTGAGCTGGATGAGGAAGCGGTCGTGGCGGAAGATCGAATGCTGGAACAGGATCTTCTCGACGATCTGTTCCGGGCTGCCGACGAAGAGCGCGCCGCGCAGTGTGGACTCGGCGTCGAACTGCATGCGTGTCGTGGGCGGCCAGCCGCGTTCCCGGCCGATGCGCGTCATCGTTTCCGCGAATGGCGGGAACGCGATCTCCGCGGCGGTGCGTGCGTCGTCCGCGATGAATCCGTGGGAGTTGATGCTGACGGGAAGCGTCGCCGGGTCGTGGCCGGCGCGTTCCGCGCTCTGGCGGTAGAGATCGACGGCGGGTGCGAAGCGTTCGGGTGCGCCGCCGATGATGGCGAGCGCCATGGGCAGACCCAGCCGGCCGGCGCGCACGATCGAGGGCGGTGTGCCGCCGACCGCGATCCATACCGGCAGCGGCTGCTGTAGCGGGCGCGGGTACACGGGCCGGTCCTGGATCGGTGCGCGGTGCCGGCCGCCGGTCCACGTGATGCGCTCCTCCTCCCGGAGGCGCAGGAGCAGCGAAAGCTTCTCCTCGAACAGCTCGTCGTAGTCCTCGAGGTCCTGTCCGAAGAGCGGGAAGGACTCGATGAAGGAACCGCGACCGACCATGATCTCCGCGCGGCCGCCGGAGATCAGGTCGATGGTCGCGAAGTCCTGGAACACGCGCACGGGATCGTCCGAGCTGAGGACGGTGACTGCGCTGGTGAGGCGGATGCGTTTCGTGCGCGCGGCCGCGGCAGCGAGTACGATCGCGGGTGTGGAGACCGCGTAGTCGGCGCGGTGATGCTCGCCGACGCCGAAGACATCGAGGCCCACCTGATCGGCGAGCTCGATGTCCTCGAGGAGATGATTCAGCCGCTCGTGCGCGCCGCGCTGGCCGCCGGTCGCGGGGTCGAGCGGTGTCTCTGCGAAGCTGTAGATCCCGATTTCCACGCCCGCCAATGCAGAATCAGTCGTCGAGCACGAAGGTCACCATCAGGTTGACCTGATACTCGTTGATGCGGCCGTTGTCGCAACGCACCTGCTGCTCCTTCACCCATGCGGCCTTCACGTTGCGCAGCGTCTTGTTCGCGCGGGCGATGCCCTGCTGGATGGCGTCCTCGAAGCTCTTGCCCGAGGTGGAGCTGATCTCGGTGACCCTGGCGATGGACATATTGCCTCCCGCGTGAAGGTGGCCGGTGCGGCGGCGCCGCTCCGGGCGGGTAGAGTGGCCGGGCGCGGGAGCCGCGGCAAGGTCGGTTGCCAGCGCACGGAGTTCGGCCTACCATCCCCCGTCAGGCTCGCAACTCCAACGCACGCAATACGGAGCGATCGATGCAGCGATCCCGCGCGGGCGCCGCGGCCCTCGTGCTGCTCGCCACACTTCCCCTCCATGCAGCCGGTCAGGAAGCCGGGTCGGCCAGGGTCGTGCCGATCCAAGTCACGGGAGATCCGGCGGTCCGCTTCACCCTCGTACTCATGGGCGACGGCTACACGGCGGCGGAGCAGGATCGCTACCGCGAGCACGTGGACAAGCACCTGAACGTGCTATGGAGTCTCGAGCCGTTCCGCAGCTACCGGAACTACATCAACGTCTACTCGGTCGAAATCGTCTCTCCCGAATCGGGGATCACATGCGACCCGGCGCACCGCGCGGCGCGTCGCACGCCGATCCAGCTCGAGTTCGGCGGCGGCTGCCAGAACCCGAACGCGCGCGGCGTCACGGGTGAGAACGAGGAAGCACGCCGGTACGCGCGCATGGCCACGCCCGACTACGACCAGATCCTGGTGCTGGCGAACACGGACACGTACGGCGGGATCGGCGGCTCCATTGCGACGACGTCGGGCGGCAACGCGCTCGGCCCGTACATCACACCGCACGAGCTGGGTCACTCGCTGGGCCGGCTCCAGGATGAGTACACGTACCGCGAACGCGGCGTGCAGGGCGGCGCGTACGAACGCGAAGGTGAACCCAACTCGATCCACCACACGCGGCTCACGGAAGCACAGATGCGCGCGCAGCAGGCGAAGTGGTACCTCTGGCTGGGCGAGCCGAGCGAGTCGGGCGGCGTGATCGGCCTCTACGAAGGCGGCATGTACAGCTCGACCGGTGTGTGGCGGCCGAGCAAGCACTCGATGATGATCTCGCTGGG
>CAYUIG010000112.1:0-4096 GCA_964444685.1 uncultured Gemmatimonadaceae bacterium | reverse complement strand
AGCTCGTCGGCGAAACCCTGCTCGATCGCCGCGCTGCCGCCGATCCACGACTCGGCGTCGAGCAGCTTCTGGATCGCCTCGGTGTCCTGGCCGGTGCGCGCGACGTAGATGTCGGCCATCGCCGCGTCGAACGGCTCGAGCCAGTCGGCGATCTCGCGCAGGTCGTGGCGGTTGCCGAGCGCGATGATCCACGCGTTGTGCACCATGAAAAACCCGGCGCGCGCGATCTGGATCGTGTCTCCTGCCATCGCGATTACCGACGCTGCGGACGCGGCCAGGCCGAGCACCTTGATCGTGACTTCGCCCTCGTGCTCGCGCAGGAGGTTGTAGATCGCCAGGCCCTCGAAGAGGTAGCCGCCCGGGCTGTTGACGTTGACCGTGACCGGCCCCTTACCGAGCGAGCGCAGCGCGCCGGCGATCCGCTTCGCGGTCACGCCGTCGCCGGTCCAGTAGTCGTAACCGATGACGTCGTAAATGCTGATCGAGCGGTCGGCGTCGTCGTCGGCTGCGCGCACGCCGGCATCCCATCGCGCGAAGGCGCGCGCGCTGATCTCCCAGCGCACGGCACTACGCGGGCGCCCTTCCGGTGCGCCCGGCAGGTTTCGGATCGTCATCGAGGTTTCCTCTGGCCTACTCGGCCGGTTCTGGATCTGCAAGCCAGCTGCGCAACGCCGCGCGTGCCGCGGCTGCAGCGTTCGCCTGCCCGAGCGAGTCGAGCGGCGCCATCGCCGTCTGTACCGTGAGCACAGCGGCATTGCCGCCCATGGGCTCGCGGTCCTCGAGCTCGCGCAACTCGTCGCGCGTCAAGATCCCGTTGTTCGCCATCGCGCTGTAGAACGCCGCGCGACCGGCACTGTCGGCACGCAGCAGACCCTCGACGGCGAACTTCGGATAGAAGCGCTGCCGATCCGCCGGCGTCAGCAGGTCCTTGCTGATCGCCTGCTCGATGCGCCGCAGCCAAGGCCCGAGCGTGAACGTAAGGAACCCGATCATCTGCTGCTCGAGGCCGGTCCCCCAACTCGTGCTCTTTTCCGAATGTCCGACCATGAACGGCGGCACGCGGAACCAGCGGCAGATCTCCTCGACGCTGAACCCACGAGATTCGAGCATCTGCGCATCGTCCGGGTTGATCCCGATCGTGCCGACGTCCATTTCCGCCTCGAGGATCGCGGGCTTCCCCGCATTCACCGCGCCCGAGATTTTCTCGATCGCCTCACGGGCATCGGTGCGCTGCTCGGGCCTGAGTATCTTCGGGAACTTGAAATACGTCGTCGGCTGCAGCCCCTGTTCGAACGTCTTCGTCGAAGCAGTGTCCGCGGCGAGCGCAGAGCCGAACACGCGCGCGCCGTAGGCGACGACAGACAGTCCCTCGATGCCGTCGAGTGTGAAGCCGGGAACATTCCAGATGCGATCACGCGGGATGACGCGCTGCTGCCCGTTGCTCTCGGTGTAGCGGTACTCCTTTTTTCCGTCCGCGCCGCGTCCGATCCACAGCCGACGCGGATCGAGAAACTGCAGGCCAACCACGCGCGGGCCGACCATCAGCTTCTCCGCTCGCCCGTTGCCCCGCAGAAGCATCGCCGCGACCATCGCCTCCCAGTGCACGGCGGCAGTCGTGTCGACGTTCGGCTGGTCGTGGATGATGAAGTGCAGCGGATGCTGCGTAGCGATGCGCTTGCCGCCGCTCGCGCGCTCGTACATCGACAGCGGCAGCGTCGCGATCGTCTCGGAGATCAGCCGCGCACACGCCCACACCGCCGAGATCGTGAGCATTGACTGCGCGTTGACACGCACGCCGCCGACCGTGCCCGCGCAGGACAGCGCCGCCCATGCGTCGGCGTCAGTCAGCCCGAAGGGCTTGCCGAGCCATCCGAGCAGGGCCGAGCGAATGCGGCCGGGTGTCGTGCGCGTTTTCATCCAGTGACAGGCTCTCGAAGAAACGCGCCAATATCGACGCCGGCCGGCGGGTTCAGACTCAGCAGCGACGCCGCATCGAACGTCGCCATCAGCGGATCGATCTTCGCGGAGCCCGATACCTGCTTCGTGATGGTGACGGCGTTGCCCGCCGGCACGATGCGCGCATTGCCCACGGCCCACGCCATGATTGCCTGCTCGCCGTGGACCATGCTGCCGCCGGCCAACGCGCGCTCGGTCGTCTTGATCGCGCCGTTGAGCTTCCAGCCCTGCGGGATCGCGATGATCTGGTCGGTGTCGATGCCGCGCGCCGGTGACGTCAGCACGTCGACGATCGCGCCGATACCGGCCGCATCCACGCCGATCGCATGTTTCTCCGGCAGCAGCCCAGCATCACGCACCCGACACACGATGTCGGCCAGTTCGTCGACGTCGTGACCCGGCGCCTGCACGATGGTCAGATCACCGTCGCGCTCGAAATCGCGCAGTTTCGACTCGATCTCCTTGCGTCGCTCGAGCACGATCTCGTGCGCCCAGGCGTGCGCCCAGTGCAGCCAGCGGCGCGTCTCGCGCTCGCGCCCCATTACGACAAGCCCCAGCAGATCGTCGAGACCGCCGCCGTCGACCCCAATGACTGCAACCTCCGAGCGCTCGAGCAGCGCGTCGAGCGTCAGCATCGGATCGCCGCGACCCTCCCAGAACTCGGCGCCCGCCCAGCGATCGGAGCGGAGGTTCATCCCGATCTCGACGTTGAGGTGCTTCGCGAGAAATTGCTGAAACGCTCCGTCCTGTTTCGCCTGGTTCTTCCGGAGGTTGTCCTCCAACCATTCGGGGCTGACCGATCGGCCGATGTTCGGATTCGTGATGTAGAAGTTCTCGGGCTTCAGGTAGGCCTTGGCCCGCACCATCTCATCCGGGAATTCGTACAGGACCCCGAGCGTCTTCGGATCGTGGATCGTTCCGTCGCGCACGCCGCGCCAGTAGTTCAGCTTCTCCCGGAACACGCCGGCCGGCGGCTCGTCGCTCTGCGTCGTGAGGTAGATCACCCAGCCCTCATCGCGCGCGATCTGGCCACCAGTTGCTTCCATGAACATTGACTCCGCGCGGGCCATCTTGCCGAACAACCACAGCTCGTCGACCAGAACACGGCCGGCCTTCTTGCCTGCTACCGTATCCGTGTCGGCAGCGACCACCTTCAGGCTTGCCTTCGTGACGCGGTGCGTGATCGTGCGCAGGTGGTCCTGCACGTGAAAGAGCGCGGAGAGCTCGGGATCCGACCGGACGATCCCGGCGGCCGGCTTGAACGATCCATCGGCGACCTCTTTCGTCGGCGCGAGGATCAGGTGTTCTTCCTCCTCTCGCCAGCACAGGATCACCGCGGTCATCATGATGCCGGCGGCGATGGTGGACTTCGTGTTCTTCTTCGAGATCAGCAGACCGTACTCGCGGATCAGCTGTTTCCCGGTCGCTGCGTCATACCCACCGAAGACGGCGCGGACGAAATCGAACACCCACTCCTCGGCGCACTCACCGAACGTCGGTCGACCCGGCAGGTCGACCACGCGCAACGCCTTAAACACCGACAGCGCCTGCACGGCCTGGTCGGGAAAGATCGGAGGCGGGATGACCGACTCGCGCCGCACCAGGCGCTGCGCCCAGTCCGGACATGCGGTGGACCAATCCATGCTATCCGACGAGCTTCAGCTGCGGCGGAGGCGATGCGGGAGCGAACCGACCTTTCACGACACCGGCGGCGTCGTTGGCCTGCTGATCCTTCTTGCCGCCTTCGCCGAGCTTCTGATGCGTGTACGGCAGCAGCGCGATCGCCGCCTGCAGCCGAATCTTCCGATCTTCCTTGCGATCGTTCATGACCGACTGCAGAAGCACCATCGGGTCTTCGATGTACTCGCCGCCTTCGGTGGGCGGCGGAGCGGCGTCGCGCCCCGCCGTCGGGTTCGCGTCCGACTCGGCCGCCTTCAGTCGAGCCAGGTGCGCAACGACGTTCGGATGCCTCTCGAGGCGTGATCCCGCCGGGCTCGCTGTTTTTTCCGGGCAGCCCGCCGCCATAGCCGCGTCCTTCTTGCCCAGACCCGCGAAGCGGGCCTCAGCGTAACGGCGTTGTTGGGCTGTTAACGAGGACACTTAACCGATCCTGTTAAAGGGGAAAAAATCTGCGCGTGCA
>CAYUIG010000111.1:0-4240 GCA_964444685.1 uncultured Gemmatimonadaceae bacterium | reverse complement strand
CTCGCACCCGGCCACAGCGTCTGCACCACGACCACCGGAATGTCGACATCCGGGAACTGGTCGATGGCGAGCCGGCGGAAGCTGAAGATCCCGAGCACGACCAGCCCCAGCATGAGCATGGTCGTGAATACCGGCCGCCGGATGGCGACCCCGCTCAGGCCTCCGCCGCTCTCCCGCTCCCGCACCTTCCGCTCAGCCATTCCCCCGCTCCTCATCCGACACCGTGGGCGCTGCTTCCGCACCACGGATCTGCACCGCCGCTCCCTCCGTCACCTCGCCCGGTGCCACGATCACCGTCGCGCCCGCTTCGATACCGGCCACGATCTCGACGCTTCCCTGCGCTTCGCTCCTGCGGCCGAGCTGCACGGGCGTGCGCACCGCAACGCCATCCTTCACGAGCCACACGAACGGCTCGAAGTCCGTGCCGCGGACCGCACCCGAAGGGACGGTCAGCACCGCTGTCTTCCCGCCCGTGAGGATGCGACCCGTCGCGAATACGCCACCGACCACGGCGTCCTCCGGATTCGGGAGGCGCACGTAGACGCCGACCTGACGCGTCGCCGGGTCGGCCGTCGGATCCATGCGTGCAACCGTGCCCGTGAACACGCGTCCCGGATACGCATCGATGCGGAACTCCACCGGCATGCCCGGGCGGATGTTTGCGGCTTCATTGACGTTGATCCGGCCCGCGAGCTCGAGCTGCGACGTATTCACGATCGTCAGCAATGCCTGCGACGGATTCACCGCCTCGCCTTCGTTCACGACGCGGTCGGATACCGTGCCGGTGATCGGCGCGGAGACCGTCGCTCGTTGTGCAGACTCGGTTGCACCCGCGGCCTGCGCGCGCGCCGCAGCGAGCTGCGCTTCCGCCGCTTCGTACGCCGCTTCCGACTGCCGCAGCTCGATCTCGGACACCGCACCTGCGTCGTAGAGACGCCGCGACGACTCGAGCTGGCGCGCGGCCAGCGCGACGTTCGCCTGCGCTGCCGCCACGGCCGCGCGTGCACTCTCCGCCTGCCCGCGGATTCCCTCGGCCTGGATGCGCGCGAGCGCCTGGCCCGCACGCACCGCATCTCCACGGTCCACACGCAGGTCCGTGACGACGCCCGGCACCTGCGCACGCACCTCCACCTTCTGGTAGGGCTCGAGCGTTCCCGTTACCACTGCGCCTGCGGCCAGCGTGTCGAGTTCCGCCGTTGCGACGTCTTCGACGCCGAGCACGATCGCGTTCGAACCATCCGCCACCGCCGCACGTGCACCGCCCTCCGAGCCGCCGCAACCCCATATCACAAGCAGCGACGCGAGCGCCGCCGCACCGATTCGCTTCGAGTTCATCGTCTCTCCAGTACGATCCCGAGTGCCCGCTCCGCGCGGGCAAGGGCCACCCATGCATCCCGATGCGCCTGCACTTCGTTCAGGCGCGCCTGCTGCAGCGCCAGCCGCGCGTCCGAGATGTCGAGCTGCGTCGCGAGACCTTCCGCGAAGCGCAGCTCCGTCAGCTCGTACACGCGCGTGGCCTGTTCCACCGTACGACTCGCCGCCGCGATCTGTGTCCGCGCACGCTCCAGCTCCGCGAGCGCCGACTCGTAATCGATGCGCACACCTTCCAGCAGCCGGTCGCGATCCAGCCGCGCTTCGCGTACCTGCGCACGCGCCGCATCCAGTTCGGGGTCGCGTCGCAGTCCCTGGAAGAGGGGCCACGACACCGCGAAGCCCACCGTCCAGTCGTCTCGCCACTCGGATCCCGACGGGAACGTCAGCGTCGACGGAAAGGCCTGGCGCTGGAGCGAACCGTTCAGTGCGAGCGACGGGAAGTACGCCGAGCGCGCGATGTCCACCTGCTCCTCACGGATCGCCACCTGCGACTCCGCCGCGCGCACTGCCGCACGCTGCTGCAACCGTGCCATCGCCTCGTTCGGTATCGGCAGCTCCGCGGCGAACGCGGCGCTGTCGCCGACGAGCGGCGTCGTCAGCACGACATCCGCATCCAGCGGCACGTTCGTGAGTCGCTGGAGATTCAGCATGGCAAGGTCGGCCGCATTGCGCGCGTGCACGAGCTGCGGCCGCAGGTTCTCCAGCTCCACCTCCGCGCGCAGTGCTTCCAGCTCCGATGCGCGCCCGGCATCCAGTCGCAGGCGAACGTTCGCGAGATGCTCCGCCGCGAGCTCCACGCTCGCGCTCACGATCTCCACCGACTCGCGCGCGAGCGCTGCGTCGTAGTACGCCTCCTTCACCTGCACCAGCACATCCGATGCGGCTTCCTCGTACGACGCCGCGGCGGCTTCTTCCGCGTGCGATGCGGCCGCGATCGAAGAACTCAGCCGCCCGCCCGTGAACACCGGCTGCGAGAACGTGAGCCCCGCGATCCACGTGTTCTCGTTGCCGAACGGCAGGTCGCTGAACAGGCTGCCCAGCGCGCCGAACGCCGCCGACGGTACCCGGTCCTCCAGGTACGCCACTCGCTCGTCCAGCGGCAGCGACGGGTCGGGCTCGAACCTCAGACTGTCCGGCAGCGTGAACCCGCCGCCCGCATTCTGGAACACCGAACGCAGCGTCTTCGTGTACGCGAGCTGCGTGTTCACCTGCGGCAGCGCGGCCGAACGCGCGGACCGGTACATCGCAGAAGCGTTGTCCATGCGTGCACGCGCCGCTCCGACTTCCTCGCTCCGCTCCAGCGCCAGCTCCACCGCGTCCTCGAGACTCAGCTCGAGACTGTCCACCCTTTGACCCGAAACGGCCGCGGGCAGCATCAGCGCCAGCACGGCCGTCTTCATCATCCGCTTCATCCGCTTCATCCGTGTTACGCCTCTCGTAACAGCCGTTGCGACGACTCCTCTTCCAGCGTCCGTCGCGCCGTCTCGATCGCGTCCGTCAGGACCTCCATCATCCGCAGCCCGCGACTCAGCCGTCGCTGCACCGACTCGGACTCCGCCGCCGGCGCGCCCAGCGCATCCGACAGCAGACCCGCCATCTGCTTCAGCCGCTCCGCCCACAGCGCACCGATGCGCTCCGGCAGATCGCACGCGATCCTGTAGAAGTCCCGCCGGTCCCCCAGCTGCGCCACCCGCTCCACCGTTCCCATCCGCTCCAGCAGCCGCGCGTCCGTGCTCACGCTGCTCTTGCTCACCCGCAGCGCCTCCGCCAGCTCGTCCAGCGACTTCGGCTCCG
Organism: uncultured Gemmatimonadaceae bacterium; assembly: GCA_964444685.1. Lineage (GTDB taxonomy): Bacteria > Gemmatimonadota > Gemmatimonadetes > Longimicrobiales > RSA9 > CAYUIG01. The sequence continues at coordinate 1,072 of CAYUIG010000111.1, read as the reverse complement.
CACTCAGCAGCAGGTAGCCCAGCAGCCGCCCCGCGATCCGCGGCAGCCCGTCCTGCTCGAAGTGCAGCCCCATCCGCTCCACGATCTGCTGCGTCTGCTGGTCCACGTCCGCTCCAGGAAAGGGAATACCGGTCCCGGATTCTAGTCTGTTCAGAACGTTCAGTCAATACCGAACGATGCGGTGGCGAGCTGCCGCGTTCACGGGGCGGGGCGGCTAGTCGGGAACGAGGTCGCGGGCCAGCCGCGCGATCGCGGCGGCCACCTCCGCGCGTTTCTGCGGTCCCCAGTCGTCGAGCGTGTGGGTCAGGTACTCGCGTCGCGCTGCGATCAGCCGCTCGATCACGGTGCGGCCCGCCGCCGTGATCTCGTGGCGGCCCGGCTGCCTCGCGATCAGTCCGCGGCGCTCCATCTCGTCGAGCGCCGCACGCACGCGTGCCTCGTCGATGTCGTGCTGCCGGGCCAGGGCGAACACATCGCGGCCGGGTTGCTCGTCGATGCGCACGAGCAGCCATGCCGCGAGCGGTTCGATGTCCACACCGGCTCGTTTCACTACGTCGCGCACGTACTGCCGTTTCGTGTCTCGTGAGGCGATGAGTGCGAGCGAGCGCTCGAGCCTGTCGATCGACGGCGCGTCCGTGGGCATGGGGAAGAGGTCGGCCGTCTCGCGGCCGATGTCCTCCGCGAGCGCCGCGATCGTTTCACGCAGCCGCGCCTCCGGCACGAGCCACGACAGCGCGAAGGCCATCACCGCAATGCCCGCGGCGACGAGGAAGACCACGGCCAGCGCGGACGTGAACGCATCGATGTACACGGCGCGCGCCGCGGGTTCGAGCTGTGCGATCGCCTGGGGTCCACCCGCGCCCGCGGGCAAGCCACTCATGCCGGCTCGCGCGAGTCGTCCGCCGAGCTGTCCGGCGAAGATCGCGCCGAACACCGCCGTGCCGAGCGCGCCGCCGATGAGGCGGAAGAGGGTCGCGCCCGATGTGGCGACTCCCAGGTCGCGGTAGTCGACGGCATTCTGCACGGCGATGACGAGGACCTGCATGACGAGACCGAGCCCGCAGCCGAGCAC
>CAYUIG010000110.1:0-4313 GCA_964444685.1 uncultured Gemmatimonadaceae bacterium | reverse complement strand
CGGGGTGGGACCGAAGAGGTTCGGCGTGGACCGTCGCCGTGGCTGGAAATGTTGGGCGCGGCGGGCGCGGTTGCAAGGCTGGCTGGGGCGCAACTCGACCTCGCCTTCGCGGCCGAATCCGCGTGATCCTCGGGAACGGCTTGCCGACGCGGCATTGCCGTAGGTGTGCGGCCAGCGGGCGCCCCATCCCATCCTCCGCGTCGTCGAACTTCCAATGCTGCCATGCTTGGCTGGGACTGGTGGAAGTTCGGCCGCCCAGGACGGCTCAACTTCCAACGCTCGTCGACCCGACGATTCTGCGCTGGAAGTTCGACGCTGTACAGCGGCAGAACTTCCGCTGGTCAAAAACAACTATTGCAGCATTGGAAGTTTGACCGGCCCCGACAGCTGTAACCGGCGTACGAGACCAAGGACTTCGAAGCCAAGGGCAGGTCGTGGTGGACTACGAGGGCGCCGCCGGAAGGGAAGCCCGACGAGACGTCAGCGCGCCAGGGCGCCCGCGAGTCGCACGAGTACCTTGTGCGGCTCCTTCGTGATCTGGTGCCAGGTGAGCCGCATGACGCGATAGCCGGCAGCTGTGAGGACGGAGTCACGGAGGCGGTCGCGTTCGAATGCGCGCGCGTCGGAGTGGTAGGCAAAGCCATCGACCTCGGCGATGAGGCGACGGCTCCTCCACAGCGTATCGACCTCGAACCCTTCGACCATCACGTTGACCTCGGGCTTGGGCAGGCCGCCGGAGGCGACGAGGTCGAGCAGAGCTTCCTCTCCCGGTGACCGCGTGAGCGCGGCGCCACCATCGATCAGCGCCGCCAGCGCTCCGGCACCCCGAAGACGTGGATGCCGCGCCAGCAGCGCGGCGACGTCCGTGGCAACCAGGCCGTCGCGCTCCGCTCGGGCAAAGGCTCGCTCCAGAGGCTTCCGCGCGAGCACGCCGGCAAGGTCGAGCAGCGTTCGCGCGCGCGTGGTGATCGGCATCCCATCGAACTCGGCTACTTCATCGCGCTGAAGGTCGGAGTCGCGCATGACACAGATGCGAGGCCGGCGCCGATCGATGGTCGAGCCGATCACTTCGACCCGGGCGGGAGCCTCCTGAGGCTGTAGCATGCCGAGCAGCACGGCCGCTGTGCGTCGGGCCAGCGCCATGATCCCGGTCCGTTCCGGTTCGGCGAAGCCGCAGGCCAGAAGGGCGGCCATTTCGTTCGCCCGCGGCGCCGCCACCGGACCGACGCGGTACACGCCGCGATGGATGGAGTCGAGCCAGCCGGTGCGCCGGAGCCGTTGAACCGCGTGCCGATCCAGTCCGGCGCGGAGGAGCTGCGGGCGCCATACGACGCCATGCTGACGAGCAGCGATGTCCGCGGCGAGCCGATCGAGGGTGTGCATGCGGACGACGATGCCGCACCGATCGGGGCACAGCCATGGCGCGACGCGCCGCATTACAAACCCTCGACGAATCCCTTCCGCCAGCTGGGATACTTCAGCTCCCACTGGAGCACACGCTGCGCATGGGCGTTGGAGGCGCCCCGTATCGTCGTCATGATCGCAACGCCGCCCTCCCCGATGAACAGCCGCGCGAGCCATGCGGGGATACGTCGCGGCGGCTTCGCGCCCAGGGCGTTGGCGAGATAGGGCAGCCACTCGAAGACCGGGGCCGGCTCGTCATCGACGATGTTGTAGATGTCCGCGGGTCCGCGTTCGACGGCGAGGGCGGTGGCGTGCGCGACGTCGTCAATGTGCGCGAAGGACCAGACACCGGCGCCGTCGCCGACGATGGGGAACTTGCGTTGACGGATCAAACGCGCCGTCTCGCTGTCGGCGTCCATCGACGTCCCGGGTCCATAGAACCAGCCGTAGCGCAGCACGAGGCCGTGCAGCGACGCGCCGAGGACGGCGGTCTCGAGGTAGCGGATCGCGTCGAAGGTGCGCCGGAACGGTGCGGGCGGCGTGGGATCCAGGCGGTCCGTTTCGGATTTCACGGGACCGCCTTCACGCGCGTATGTCCAGCCACAGAAACTCTGCGCGATGAAGCGCCGAGTGCCGGCCTCGCGTGCCGCGGCCAGCAGCACATCCGTCACGAACGTGCGGAGCCGGTTGGTGCGTGCGAAGGAGTCGTCGAAGTTGCGGAAGTCGATGCCGGTGCCGAGCGCGGTGAGCTGATGCACAATGCAGTCGGGGCGCGCGGCCACGACGGCGGCCGTGAGCGCGCGGCGATCGAACGCATCGGCCACGACCGGCTCTGCACCGAGCTCACGGACGAGTCGTGCCTTTTCCGGAGTGCGGGCGAGCCCGACCACCTCGTGCCCGGCGGCGATAAGCTCCGGAATCAGTCGCCGGCCTACGACGCCAGTGGCGCCGGCAAGGAACACTTTCATGAGATTTCAGCTCCAGGCATCCCGTAGCCTGCTTGCGTGCAGCGGGTTGCGCAACAGCTTCGCAGGGTGACCGGCGAGCGACGCGGTTCTGCAGGTATCGAGGGGACCTTGGTCGGCATCCTGACGCGATCCGCCGCCCGGCTGAATGAATCGCTCATTCAGCTGCAGGCGGCGGTTCGCGACAGGATCGAGCGTCTGAGCTAGCCTTCTGGCACCGCTCTAGTGACGCGGTGCGTCACGGAAGCGCCCCGACGCTGGCGGCATCGCCTCGGAGAAGATGATGCTGCCTTCGTGCAGCTTCGCGCCGCGCAGTGCCAGCGCCAGCACCTCGCCCAGATCCGAAACCGGATGGAACTCCATCTGGTCGCGGACCTCCTTGGGCAGATCGTCGAGGTGCGGCTCGTTCTCCTGCGGCAGGATCACCTCGCGTATGCCTGCGCGGTAGGCGCCGAGCACCTTCTCCTTCAAGCCGCCGATCGGCAGCACGCGCCCCGTGAGGGTGATCTCGCCGGTCATTGCCACGTCGTTTCGCACCGGCCGGTTCGACAGCGCCGACACGATCGCCGTGGCCATCGTCACGCCGGCGGACGGGCCGTCCTTCGGCACCGCACCCGCGGGGACGTGCACGTGCAGCTCCAGCTCCTTCAGGTTCTCCTCCGCGATGCCGAGCTGTGCGGCGTGCGTCTTCGCGTACGTGAGCGCCGCGCGCGCGGACTCCTTCATGACGTCGCCGAGCTGGCCGGTCAGGATCAGGTTGTCCTTGCCGCGGAAAATGCTCGCCTCGACGAACATGATGTCGCCACCCATGGGTGTGTAGTACATGCCCGTGGCGGTACCCACGATGTCCTGCCCCGCTGCACGTTCCGGATGAACGCGTGCGCGCCCGAGCATCTCCTGCACATCGTCTACATCGATGATGATGTTCGTCTGCGAATCCGTTGCAATGCGACGCGCCGCCTTGCGCGCGAGCTTGCCGAGCTCGCGCTCGAGCTGACGCACGCCCGCCTCGCGCGTGTACGCGGTGATGACCCGCGCAAGTGCATCATCGGTGATCTCGAGCTGCTCTTCGCGCAGCCCGTTGTCCTCACGCTGACGCGGCAGCAGGTAGCGGCGCGCGATCTCGTGCTTCTCGAGCTCGGTGTATCCGGAGAACTCCACCGTCTCCATGCGGTCGAGCAGCGGCTCCGGGATGCGGTCGCGCCAGTTGCCGGTCGCAATGAACAGCACCTCGGACAGGTCGAACGACACGCCGAGGTAGTGGTCGACGAAGCTGTGGTTCTGCGCGGGGTCGAGCACCTCGAGCAGCGCGGCCGACGGGTCGCCCTGGAGCGACACGCCGAGCTTGTCCACTTCGTCGAGCAGGAAGACCGGGTTCTTCGTACCGGCCTGACGCAGCCCCTGCACGATGCGTCCGGGCATCGCACCGACGTACGTGCGCCGATGGCCGCGGATGTCCGCTTCGTCGCGCGCGCCGCCCAGCGCGATGCGCACGTACTTGCGCCCGAGCGCCCGCGCGATCGACTTCGCGATCGACGTCTTGCCGACGCCCGGCGGACCGACGAACAGCAGGATCGGGCCACGCCCGACCGCACGCGCCTTCGCGCGCATCTCGGTCGTCGCGGGATCCACCTTCGGGCCGTCGCCCGGCTCCGGCGGCACATCGGCCTCGAACGTGCTCTCGCGCGCGGCCGTAGCGGATTCAGGCGACGCGTTCGGTCCGAGCTGCTCGATGTCCGGCGTCGCACCGACGGGCTCAGAGTCCTCGAGCGCGTCCTCGGCGGCCCGCTCCATCTGGAGCTTGCGCACGGCGAGGAACTCGAGCACGCGATCCTTCACATCCTCGAGGCCGTAGTGGTCCTCGTCGAGGATCCGCTCCGCCGCCTCGAGATCGATCTTGTCCTCGGTGCGCGTGCCCCACGGCAGCTCGGTGACGAGGTCGAG
>CAYUIG010000109.1:0-4345 GCA_964444685.1 uncultured Gemmatimonadaceae bacterium | reverse complement strand
CATTCCCCAACACAGGACGTGACCCATGTCGGTACTCCGCTCCCTCCTGGCCGCGGTGTTCATCGTCGCTGCGGCGGCCGCGCCGGCACGGGCGCAGATCGATGCGCGCATGCTGCGCCACCCCGATGTTTCCGCCACCCAGATCACCTTCGTGTACGGCGGCGATGTCTGGGTTGCGCCGAAGGAGGGTGGCCTTGCGCAGCGTTTGAGCTCGCCCGCGGGTGAGGAGAGCTTCCCGCGCTTCTCGCCGGACGGTTCGCGCATCGCGTTCACCGGCGCGTACGACGGCAACTCCGACATCTACGTCGTGCCCGCGCTGGGCGGCCTGCCGACGCGCGTCACACACCATCCCGCGCCCGATCGGATGCTCGACTGGTACCCGGACGGATCGGGGATCCTGTTCGCCAGCTTCATGACGAGCGAGAAGGACCGCTTCTTCAAGCTGTTCCGCACGGGCGCGACCGGCGGGCTGCCGGAGCAGCTGCCGATGCCTTACGGCGAGTTCGGCAGCCTGTCGCCGGATGGGCGCATGATCGCGTACACGCCGCACACGCGTGATTTCCGGACATGGAAGCGTTACCGCGGCGGCCTCGCGGACAAGATCTGGATCTTCGATCTCGAGCGGCGCGAGGCGAGGCGGATCCCGACCACCGACGCCAACGACACGCAGCCGATGTGGCACGGCACCACGGTCTACTTCCTCTCGGATCGCGGCGAGAACCAGCGCTACAACCTGTGGGCGTACGACACGCGTACGGAGCAGGTGCGGCAGCTCACGAACTTCGCGGACTACGACGTGCGCTTCCCGTCGATCGGACCGTCGGAGATCGTGTTCGAGAACGGCGGCCGGCTGCACCTCTTCGACCTCGCCAGCGAACAGACGCGTGCGGTCGACATCCAGGTCGTGACGGATCGCGCGTCGCTGCGGCCGCGCGTCGCGCGTGTCGGCAACGCCATTGCAGGCTTCGATGTGTCGCCCACCGGCGTACGCGCGGTTTTCGAGGCGCGCGGCGAGGTGTTCACGGCGCCGGCGGAGGACGGGATCATCCGCAACCTGTCACAGAGCTCGGGGAGCGCGGAACGTACGCCGACGTGGTCGCCGGACGGCCGCACCATCGCGTGGTGGAGTGATGCTAGTGGTGAGTACGAGCTGGTGCTCGCACCGGCCGATGGCGGCGGCGCGATCCGCACCATCACGCACCTCGGTCCCGGCTTCCGCTACCGCCCGTTCTGGTCGCCGGATGCGAAGCGCATCGCGTACATCGACGTGGCGATGCAGATCCACATCCTGAACGTCGAGGACGGCCGCGACCAGGTCATCGACAAGGCGAACTACTACACGCACGGCGCCCTGGCGAACTGGCGGCCCAGCTGGTCGGCGGACTCGCGCTGGCTGGCGTACGATCGCGACCTGGAGAGTGCAACCACGGCCGTATTCCTGCACGACACCCGGAGCGGCCGCTCGCACCAGGTTACCTCGGGCTTCTATCCGGCCGGAACCCCGGTCTTCGATCCGGAGGGTAAGTACCTCTACTTCCTGACCGGCCGGAGCTTCAATCCCGTGTACAGCGATTTCGACGGCACCTGGGTCTACAACAACTCGACCGTGATCGCCGCGCTGCCGCTGCGCGCCGACGTGCCGTCGCCACTGGTGCCGCTGAACGATGAGGAGCCCGTCCGCGGCGACAGCGCGGCCGCGAAGCCGGCGAACGGCGCCGCGTCCAGTGCGGTCGAGATCGACCTCGATGAAATGGAGCGCCGGCTCGTGATCCTGCCGCCCGCACCCGGGAACTACGGCGAGCTGCAGGCTGCGCCGGGCAAGGTGCTCTACCATCGCCACGTGCGCACCGGTGCGGGCCAGGGCCAGAATCCGATCGTGTACTGGGACCTGAAGGAGCGGAAGGAAGAGACGGTCCTCGACGACGCGGCCACGTTCCTCGTGACCGCCAACGCGAAGAAGATGCTGGTGCGCCAGGGACAGCGTTTCGCGGTGATCGACATCCTGCCGGCAAGGAAGATCGACAAGACGATCGACCTCGTGGGCATGGAGATGACCGTGGACCCGATGGCGGAGTGGAAGCAGCTGTTCGCGGACGCGTGGCGCCTCGAGCGCGACATGTTCTACGACCCGGGCATGCACGGCGTCGACTGGAACGGCCTGCGCACGCATTACGGCCGGCTGCTCGAGCAGTCGAACACGCGCGAGGATGTGAATTTCGTGATTGGCGAGCTGATCGGCGAACTGAGCGCGTCGCACACATACAGGAGCGGCGGCGATCTGGAGCAGCCGCCCCAGCGGCCCGCCGGTCTGCTCGGCGCGGACTACGTGCTCGACAACGGCGCATACCGCATCGCGCGCATCGTGCGTGCCGCGGACTGGGACACGGAGGTCCGCTCGCCGCTGGCCGAGCCTGGCGCGGGCGTTGCCGAAGGCGACTATCTGCTGGCGATCAACGGCGTGCGGCTCGTGCCCGGCGTCGACCCATGGGCCGCGCTCCAGGGTCTGTCGGGCAAGGCCGTCAGCATCACCGTGAACGACCGGCCGACCGACGCGGGCGCACGGACGCTGATCGTGAAGACGCTGACGCCCGATCAGGACTATCGCCTCAGGAACCTCGCGTGGATCGAGTCGAACCGCAGGCGAGTGGACGAGGCGACCGGCGGCCGCGTCGGCTACATCTTCGTGCCGAGCACGGGGGTCGACGGACAGACGGAGTTGTTCCGTCAGTTCGCGGGGCAGTGGATGAAGGACGGCCTGATCATCGACGAGCGCTTCAACAACGGCGGCCAGATCCCGGACCGCTTCGTGGAGCTGCTCGCGCGCAAGCGCACGAACTACTGGGCCGTGCGCGACGGCATGGACTGGCCATGGCCGTTCGGCGCCCACGAGGGCGCGAAGGTCATGCTCATCAACGAGTGGTCGGGCTCCGGTGGCGACGCGTTCCCGTACTACTTCCGGCAGGCCGGTGTCGGGCCGCTGGTGGGGAAGCGGACGTGGGGTGGCCTGATCGGGATTTCGGGCGCACCTCCGCTGATCGATGGCGGTTCGGTCACCGTTCCGTCGTTCGGGTTCTATACGCTCGACGGCCAGTGGCAGATCGAGGGTCACGGCGTCGAGCCGGACATCGAGGTGGAGGCGGATCCGGGCGAGATGGCGAAGGGCCGCGATCCGCAGCTCGAGCGCGCGATCGAAGAAGCGATGCGTCTGCTGCGAGAAAGTCCGCCGCTGCGCGCGCAGCGCCCCGTGCATCCGACGCGCGTGCCGGGGAAGGCGGCTGACGGCACGGGCGGCCACTAGCGCAAAGGATCGTGACACTGCAGTCGAAGCCGATGCCGGAGACGAAACAGTACGAGCCCGGGCGTGGCGACCTCGGGCTCGTACTGACAGGCGGTGGCGCGCGCGGCGCCTATCAGGTCGGCGTGCTCAACTGGATCGCGAAGCACCATCCCGAGCTCCGCATCCCGGTGCAGACAGGCGTGTCGGCCGGCGCGGTGAACATCGCGAAACTCGCCTCGCATCCCGGCACGTTCCGGCAGGCGATGGACGAGCTGACCGCGCTCTGGGGCGAGCTTACGGTCGAGCAGGTGTTCCGCGTCGAGCCGTGGCGCCTCCTGAACAACGCGATCCGCTGGGGGCTCCGCCTCATGTCCGGCGGCGTGTTCCCCGCGCCGCAGGTGCGCGCATTCCTCGATACCCAGCCGCTGCGCGAGTTCCTGACCGAAGTCCTCGCCACGGTGCAGGGCGAGATCACCGGCATCGACTACAACCTCGCGCGCGGGAACCTGCGCGCGGTGGGCATCATCACCACGTCGTACACGACCGGGCAGACGGTGGTGTTCCTGCGCGGCCACGACATCCAGCCATGGGTCCGGCCGCAGCGGCGGACGGTCATAACGCCGATCACGATCGATCACGTCATGGCATCCGCCGCACTGCCGATGTTCTTCCCTGCGGTTCGCATCGGTGACGGCTGGTACGGCGACGGCGGCATCCGCCTCGCCGCGCCGCTCTCACCCGCGCTGCACATGGGGGCCGGCCGCATCCTCGCCATCTCCACGCGCTTCGGCCGCACGCAGGTCGAGGCGGACCGGCCCACCGTATCGGGCTATCCGCCGCCCGCGCAGGTGCTCGGTGTGCTGCTCAACGCGGTGTTCCTCGACCTGATCGATCAGGACACGATCCGACTCGAGGCCATCAACCGTCTCGTCGAATCACTACCGGAAGAGCAGCGCGACGGGATGCGCATCGTGAAGCTGCTCACGCTCCGTCCCGCACAGGACCTCGCCGCGCTCGCGGCGAAGTTCGAGCCGTCTCTGCCGAAGGGGTTCCGCTTCATGACGCGCG
>CAYUIG010000108.1:0-4497 GCA_964444685.1 uncultured Gemmatimonadaceae bacterium | reverse complement strand
CCGTTTCGAGCGACGACGCCCCGCAGCCGCCCGCAACCGTATCCTTCGACGACGCGCTGCACGCATCCCGTGGCTACCGCTGGTACGAGGGCCATCCCTTCGCCACCTGCTTCGTCTGCGGACCCGAACGCGACGAGGGTGACGGGCTGCGCATCTTCCCGGGACGCGTGGCCGGAAGCGATGTCGTCGCCGCGCCGTGGGTGCCGCACTCCTCCGTGTGTGATGAGGAAGGGCGCGTCCGCTGCGAAGTCGTTTGGGCAGCGCTCGACTGCCCCTCGTGGTTCGGCATTCTCGAGTTCGGCGGGCAGGTTCGCTACGCACTGCTCGGCCAGCTCACCGCGCGCATCCATCGGCGTCCCTCGGCGGGTTCGCAGCTTTCGGTCATCGGCTGGAACGCGGGCCGCGATGGACGCAAGCTCCACGGTGGTGCCGCCATCATGGACGAGGCCGGTGAATTGCTGGCCTCGAGTGCGGCGGTCTGGGTCGAGCTCAAGGACGCGCCCGTCGTTCCATGAGTTCCCCGCAGCTTCGCGACGCATCGCAGGATGATCTGCCTCGCATCGCGGAGATGGAGCGCCACGACGGACGCGGTTTCGTCAGCGAGTGGCCGCTCGAACGGCACGAGACCGAGTTCGCGCGCCCCGAAGTATTCTACAAGGCCATCTGCGAACACGACGAACTCGTCGGTTTCGTGCTTCTCGTCCTCGACCCCGACGGCCGCAGCCTGGAGTTTCGCCGACTCGTCGTGGCAACCCCCGGCCGAGGTTTCGGCACGCGCGTGGTCGGGATGCTCGACGACATCGCGCGCGCTCTCGGGAGAGGTCGCATATGGCTGGACGTGTACGAGGAAAACGAACGTGCACGCCGCATCTATGGGCGGCTCGGCTACCGGGAGTTTGGCCGCGTCGAGCGCGACGGCCGTCCGATGATTCTCATGGAGAAGGAGTTGGCCTGACGATGCACAAGTTTCAGCTCTCCGACCTGCCCTTCCGCGGCAGCTCACACCACTTCGTCGGCGCGGACCGCGGTGACGTCGGAATCTCGGCGTTTCTGTTCAACGGCGAGCCCGGCAGCGGGCCCGGGCCGCACCGTCATCCGTACGACGAGGTCCAGTTCATCCAGTCCGGCCGTGCGCTGTATACGGTAAATGGCGAGGAGTTCGAGGCGGGCGCGGGTGACATCCTGGTGATCAAGGCCGGAGAGGTGCACGCGTTCCGGTGCATCGAGGCCCCGCTCGCCCAGTTGGACGTGCACCTGAGCCCGCGGTTCATCCAGGAGAACCTCTAGCGACCCGGGTAGCGGGCAGGATTCAAACCGGGGCGGGCCGGCGCGCATCTTAGACGAAAACGGCGACATCGGGATTCCCATGATCGGCTCACTCCTGCACGACGTTCGGCATGCGCTCCGCCCGCTCGCGCGCAGCCCCGGCTTCACGGCAATCGCCGTGCTCTCGCTCGGCCTCGGCCTCGGGGCTACGACCACGGTGTTCAGCCTGATCGATGCCGTGCAGTTCCGCGAACTTCCCTTCCGCGAACCCGAGCGGCTCGTCACGGTCTACCAGCACAGCCCCGAGTTGTGCGCGGGCTGCGGTGTAGGCACGTCGTGGGCGAACTACGTGGCGTGGCGCGGCGCGGCCACGACGTTCGAGTTGTTCGAAGCCTATGCCCACCGTGAGTGGGTGCTCGGCGGCGACGAAGGCGCAGCGCGCGTTCGCGGAGCGGTGGTAACGGCCGGTCTGTTCCCGGAACTCGGCGCTTCTCCCACGCACGGACGCGGCTTCACCGCGGAAGACGACCACTCCGGGTCTGCGGACGTCATCCTGCTCTCCGATGCACTGTGGCGTTCCCGGTTCGCTTCCGATCCGGAGGTCGTCGGGCGCCAGCTCCGGCTATCAGGACGCCACTACACGGTCGTGGGTGTGATGCCGCCCGGCTTCGCGTTCCCCGAGCGCGCGCAGCTCTGGATTCCCGCGACGCCAGCTCTTGCGGGCACGAGCGCCGACGACCGTGGTGTGAACGTCATCGCACGCCTCGCCTCCGGCGTTTCGCTCGAGCGTGCCGCAGCCGAAGTCGCGGCGCTCGGCCGACGCGCTGCAGAGGAGCGACCCGCTTCAGATGCTGGTTGGACGGCACATGTGACGACGCTGCACGACAGCTTCACGTCTGAGTACCGCACGCCGTATCTGCTCTTCCTCGCGACGGCCGCCTTCGTGCTCCTTATCGTTATCGCGAACCTCGCGGGACTGCTGCTCGCGCGCGGCTTGGCGCGACGGCACGAGATGGTCGTGCGCCTTGCGCTGGGCGCGAGCCGCGCACGCATCGTACGGCAGCTACTCACGGAGAGCATTCTCCTCGGCGCACTCGGCGGGCTCGTGGGGCTCGCCATCGCGGCGTGGAGCTTCGGACTGCTGCGCGGTTTCTTCGAGTTCCTGCCATACTGGATGCGAATCGGCCTGGACACGCGTGTCATCCTGTTCGGCGCGCTCACGGCCATCGCATCCGGAGCCCTCGCCGGCCTCGCTGCCGCGCTTCGTGCCAGTGGATCCTCGCTCTCCGGCGCACTGCGCGAGGCCGGCCATACGACCACGGATGCGCCCACAGCCGGCAGGGTGCGCGCCACGCTGATCGTAGCGGAAGTCACACTCACGGTCGTGCTGCTCGCGGGCGCTGCCTTTGCCGTGCGAACGTTCCGCACCGTCAGCCGCATCGACGACCTGGGCTGGGACACGCGAGGTGTGCTCGTCGCGGGTGCGTCACTGCCAGGTGGTGCACCGGCGGCGCACGCGGTGATCGGAGCACGGCTCATCGAGCGGCTGAGCGGGTTGCCCGGTGTAGCCGGAGTCGGCGGACTCGGCTTCCAGCCGCCATCGCCGACCGGAACGCCCGTGCTGTACGCGGATGAGCTCCCGGTGGCGGACGCGCTGCATCGCGCATGGTCCATTACGCCGGGGTACTTCGAAACCGCGCAGGTCCCGCTCCTTGCAGGACGCGCGATCGATGCGCGCGACCGGGCGGGCTCCGCGCCGGTCATGGTCGTGAATCGCGAGCTGGCGCGGCGGCTATGGGGGAGCGAGAACCCGGTGGGTCGGCAGATCCGCGTCGGGGATGGGCCAACGCACACGGTCGTCGGATGGGTGGAGAACCACCGGATCAGCCCGCTCGCACGCGGGCCGCTTGCGTACGCGTACGTGCCGTTCGCGCAGCAACCCACGACGGTGCTGAGCCTCGTCATCCGTGCTCCCGCGGAAGTCGCAGGCGCCCTGCGCACGGCAGCAGCCGAGGTGGACCCCGACCTGCCCATCGACAACGTGCAGACTGCGGCGGATTCGTATGCCGGCTGGACCCGCCCCCATCGACTGAGCGCGGGCGTACTCGGCGCCTTCGGGCTGTTCGCGCTCGGTCTGTCGTTGCTCGGGATCTACGGAATCGTCGCGTACTCGGTGCACCGCCGCACGCGCGAGATCGGACTGCGCATCGCGCTCGGCGCCACCGGGAAGAACGTGATCGCCCTCGTCCTACGCCAGGCACTCACACTGGTCGGTATCGGTCTCGGCGTCGGACTCATCGGCGGTGTCGCGTTCGGCCGCCTCGCCGGCGCCGTGATTCCCGGCCTCCTCCAGCCCGACCCGATCCTGCTCGCCGCCGTCGCTGTTGTGATGCTCGCGGCCACCACGCTCGCGGCCGTTCTGCCAGCGCTGCGCGTCACGCGCATCGACCCGCTCGCTGCGCTGCGCGCCGAATAGCGGTTAGAGCGAGCGGTCCAGCTCCCTCAACGCGAACAGCACCGTCTCGACCGCTCCGACATAGAACGCACGATCCGTCCGCTCGACGTCGTCGCTCGGGCGGTGATAGTCGGGATGGTCCTCCACGCCGAAGTAGAGGAACGGGATCCCGGCCTGGTGGAAGACGCCGTGGTCGGACTGGTTCGTCCAGTCGTCGCGACCGGTGCCCGGTACATCGTGGCCGGTGAGCAGTGTCACGGGCGCCCGTTCGGCCACCCGCTCGACGATCGGCAGCAGCTGCGGATGGTGGTGCGTCCCCGCGACGTACAGTTCGCCCGCATCGCTGCGCGACACCATGTCCATGTTCACGTTGACCAGCATGGAGTCCTGCGACAGCGGCGGATCCGCGAGGAACGCACGCGCGCCGCGCAATCCCATCTCTTCCGCATCCAGCCACACCAGCAGCACGCCGTGTTGTAACGGACTTTCCCGCAGCCTCGCGGAGATCGACAGCAGTGCGGCCGCACCCGAGGCGTTGTCATCCGCGCCGTTGAAGACCTCACCGTCGCGCACGCCGACGTGGTCGTAGTGCGCCGTCACCACAATGACGCCGTTGTCTCCCGACGCACCCGGGATGTGCACGATCAGGTTCGTGCCCTGGATCGAATCACCGCCGCGCGCCGCGAAGGTGAAGGGCTGCGTCGCCGGTTCGAAACCGAGGCTGCGCAGCCGCTGCGTGAGATAGGCCCGCGCCATTGCGCCACCGGGCGAACCGG
>CAYUIG010000107.1:0-4686 GCA_964444685.1 uncultured Gemmatimonadaceae bacterium | reverse complement strand
CTCGCGGGCTGGGACGAATCCACGCTCGACGCGCTCATCGCGCTGTCCGCACCCATCGACATCGTGACCGACGTCTGGATCAACGGAGTCCGCCAGGTACAGGATCGGAGGCACGCACTCGAAGAGGAGGCCTGGCTCGCATTCGAGCGCGTGGTTCGCCGCGTCTTCGCGTAGCGCGTTCACGGTTCTTGCCCTGCACGTGGAGCAAGGACTTCGGAGGTAGAAAATGCACGGCATCCGCCTGGGCAGGATCCTCGGCTTCGAGGTCCGCATCGACCTGTCGTGGTTCATCATCTTCTTCCTGATCCTCTGGTCGTTCTCCTACGGCGTCTTTCCCGCCACCGTGCCCGGCCAGAGCCCGCGGACGTACCTGATCATGGGTGTCGCCGGTGCGCTGCTCTTCTTCTCGTCGCTGCTCGCACACGAGCTCTCGCATTCGGTAGTCGCGCGCGCGAAGGGCATTCCCGTCGATGGCATCACGCTCTTCATCTTCGGCGGCATCGCACACACGCGCATGGAGGCGGAGGAGCCCGGCGACGAATTCGTGATCGCGGGCGTTGGACCGCTGTCGTCGCTCGTCATTGCGGGTGTGCTCTATTTGATTGCTTTGCTGGCGGTTCGACTCGGGTGGCCCGAGCCGGTTTCCGTGGTCCTCGAGTATATCGCCGTGCTGAATGTGATCCTGGCGGTGTTCAACCTGCTGCCGGGCTTCCCCCTCGACGGCGGACGGCTCTTCCGTTCGGCGGTGTGGAAGTTCACGGGAGACCTCGACAAGGCGACGCGTTATGCATCGTTAGGCGGACGCGCGCTCGGCTATGCGCTCGTCGGGCTCGGCATCCTGCAAGCATTCGCGGGTGGACTCTTCGGCGGACTCTGGCTCGTGTTCATCGGCTGGTTCCTGCGCAACGCCGCGATCTCGTCGTACACGCAGCACGTGCTGCGCGACATCCTGTCCGGTGTGCGCGCACGCGATCTCATGACGCCGAATCCCGAGGCCGTGCCGGCCGACCTCACGCTGCGCGCGCTGCTCGAAGAACACTTCATGCGACGGCGGTACGTCTCTTTCCCGGTGGTCGATGGCATCGGGAACACCCTCGGGCTCATCACGCTCGCGCGCATCAAGGAAGTGCCGCGCGATGAATGGGAAGTGCGCACCGCACGCGAGGCAATGATCCCTGCCGATGCGAAGACGGTAGTAGCGCCGGAGGATCGGATGCTCGGCGTTATGGAGAAGCTGCGCGCTTCTCCTGCGCGCAGGGTCCTCGTCATGCGCAACGGCGAGCTGCTCGGCATCATTACGGCGAACGATGTGGCAGGCTGGGTTCAGAAGGTGCAGGAGCTGCGGCGTTGAGCGACGACATCGTGTCCGAGTTCCCGGCCGCCAATCTACCGCCCGGCTTCGCGGAGCGTGTGGGTCGCGGCGAGATCGGACCCGTGGTGCCGGCGAAGCCGGCCGCGACCGTCATCCTGCTGCGGGATTCTTCTTCCGGTCCTGAAGTGCTGCTGCTTCGGAGGCACCGGTCCGCGGGTTTCGTTCCGGGTGCGTACGTGTTTCCGGGTGGGAAGGTGGATGCCGCGGATTCGTCTTCATCGTTGTTTGCGCTGGCTGCGCCGGTGCCGGGCGTTCCCGATCCGGCGTACCGCGCTGCGGCATTGCGCGAGGCGTTCGAGGAGACGGGGATCCTGTTGGCGCGGAACGCGTCGGGTGCGTGGGCGCCCGACGCGGGTGCAGACAGCGTGCTCTCATCGTGGCGCGGGCGTTTGCTGTCCGATGCGTGCTCGCTTGTCGATCTGTTGCATGCGACGTCTTTGCGGCCGGACTTCGCGTCGCTCGTCCACTTCGCGCACTGGATCACGCCCGAAGGCGAGCCGCGCCGGTACGATACGCGATTTTTCCTTGCGGGTGTGCCTTCTGGGCGATCGGCGTCGACGGATGCGCGTGAGATGAGTGAGGCCGTGTGGCTGACACCGGACGACGCGCTCGCGCGTTTCGCGGAAGGCGCGCTGCCGATGGTGTTCCCCACGGTGCATGCCTTGCGTCGCCTGGCCGGCCTGGCCAGCGTGACGGCCGCCTTGGATCGATTCCGCGGCCGTGAAGTGCGCCCCGTGATGCCGCGGCTCGTGCGGACCGAACGCGGCGTCGGGATCGTAGTAGACCCGGAGCTCCTGCAGGAGAAGGGCAGCGAATGACGAAGTCCAGACCCGCCACCGTCGGCGAACTGAAGAAGGCCGGCTATCAGCCGCGCACCGTAAAGGACGAGATCCGCGCGAATCTCGTGCGGAAGCTCTCTGCGGGCGAGACGCTGTTCCCCGGGATCGTCGGTTACGACGAGGACGTGGTCCCGCAAATCGTCAATGCGCTGCTCGCGCGCCAGAACTTCATCCTGCTCGGCCTGCGCGGACAGGCGAAGTCGCGCATCCTGCGGCAGCTCACATCACTGCTCGACGAGGAAGTCCCGATCCTGTCAGGCAGCGAGGTGAACGACGATCCGCTTCGGCCGATCTCGAAGCAGGCGCGCCTGCTGCTGGACGAGGCTGGCGACGAGGCGCCCGTGACATGGGTGCCGCGTGAGGCGCGCTTCGTCGAGAAACTCGCGACCCCCGATGTGACGATCGCCGACATCATCGGCGACGTGGACCCGATCCGCGCAGCGCGCGGCGGACACGTGCTCGCGGATGAGCTGACCATCCACTTCGGGCTGCTGCCGCGTGCCAACCGCGGGATATTCGCTGTGAACGAGCTGCCGGATCTGGCCGGCAAGATCCAGGTGGGCCTGTTCAACATCATGCAGGAGGGCGATGTCCAGATCAAAGGATATCCCGTGCGCCTGCCGCTGGACGTCCTGCTCGTGTTCACGGCGAACCCCGAGGACTACACCGCGCGCGGCAAGATCATCACACCGCTGAAGGACCGCATCGGGGCCGAGGTCATGACGCACTATCCCGCGTCCGTCGACATCGGCGTCGAGATCACGCTGCAGGAGGCGTGGCTTGCGCGTGCCGATGACTGCGGTGGCATAGCTGTCGATGTGCCACGCTTCGTGGCGGAAACGATCGAGCGGGTGGCTTTTTTGGCGCGGGAAGACAAGCGGGTCGATCAGAGGTCCGGCGTGTCTCAGCGGCTGCCCATTACGGTCCTCGAGAACGCGATTTCCAATGCGGAACGGCGGGCTTTGCTGACCGGCGAGCAGGAAGTGGTGCCGCGGCCGTCGGACATCTATGCCGCGCTGCCGTCCATCACCGGAAAGCTCGAACTGGAGTACGAAGGCGAGCTGGTCGGTTCAGACAAGATCGCGCGCGAGCTGGTCGCCGCTGCAGCCGGTGAGACCTTCCAGGCATGGGGCGGCGAGGCCGCAACGGCGGAGTTGGAGGAGGTCGTGGCCTATTTCGATCGGGGCGGCATGCTCCAGCTCGGGGATGTCGCCTCGGCGTCGGCGCTGCTGGAGGCGTTCTCTACGGTGCCTGGGCTGGTGGAAGCTGTCCGCGAGATCGGTCTCGGGAAGCATGATTCGGCCGGGCATGTGGCAGCGGCGTGTGAGTTGGTGTTGGAGGCTCTGGTTGCCGAGCGGCGGATCAGTCGGTTGGATGCAGGCGGGTATCGCCGCGGGCCGAGGCGGCAAAGCGGTGGCAGTGCTGGTCCCATGGGAGCGGGTCCGCTTTTCGATCAATAGACCGTTACCGAGGCGACGATGCCTAAACCTCCGGATTGGACGCGAGCCGAAGTGGAAGCCGCGGTTGCTTCATACTTCTCCATGCTCGAGAAGGCTCTCCGACGCGAGCCGTTCGTCAAGGCGGCCTATATCAGGGAATTGCGACTGCGCCTCAACAACCGTTCGAAGGGTTCCGTCGAGTGGAAATTCGGAAACATTAGCACGGTCCTGCGACGGTTGCGTGTTGCCTATCTTCCCGGCTACAAACCCGCATCGAACATCCAAGGGCTGTTGACTGAGGTTGTCGCGGCGGAATTGTTCAAGAGGCCGGAACTTCACGACCTAATGGAACGGGACGCGTTTACCACACCCGATTCCCCCGGATTCGCTGGTGTCCTAACGTCCGAAGAGAGTCCCCCGGAACCTGAAGAGGACTACTCGGAAAGTCACTTACCCGAGGAGGTCATCCGCCCCCCGATCGACTACTTCGCCCTCGAGGCGGCGAATCGCCGACTGGGATATGAAGGCGAGAAGTTTGTCGTCGAATTCGAAAGGGCTCGACTGGAAGCTGCCGGTCAGCCTCGGCTCGCTTCTCGGGTCGTGCACGCGTCCGTGGTGCGTGGCGACGGTCTCGGCTATGACATCCTCTCGTTCAATACGGACGGCGGTAAGCGGTTTATCGAAGTCAAGACGACGAAGTACGATAGATTCGCTCCGTTCTACGTTTCGGCGAATGAACTGAAGGTTTCAAAACTGAAGGCCGAGCGGTACCACTTGTATCGTGTTCATTCTTTTGGCCCGAAACCTCGCCTCTTTAGCCGCCCGGGCCCGCTGGACGCTTCATTCGCGCTCGAACCGCGCACGTACGTCGCGCGCATCGGCTGATTCCCTAACAGTGCCGTCGGGTGTCAGACCGAACTTGTATCCTAGCTCAAGGGGGCAGCCAGGGTCCGAGAAACCATGCCGAACGTCATTGCCTATCGCGGCGAGTACGGCCGCGTGCGTGGCCTGAGTCCATTCGACCATTCACGCACCG
>CAYUIG010000106.1:0-5053 GCA_964444685.1 uncultured Gemmatimonadaceae bacterium | reverse complement strand
GTAGTGCACGTCGCGCACCTCGAAGCCGGCGCGCTCACGCGTCAGGCCGCCCGGTCCCAGTGCCGACAGGCGCCGCTTGTTGGTCAGCTCGGCCAGCGGGTTCGTCTGGTCCATGAACTGGCTGAGCTGGCTCGATCCGAAGAACGCCTGGATCACCGCGCTCACCGTGCGCGCGTTCACGAGGTCGTCGATGTTCATCTTCTCGACGTCCGTCGTGATCGACATGCGCTCCTTCACCAGCCGCGCCATGCGCGACAGGCCGACCGAGAACTGGTTGGCGATCAGCTCGCCGACGCTGCGCACCCGGCGGTTGCCGAGGTGGTCGATGTCGTCGACGTAGCCGCGCCCCTCGTGCAGGTCGATCAGGTAGCGGATGATCGCGATGAAGTCCTCCTGCGTCAGCACCGTGTGGCTGAGCGGGAGGTCCGTGCCGAGCCGCTGGTTGATCTTGTAGCGGCCCACGCGGCCCAGGTCGTAGCGCTTCGGGCTGAAGAAGATGCGCTCGAGCGCGAGCCGCGCCGTCTCCATGTTCGGCGGCTCGCCCGGCCGCAGCAGGGAGTAGATCGCGCGCAGCGCATCCTCCTCCGTGCCCGTTGGGTCCTTGCGCAGCGTGTTCTTCAGCAGCGGGCTCTCGCCACCACGCGTCGGCTGGCCACTCGTGAAGATGCGGACCTTCTTCACGCCCGCGCGCAGCAGACGGTTGTGCATCTCGACCGTCAGCTCCTCGGCCGTCTCCGCCACCACCTCGCCCGTCTCCGGGTCGGCGATGTCCTCGGCCAGCAGCGTGCCCACCAGGTCACGCCGCGCGGTGCGCGCATCCAGCTCCTCCTCGAGCTCGACTTCGCGCGTCGTGTAGAACCGCCGCAGCACATCCTCGTCCCGGCCGTAGCCGAACGCGCGCAGCAGCGCGGTGGCCGGGAACTTCTTCTTCTTGTCGATGTGGACGTAGATCACGTCGTGGATGTCCACCGTGAACTCCACCCACGACCCCCGGAACGGGATGATGCGTGCGCTGAAGAGCTTCGATCCGTTCGGGTGGATCGTCTCCTCGAACACCACGCCCGGCGAGCGGTGCAGCTGGCTGACGATGACCCGCTCGGAGCCGTTGATGATGAACGTGCCCAGTCCGGTCAGCAGCGGGAGGTCGCCGAGGTAGACCTCCTTCTCGATGATGTCCTTCGGGCGCCGCTCTCCCTCTTCGACATCCTCCCAGACCACCAGCCGCAGCGTCGCCTTGAGCGGCGCGGCGTAGGTCATGTCCCGCTCGATGCACTCCTCGACCGTGTACTTCGGATCACCGAGCGAGTAGTTGACGAACTCGAGCGAGAACTTGTCGTTGACGTCGGTGATCGGGAACACCTCGTGGAACACGCGCTGGAGGCCGACGTCCTCGCGCTGCTCGGCGACGGCATCGGTCTGCAGCAGCGACTTGAACGCGTCGATCTGCACGTCCAGCATGTTCGGCATCGGCAGCGCCGCCGGCAGCTTCGAGAAGCTGACCGCCGGCACGCGGCCGTTCTTCCGGCCGTTGCCGTTCGAGGTCGTGGTACGACTCATCTTCTTCGCCAAGGATCTTCCTCCTCAGGCCCGGCCGCCCATTGGGCGGGCACAAGCGCAGAAACCCCGGCCGCCCCGAAGGGTGGCGGGGAAGGTACGCATCCGGATGTGTGGACCGCGGTTCTTTTCGAGCATGGCACTCCGTCGAGGGTCGAAGTCGGGCCCGGCCGGGCGGGGGCACATGGCCCCCGCCCCATGCCGAACACCTACTTCAGCTCGACGGACGCGCCGTTCTCCTCGAGCTTGGCCTTGATGGCCTCCGCCTCCTCCTTCGACACGCCTTCCTTCACGGCCTTCGGCGGGTTGTCCACCAGGTCCTTCGCCTCCTTCAGGCCGAGGCTGGTGACCTCGCGGACGACCTTGATCACCTGGATCTTCTTTTCGCCGGCTCCCGTCAGGATGACGTCGAACTCGGTCTTCTCTTCGGCCGCCGGAGCCGCAGCCGCGGCGCCGCCCGCGCCACCCGCCATCGGGGCGGCCATGACGGCGGTGACGTTGAACTTCTCCTTGAAGGCCTCGACGAACTCGGCGAGCTCGAGAACGGTCATGCTGCCGATCGCGTCTAGCAGCTCCTGCTTGTTGGCCATGGTCGCTTCTTCCTCGGCGTGGGTGGTTTGCAGACTCCGGTGCGCGCGTCAGCCCGCGCGCTGTTCCTTCAGGGCGTCCACGAGGCCGGCCAGCTCGATGAGCTTCGCCTCCAGCGCCCACACGAACTGCGAAAGCGGCGCCTCCAGCGCGCCCGCCAGCTGCGCGAGCAGCTGTTCGCGCGGCGGCAGCGTCGCGAGGCGATGAACCTCCTCCGCGCTGACCGCGCGCCGCTCCACGATGCCGGCCTTGATCGCCGGCTTGTCGTCGTTCTCCTTCGCGAACGTCGACAGTACGCGCGCGGCTTCCACGGGGTCGTCCTGCCCGATCACGACCGCGGTCGGACCGCGGAAGAACTGGCCGATGTCCGGCAGGTCCAGCCCCTCGAGCGCACGCTCCGCGAGCGTGTTCTTGACGACCATGTACTCCAGCCCGGCCTGGCGCAGCCGCGCGCGCAGCTGCGTCATGCGCTTCACGTTCAGGCCGGTGAAGTCGGTCAGGTAGAGTGCGTTCGCCGCCCGGAGCTTCCCGGCCAGCGTCGCGACCGCCTCCTGCTTCTCCGTCAGCTTCATCGTGCTGCCACCCGCCGGTAGAGGTTCGGGTCGATGCGAATGCCCGGGCCCATCGTGCTCGACACGGTGACGCTCCGGATGTAGGTGCCCTTCGAGCTGGCCGGCTTCGCGCGCACGACCGTCTCCATGAAGGCATCCAGGTTCGCGCTCAGCCGCTCCACGTCGAATGACACGCGGCCGATCGGCGCATGCAGGTTCCCCGTCTTGTCGACGCGGAACTCGATCTTGCCTGCCTTGATCTCGCGCACCGCGCGCCCCACGTCGAACGTGACCGTGCCTGCCTTCGGCGACGGCATCAGCCCGCGCGGACCCAGCACGCGGCCGAGCTGGCCGACCTGTCCCATCACGTCCGGCGTCGCCACCGCGACGTCGAACTCGAGCCAGCCATCCTTGATCTTCTGCACGTACTCGAGGCCGGCGAAGTCCGCGCCCGCTTCCTCGGCCTCCTTCACCTTGTCGCCCTGCGCGAGCACCAGCACGCGCACCGCCTTGCCGGTCCCGTGCGGCAGCACCACCGTGCCGCGCACCACCTGATCGGCATGCCGCGGATCGACGCCCAGCCGCACCGCCACCTCGACGGACTCGTCGAACTTCGCGAACGCGGCGTCCTTCACCAGTCGCAGCGCCTCCGCCGCATCCTCCACCGGGTTCTCCCGGCGCGGTACGGCCGATGCCGCCTTGCGATACCTCTTCCCGTGACGCGCCATCAGTCCACCACCGTCAGGCCCATCGAGCGGGCCGTGCCTTCGATCATGCGCATCGCCGACTCCACCGACGCCGCGTTCAGGTCCGGCATCTTCAGCGTGGCGATCTCACGCACCTGCTTGCGCGAGACCTTCCCCACCTTGTCGCGGTTCGGCACCGCCGCGCCCTTCTCCAGACCCGCCGCCTTCTTCAGCAGCACCGCCGCCGGCGGCGTCTTCGTGATGAAGGTGAAGCTGCGGTCCGCGTAGACCGTGATCTCCACAGGGATGATCAGGCCCGCCTGCGCCTGCGTGCGCGCGTTGAACTGCTTGCAGAACTCCATGATGTTCACGCCGTGCTGGCCCAGTGCCGGGCCTACGGGAGGCGCGGGGTTCGCCGCCGCCGCGGGAACCTGGAGCTTCACGAATCCGGTGACCTTCTTCGCCATGCGACGGGACCTCTGTCGTCCTCAGTAGCCGGTGAGCTGCGTGTAGTCCAGCTCGACCGAGGTCGGGCGGCCGAACAGGCTCACCTCGACCTTCACCTTGCCCTTGTCGTGGTAGACCTCCTGCACCGTCCCCGTGAAGTCCGAGAACGGTCCTTCGGTCACCTCCACCACCTGCCCGACGCGGAACGGAATCTCCTCCCGCGCCTCCGTCTCCTCCTCCACCGGCGCGAGCCCGAGGATCTTGTTGATCTCGTCGTCCCGCAGCGCCTGCGGCGCCTGGCCGGAGCCCACGAACTTGATCACACCCTGGATGCCGTTGATCACGTGCAGCGCGCGCTGCGTCGCCCGCATCTTCACCAGCACGTATCCCGGGTACAGGCGACGCGTCACCGTCACCTTCTTGCCGTTCTTGATCTCGACCACATCCTGCGTCGGGACCAGCGCCTCCTGGATGTCCTTCTCGTCCGGCGTATCGCCGGGCTCTTCGGCAATCCGGAAGTCGATCAGCTTCTTGACCTTGTTCTCGTGACCCGAATACGTCTGGATCGCGTACCAGCGCGGCTCCGTCATCGTCAGCCCGCGAACATGCCGATGATGAGGTCGATCACGTTCCTCACCACGATGTCCATCACCCAGATGATCGCCGCCACGACGATCACGAACAGCAGGATCACGAAGGTCGCGTTGCGCAGCTGCGGCCAGTCCGGCCACGTCACCTTCTTCAGCTCCTCGACGACCTCGCCGCCGAACGTGCGCGTCCGCTCGATCACTCCCGCCATGAATCCTCCCGCTGCCGGCCGACCCGGCTAGCGGGTCTCCTTGTGCGCCGTGTGCGCATTGCACCGCGGGCAGTGCTTCTTCCACTCCACCCGCTCCGGATGCTTGCGCTTGTTCTTCGTCGTGAAGTAGTTGCGCTCCTGGCAGACCGTGCACGCCAGGATGATCTTGTCTCTCGGCATCGCTTCCTCCCGAGGTCAGCCCGATTACTACCGATCGTGGCGCCCACGGTTCCGCCGTGATTATCAGAGTCTGGAGTCTGGTGTCTCGTGTCTGGGGTCTGGTTTACTGCGGGTCTCCCGCCTTCAACCAGACTCCAGACTCCAGACTCCAGACCCCAGACTCTATTGCACGACCTCCGTTACCACGCCGGCCCCCACGGTACGCCCACCCTCCCGGATCGCGAACCGCAGCTCCTTCTCCATCGCGA
>CAYUIG010000105.1:0-5449 GCA_964444685.1 uncultured Gemmatimonadaceae bacterium | reverse complement strand
TCCTTCACGTGACTGAAGCAGCGCGACTGCTCGCCCGTCCCGTACACCGTGATCGGCTCGCCGTCCACCGCCTGGCGCGCGAACGTCGGCAGCACCATTCCGTAGCGCCCCGTCTGGCGCGGCCCCACGGTGTTGAAGAGACGGAAGACCGTGACCGGCACACCGCGCTCGCGCGCGTACGCAAGGCCCAGCCATTCATCGAGCGCCTTCGAGCAGGCGTACGCCCAGCGCGACGCCGTCGTAGGACCGAGCACGAGATCCGCATCCTCGCGGAACGGCACGTTCGCGCTCTTGCCGTACACCTCGGACGTCGATGCGATCAGCACCGGCTGTCCTTTGCGCGCAACCGCGCTCAGCACCACCTCCGTGCCGTGCACGTTCGTCTCGATCGTGTGCACCGGCCGCTCCACGATGAGCCGCACGCCCACGGCGGCGGCCAGGTGGATCGTGACGTCACAGCGGTCGACGAGCTCGGTCACAAGCGGCGCATCCAGCACGGAGCCGATGCGGTAGTCAAAGCCGGGACGCCCGACCAGGTGCTCGATGTTGGCGATCGAGCCCGTCGACAGGTCATCGAGCACGAGGACCTGCCACCCCCGGTCGAGAAATGTTTCGGACAGGTGCGAGCCGATGAACCCCGCGCCGCCCGTGATGAACGCCCTCATGCCACGCTCCCCGTGCTGAGCTTCTCCACTACACGCCCCAGGCCTTTCCTGCGGGCACACTTGTCGATCAGGTCGAGGTAGCGCGGGATCACCGCGTCCTCCGTCCAGTTCCTGCGGAACGATGCGCGCGCATCGCGTGCGAGCGACGCGCGCCGCGCCGGGTCGCCGGCGAGGCTCTGCACCGCCCGCATGAGACCCGCCGCATCATCGAACAGCTCGCCGCCGCCGCCCGACTCGATCAGTTCGGGCAGCGGCCCGATCCTGCGCGCGAGCACCGGCGTACCCTGGCGGAACGCCTCGATGATGATGATACCGAACGTCTCGAAACACACAGACGGCACGATGAGCGCGATTGCGTGCTCGTAGTAGCGCCGCAGCGCATCGGGTGTGACGCGGCCGAGGAAATGTACGTTCGGCGCACCCGCGGCCAGGCGCCGGAGCTCCTCTCCGTGCGCACCGTCGCCGGCAATCAGCAGGTCGGCGTGCGCGTGCTCGCGCCACGCCGGGATCACATCGTCCAGTCCCTTGATCCGTTCCAGCCGGCCGACGAACAGGAAGTACGGCCGGTCGTGCGGCGACTCCGAGGACGTCGGACCGCCCGGCGCTTCGTCGTCCGGCAGGAAGTACGGGATGACCTCCATGTCGCGCGCAAGACCGAATTCGCGATGCTTGGCGCGGCTGAACTCGCTTTTCGCGATGATCGCATCCACGTGATCGAGCTGCCGGTCCAGATGGCCCGTGTAGCGCCAGAGCTGCGGCGGCCGCCCCGCGCGCAGCGTGCAGCGCAGGCATTCGCGGCCCGTGCACGCTTCCCGGCCGTGGCGCCAGAGCACGTGCGTCGGACAGACGAGCCAGTGCTCGTGCGCTTCGTACAGCGTCACGCCGCGCCCCTCCGAAAGCAGGCCGGGGCCGCCCACGAGCGACACGTTGTGGAACATCGTCACGTCGTACCCGCCCTCGTCCAGCAGGGCGCGGATGCGGCGGCCGTGAACCACGGGCCGGCCGAGCTGATGCGTGAGCAGCGGCGACAGCGTGCCGAGCGCACTGCGCAGCCGGATCACGCGCACGCCCTCGTCGACATCGTTCGTCCGCGGCGATGCCCCGTTCGAGAGTGCGCGGTGCGCATCAACGTCCTGGATCACCGTCACTTCGTGTCCGCGCCGCGCGAAGCCGCGCGCCAGCCGCTGGATGCCGATGCCGTCCCCGCCGAAGTTGTGCGGCGGATAGAACGTCGTCAGCATCGCGATGCGGAGCGCACTCATGCGGCCGCCTCGTAGAGCGTGTCGAGCGCCGCGCGTGCACCCGCATCCCAGGTCAGCGCCCGTGCGCGGATGAATGCCGTCTCCGCACAGCGCGCGTGCAGCTCCGCATCTTCCGCCAGCCGTCGCATCGCCGTCGCCAGTGCGTCTGCATCGCCGGGCGGGACGAAGAGACCGGCACCCTCGAGGAGCTCCGGAAGCGGACTGGCCGTCGTCGCCACGACCGGTGCGCCGCACGCCGCCGCTTCCACTGCGGGCAGGCCGAAGCCCTCGGCGAGCGAGGGCAGCACGAGGGCGATCGCGCCGGAGTGCAGGTGGCGCAGCCGCTCGTCGGGCACGAACCCCGTCCAATGTACGAGCGACTCTGTGCCGCACGCCTCGATGGCCGACTTGATCGCGCTCACACTCTGGAGGAAGACATCGGCGCCGGGATCTCCGACGAGCAGCAGATGCGGCGCGCGATCCGGTGCAGCGCGCACGACCTCCGCGTGTGCGCGCACCAGCAGATCGACGCGCTTGTGCGGATTGAATCCGCCCACGTACACGAACCAGCGGTCATCCGGACCGAGTCCGAATGACGCCACCGCCTCCTCGATCTGCGCGCGATCCTCCGTGGGCTGGTACGCCTCGGCAGGCGCTTCGGCTACGACGCGGATGCGCGTGCGGCCGACACCGAGCACGGACGACAGCTCGCGCGCCGAGAACTCCGACACCGTCATGACGAGACGCGCCTGCATCAGCGCGAGGCGCACCTTCGCGCGCCAGAACAGCCGCGCGCGCGGCGACGCCATCGTCCACTCCGGGAAGCGCTCGGCGATCGCGTCGTGGATCCCTACCACCGCGCGCTGGCGCGGCGGGAGCGGGAAGTACGTGTAGACGGTCGGAGAAAAGAAGACGTCCGGGCGCTCCGCCCAGACGGCACGCGTGAGCCGCAGCATGTCGGCAGGCGAACGGTACCCCCCGGCGGACGCGGCGTCCGTCGGCGATGCACTCTGCTCGACCCGCTCGATGCGCACGTTGTTCCCTTCGATGTCGAGCCGCTCCGCCGCACGTTCGTCGGCGAAGAGCAGCCACTCGTGCTCCGGTGCCAGCGCAACCATCCGGGGCACGATCTCGCGCGTGAACCGGCCGTAACCGCGGCCATTGGCCCAGCAGGCGGCGTCCACGCCAATGCGCATCAGACTCCGGCCGGCTGCGCTGCGCCGCGCCGCTCCTGCGCGTTCGGGACCCGGATCTCCTCGTGATACTCGTAGTCGGTGTTGACGGCCCAGACGTCGTGCGACTCGCCCTGCATGTTCCAGATGGCCATCATGGCCGTCAGCATCGAATGGTCCTGGTTGTTGTACTTGTGCATCCCGTTCCGGCCCACCGGATGCAGGTTCGGGATCGGGTCCAGGAACGTGCGCGCCCGGTCGAGGTGCGCGCGATACTCCGAGTCGTAGACCGGATACGCCTTCGGCATCCGCACGACCGTGCCATCGAGCACACGCGCCCCCTTCGCGAGACCCAGCTCCGCGAGCTCGAGCGAGGCCAGCGCCACGAGATCGGCGTCCGCCATCGTCCACAGGCCGTCGCCCTCGAAGCAGAAGTACTCCAGCCCGAGGCACGTGCGGCCCGGCTCCGGCACCATCGCGCGGCTCCAGTTGTTGAAGTTCTGGATGCGCCCGACCTTCACGCCCGGCGTGTGGATGTAGACCCAGTTGTCCGGGAACAGATCCTCCCCTTCCAGGATCAGCGCAACCGTCAGGAAGTCGCGGTACTTGAGTCCCGCCCCCGCCTCCCGGATCGCGGGCGGTGGCGGCGGCTCGATGGCCTGCACGAGGTTGCGCACGGGCATCGTCGAAATGAAGTGCTGCCCCTCGATGCGCACCTCGCCGTTCGGCGTGCGTGCACGCACGGCGACGATGCGGCCGTCCTTCATCTCGAGCGACGTCACCTCGTGACGCATCAGCACGCGGCCGCCCAGCTCCTCGATGCGTGCCGCGCACATCTCCCACATCTGGCCGGGACCGAGGCGCGGATACTCGAACTCGTTGATCAGGCTCTTCACATCGGTCGAGCGGCGGTTCAGCGCCGCCGCGTTCATGATCGCCTTCGCCAGCGAGAGGTTCTGAATCCGCTGCGCCGCCCACTCCGCACGGATCTCCGTGCAGGGCATGCCCCACACCTTTTCCGTGTACGTCTTGAAGAAGATCTCGTAGAGCTTGCGGCCGAAGCGGTTCACCACCCACTGCTCGAGGTTCTCCTCCACCGGGCTGGGCCGCAGATGCGCCTTCAGGTAGCTCAGCACGCAGACGATGGACGTCCAGATGCCGAGCCCGAACAGCGCGTTCGCCGCCTTCAGCGGATAGTCGAAGAACTTCCCCTGGTAGTGGATGCGCGACAGGCGCGGCACGCGGATGAACTCGTCACCCAGGATCTCGCGCCACAGCTCCTGCACGGGACGGATCTTGGTGAAGAAGCGGTGCCCGCCGATGTCGAAACGATAGCCCTTGTACGATGCCGTGCGCGAGATCCCGCCCACGATGTCGTCCGCCTCGAGCACCGTCACCTTCACGCCCTGCTTGGCGAGCAGATACGCCGGCGTGAGCCCGCCCGGGCCGGCGCCGATGACGACCACGTGGTCGCCCGGCTCGAGCCGGTCCACACGGCGCGGGCCGCCCGCCGGGGCGGCCGGCTCCAGCGGCTCGGCCTGAGGCTGCGTGTGGCCGTCGCCGTTGTGGCGGCGCGGAGACTCCAGCCAGCGCCGCAACTGCGCGACGCGCTCGGGCTGGAGCGGCGTGCGATCCTCGAGCATCATGACAATGTCACCATCCGCCTCCCTCATCCCGGCGCTGCGCCGCTCCGCGCGTGAGCTGCGGTCCGCACATGCGACGAAGCGCACCTCCGGATACCGGGCGCGCAGAGCGTCCAGCTCCGACGCATCCGCTGCGCGTGCAACGACCACCTCCGCCTGCACCCGGCCGCACTCCGGCAGTACCGCCAGCAGCTGCTCCTCGAGCTGCTCGCGCGCTTCCGTCGAAGCGATCACCACCGAGATCGTCGGACGGCCGGTCAGCCGGATCTTGCGATGACCGGCCGCGACGCCGTGGGCCGCCTGGAGTTCCCTTCTGTCCGCACCACCCGACATCAATTGACCTCGCCGAACCACAGATTTTCGTTTGCCTGCGCGTATGCGGCCGCAGCTTCACACGCGTCGACACTTCCGGGGCCGACGCGGAACAGCCAGGTCCGCGGCGGGAACATCGCCTCTACCGTGAGCTCCGAGCACAGTGCCTTCAGGTGCTCCGGCAGTCTCACGCGCTCCGAATGGTGCAGCGCACCGGCCAGAATGTAGTCGACGCCTGCTTCCTGCAGTCGCTTCCGGAACCCCTCGTCGTTTGTCCATATGACCTCGCGCGAGGGTGCCTGACGCCCCGTGAAGAGGTAGAGCGGCTCCGGCTTGGTCGTGAACACGTGCGCGTCCTCCGGTGTGTGATCGCGGATGTAGCGCAGCGCCTGGAAGAAGCTCTCCTGATCCTCGGA
>CAYUIG010000104.1:0-5529 GCA_964444685.1 uncultured Gemmatimonadaceae bacterium | reverse complement strand
TATCGCCGCAAACGTGTCAATGGCGGGGTTTGGTGGTGCGCGATTGACGAGTTTGCGGCGTAGACTCCGGAAGGTGGGCCCAGCGCGCCGCAAATGCGTCAATCCCTTTGCCGCAAACGCGTCGAGCGGCGGGTTTGCGGCGTCTATCGCCGCAAACGTGTCAATGGCGGGAATTCGCGCTGTGCGCTTGACGAGTTTGCGGCGATATTCGGACCCTCCGACCCTCGCCGCCGCCGAGGAAAATCAATCCCCGGCGGGGACAGCCTGAGGTGTGCCGAGTGACGCCCGCTGATCCCTGAACATCACGGCGAAGATCAGCATCACCGCGGCAGCGAACACGGCCGGCATGATCCAGATGGTCTGCCAGTCGTGACCGCCGTCGATGGTGTAGGCCTCGACGATCTGGCCGGACGCCCAGGCGCCGATGAAGTAGCCCACGCCCAGCGTGACGAACGCGATGAATCCCTGCGCGGCCGCACGGATGCGCGCCGATGCGCGCTGATCCACGTAGATGTAGCCGGTGACGAAGAAGAAGTCGTAACAGATGCCGTGGAGGATGATGCCGACGTAGAGCATCCAGGCGCCCGGCCCGGTGTCACCATAGGCGAACAGGACATACCGGAGCGCCCAGGCGGCCATGCCGATGAGCAGCATCTTCTTCACGCCCAATCGCAGGAGGAACCAGGGCATGAGCAGCATGAAGACGATCTCGGACATCTGGCCGAAGGTCATCTTGGTCGCGGGCTCGGGCAGTCCGATCTCGTTCAGGAAAAGGTTGGTGAAGGCGTAGTAGAACTGGAGCGGGATGCAGAGCAGGAAGGAGCCGATGACGAAGACGGCGAACGACCGGTCCTTCATGAGCGAAAGCGCATCCAACCCCAGGGCGTCGCGTGCACGGAACGGCTTGCCCTCGTCCTGCGGCGGCGTATTCGGCAGCATGAGGCAGTAGAGCGCCAGCACGATCGACGCGCCGGCCGCGATCTTCATCGGAACCGCTGTCGCCTCGATGCCCAGGCGTCCGACCAGAATCCCGGCGACGATCCAGCCGATCGTGCCCAGCACGCGCACGCGCGGGAACTCGGCGGCCGGGTCCTTCATGTTGTGGAAGGAGATCGAGTTCGTGAGCGCGAGCGTGGGCATGTAGAACAGCGCGTACAGGATCAGCACGGGATAGAACGTGCCGAAGACCGGCAGCACGGAGGCGATCAAGAGCACGACGGCGCCGCCCGCGTGCAGCAGGGCGAGGATGCGCTCGGTGGCGAAGAAGCGGTCGGCCACCATCCCGACGAAGAACGGCGAGATCATCGCCGCGATCGCGGTCGTCCCGTATGCCAGCCCGATCTGGGTGCCGTCGAACTGGAGCGTCTGCCCCAGGTAGGTCCCCATGGTGACGAACCATGCGCCCCAGACGAAGTACTGGAGGAACATCATCACGGAGAGCTTGAAGCGGGCGTCGCTCATCGAGTTTCTCCGAAGGAGTTGGGACTAGACGGCGCGGGGCCCGGCCACGCGTTCCTGCCAGAAGACGCCGGCCACGATCAGCGCCACGCCTCCGAGCACGACCCAGCGGTGGGACGCGGGATCGACGAAGAGGTAACCGAGTCCCACGGCGAGGAGTCCGAGCGAGAAGAGGATCTGCCCGAGGCTGTCACGCAACCCTTGGCCTTCGTAACGCATCTGAACGAGGGTGAGGGCGATGACCGGTAGTGCGGTCACGGCGATGAAGATGCCGACCCAGGCCGGCCGATCCGTCATGACGCCCTCCCGCACATGGTGAAACCCCCGCGCCCGAAGCCGCGTAGGGGAGACGAACAACGAAACGGAGTAAGCATCATGGCCATTCAGCCCTGGGTTTCGGTTGCGCTGTATCTGCTCGTTGCCGGCAGCACGCTCGGCTCCGCGGCGCTGATCGTCCGCGAGCTGAAGCCGCGGCCGGTGCGGGGGCGCTAGTCAGGGCGCCTCCGCCCGCGCGGATTCCCGCACCACGCGCGCCGTCAGGATCGAGTCCAGCCGCTCGAAGTCCCGTTCGAGGTAGGCGTTCCCCTTCTCCGCGATGCAGCCGTAGTCCGGTCCCGATCCTTCGGGCGGGAAATCGCCGTACTCGCCGTACAACGACAGCAGCGTCCCCATGCCCTCGGTCACACGACCGAACGGCGCGAATCCCAGGACATCCAGTCCCTCGTTCGAGCGCATGTTGATGAACACCTGCGCGGCCCGGGTATCGGGTCCCGCCGCCGCGAAGGTGATCGTCCCGCGCAGGTTGGATACACGCAGCGGGTCGTCGGGAATCGTCGCCTCGTGCCACACGCGGTTGACGGCCGGCACGCCGTGCGCGCCCCACTGTGCGACGAATCCCGGAATCACCCGGAAAAACCGGTTGCCGTCGTAGTAGCCGTTGCGCGCGAGGTTGTAGAACCGGTACGCGGCCAGCGGCGCCCACTCGCGGTACACCTGCACCGTGAAGTTGCCGACGCTCGTCTCGAACGCCACGTCGAACGTGTCGGGTGGCGTGACGCGTACGACGTCCGCGGACGGGTCGAGCAACGTCTGGTGCGCGGGACCGGGCTCCGGCGTGGCCACGTTGGGGCAGCCGCCGCCCGCACAGGCGAGGGGCAGCAGCGCAGCGAAGGTCACGGCGATGACGCGCATGTGGGAAGATTGCACGCGCCGCTCCTTCGCGCTACGGGTGGCGGCGCTTGACCGCCCGTGCTGTGGACGGAATATTGCCCCGTTCACCTGCGCACGTTCGTAGCTCGTGCATCTGCGGCGAGAGGTCTTCCTTGCCGGCCGAAGCTCGCGACTTCGAAGCGATCCGTTGATGGGCCTTCCCTGGATCGATCTCCATCTGTGGCCGGTGCCCTCCGCGTTGCTGCTGATCGGTGCATGGCTGGCTGCGGCCGTGGTCTATCGCACCGCGCCGCACCGATCGGTCAACCGCGCACTGGCGCGCGTGCTCCTGCTCGAAGGCCTGGTGATGGGCTTTTCCGCCGGCTGGCCGCAGATGGTGGAGAGCCGCGCACTCTCGTATGCAATGGCCACCATCGGCACGGCAGCCGTCGCGGCCGTGCCTTACCAGTATCTCGCGTTCCTCGGTGCGGCGATCGATTCGCCCGCCGTCGCGCCGTTCCGCTCGACGCGTGTCCGGTGGGTGCTGAATGTCCTGAGCGTCGTGGCCGCCGCGTTCACGCTGCTCCGGCCGTCGCTCTTCATCACGGACATGTACCCGATCGACTGGGGGACGTGGAACTTCCAGTATCGGCCGGGCGGGCTCATGCTCGTCCGACTCCAGGCGCTCGGCGCACTGTACGGCATCCTGTCCGCCCTGTGGGCGTACGCCAGGACGAATGCCGGGACCACGGCGCGCAGCCGCGCTGCACTCGTAGCATCCGCGTTCGGCATCCGCGATGTGTTCATCGCGATCGTTCTGATGTTCTATCCCGTGCTGCGTCCGATCCCATTCTGGGGGGATTTCCTGTACAACCCGGCGCAGGGGTTCGTCTACATCGTTTATGTCGCACTGCTCGCGTATGGCCTGCTCCACTCGCAGCTCTTCGAGATCGAGCTGCGGCTGAAGTTCGCGCTGACGCAGGGTGCGGCCGGCGCTCTGCTTGCCGGCAGCTTCTTCCTCCTGAGCGAACTGCTGGAAGCGTTGCTGCCGGTCGAGGGGATCGTCCCCGGCATCCTCGCGGCGGGCCTCGTCGTCATCGCACTGCGCCCACTGCACGGCGTCGCCCGGCGCGCGATCGACCGCGTCATGCCGGGTGTCGCGCGCACGCCCGCATACCTCGGAGCGCGGCGTGCAGAGATCTACCGGGCTGCGCTCGAAAGCGCGATCCAGGACGGGCAGGTCACGACGGCCGAACGGGCCATCCTCTCGAGTCTGCGAGAGCAGCTCGGCCTTCCCAGCGCGGAAGCGACCTCGCTCGAGGTGGAGATTCTCGGCCCGTCGAACTTCACGACCGCCTGAATCAGTTCCGCTCGAATCTCCAGGCAGGAAATAACAGCGGCCGACCCGGCACGCTACGACCGCGCAGGAACGACGCGATGATGCCCGGCAGCTCGGGCAGCGGCGGCGTCCCGTGCGGCCCGTTCTCCACGATCAGTACCGTTGCGTTCGGCATGCCGCGCGCAACCTCATGCGCGTTCGCGACCGGCGTGCGCGCATCCAGCGTCCCCGCGATGAACAGCGCGCGCACCGGACTGCGCACGGGTGTGCGGAACGCATCGGGAAGCCTGGGCAGCAGCGCGGGATCGCACAGCGCGGGGAACGGGAAGTCGACGACGCCTCCAACGAGCGAACGACTCTCCTCGCCCCGGATGCGCGCGAGGCGCTGTGTGCTCGCATACGATGCACAGTCCATCGCCGTGCCCATGAGCGACAGTCCTGCGCCGCGCCGCCACGCAGTCGCCCACGCACCGAGCGGGGTGAAGTCACCGTTCACCATGGCGGACAGTTCCGCCGGGAAGCGGCGCCCCTGCGGGTAGCGCCCCGCGGCTTCCGCGGCCATCCGCCGCAGGTCCCACGCGCCGACCACGACTTCGTCGTCACCGACACGCACCCGAACAGGCGACGCTTCCAGCCGCGCGATCAGTGCGCGCAACGTCCCACCCGGGTCGGTCAGCGTACGAGCGAGCGCCGCATCGGTCGCGCGCATGTGCCGGAAGAGGCCGTCGAGTCCTTCATCGATCGCGGATGGCAGCTTGAACGTGTGGTCGGGACCTTCCACGGATGCCATCACGATCGCGTCGATGCTCGATGGAAAACGCCGCACGACAGCCAGGGCGAGATGGCTGCCGTAGCTCCCGCCGAGCAGCGCGATGCGGCTCGCACCCAGTGCGACGCGCAGCGCCTCCACGTCCTCGGCGCTCTCCGCCGTCGTGAACATTGCGGGCTCGACGCCCTCGCCGCGCAGCGCGAGCACACACTCGTTCAGAAGCGTGCGGTACGCCTCGAGGAAGCGCGCCGGATCGGCGGGACGGTCGAGCGGCAGCGCGGCGGTTCCCGGACAATCACGTGCCAGCGGCTCCGAGGCGCCCGTCCCCCTCTGGTCCAGTGCGACGATGTCGCCGACCGCGCGCAGCGTATCGATCCACGCCGCCGGGAACGTCAGGATCTCGTCGATCCCCGAGGCGCCGGGACCGCCCGAGAGATAGACGATTGGCGGCCCGGGCGTCTCCGCCGTGCCTGGAATTCGGAGAAAGCGGAGTGTAAGCGGTGGGAGGTCAGTGCGTCCGCGGATGGACGGCACCTGGAACGCGCCGCGCTCGACCGCGATCGCGCGTCCGCCGATTTCGATCGTGTCGGGCTCGATCGTGGCGAGCTGCGCCGCCGCCGGCGTCGCGAAGGAGACGCACATGGCCGCGAGCAGCGTGCGCCGCATCAGGGCGACTGCAGCGTCAGCGTGTATGTGCCGTTGCCCGCGATCGCAACGTGATAGTGGCCGGCCGTCGTTGCCGTGAACGACGCGGTCGCTGCGAGCCACTGCCCTTCGGCCTGCACGTCGCCGCGATCGTTCATGATGCGCAGGA
>CAYUIG010000103.1:0-5577 GCA_964444685.1 uncultured Gemmatimonadaceae bacterium | reverse complement strand
CTCGCGGCGAAGTTCGAGCCGTCTCTGCCGAAGGGGTTCCGCTTCATGACGCGCGGACTCGGTACGCGCGAAACGCGCAGTCCCGACGTGCTGTCGATGCTGATGTTCCAGCCGGACTACATCGCGGAGCTGATCGCCGCAGGTGAGAGGGACGCCGAGCGGCGCGGCGACGAGATCCTGGAGTTTCTGGCGGATTGAGGTTCGCTGCTCGACGTCGGTTTCCGGTGCGCCTCAGAGTCGGGAGTCGGGAGTCGAGAGTCGAGGGTCGAGCAACAGCGGGAGGCCTGCGGGCGGTTCCCGGTGACACGGCGAGGGGTGCGGCGGCGCCGCAAGGTCGTCATGCGGCGAGACGCGTTTGCGGCGAGTGACGACTTTGCGGCGATATTCGCCGCAAAGCCGGCAACCAGGCGGTCCTGCACCCTGGCCGTTGACGAGTTTGCGGCACCGCTGCACCACTCGCCGCCACCGGGAACCGCCGGACGCCTCCCCCTGTGGCTCGCCCTCGCGACTCCCGACTCCCGACTCCCGACTCCCGACTCAGTTCCGTCCGACCGTCGTCCGCGCCCGATACCGGTCCAGGATCTCGAGCACGCGATCGATCGGCAGGGCGTCGATGGTGCGGCCCATCCCGGTCGTGTCGACGGCCTTGAACAGCGAGTTCACGATCGCTTCCTCGGTGGCTTCGGCCACGGCCTGGAAGAGCGGTGACATGAGGTCGTTGGGCAGCTCCGCCACGGTGCGCGGCTCCATGGATTCGCGGCGTCGCACGGACTCGGCGGTGGAGAACGCGATCACGTAGTCACCCGAGCCGTTACTCATTGTGGCACCGGTGCGCGCGAGGCCGAACAGTGCGCGGTGCGCGAGCCGCTCGAGGTTGCGGCTGTCGAGCGGTGCATCCGTGGCGACGACCATCATGATGCTGCCGTCGCCGCCGTCAGGGTTCGCGGGCGCGTCGGGATTCCGGACGGCATCGCGGAAGGAGAAGCGGTCCATCTCGCGGCCGACGGGCGCGCCATTGATCGTGAGGATACCACCGAAGTTCGTCTGCACGAGCACGCCGACCGTGTACCCGCCGAGCGACGCGGGCAGCACACGCGACGACGTGCCGATCCCGCCCTTCCAGCCGAACGCAACCGTTCCGGAACCGGCACCGACTGCGCCTTCCTCCACCGGACCCGAAGCTGCGGATTCCAGTGCGCTCTCGACGTGTGCGGGCTCGATCGGGCGCGCGCGGATGTCGTTCAGTGCGCCGTCGTTCGTCTCGCCGACGACCGGGTTGATCGACCGTACGTTCTCCATGCCGGGCTGACGCAGCAGCCACGCCACCATCGCATCCGCCGCACGCCAGACGCAGAGCGTGCAGGTGAGCAGGATTGGCGTCTCCAGCTCACCGAGCTCCTTCACCTGCGTCACGCCCAGCAGCTTGCCGAAGCCGTTGCCCGCGAGCATCGCGGCGGGCACGCGGTCCCGGAAGAGATCGCTGCCGTGGGGCAGGATCGCGGTCACGCCCGTGTTCACGCTCTCCGAGTGCAGCGTGGTCTGTCCAACGCGCACGCCCGCAACGTCGGTGATCGCGTTGTGCGCGCCCGGCTCGAAGATGCCGATGATGACGCCCGCATCACGGGCGCGCGGCCGCTCCTGACTCACGCCGCTCCCATGGACGATGAGCGGGAGCACACAGGCAAGGACGAGAGATCTGCGCATGATGGTCTCACGATACCACGGGGTTGGAGACGGCGAGCCGGCCGAGCATGGCGGCGATCTGCGGAATCGGTACACCGGTCGGACAGACGGCGGCGCATGCGTCGCAGCGTGCACACGGTGCGTCGGCCGCGACGAGCGGTGCGCGATCGAGCGAGCGCGAGGGCCCCGCCACGAACGTCCACGACTCCGCCCATGCGGACGATGGTGCGTCGTGAAGAGAAGGGCACGCAAGCGAGCAGAGGCCGCAGTGGATGCAGTTCATAGCGGTCGGCAGGAGTTCGCGCTCCGGCGCCTCGAGCGGCACGTACCCTTCGGGCACGACCGCGCTCGTGAAGCGCAGCAGCTCGCGACCGCGCCGGAACGGGCGGAACGGCATCACGAACAGCACGTGGCGCGCGAAATGATAGGCGAGGTTGAGCCATGCGAGGATGCGGTTCTTCATGCGGCTGCCCGCGCTGCGGACTCACCTGCACGCCAGCCGTCTTCCGCCATCTCGCCGAGCGCCCAGCGCGCCGTGTCGGTGCCGGCGCGCACGGTACCCGCGAGGAACACGTTCGCGTAGGGCACATCCTCATCCATGACGCCCGCGAGCAGCAGCGGCTGCACGTCACCGGCATCCGCGTCGGTGAGTGCGACGGCGTCCGCCTCCTCGAACGTACGCCCGAAGCGCTCGACGGTAGCCGTCATGCCTAGCGCCATCTCGCGCAGCCGTTCGTCCGCCTGGATCCCGCCACCGGTGAACTTGCCGGTGGCGAGTACGAAGGCGCGCGCCGCGATCGTGGATCGGGAATCGTCGCCCGTGATGTTCACGGCGGTGAGCCGCTCCGACCCGGTGCGCGCTGCGTGCGCCCGTCCTGCGATGCGATCGACGCCCGCGGCCTCGAGTGCGCGATCGAGTGCGCGCTGGAGCCGCCATCCGGGGATCGACGGTGCGACGCCGAGCGCCTCCACCACCGGCGCGCCGATCCCTGCGCGCACGTCATCGACGCGGTCGATGCCGAGGATCGCGGGCAGTACCGCGGTCCGACGACTCGTGACGGCGGCGAGCGGACGGCCGAGGCGTTCGGGTTCGCGTTCCAGCAGGGCGGCGAGCGAAACGGGAGACCAGCCCGCGGCCGGCATGTCATCGATGGTGATGGTGACGTGACGGGCGTCGTCGCCGAACCAGAGGCGGGCGAGAGCCGGTGCATGGAAGCCGGCCAGGCCGGCGATGCCACAGACGATCGGGTCGGGAACCGGATCGGCGTGAGACGCGGGCGCGTACTCGCAGGTGACGCGTGTGCCGGACGGATGGGGCAGCGGGGTGCCCACGGGCTGCAGCGGCAGGCCCGCGCTTCGGAGCGCCGCATCCAGCTCCGGACGAAGTGGTCCGCACCAGCCGCCGGAGACGAGTGCAGTGGCGCCGGGCGCAGCACGCGCGACCGCGGTGCGGGCACCTCGCGCGGCGGCCGCGAGGGCTGCCGCAGAGCCGGCGATGCCACCACCGATGACGAGCACATCGTACGCGTCGCGCACGGGCGCAGGATACGCCGCGAATCGAGGCGGCGCCACGCTGTGGGAGTATTCCCCACGCGCTTGTAGGGGAATCTACGTACGCTTGACCGCGACAGAATGGCACGCTAGGCTACCCTGCTTTCGGTGCCTTGCGGCATGGGCCGGGCACGGTTCGCAGGTCAGAGGAGTGTAATGTCCCTCGGTAGGATAGAGTCCGGACGCGCGCTCGCCGCGCTGGCGGCGGGGGCGGTCCTGGCGGGTGGGTGTGCCGGCGAGTTCCCGCAGACCACTTTTCGTCCAGTCAGCGAGTACGGCGAAGCGCTGAACGCCGTCTTCACCAACACCTTCTGGTGGACCATGTTCATTCTGGTCCTCGTGCAGGTGCTGGTGGTCTACGTGGTGCTGCGCTTCCGCGAGCGGCCGAATCAGCCGCCGCCGCCCCAGATCCACGGCAACACGAAGCTCGAGCTGCTGTGGACGATCATTCCTGCGATCATCGTCATCCTGATATCGGTCCCGACGGTGCGCACGATCTTCGAGACGCAGCGGCGCCCGGCCGAGGACGCGCTTGAGATCGAGGTGATCGGCCACCAGTGGTGGTGGGAGTACCGCTACCCCGAGTACGGCGTGGTCACGGCGAACGAGTTCCACCTGCCGATCGGCCGTGAGATCCACTTCCGGATCCGGAGCGCGGACGTCATTCACAGCTTCTGGATCCCGCGGCTGGGCGGGAAGCGGGACGCGAACCCGGTGGTGGCGCGCGCGGAGGGTGAGCGCGCGATGGAGAACCACATCGTCCTGACCGTGAGCGAGCCGGGCCGGTACCGCGGGCAGTGCGCGGAGTTCTGCGGCGAGTCGCATGGCATCATGGCCACGACTGCGGTTGCGGTTTCTCCTGAGGAGTTCGACGCGTGGGTGGCATCGATGCAGGATGCCGGGCCTCCACCGGCGCCCGCGCAGCCGGCCACCGTTCCGGGTGATACGTCGAGCCGCGCGACGGCGAATCCGCCAACGCCGCAGGCTGCGCAGGTGGTGGATTCGCTCGCCGCGCTGCCGCCCACGGACGTGGCACAGGAGGACCCGCTGATTGCGCAGGGCCGGCAGATCTTCACGAGCCGGGCGTGTGTGGCGTGTCACGCGATCGCGAACACGAACGCGCGCGGCACGCTCGGGCCGAACCTCACACGCTTCGGCAGCCGTCCCTACGTGGGTGCGGGCGCGAAGCCGAACACGATCGAGCACGTCGAGGCCTGGATCCGCGACCCGCAGAGCCTCAAGCCGGGTGCCCTCATGCCCGGGACGCAGACCGAAGCGGCCGGCATGCCGCCGACCGGACTGACCGATGAGGAGGTGCGCGCCGTCGCGGCGTACCTCGTGAGTCTGAAATAAGATGGCTACCGCTGAAGCTCACCTGCACGCCCCTGCCGTCACGAAGCGCAGCGGGCTGTGGGACTGGATCACGACCGTCGATCACAAGAAGATCGGCATTCTCTACTTCTCGACCGCCCTCGTCTTCTTCTTCCTGGGCGGCTTCGAAGCGCTGCTCATCCGCATTCAGCTGGCACGGCCCGAGAACGCGTTCCTGAGCCCGGACGTCTACAATCAGGTCTTCACGATGCACGGCACGACGATGGTGTTCCTCGTCGGAATGCCGATCGCCGTGGCGTTCTTCAACTACATCGTGCCGCTCCAGATCGGCGCGCGCGACGTCGCATTCCCGCGGCTCAACGCGCTGTCGTACTGGATTTACCTGTTCGGCGCGCTGTTCATGAACTTCAGCTGGTTCATCGGGGCGGCGCCCAACGGCGGCTGGTTCGGCTACGCGAACCTGACGTCGCCGCAGTTCTCGCCCGGGCCGAACATGGACTTCTGGTCGCTCGGACTGCAGGCGCTGGGCGCTGCGTCCATCATGGGCGGCATCAACTTCATCACCACGATCCTGAACCTGCGGGCGCCCGGCATGCGGCTCATGCGCATGCCGCTCTTCACATGGATGACGCTCATCACGAGCTTCATCATCATCACCGCCCTGCCCGTATTCGCGGTCGCGCTCTTCCTGATCACCTTCGACCGCACATGGGGCACGCTGTTCTTCCAGACCGCTGCCGGCGGCGACCCGATCGTCTGGCAGCACCTGTTCTGGATGTTCGGCCATCCCGAGGTCTACATCCTGATCATGCCGGCCTTCGGGATCCTGAGCGAGATCATCCCGACGTTCTCCCGCAAGCCCCTCTTCGGCTACGCGGTCATGGTGTATTCCGGCGCGCTGATCGGCCTGATCGGCTGGGGCGTCTGGGCGCACCACATGTTCGCCGCCGGCATGGGCCCCATCGCCGACTCGTTCTTCACGATCACGACGATGATCATCGCGATCCCGAC
>CAYUIG010000102.1:0-5666 GCA_964444685.1 uncultured Gemmatimonadaceae bacterium | reverse complement strand
GAAAGCCTCACCCTTGCAGTCCCCGATCCCCGGACCTGCCATGCTCGTGCGATCCAGGATGACGGTGGACGTCGTTACGGCGTCGCCGGAGATGACGCTTGCGGAAGCGCTCTCGCTCACGCGCGAGCACCGCATCCGTCACCTCCCCGTCCTGGAAGGGGACCGCCTCGTCGGCCTGGTCACCGACCGCGACCTCCGCCTCGCCATGCCGCCGATCTGGGCGGACGAGCGGGACGAGCTGCGCGAGCAGCTCAACCGCCGACGCGTGCGGGAACTGATGATTACCGACCTGATCACGGCCGGGCCCGACACACCCGTCGAGGACGCGGCGCGCCGGCTCTACCAGAACCGGATCGGGTGTTTGCCCATCATGGAAGGGGAGCGCCTCATCGGGATCCTGACGGAGACCGACCTGCTGCGCGCACTGGTCGAGCTGTTCGGTTCGCACGCGCCGTCCGCGCGCGTCGAGATCCGGATGCCTAACCGCCCGGGCGAGCTCGCCCGCGTGGTACGCATCATCGGCATCGAGCACCGTGTGAACATCAC
This sequence comes from uncultured Gemmatimonadaceae bacterium, assembly GCA_964444685.1. Taxonomy (GTDB): domain Bacteria; phylum Gemmatimonadota; class Gemmatimonadetes; order Longimicrobiales; family RSA9; genus CAYUIG01. The sequence goes on along the minus strand of CAYUIG010000102.1, from coordinate 5,120 downwards.
CGGCCTCGTGATCCCGCCCGTCGAGGGGGACGACGAGGCCGTGGCGATCATGCACCTGTCCACCCAGGACCCGGAACCGATCATGGCCGCGCTTCACAAGCTCGGCTACCGCATCGGTTCCCCCTCCATCGATGCCGGAGAGTTCCTGGGAGACGAGCCGTATACGGCCGGCCGCCGAGGCCCGGCCACGATACCTCGATAACCTACGCGCAAACGCAACGCAGCCCTGCTCCTGCTGCCGTCCCTGCTGACGGCATCGGGAACTCTCCCAATCCGACCCGGTGAGCTCAGCGCTCCGCCGGTGATGGTCGACCTTTCCCCATCGCCGGACACCGTGCGCGTCCGCCTCGTCGCGTCACCCGGCCGACTCGAGCTCCTGCCCGGCACGCCAAGCGACGTCTTCACGTACGATGGCCGCGTGCCCGGCCCCACGCTCGAGGTGCGCGAAGGCCAGCACGTGGTCGTGCAATTCAGGAACGAACTGCCCGAGTTGACCACCGTGCACTGGCACGGGCTGCACCTTCCGATCGATGCCGACGGCAGCCCGATCCATCCGGTCGAGCCCGGACAGGAATACGTCTACTCCTTCGACGTCCCGTACGGCTCCGCGGGCACGTACTGGTACCACCCGCATCCGCACCACCGCACCGGACACCAGATCGCGCTCGGCCTCTACGGCGCGATCGTCGTGCGCGCCGCGGACGATCCGCTGCCCGCGTCGCTCCCCGAGAAGCTGCTGATCCTTTCGGACAACCGCTTCACGGCGGACGGCGCCATCGACCTTTCGGACCCGCGCTCGATGCAGGGCCGCATCGACTTCGAGAACGGCCGCGAAGGCGACGTGCTCTTCGTGAACGGCCACATCACACCGACCATCACGATCCGGCCGGGCGAGGTGCAGCGCTGGCGCATCATCAACGCGGGCGCTGCACGCGTGTACCGCCTCGCACTCGAGGGACACACGCTCATCCACGTCGGCAACGACGGCGGCCTCTTCGAGAAGCCCATCGAACGCCAGGAGATCGTCATCGCCAACGCGGAGCGCGTGGAGGTGCTCGTGAAGGGTACGGGTGCGCCGGGGAGCGTCGCGAAACTCGTCGCATTGCCGTACGACCGCTACATCCCGCAGACGAAGCCCGAGGACTGGGAGATCACGCGCACGCTGCTCGAGCTGCGCTACGCGTCGGAACCCGCGGTGCCCGTCACGCTCCCCGAATCCCTGCGACCCGTCCCGCCGATCGACACCACGCTCGTCGTGACGCGCCGTTCGATCACGCTCGCGCAGGGCATGATCGACTCGAAGCTCTTCGACATGGAGCGCGTGGATCAGCGCGCGCCGGTCGGCGCAGTCGAGATCTGGACGGTCGAGAATCTCGTCGGCATGGACCACCCGTTCCATCTGCACGGCTTCCAGTTCCAGGTGCTCGACAGGAACGGCGTACCCGAGCCGTACCGGAGCTGGAAGGACACGGTCAACATCCCGAAGCACCAGACCGTTCGCTTCATCGTTCGTTTCGCGAATTACCCCGGCCGCTGGCTGTACCACTGCCACATCCTGGATCACGAGGATTCCGGAATGATGGCGGTGCTGGAGGTATACTGAACCCCCGGAGGCAGCGTATGAGATGGAACGGTCGGACAGCTTCAACACTGGTCGTCGCCGCGCTCGCATTCGCGGGTGCCGGTACGATGGCGGCCACGAACGGTGATGACGCCGCGAAGGCGGACGAAGCGCTGCGCGCGTCGATCGAGCGAGGTCGCTTCCTCGTGGTGACGCACGGCTGCGGGGACTGCCACGGCGGCTATGCCAACCCCGCGTTGCCCGGCTACCTGGCGGGTGTGATGGATTCCCTTCAGGTGTTCCAGATGGGGCCGTTCAAGACGTATCCGCGCAACCTGACGCCCGACAACACCACGGGCATCGGCCGGTTCACCGACCGGCAGATCTTCAACGCGCTGCGCTATGGACTCCGCCCGGGCGAGACGCCGGACGTCGAGATCACGTCGTCGGTGCCGGGTGAGGGCAACCACCCGGTGAACCCCAAGTACCTCGCGCCGCCGATGCCGTGGCCCGCGTTCCGGCACATGCCCGACGAGGACCTGATGGCCATCGCGATGTACCTGAAGAACGGACTCAAGCCCGTCTCCAACCGCGTGCCCGACAGCGAAGGCCCGCCCGACTTCTGGGCCAGCGCGTACGCACCCGAGATGATCGGACCGTACCCGCTCGTCGCGTACCCGACCGCGAACGAGACCGGCCGGTAGCGAACAGAAACGCCCACTCGGCTGCCTGGCGGTCACGTACGGGCAGTTTCGTTCGACCGGCGAACACAATCGACCGCGGCTCTCGCGCATTCGAAGGGCCGCGGTCGATTTTCTGTTCGTTGCGCGAACTAGAACGCCCACACGCGTGAAACGAGCGCGCGAGCGGACGCTTGTGTCCGGGTCGAGGCGCAGTGCTCGGTGACCGACCGCCGGATTCAGGGTGTGCGGTTCACGCGGTAGAGCTCCAGGAACTCCACGTCGAACGCATCGCGTCGAAGCACCAGCACCGTGTCCTCGTCACCGCCGAGCACGCCCCAGTCCGTGGGGATTGCGAGTCGGCCCGCGACGCGGTTCTGACTCGGATCGAGTACGTACCACACGCGCGTACCATCGCTGCGGCTTCCAACCGCGCGAACCCAGAGGTTTCCGCCCACCACCGCGGCTTCATCGAACGAAGGACCGCGCTCGGGGAGCGGGAAATCGTCGTCGAAGACATCGCGCAGGCGCTGCGTGGGGATGAGCACGCGGAGCATTCGCGATGCCATGGGCGACGTCCATGAGCCGGGTGCCAACCCGGCCATGAATACCGCCGGACGCGCGAGGGTGCAATTCCCGGCCGCGTCCACCACATTCCGCACATGCGCACCGCGCTCGTCTGGGACGACTCGCTGGCCCGGTACCGTTTCGGACCCGACCATCCGCTGAACCCGCGCCGGCTCGAGCTCACTCTCTCCCTCATCCATCGCCTCGGCCTCGCCGGCGGCGACGACGCGCCGATCGTGCCACCGCGCGCCGCAACCGAATACGAGCTCCTGCTCGCGCACGCGCCGGAATACATCGACGCGGTCAAACGCGCACCCGAACTCTCCCCAGCGGACGCACGCAGGTACGGCCTCGGCACCGAGGACGTGCCGATCGTCTCCGGCATGCACGAGGCCGGACTCGCCATCGCGGGATCCACACTCACCGCCGCCGCACTCGTCATGGAAGGCCATGCGACGCGTGCCTTCAGCGTTGCCGGCGGTTTGCACCACGCACGCCGCGCCGAGGCCGCGGGGTTCTGCATCTACAACGACCTCGCGATCGCCATCCGCTGGATGCAGCGCGAGCACTCCGCCCGCGTCCTGTACATCGACATCGACGCGCACCACGGCGACGGCGTGCAGTGGATCCTCTACGACGACCCCGACGCACTCACACTGTCGCTGCACGAGAGCGGCGCGTTCCTCTACCCGGGCACCGGCTTCATCGACGAGGCCGGTGAAGGCGACGGCTACGGCTACTCCGTCAACGTGCCGCTCGACGCGCACACGGAAGACGCATCGTTCCTGGACGCGTTCCGCCGCACCGTGCCCGACGTCGCGGCCGCGTATCGCCCGGACGTGATCGTGCTCCAGTGCGGCTGCGACGCACACGCCGACGACCCGCTCACGCACCTGCGGTGCACGACGAACCTCTACGAGCAGGTGGTGCGTGCGGTGGGAAACGTCGCCGATCGTTTCTGTGACGGGCGCATCATCATGACCGGTGGCGGCGGCTACGCCATCCACACGGTGGTGCCGCGCGCGTGGACGCTGGCGTGGGCCGCACTGCGCGGCATCGATGTGCCCGACGCGATTCCCGATGACTGGCTGCACGCGCTCCGGCTCGAGTCCGGCCGCGACATCCCGTGCACGCTGCGCGACGCGCCGCTGCCATCGTCACCACGCATCGACGTAGTCACGCGCAACAACGAGCGGACGGTGACAGAAGTGCGCCGCCGCATCCTGCCGCTGATCACTGGATGGGGACTGGGCTTCTGATCGAGCTGCGCGACAAGGAGGGCGTGCCGTTCGAGGTTCGCCCCTACGAGCCCGCGGACCGCGACGCACTCGAAGCGATGTACCTGGACTTCGAGCCGAAACGCGTGGCGCAGGGGCTGCCGCCCGCATCCGTCGCGGCGACGAAGCGCTGGCTCGACCGCACGCTCGCGAACGGGCGCCACTGGCTGGTGGAGCAGGAAGGACGCGTGGTCGGGCACCTGATGCTCATGCCCATGAGCGACGACGCGACCGAGCTGGCCAACTTCCTCCACCAGTCGGTGCGCAACCGCGGGATCGGTACCGCGCTCAACGCGTTCGCAATCGAACGTGCGCGCGAGGTGGGACGCAAGCGTGTGTGGCTCAGCGTCGAGCCGTGGAATCGCGCCGCGATCCGCAGCTACGAGAAGGTCGGGTTCCGGCGCCTGCCCGGATCGCTCTGGGCGCCGGAGATCGAGATGCAGGCCGAGCTCTAGGATTCGCTCAGGCCATCGATCGGAGCCGGCGCTCCTCGCGCAGCTCGTCGTCGATCGGCACCGCGCGGGTCTCCTTTGCCGTCTTCACCACGATCGTGGTGCGCGTCGATGCGATCGAAGGGATCGGCTGGATCTGCTCCTCGAGCAGCCGGCCGAGATGGTTCGTGTCGCGCACCCGCACCTTCACCAGGAAGCAGTCCTCGCCGACCACCCGGTGCACCTCCTGCACCTCGGGCAAAGCGGCCAGGATGCTCGCGGTGTCTACGCTGCGCGCCTGCTCACCCGTGCTCATCATGATGAACGCGAGCATGTTGTAGCCGAGCGAGCGCGGGTCCACATGCGTGGTGTAGTCCTGGATCACGCCGCTCTCCTCCAGCTTGCGAACGCGCTGGAAGATGGCGGAAGGCGCGAGGCCGACGCGGCGCGCGATCTCGGCATTGGGGATCCGGGCGTTTTCCTGGAGGAGTCGCAGGATCGCGCGGTCGGTGTCGTCGAGCATGGTAGTCCTGTTCTGGAGGGCGGCTGTGAATGGGCCGCCCGGAGGCAGAAAGCGCAAGGGCCGGTCCGGAGCTTGCACTCC
>CAYUIG010000101.1:0-5796 GCA_964444685.1 uncultured Gemmatimonadaceae bacterium | reverse complement strand
GCGGAGTACCGCGGCAACTTCAAGGGGATGCTGACGTTCGTCCGGGCGGACCGGCCCGGTGAGATGGACGTGGCGTTCCAGGTGCTGATGCCCGGCTACGACTACGACCTCGCGCATGCGGGCAAGGGTCCGAGCCACGGCTGGATGTTCTTCACGTCGTACAACTCGGAAGAGGCGCACACGCTGCTCGAGGTGAACGCGTCGAAGGCCGACAAGGACTTCATCGCGGCGGTCAATTGGCAGCGCGCCGAGGAATGTATCGCACAGGGCGCCGCGCGGCCGATGCCCGCGCGCTACGTGCACAACGTGGTCGGCGAGGATCGGATCGCGCGCTCGGAGCTGAAGCAGAGCGTGACGGTGCTCGAGCCGAGTGGATGCGAGCGGCTCGTCTACTTCCTGCCGACGCCGAAGTCTCCGCACGGCGTGGATGTCGACCCGAGCGGTCGCTTCATCGTAGCGGGCGGCAAGCTGGCCACGGTGATCCCGGTGCACTCGTTCGAGAAGATGATCGCCGCGATCGAGGCGCAGGACTTCGAGCAGGTGATCGATGGCGTGCCGGTGCTGCGCTACGAGTCGATCATCGCAGGCGAGGTGCAGGACGCGGGGCTCGGACCGCTGCACACCGAGTTCGATGGACGCGGCTACGCGTACACGACTGCGTTCATCAGCTCCGAGGTAGTGAAGTGGAGCCTGGACACGTTCACGGTCGTCGACCGGATTCCGGTCTACTACTCGGTCGGTCACCTCATGATTCCGGGCGGCGACAGCCGGGAGCCGTGGGGCAAGTACCTGGTCGCGCTGAACAAGATGACCAAGGACCGCTACCTGCCCACGGGCCCGGAGCTGGCGCACTCGGCGCAGCTGATCGACATCAGCGGCGACCGCATGCGTCTGCTGCTGGACTTCCCGACCATGGGTGAGCCGCACTACGCGCAGGCGATCCCGGCCGACCTGCTGATGGAGAAGCAGGTGAAGCTGTTCCGGCTGGATGAGAACCGGCACCCGTACGCGGCGCTGGGCGAGGGTCAGGCGAAGGTCGTGCGCGAGGGGCGGAACGTACACGTCTACATGACGGCGATCCGCAGCCACTTCGCCCCGGACAACATCGAGGGCATCGAGGTGGGCGACACCGTGTACTTCCACGTCACGAACCTCGAGCAGGACTGGGATGTACCGCACGGCTTCGCGACGCTCGGAATGGATGCAGCGGAGCTGCTGATCATGCCGGGTGACACGCGCACGCTCGTGTGGACTCCGAAGCAGCCCGGCGTCTATCCGTTCTACTGCACGGACTTCTGCTCCGCACTGCACCAGGAGATGCAGGGTTACGCACGGGTGAGTCCGCGCGGCAGCGGCGTCCCGCTGGCGTGGGGAACGGGCGGCCAGCTGACCACGGCCGTCGCCGACAACTGAACGAATCGGAGAACGAACGATGAAAGTCCTTTCGCTCCGCTCCCGGATCGGGCTCGCGCTCGCGGGTCTGCTGCTGATCCCGGCGTTCTTCCTGCCGCTGTGGACCATCGATCTCGAAGCGCCGCAATACCCGGAAGGGATCGGCATGGAGATCATGGTCAACACGATCCGGGGGCAGAGCGAATGGGACCTGCAGAACATCAACGGGCTGAACCACTACATCGGCATGAAGGAGATCCACCCGGACTCGATCCGTGAGCTGGACATCATGCCGTTCATCCTGGGCGGGCTGGCGGTGTTCGCGCTGGCAGCAGCGGCGCTGGGGCGGCGCCGGCTCGCCTGGGCCTGGGTCGTGGCCTTCCTGCTGTTCGCAGCCGCGGGACTGGTCGATTTCTACCTCTGGGGCTACGACTACGGCCACAACCTGAACCCGAATGCGGCGATCAAGGTGCCCGGCATGGCGTACCAGCCGCCGCTGATCGGGAGCAAACAGCTCCTCAACTTCACCGCGCACTCGTGGCCGGGTGCGGGCGGGCTCCTCGCCTTCGCGTCGCTGGCCGTGGGCATGCTCGCACTGTTGCTCGAGCCATCGCGGCGCAGGATCCGCGAGCAGAGCGAGCGCGTACCCGCGGTACGGACCGAGCTGCGTCATGCGTAGCCTGGCGCTCGTCGTTCTGATTTTTGCGGCATGTTCGCCTTCACCCGAGCCGATCGTGTACGGCGAGGATGTGGGTGCGTTCTGCCGGATGGTGATCAGCGACGAGCGCTACGGTGCAGAGGCGGTCACCCGCCAGGGCCGCGTCTACAAGTTCGACTCGATCGAATGCCTCGCCGGGTGGGTGCTGGCGAATGAAGGAGTGGAGCTCCACTCCCTCTGGGTGACCGACTGGCGCGCACCCGGCGAGCTGATCCCGCTCGACGACGCCGTGATCCTGCACAGCGAATCTCTTCGCAGCCCGATGGGCGGCAACCTCACTGCGTTCCGCGCGTCCGCAATGTCTCCTGCAGATCTCGTAGCGGAATATGGCGGCGAGGTGCTGTCATGGCCGGCGGTACTCGAGCGGGTACGGACCCACGCACCAGGGCACGGCCCCACATGATCGCGCTGCTGCTGGCCGCGCTCGCACTGCCGCAGGATACGCTCGTCGTGTCGGCGGCGGGACCCTACCGGAGCGTGGCTGCGGCCGTGTCGGCGGCCGCGCCGCACTCGGTGGTGCAGGTGCACGCGGGCGTGTACCGCGAGGAGACGGTGACGATCGACCGTCCGCTCGTGCTCATCGGAGACGAGGGTGCGGTGCTGGACGGTGAGGGGCGACGCGGCCTGATCCGCGTCGCGGCGGACAGCGTCACGGTTCGCGGGCTCACGCTGCGCAACGTGGGCGTGAGCCATGTGGAGGACCGCGCCGCGATCACGGTCGAGGATGCGAAGTGGTGTGCGATCGAAGACAACGTCATCGAAGACGGCTTCTTCGGCATCTACCTCGCGAACTCCGGCTGGTGCCGGATCGAGCGGAACGTGCTGCGCGCCAGCAGCACGCGCGAGACATCGGCTGGGAACGGCATCCACCTGTGGTACTCGAAGGAGGTCGTGATCCGCGGCAACGAGGTGCGCGGCCATCGCGACGGGATCTACTTCGAGTTCGTCGAGGACAGTCGTGTCGAGGACAACCTGGCGGAGGGGAACCTGCGCTACGGCCTGCACTTCATGTTCAGCGACCGGTGCGAGTACCGCGGCAACGTGTTCCGTGCGAACCGCGCAGGCATCGCGGTGATGTACACGAAGAACGTGGTGATGGAAGACAACCTGTTCGCGGAGAACCGCGGTACGACGGCGTTCGGCCTGCTGCTGAAGGACATCACTGACAGCCGGGTGACGGGGAACCGGTTCGTCCGCAACAGCACGGGCATCCTGGCCGAGGGTGTGAACCGCACCATGGTCGAGGCGAACCTGTTCGAGGCGAACGGCTGGGCGATCCGGCTGATGGCCAACAGCGAAGCGAACGAGTTCACGGGCAACGAGTTCGTGGGGAACGCGTTCGACGTGGCGACGAACAGCCGGCAGAACTACAGCACGTTCCGCAACAACTGGTGGGACCGCTACAACGGCTACGATCTGGATCGGGATGGGTACGGTGACGTGCCGTTCCGGCCGGTACGGCTGTTCTCGCTGGTAGTGGAGCGGAACGCGCCGGCGCTGGTGCTGCTGCGCTCCGTGTTCGTCTCGCTGCTCGACCTCGCCGAGCGCGTGGCACCGGTACTGACGCCGGCCACGCTGATCGACGAACAGCCGCGCATGAGGAGGGCGCTCTCGTGATCCGACTGCGGGGAGTATCCAAGGCGTTCCGCCGGCGCACGGTGCTCGAGGGCATCGATCTCGACGTGCATGCGGGCCGTGTGACGGCGGTGCTGGGGCCGAACGGCAGCGGCAAGACGACGCTGATCCGCATGGTGCTCGGGCTGGTGCGCCCGGACGCGGGCGCGATCGAGGTCGACGGCCGCGTGCTCGACGGCGACCCGTCGTACCGCGCCCGCATCGGCTACATGCCGCAGGCGCCGCGCTTCCCGGAGAACCTGACGGGCCGAGAGATCCTGGCCATGCTGGAGTCGCTGCGTGGCCCGGGTGCGCGCGACCGCTCGCTGATCGAGGCGTTCGCGCTCGCGCCCGAGCTGGACAAGCCGGTACGTACGCTGAGCGGCGGCACGCGGCAGAAGGTGAGTGCGGCCGCGGCGTTCCTGTTCGAGCCGGCGCTGCTGATCCTCGACGAGCCGGGCGCAGGACTGGATCCGCTCGCAAATGCAGCGTTGAAGGATGCGATCCGCCGCGCGCGCGACGAGGGCCGGACGGTGGTGCTCACCAGTCACGTGCTGAGCGAAGTCGAGCAGCTCGCGGACGAGGTGGTGGTGCTGCACGAAGGGCGTGTGCTGTGGGCGGGGTCGCTCGGAGAGCTGTGCACGCGGACGCACGAGACGTCGCTCGAACGCGCCGTCACGAAGCTGATGCTGGGGCGCGAGCTGCCCGGGGAGGCGGCATGAACATCATGACCCGGGTGCTGCGCTACGAGCTGCGCGACGTGCTGCGCGGCCGCTGGCTGTTTGCGTACGGCGCGTTCTTCCTGCTGGTCACCGAAGCGCTGCTGCGCTTCGGCGGCACCGGCGACCGCGCGCTGCTTTCACTGGCGAATGCCGTGCTGCTCGTGATTCCGCTGATCAGCCTCGTGTTCGGCACCGTGTACGTCTACGGCGCGCGCGAGTTCAACGAGCTGCTGCTCGCGCAGCCGGTGCGCAGAGGTGAGCTGTTCGGCGGGCTGTATCTCGGACTCGCACTGCCGATGGCGCTGGCGTTCGTGGCGGGCGTCGGGCTGCCGTTCGCGGCGCGGTTGGGAGCGGCGGGCGCCGCGACCGGACTCGCGGTGCTGCTGGGTGTGGGCATCGCACTCACGTTCGCGTTCACGGCGATCGCGTTCCTCATCGCCGTGCGGCTGGACGACCGCGCGCAGGGACTCGGCGCGGCCGTGCTGCTGTGGCTCGTACTCGCGGTGGTGTACGACGGGGCCGTGCTGGTGGTGGCGTCGCTGTTCGCGGACTACCCGCTCGAGAAGCCGATGCTCGCGCTGATGCTGGCCAACCCGCTCGACCTCGGCCGCGTGCTGCTGCTCATGGCCTTCGACGCAGGAGCGCTGATGGGATACACGGGCGCGGTCTTCCAGCGGTTCTTCGGCTCGATGGCGGGTGTGCTCATCGCGTCGCTGGCGTTGTTGGGCTGGGTGGCTGCGCCGCTGGGCGTTGCGGCAAGCCGGTTCGCACGCCGCGATTTCTGAGGATTGAGGGAGGAGTGATGCAGCGTGAACATGCCTACGGTTTCGGTACCTCGGTCCGGGGTTCGTTCGACGAAGTCGTTGCACGTGTGAAGGCCGCGCTCGGCGCGGAGGGATTCGGCGTGCTGACGGAAATCGACGTGAGCGCGACGATGCGTCAGAAGCTGGGTGTGGACTTCCCTCCCTACATCATCCTCGGCGCGTGCAACCCGCCGCTCGCGAACCGGGCACTGGAAACGGACCGTGAGATCGGGTTGCTGCTGCCGTGCAACGTCGTGGTCTACGACGCGGGCGAAGGTGAGGTGGCCGTGTCGGTGATGGACCCCGAGGCGGCGCTCGGCCTGGCCGGCGACGAGCGGATTGCACCGCTCGCCGCCGAGGTGAAGGAACGGATGCGGCGGGTCGTCGCCTCGCTGCGGAGTTAACCCGCGCGCGCCAGCGGCTCGGCGGAGATCCTGCGCAGCGTGATCTCGGGCCCGTGCGTGAGCGTGTGGTGGACGGGGCAGGTGCGCGCGACCAGGTCGATCTCTTCGTGGTACTCGGCCGGAATCACGTCCGGGATGTAGAG
>CAYUIG010000100.1:0-6051 GCA_964444685.1 uncultured Gemmatimonadaceae bacterium | reverse complement strand
CGCGCGCGCTCGCATTCCCCGAGAACGTGAACGTGCGGCACACGCTCACGTACGATGCGACGTCGCCGCCATCGAACGCATCGACGGGTTCGATGACGATCGACATGAATCAGTCGCTCGTGCTGCTGCCGCGCGAGCCGATGCGGCCGCGCTACGCGGATGCGCGCGTCGGCTATTTCAGCATCGAGCGCGTGAACTTCGGACTGCCGGAACAGAAGGCGGCGACGCAGACGTTCATCCGCCGCTGGCGACTGGAGCCGAGCGATCCCGCGGCGTACGCGCGCGGCCAGGTCGTAGAGCCGGTGAAGCCGATCACGTACTACCTCGACCCCGCGACGCCGCCGCAGTACCGCGCGTGCGTGCGTCAGGGCGTGCTCGACTGGCAGCCCGCGTTCGAGACGGCCGGCTTCCGCAACGCGATCGTCGCACTGGATCCGCCGTCGCCCGACGAGGATCCGGACTGGGATCCGGAGGACGTCCGCAACTCGGTCGTGCGCTGGGCGGCGAGCATGACGCGCAACGCGATGGGCCCGAGCACGAGCGATCCGCGCACGGGCGAGATCATCGAGAGCGACATCGTCTGGTACCACAACCATCTGCGCTCGTACCGCAACCGCATCATGATCGAGACGGGCGCTGCGAATCCGGCGGCGCGGTCGCTGCCGATCGATGAAGGGCTGATGTGCGAGGCGATGCGGCAGGTGATCGCGCACGAGATCGGGCACGCGCTCGGCCTGCCGCACAACATGGTGTCGAGCTCGGCGTACCCCGTGGACTCGCTGCGCTCGAAGACGTTCGCGGCGCGCATGGGTGTCGCGCCGAGCGTGATGGACTACGCGCGTCAGAACTACATCGCGCAGCCGGGTGACGGCCTCGCCGGCGGCGACTTCATCCGCCAGATCGGTCCGTACGATCACTACGCGATCAACTGGGGATACCGTGTGATCCCGAACACGACGCCCGAGAGCGAGCGCGAGGTCCTGAACCGCTGGATCCTCGAGAAGGCGGACGACCGGATGTACAAGTATCTGCCGCAGGGCGGCGTTGCGGATCCGCGTTCGCAGACCGAGGACATCGGCGACGATCCCGTGCGCGCGTCGGGTTACGGCATTGCGAATCTGAAGCGCGTGGTGCCGCAGCTCGTGGCGTGGACGACGAAGCCGGGCGAGGACTACACGGACCTGGCGGAGATCTACGGCGAGACGCTCGGCCAGTGGCAGCGTTACATCGGCCACGTCACGAACGTCATCGGCGGCGTGTACACCGACTTCAAGACGGCCGAGCAGGATGGCGCCGTGTACGAGCCGGTGCCGCGGGGCCGGCAGAAGCAGGCGCTCGACTTCATCGCCGCGGAGGTGTTCCGTGCGCCGACCTGGCTGCTCGAGCCGGACATTCTCTCGAAGCTGGGCAGCGGCGAGGGCGGATTCACGAACCTGTCCGGCCGTCAGACGGGCGTACTCAATGCCCTGCTCTCGACGGCGCGGCTCGCGCGCATGGCGGAGCTGTCCGTAACGCACCCGAACCAGGCGTATCCGGTGGCCGAGTACCTCGAGGATGTGCGTGCCGCCGTCTGGGGCGACCCGGCAACGACCGCTCGCGACGCGTACCGTCGTGCACTCCAGCGTGCGCACGTCGCGCGGCTCGCGACGATCGTGGATCCGCCGCCGCCGTCCGGTCCGCCGTCGCCGTTCGCGGCGCAGCAGCCGTCCCTGGAGCGGACGGACGTGCCTGCACTCGCCCGTGCACAGCTCGTCGATCTGCGTGCGCGGGCCAACGCGGCCGTGGCACGAACGACGGATCGCGTGGCGCGGGCGCATCTGCGTGACATCGTGTCGCGCATCGACCAGGTGTTCGAGGGCAGGTAGCTCAAACGAACGAGATTCACCACAGAGGCGCCGAGGGCGCAGTGGAATTTCGAAAGAACATGTATTCGACTCTTTCCGTCCTCCGCGCTCTCCGCGCCTCCGCGGTGAAATTGATGTTCCTGTCGGTAGCCCTCACGCTTGCCGGCTGCGCAAGCACCGGCTCCACCTTCGGCAGCGGCGTCGGTGACCGCTTCCTCGATGAACCGCCGTACTATGCAGGCCGGCAGGTCACGGCTGCGTCGGTGGCGCATCTGCCGATCTACTACCAGCAGGGCGCAGGACAGGCGCCGATCTTCGAGCCGTCCGGCGACGAAGGTTCGGCAGTGGCGTCGCTGCTGCACGACATGAACGCGTACCTCGATTCGCTCGGGGTGTCAGTCCGGCTCGATGTACCGGAAGCACGGGCACATACGCCGCCGGACGTGCGGTTCTCCTGTCAGACGGATGCGACCGGGGACTGTGAAGCCGATGGTGACGACATCACCGTGCAGGGCAGGCCGTGGATGCTGCTCGCGGTCGGGCGGCCGTCTTCGGCCTGGACGCAGGCCGTTGCCGCCGCGCTCGCGCAGGCCGGTCGCGAGCACGTGTTGGTGATCACACTCGAGATCGGCCAGTACTGGACCCACCAGCGCAACCTCGTCGGCTCGAAGGAGGTGCGCCTCGGTACGGGCTACACGCAGGATGTGCCGTGGCTGACGTCGCTGGACGATCCCGTGCAGGTGCTGCAGCTCACGGGCGCACTGGTCGGTGCAGATGGCAAGGCCGTGCGCATCGGCGCCGAGGGACTGCTGGCGAGACCGACGAATATCGTCGCGGGCGGCTTCGGCGGTCAGGCGCTGATCCGTGCCGAGGATGTGGAGCGGCTGCGTGAGCTTCGTCGGGATGGGTCGCTGGTCTGGCAGGTCGCGCTTCGGTCATTGGTGCGTGAGTTGACGGGCAGATAGCGGCGCTCCAACGGCAGTTCACCGCGGAGCCGCAGAGGGCGCGGAGCTTCACGGGCGAGTGCCACCCTTTTCGCGCGGTCAACCTTACCCCAACGGGACCCTTCGACTCGACTGGGGTCGGATTCACTGCGCTGCGTGCGGTGAATCATGCCCCACCGGATTCGAGGACCGAAGTGGGGTCGAGCTCACTGCGCAGAGCGCGGTGAAACTTGCCCCACCTCCGGCGAGAGCAACGGTCGGGGTAAGGTTCACATCACGGCAAGACGAACACAGAGCCCCACCACCCCTGATAGCAAAGGGGTGAAATCGTGGCCTCCGTCAGGCGGAGCTCTGCGCTCTCTGTGACTCCGTTGTGAATGCCGTCGCCAGTCTTACCGAAGCATTCCGGCGCCACCCATCTGCCAGCCGAGCATGAGCGTGAAGGCCTGATTCTTCAGGTCGGCGTTGTCGGTGATGCGGGCGAGGCCGCGCTCGAAGCGTGCGTCGAGATTCAAAGCGCCGATTCCGGCCAGACCGAAGTCGATGCCGCCGCCGAAGACGATGCCTTGGTCGTAGTCCTTCAGCTCGTCATTGATGGATTCGCCGCAGTCGTCGCTGCCTGAGCCGGCGGACTGGAGCGAGATGGCGCAGTCGAGCTGCCATGCGAACGACGGCCCGGCCTGGAGGTAGGGTCGGATCGAACGCCCGCCGAGGTTGAACCGCGCGAGCACGGGCACCTCGATGTAATCGAGGCGAAACTCGAAGGGATCGAACACACCGACGGCCGGCGACTCGGCACCCTTCTGCGCGTAGTAGATCTCGGGCACGATCGCCACGGGACCGACGTGGAAGAGCGGGATTGCGGCGCCGAGGTTGAGGCCCTTGCGGGATTCGACGTCCCCGGCGTCGCCGCCGACGAACGTAGTGAGGTTCACGCCGCCGCGCAGTGTGAGCTGTGCGGAAGCCCGCGTTGCTGTTGCTGCCGTGAGGGCGATCGTTGCCGCGAGGATTCCGCGTGCGCGTGTGCGGGTCATGGTGTCCTCCCGGTTGACCGTTGCGGCTGGACGAGGCTCGAGCCGGTGAGCTGCTGCAGTTCCGCGCGCACCGAATCGACCTGCGCCGTCGAGCGCTGGCCCGGTACGTCACGCAAGGCGAGGTAGTGGGTGTAGGCCTGCACGGCAGCGGCGCTGTCGCCGAGGAGTGCGGCCAGTCGACCCTCGGTTCGGAGGGCCGGACCCAGGAGCAAGACCGTGTAGAACGGTCGGCGCCGAAGCGAGCGCAGGGCCGCATGCGGATCATCGTTTCGAAGATGCAGCTCCGCGAGGGCGAAATTCGTTACGACCAGAACCTCCTCGTCCCTCGTATCGGCGATCCCGGCAAGGGAATCGAGCTGAGCGAGCAGGCGCGGATCCGACCGACCGTCCTTGGTGGATGCCACCGTTTCCAGCGTGAGAGCGGCCAGCTCGATAGCTGCGATCGCGCGACGTCCGATTCCCTCGCGGGGCAGCTGCCGGATGCGATCGGCCTGCTGTACGACGGCAGCGCGGTCACCGCTCCGCCATGCGTACAGCCCGAGTGCGAGCAGAGCGACCGTGTTGCACGGGGAGATTTCTGCGGCGGCCGGGAGCGCTGAGCAGCGGGGTCCCGACTCGTTGCGAACGATTGCCGCGTCGGCAGGGGCGCGGTTCGCATCGGAGAACACGGCGTCGAGCAGTCCGGCGACGGCGGCCTCGTACGCGCCAATTCCGTCCGGCCATGTCATGCGCTGTGCGAGGGCCGCGTTGACGGCAGCGCGGTTTCTGGCAGCGAATCGCGTCACAGGGGGGCGCTGCAAGATGAGGAAGCGGCGCAGGCGCGATGGACCGATGCCGAAGCGAATGGAGGGAAGGACCGCACCGGCAGCACGTCCACTGCCCTCGCCTTGGATGAGTGGCGCCTCCAACGCACGGACGGTTGCAGAGTCTCCTCTGGTCACTGCGGCGAGCCAGCGCAGCTCATCGTCGAGCGCTTGACCCTCGAGCTCCTGAAGGCGCCGCACCGTCGCGGTATCGCCCTCGATGGCGGCCAGCTCGAACCGGTGGTAGCGAGGCGGACGGAACGAAGAATCGAGCGCGATCGCCCGGTCCAGAGCCTCGACGGCGCGGCGCCTCCATTCCGGCACACCGGTCGAGGCCCCGGCATGTACGAGGGCGTCCCCGAGGGTCGTCCATGACTCGGACGCGTCGGGTGCCGCCTGCACGAGCTCTTCAGCGAGTGCGAGCCATTCGGCATCGGATGGCGCGTCCGGATCGGACGGAAGCCCGGCGAGCTGAACGAGCAGCTGATCCGCCCGGCTCATGCGCGCGAGGCCGGCACGGGCGAGCGTACGCGCGGCAGGCACAACGGCATCGCCTTCCCAGTGCGCGGACAGCGCGAGTCCGATTGCCGCGACGGCGAACGTGCTGTCGATCCGCACCGCACGCTGGAATGCCACGGCCGCATCGGCGTAGCGGCTGGCGCGATACGCGGTCTTCCCCTCGAGGTACGCCTGCAGTGCGACCGGCGATCGGGTGAGCAGCATGTCGAGCCGTTCGTGCGACTCGCCGGCCGCGAGCAGGAGCAGTGTTGCCGCGAGCCGCTCGGCCAGCGCAGGCAGAGAATCCGCCGGGCCATCCACACTCGCACGCTGCATGACGCGCGCATCGGATGTGCGGAGGATGGCGGCACTCATCACCATGCGCTCGGGCGTGCCGACCACCTCGCCCAGCAGCATGAGGCCGGCGCCGAGCCTGGCCGAGAGCACGGCCGCTTCGGATGCATCAGGGTCGGGCTGGCCGGCCGGCGCCTCCCGGTTCCACACGGCGAGCAGCGTACGCGGATCCACGGCGCGTGGTCCGCCTTCTCCGGTGAGGCGTGCGTGGAGCAGATCGATCATGCCCTCGCGGAGATAGTGCAGCCGAGCGTCGGCACCGCTCACCCGGAAAGGCAGCACCGCAACAACCTGCGGTGTGGTCGGCACCGTCCCGGCATCGGTCGGCAGCATCCGGGGAAGAACCGCGGCCGCCCCCGCGATGATCGCGACCGATGCGGCGAGCGCCCACCGCTTGAGGCTTCGTCGCGCGACGGTCGTAGAAGCAGTGACGTGATCGGGAGTTGGATCCAACGCGGCCGGTGCCGAGGGTGCTGGCGGCAGTGCCACCTCAGGCGGATGATCGCGCAGCTCCTGCTCGTACCGGAGCACCGCAGGGTTCGGTTCGATCCCCAGTTCATGATGCAGCCAGGCC
>CAYUIG010000099.1:0-6103 GCA_964444685.1 uncultured Gemmatimonadaceae bacterium | reverse complement strand
AGGACGTCTACGACCCGATCGACGGCGAGATGATCATCGAGGCGACCACGCTGATCGACGAGGAAGCGGCGGACGCGGTCGAGGACGCCGGCATCCAGGCGGTGAAGATCCGTTCGGTTCTGACCTGCGAGGCGAAGCGCGGCGTGTGCCAGATGTGCTACGGGCGCAACCTCGCGACGATGAAGCCGGTCGACATCGGCGAGGCGGTCGGAATCCTCGCCGCGCAGTCCATCGGTGAGCCGGGCACGCAGCTCACGCTGCGCACGTTCCACATCGGTGGTACGGCGGCGCGCATCGCGGCGCAGACGCAGCGCAAGTCGAAGGTGGAGGGGCGGGCGCAGTTCGACCGCATCACGTTCGTCGAGACGCCCGCCGGCGAGCGGATCATTACGAGCCGCGAAGGCGAGATCGTGCTGCTGACGAAGGAGGGGGTCGTACGGAGCCGGCTGGCGATCCCGTATGGCGCCACACTGACGGTCGAGGCGGACCAGCAGATCGAGGTGGGCGACCTCCTCTTCAGCTGGGATCCGTACTCGGAGCCGATCGTCGCCGACCATGCGGGCCGCGTGAAGTTCGTCGACATCCGCGAGGATGAGACGGTGCGCGAGGAGCTCGACGAGTCGACGGGTCGCCGCCAGCTCGTGATCATCGAGGACCGCGAGAAGAAGCTGCACCCGATGATCGAGATCTGGGACAAGAAGGGGAGCGAGAAGCTGCGTGAGTTCATCGTGCCGGTGGGCGCGCAGCTGACGGTCCGGGATGGCGACACGATCGATCAGGGCACGACGCTGGCCAAGATCTCGCGCGAGGTCTACAAGACCCGCGACATCACCGGTGGCCTGCCGCGCGTGGCCGAGCTGTTCGAGGCTCGCAAGCCGAAGGACCCGGCGGTGATCACCGAGATCGACGGCTCGATCCGCTTCGGCGAGATCAAGCGCGGCAAGCGCGAGATCGTCGTGGTCCCGACGACGGGCCCGGAGCGCGTGTACGAGGTGCCGGTCGGCAAGCACCTGCGCGTCCACGAGGGCGACCTCGTCCGCGCCGGTGACCGGCTCAGCGAGGGCCCCGTCAACCCGCACGACATCCTGCGGATCAAGGGGCCGCGCGCCGTGCAGGAGTACCTGCTCAACGAGGTCCAGGAGGTCTACCGCCTGCAGGGCGTGAAGATCAACGACAAGCACATCGGGACCATCGTGCGGCAGATGCTCCAGAAGGTGCGCATCACCGACTCCGGCGACAGCGAGTTCCTCGAGGGCGAGCACGTCGACCGGACGGTGTTCCGCGAGACCAACCAGACCCTGATCGCCAAGGGGAAGACCCCGGCGCGGTCGGAGCCGCTGCTGCTCGGCATCACCAAGGCGAGCCTGACTACGCAGTCGTTCATCAGCGCGGCGTCGTTCCAGGAGACGACCCGGGTGCTGACGGATGCCGCCGTGCGCGGTGCCCGCGACGAGCTGGTCGGCCTGAAGGAGAACATCATCATCGGCCACCTCATCCCGGCCGGGACGGGTATCTATCGGGGCCAGGACGTCGAGTTCCAGGTCCAGCTCGCTCCCGACGCCGAGGACACCGGGGCCGCTTTGGCCGCCCGGGAACGCGAGCTGTTCCCCGGGCTGCCAGCCACCGCGGAGGAGCCGGGAGACTGACCGGGTTCATCTCGGCAGGTCTGGCGGGCGGGCACCCCATCGGGGGCCCGCCCGTTTCTTTCGGCTGCGGGAGGCGAGCTGCGGGAGGCGGGACTTCGGGAGGCGGACGGCGCCAACGGCGGGGTGACGGCGGGTGAATGCGGGAGGCGGGCTTCGGGAGGCGTAACAACGAACTGCGGGATTGCGGGAGGCGGCCTGGGGATCTGCGTCACTTTCTATGCCCCTTCCGGACTGCGGGGCAAGCGGCTGGGACTCGGGGAGGACATGCCCCGGCCCACGGCGAGCTGCTGCGGCGAATTCGGGAGTGGTGCGGCGGGCGGGTGCCGGATTCAAGTGGGCTCCAGCCGCCGTGAAGTGACCACTCGGGGGCTTTTGGAGCACGAATGGGAAATCGGACCCCCTTAGACGGGGTCAAACGTACATCGCGACCATGACCGACCTCGAGATGTCACTTTACCCCCTCCAGGCGGAGTCAAGTCTCATCTCGGCCCCGATCGACCTCGAGTTGTACGGTTGACTTCGGTACTCCGGCGCCCGCGAGGCCTCGGTCGAGATCCTCGCGATCGTCGACCGCCTCATGGGGACCTGGGACCCGGCCGGAGGCCTGCCGCGGACTCCAGGAGCGAGAGCGGCCCGAGGTGGGTCGGGTCGTCGAGCGCCTCGCCCCGGATGCGTTGGTCGCTTCCACTGCGGCACCGCTCGGCGCACCACAGCCCCGCCGCGCCTTCGCGCCCGCTTCTCGCGCACACAAAGGACCCGCTGCGAAGCCCGCCGTTCCGCCCCCGAGTCGGTGCGACGGATACCGAATATGTCGAACGACCCCGACAACAACGCCGGGCGGCTAGGCCGGCGGTCCATTGGCACGGAATCATGCTTTCGGCAGTCCACACCTTCGCCGGTGCCCGATCCGACCCGCCCGAATCATGCTTCCGGCAATCCATGCAGGCTACCGCCGCGTGCGACCGATCCCGAATCACGCCTTCCCGCAGTCCCGCCGCTGCGCCGTCGCCCACGGGCGACGCGCCCCGCAGCATGCGGTCCCGCAGTCCCGCCGCTGCGCAGTTCGCCTCCCGAAGTACGCCTCCCGCAGTCACCCGCAGCGCCCCCGCCGTTACCGTCGTTCGCCTCCCGAAGTATTGCCTCCCGAAGTATGCCTCCCGCCGTCACCCGAAGTCGATGATCCGCCCCCCCGCCGGACGTTGACACTCCCAGAGGATTCCCCTACCTTTTCAGGTCTGTCGGCTAAATGGATGTGAGGCCGTACAGTAGCCGGTGTCCGGAAGCGTGGAAGCGCGCACAACCGGGCGGGCGGGGACGATGGGTGTCCCCGCGTTTTTTCGATGGATCACCCGCGACGGCCAACGGAAGAGGAGCATGCCCACCATCAGCCAGCTCGTCCGCAAGGGACGGCGTAAGGTGGAGAAGAAGGACAAGGCGCCGGCGCTGCAGGGCAATCCGCAGAAGCGGGGAGTCTGCACGCGCGTCTACACGACCACGCCGAAGAAGCCGAACTCGGCGCTGCGGAAGGTCGCGCGTGTGCGGCTGACGAATAAGTACGAAGTGACGGCGTACATCCCGGGCGAGGGGCACAATCTGCAGGAGCACTCGATCGTGCTGATTCGCGGGGGCCGAGTGAAGGACCTGCCGGGTGTTCGTTATCACATCATCCGCGGGACGCTGGACGCGAGCGGAGTGGCCGACCGTAACCAGGGCCGCTCCAAGTACGGCACCAAGAAGCCCAAGTAGCCATGAGCCGACGTCAGAGGGCAGTCAAGCGGGAGATCCCGGCCGACCCGCGCTACGGGTCGACGACGGTGACGAAGTTCATCAACGCGTTGATGATCGACGGCAAGAAGTCGACGGCCGAGGGGATCTTCTACGAGGCGATGCGGCTGATCGAGGAGAAGACGGGGCAGCCGGCGCTGAACGTGTTCAAGCAGGGACTGAACAACGCGAAGCCGGTGCTGGAGGTGAAGAGCCGGCGCGTCGGTGGCGCGACGTATCAGGTGCCGGTGGAGGTGCGGCCGGAGCGTCGCACGACGCTGGCGATGAAGTGGCTGATCGGATTCGCGCGGCAGCGCGGCGACAAGAGCATGGCGGAGCGGCTGGCGAACGAGCTGGTGGCGGCGAGCCGCAACGACGGCAACACGATCAAGAAGAAGGACGACACGCACCGGATGGCGGAGGCGAACAAGGCCTTCGCGCATTACCGGTGGTAACGGCATAGAAGGGACCGGCGATGGCCAGGCAGATCCCGCTGCACAAGCTCCGCAACATCGGCATCATGGCGCACATCGATGCCGGCAAGACCACGACCACCGAGCGGATCCTGTACTACACGGGCCGGATCCATCGGCTGGGCGAGGTGCACGAGGGCTCCGCCACGATGGACTGGATGGAGCAGGAGCAGGAGCGGGGCATCACGATCACGTCCGCGACGACGACCGCGTTCTGGAAGCGGTTCGACGAGGACTATCGGATCAACATCATCGACACGCCCGGCCACGTCGATTTCACGGTGGAAGTGGAGCGCAGTCTGCGGGTGCTGGATGGCGCCGTCGCCGTGTTCTGTGCGGTCGGTGGTGTGGAGCCGCAGTCGGAGACGGTGTGGCGGCAGGCGGACCGGTATCGTGTTCCGCGCATCGCGTTCGTCAACAAGATGGACCGGGTGGGCGCGGACTTCGTGAACGTGGTGTCGATGATCCGCGACCGTCTGGGCGCGAAGGCGTACCCGGTGCACTATCCGCTGGGCGAGGGTGAGCTGTTCACGGGGATGGTGGACATCGTGCGTCGCGTCGAGCTCGTGTACTCGAACGACGCGACGGGCGTGAAGTGGGAGGAAGGTCCGGTCCCCGACGCGCTGAAGGAGACGGTCGAGAAGCTGCGCCACGAGCTGGTGGAGGCGGCGGTCGAGCACGACGAGGAGCTGCTGGAGAAGTACCTCGAGGGGCACGACCCGACGGAGGCGGAGCTGCGCGGTGCGATCCGCAAGGCCACGATCGCGGGTGCGATCGTGCCGGTGCTGTGTGGCACGGCGTTCAAGAACAAGGGCGTGCAGCAGCTGCTGAACGCGGTGATCGACTATCTGCCGTCGCCGGTGGACGTGCCGCCGATCCAGGGGCATCCGCCACAGCACGACGAGACGGTGATCGAGCGCGCGCCCGACGACGACGCTCCGTTCGCTGCGCTGGCGTTCAAGATCATGACGGACCCGTACGTCGGTAAGCTGACGTACTTCCGCGTGTATTCCGGCTCGCTGCCGGCGGGCTCGTACGTCTACAACTCGACGAAGGGCAAGCGGGAGCGTGTCGGCCGGCTGCTGCAGATGCATGCGAACCGGCGCGACGAGATCGACGAGGTGTACGCGGGCGACATCGCGGCGGCGATCGGTCTGCGCGACACGCGCACCGGCGACACGCTGTGCGACGAGAAGAACCCGGTGATCCTGGAATCGATGAAGTTCCCGGAGCCGGTGATCAACGTCGCGATCGAGCCGAAGACGAAGGCCGATCAGGACAAGCTGGCGACGGCGCTGCAGAAGCTCTCCGAGGAAGACCCGACCTTCCGGGTCTACACGGATGAGGAGACGGCGCAGACGATCATCGCGGGAATGGGCGAGCTCCATCTCGAGATCATCGTCGACCGCATGATGCGCGAGTTCAAGGTCGACGCGAACATCGGCCGTCCGCAGGTGGCGTATCGCGAGACGATCCGCAAGCCGGCCGAGAAGGTGGAAGGCCGGTTCGTGCGGCAGTCGGGCGGTCGCGGCCAGTACGGCCACGTCGTGATCAACATGTATCCGGCGGAGCCCGGCCAGGGCTTCGTGTTCGAGGATCGGATCACGGGCGGCGTGATCCCGCGCGAGTACATCGCTCCGACGGAGCAGGGCATCAAGGAGGCGATGGAGACGGGCGTGCTGGCCGGTTATCCGATGGTGGATATCCGCGTCGAGCTGATCGACGGCAGCTACCACGACGTCGACTCGAGCGAAATGGCGTTCAAGATCGCCGGCTCGATGGCGTTCAAGGAGGCCGCGCGCCGTGCGAGCCCGATCCTGCTGGAGCCGGTGATGGACGTCGAGGTCGTGACGCCCGCGGACTACATGGGCGACGTGATCGGCGACCTGTCGAGCCGGCGCGGGAAGATCGGCGGCATGATGCAGCGCGCGGACGCGCAGGTGATCGGCGCGAGCGTGCCGCTGTCGGAGATGTTCGGCTACTCGACGACGCTGCGCTCGCTGACGCAGGGGCGCGCCGTGTACGCGATGCAGTTCTCGCACTACGAGGAAGTGCCGAAGTCGAAGGCGGAGGAGATCATCGCCAAGGTGCGTGGTTAGTTCACAGAGGACACACAGTCGTACCGAGCATAGAGAGAACGGACCGGGGACCGGGGAAAAGAGATAATGGGCAAGGCGAAGTTCGAGCGGACGAAGCCGCACGTGAACGTGGGGACGATCG
>CAYUIG010000098.1:0-6114 GCA_964444685.1 uncultured Gemmatimonadaceae bacterium | reverse complement strand
TTGCCGACATGATAGATTGGATCCGGTCCTGACGCCGGAGACATCCTTGCAACCCGAAATCATCCCCGCGCTGCGGGGTTACACGATGCGCCAGGCGCTCGCGGATGTGGGCGCCGGTGTCATTGTCGGCATCGTCGCACTCCCGCTCGCCATCGCCTTCGCCATTGCCAGCGGCCTGCCACCCGAGCATGGCCTCTACACGGCGATCGTCGCGGGCTTCCTCACCTCCGCGCTCGGTGGATCCCGTGTGCAGATCGGCGGGCCCACGGGTGCGTTCGTCGTGATCGTCTACGGGATCGTGCAGGAGCACGGCGTGGACGGGCTGCTGCTCGCCACGCTGATGGCCGGCATCATCCTGGTCGTGCTGGGCGTGGCCCGGCTCGGTGCGGCGATCAAGTTCATTCCATTCCCGGTGACCGTCGGATTCACGAGCGGCATCGCGCTCATCATCTTCTCGAGTCAGATCGGGGACCTGCTCGGTCTGCCGGTTACGGACCTGCCGCCGGAGTTCCTGGAGAAGTGGGGCGTCTACGCAGGCCTGATCGACACAATCGATCCGGTGACGGCGGTGATCGGTGTTCTGGCGCTGGCCATCCTGATACTCTGGCCGCACGTGAGCCGCACGATCCCCGGCCCGCTCATCGCGCTGCTGGTGACGAGCGGACTGGTCGCGATTCTCGACCTGGACGTGGCGACCATCGGCACGCGCTACGGTTCGGTCGACACCGGCATCCCGTCGCTGCGGCTGCCGGCAGTATCACTGGAGACCGCGCGATCACTCGTCGGGCCCGCGTTCGCCATCGCGATGCTCGGTGCCATCGAATCGCTGCTCTCGGCCGTGATCGCCGACGGCATGATCGGCACGCGCCATCGCTCGAACGCGGAGCTGGTCGCGCAGGGTGTAGCGAACATCGCGTCGCCGCTGTTCGGCGGCATGCCGGCCACCGGCGCGATTGCACGCACCGCCACCAACATCCGCAACGGCGGCCGCACGCCCGTGGCCGGCATGGTGCACGCGATCACGCTGCTGCTCATCACGCTCTTCCTTGGCCGGTGGGCGGCGGCGATTCCGATGGCCGCACTCGCCGCGATCCTGATCGTCGTGGCGTATCACATGAGCGACTGGCGTACGTTCCGCGCGGAGCTCAGCGGCCCGCGCTCGGACGTGGCGGTGATGCTCACGACGTTCGGGCTCACGGTGCTCGTGGACCTGGTCGTCGCGATCGAAGCGGGCATGGTGCTGGCCGCGTTCCTGTTCATGCGCCGCATGGCCGAGGTCACCAGCGTGGCGGCGGTTACACGCGAGTTCACGGGCGAGAGCGGGGAAGGTGCGCTGCACGGCAAGCTGCCGAAGGGCGTCGAGATCTACGACATCAACGGGCCGTTCTTCTTCGGCGCGGCGGAGAAGTTCAAGGAAACGATGGGCGCGATCGCGAACCCGCCGCGCGTGCTGATCCTGCGCATGAACTCGGTCCTCACCATCGACTCGACGGCACTGGGCGCACTGCGCGATTTCGTGCGCAGGTTCCGGAAGGATGGGACGATGGTGCTGATCGTCGGCCTGCACGCGCAGCCGGCCGTCGCACTCGGACGCTCCGAGCTGCTGGACGAGATCGGAGACGAGAACCTGCTGGGGAGTACCGAGGAAGCGATCGAGCGCGCGCGCCGGCACCTCGAGCCGGCGGCTGCCTGATCAGTTCGCGGGTCGGTAGCGCCGCACGCTGAGCGTGCAGGGCTCGATGCCGTTGCCCGGCTCGAAGCCGAACGACGCGGCACTGCCGGCGCCGGCCGTAACGACGAGCGTGAGTCGCGGCTCGACCGGCGGCTCGCACTCATCCGAGATGGGTTCCCACGCTTCGCTGAAGCGGAGCCCGGAGATGAAGATGATGGGCAGCAGGGAATCCGCCCGTACGTTGGCGCTGGTATGGCGGTACTGCTGGGACGGGTTCGGATTGCCGAGTGCACCGGGCGTCACTACTTCCGAATCGAACTCCGGTCCGGCCGATACGGCATCGGTGCACCCGGCCGCGATCACCGCCACGAGCGCCAGCTTCGATATCCCGCGCATCCTGCCTCCCATGTTCGTCGCATCGCCGCACGGTGTACTGGTGCGGCGCGTGGTAGCACGTTAACCTGTCGGTCCGGTCGGCTCGGTCTCGGGCGAGCCCAGACTCTTCCGACCGCGGCGCGGGCGCAATGCCGGGTATCCGGTGGCCCCGCACGCTGGACACGTTTCGGTCATGAGCGCGATGGCCGCGCTGCAGATGCCGCACTGCGGAGACTCCGGCTGGGAACGTCGGTCCTGCGCCTCGGGCAGCACGTGCCCGCACTTCCCGCACCGGGTCTCCAGCGGTTCGAGAGACGCATCGCACTTCGGGCAGCGTCGCGTCACGGCCACGCCTCCAGGGTTTCCGTATCGCACGTTCGGGAGATCATGAACATCACCCGCTCGACCGCGCTCCGCATGTTCACGAAGGGCATGTGGAATCTCTGGCGGAAGTACCCGCTGAGCGTCTCCTTCGAGATCACGCACGCCTGCACGGCCAACTGCTGGCACTGCAACTGGGGCGGCGCCATCAAGGAGACCCGCAGGACTCCGGAAGAATACGGCCGGATCGCCCGCGAACTCAAGCCTCTGGTTGCACACGTATCGGGCGGTGAACCGCTGGCCCGCGGAGATGCCGACGAGTGTGTGCGCGCCATCGCCCAGCCCGGATCGCTGCCGTGGATGGTGGTGGTGTCGAACGCGTCCCAGCTCACGCCCGAACGGTTCCTGCGCCTCAAGCAGGCGGGGATGCACCAGCTCTCGATCTCGATCGATTTCCCGGACAAGCGGCACGATGAGTTCCGTCGCATCCCCGGCCTGTTCGAGCGCATGAGCGAGGTCATTCCCGAGTGTGCGCGCATCGGCGACCGCGAGGACGTGAGCCTCAACTGCTGCATCACGCGCTGGAACTACCGCGCACTGCCCGACATCGTGCGGCTCGCCAGGGACTGGGGTGTCGCCGTCAACTTCTCCGCATACACACCGCTCCGTACGGACGACCAGCGGGGCGTGTTCTCGGACGATGTGTCGAAGGCGGAGCTGCGTCAGTCGATCGCGCAGGTGCTCGACCTGCGCAAGCAGGGTTACCCGGTGTTCACGGCCGAGCGCGTGTTCGAGCGGCTGTACCGCTTCATGACGACGGGGTACATGCCCAACTGCAAGGCCGGCTACCGCTTCCTCGTCATCAACCCCGACGGGCGGCTCACGCCCTGCGCGATGGTGATGGCGTATTTCGACACGCACACCGGCATGCAGAAGGGGTTCTCCGACCGCAACACGTGTGGCGCGTGCTATGTCAGCACGCGCGCGAACACCGAGAAGACCATCCGCGAGTTCCTTGCCGACAACGTGCCGCTGCTGCGCCGGCTTGGCGGCAACGACGGCCCGCCGCTCTTCGCCCTCGAGGGCGCGGCCGCAGCGGCGCACCAGCCGGCGCCTCCTGCCGCGATCTCGATGCACTGATCAGGCGGCTTCGTCGGTCGCGTCGAGGACGGGTTCGGAGAGGAGTTTCTTGCCGCGCGCCTTGCGCCACACGATGACGACGAGGCCGCTGCCGACCACGACCGCGCCGAGCAGCCACGCGGGCAGCACGAGCAGGTCGCCGAGCCAGGCGTAGAACAGCAGGCGCGGGAACCGGCCGATTGCCGTCCACACCATGAACCGGCCAAGCGGATAGTTCGCGAGCAGGGCGACGAGCCGGACCGCCCAGAAGGGGAGGGGCGTAGCCGCGAACAGAACGATCGCGAGCGCCGGGCTTCGCTCGAACCAGCGCAGGCTGCGCTGCACCGCGCCGTGATCCTTCAACCCACCCAGCCGCTTCCACCGCAGCACCCAGCCGTACACGTGGAAGTTGATGAACTCCATGTACATGTAGGCGACGAGTGCGACGAGCGTCACGATCAGTGGGGCAGCGTGCTTCGCCGCCTCCATGATCAGCGGCTCGAATGCGGCGGGCAGGAGCGGCGAGAGCGGACTGTTCGCCGGAATCGACAGTACCGCCAGCCATACGAGCGGCACGGTCGAGGGGAAGAAGTGGACGATGGGAATGCCGAGCAATGCGGCGCCGCCGAGCGACCGGAGGAAGAGGTCCCATCGGCGGTCGCCGTAGCGCCGGACGAGGAAGCCGGCCGCACGACGGACCCGGCTCGCGTCGCCGGGCTTCGTACGGCCAGCCTCATCGCGCCCGCGCATGTGTCGAAGCTGCGAGGGCGACCGGTCGCGCGTCAACCGGTCGCCACTCCGCCGTTCAGTTGCACACGTCGACCGCCGCGAAGCCGAGCGTCCCGTCCTCGGCCTCCGTGAGTACCACCGTATGCACCTGGCCGGCCGTCAGCCCGAATGCGCCCGTGTCGAACAGGATCGGGTCGGTCGTGGCCGGGGCCGCAAAACGCACCTGCGTCGATCCGGCCGGAACGTCCAGGAACGCCTGTGTCGCGTTGAACGCCAGATTCGCGATCGCCGGCGTCGTCAGCTCGCCGTCCTCCTCCGTCACGAACACATCCACCGCGCCCGTCGTCGGCGATGCGTTGATGACGCGCAGCCGCGCACGATCCGGTGCCGGCGGTGTGAACGAGTCCGAGAGGAACAGAATGCTCGGGCTCGCGCTCGATCCCAGGGCCACCATCGTGTAGACGCCCTCGTCCTGCAGGTTCATCACGACCGAGTCTGCCGGCGTCGTGCTGCCCGCAGCCGTGAATGCGAGTTTCGTGGATCCCGCATCCACGACCTGACACTGCGACGACTGACCGAAGGCCACATCGCTCGCGACTGCGTTGCCGCCCGCGGAAAAACTCACGGCGCCAGCATCCGTCGTGGCGTTCACGAACCGGACCGTCGCTTCGGGATCCTCCGGTGTGCCGATGATTCCGCCGTCATCATCCCCGCACGCGGCAAGGGCGAAGATGGGCAGAATGGCCCAGAGGGCGGTTCGGTGCTTCATACGGCCTCCTTCTTGACGCGGTTATGCAAAAAACAGCACGGCCGGCAACCTGCGCCGGCCGTGCGGGTGCACACCGCCTGCAAGCAACGCGCCCGCATGCATTTCCCGCCAGTTGCCGGACGCTTGCGCCGCCGTTGACGGCCAGTTGCGCGCACCGTTGGAAATTGCGCGCAGGCGAGGGCACGAGGCCGTCGCGGCCCGCTAAGACAAGGAGGCGCTCCGATGACTGGCAGGACCCTGATTCACCTGCGCGATGCGCGCGCGATCGGCGCAGGTACGATCGCACTCATCGCGGTCGCCGCTGGGTTCGCGGCCTGCAACGATTCCGCCGGCCCCGATGAAGAAACGCTGCGCGGGCCGGAAGTCGCGGTCGGCGCCGGCTTCGCCCGCACCGAGATCGTGGTCGGCCGGAACGGGAAGCCCAGCTCCATCGCCGTCGTGTTCACGCGCAACGCGCTGAACGGCCTCCCGACGGAGCCGGGTTCGGAGTACGTGCTGGCGCTGCCGTCGGGCGCGCCCGCGACCATCTTCGACCACATCGGCATCAACTGGCAGCCCCAGGGGCATCCGCCGCCGATGGTGTACACGATCCCGCACTTCGATGTCCATTTCTACATGATCTCGCTCCAGGAGCGCGGCGCCATCTCGCCCGCCGACCCCGAGTTCGCGGCGAAGGCCGTTCGCGAGCCCCCGGCCGGAGGCTCGCCTGCTGGATACAGCGGGGACCCGTTTGCCGTCCCGAACATGGGCACGCACTGGGCAGACCGGAACAGCCACGAGTTCCATGGCCAGACGTTCACGAACACGCTGATCTACGGCTTCTACGATGGCGAGATGATTTTCGTCGAGCCGATGATGACGAAAGCGTTCCTCGAATCGCTGCCGGACGAGTCAAAGACGATTCCAGTCCCGACGGCCGTGCCGACGTCCGGCGACTACCCGACGCTCTATCGCGCGTACTACGACGAGGCCGCGGACGAGTTTCGGCTCGAGCTGGGCGAGTTCGTGGCCCGATGACGTGTGTGCGTCGGGCGTCGCAGCAAGCGGCGCCCGACGCAGCCGTCTATCGGCTGTTGCCGAACGTGTCGCACGCAGAGAAATCGCCGAGGTCGTAACCGCGATGGAACCA
>CAYUIG010000097.1:0-6419 GCA_964444685.1 uncultured Gemmatimonadaceae bacterium | reverse complement strand
CGAGGGTGGTGGCGGCGCGGACTCAAGCGTCGTCGGCGTCCTCGGCGGTTAATGCTGTCTGTTCTCCGTGTTCTCTGCGGCTCTGTGGTGAAGATTGACGTTCGCAGGAGGAAAGCCCTCGACACTGACCCTGGCAAGCGTCTAGATTGGCGCGTGTCGAGCGACGCGGAGATGCAAGCGGAGCGCGAGGTTACGCGGGCGGGGCATGTGGCGCTCGTGGGCCGGCCGAACGTGGGCAAGTCCACGCTCCTGAACGCGCTGGTCGGCGAGAAGCTGAGCATCGTGACGCCGCGTGCGCAGACGACGCGCGAAGCGGTGACGGCGATCCTCACGACGGACACGGCGCAGGCGGTGTTCGTCGACACGCCGGGCCTGCTCGAGCCGCGCTACGCATTGCAGCGAACGATGCTGGACTGGGCGGTGGCGGCGGTGGCGGATGCGGACCTCGTGCTGCTCCTGCTGGATGGGAGCCGTCCCGGCGAGGTCCCGGAGGGGGAAGCGCTGGACGCGATCCGCGGCCGGCGGGATGCGGTGCTGGTCGCGATCAACAAGAGCGACATCGCGGAACTTGAAGGCGTCGAAGCGCTGACGGAGTGGAGCCGTCGCGAGCTCGGCCGCGAGGCGTTGCGGATCTCTGCGGCCACGGGTGCGGGGATCGACGCGCTGCGCGCGCGGCTGCTCGCGTCGCTGCCGGAGAATCCGTTCTTCTATCCCGAGGACGAGATCGCGGTGCAGCCGGTGCGCTTCTTTGCGGCCGAGCTGATCCGTGAGACGGTGTTCGAGCAGTACGAGGAGGAAGTCCCGTACGCGACCGTCGTGCGGGTGGAGGAGTTCCGGGAGTCGGACGATCCTGTCTATATCCGTGCTACGGTGTACGTGGAGCGGCCGACCCAGAAGGCGATCATTGTGGGGAAGGGCGGTTCGGGGATCCGCTCGCTCGGTGAGGCCGCGCGCCGGAAGATCGAGTCGTTCCTCGACCGGCGGGTGTATCTCGACCTTTGGGTGAAGACGCTTCCGGGCTGGCGGCGGAAGGTGTCGGCACTCAAGTACCTGGGTTACCCGGTCCCGGAGGACCGGAACGTCGGGGGCCGCGAGGCCCGGAGGTGAGGATGCTGGATCCGGAGCTGCTGGCGATTCTCGTGTGCCCTCGCTGCAAGGGCGAGCTGGAGTACCGTGCCGAAGCGAACGAGCTCGTGTGCCGTGCGTGCGCGCTCGTGTACGAGGTACGCGACGACATCCCCATCATGCTCGTGGATGAAGCGAAGCCGTTGGGCTAGGCGGCTCGCTTTCCGGCGCGGCAGCATCCACATCGGACTGATCGCCGCGCTCGCCCTCACCGCAGAGAGCCGCAGCGTGGCGGCGCAGGAGGATGCGGTACCGGCGACCGAATGCTGCCTCGCACTGCTGTTCCCGATCGGAGCACGCGCGCTCTCGCTGGGCAACGCGCTGACCGCGCGCGGCTCGCCCGCGGGACTGTTCGTGAACCCTGCGTCGCTCGCCCAGGCCGACGATCAGTTCGTGGTCCACAATGCGAGCACGTCGCTCGAGGACTCGAACACGTTCTCGCTCGTGATCGATGCCGGTCTCGTCGGCACATTCGGCCTGAGCTACCGTCTGATCGACCACGGCGAGCAGCAGGCGCGCGACCCGAGCGGCAACCCGACAGGCACGCTGGGTCTGCTCGAGCACGTCCTCACCGCTACGTATGCGACCACGTTCAGTTCGCGCCTCGCGGCCGGAGTCAGCTACGTGCTGTATCAGTTCCGCCAGGACTGCACCGGCTTCTGCGGTGTCGAAGGCTTCGCGGCCACGACGCACGGGCTCGACGTGGGCGCGCGCTACACGCCGCCCGGGCTGCGCGGCCTGGAACTGGCCGCGGCGATCGTGCATCTCGGCTTCCCGCTCCAGGTCATCAACGCCGAACAGGCCGCACCGCTTCCCACCCGCATTCGTGTAGGTGCGGCCTACGACGTGCTCCAGCACTTCACGACCGACACGACGACGACGGTCCACGTGATCGCCGACGTCGTGGCGGGCGTGCGCGCGGGCGCCGGCCCGCTCGTGAACCTGGGCGTCGAGGCCGCACTCGACCGCACGATCTACATGCGTGCCGGCTGGGCGGGTGGCACGGGCATTACGAGCGGCGGCGCGGTCGGAATCGGCCTGCGCTACGACCGCTTCGATCTCGCGGTTGCGAAGAGTTTCGTGAGCTCGCCGGTCGACGACTCGGAGCCGGTGCAGATCACCTTCGCCGTGCGGTTCTGACGTGACCCGGCGGTTCCTGCCGCTGATCGTGTGGCTGTGCGCGGCGCCCGTGTCGGCGCAGATGCGCACGGAGCCGATCGCGCCCGAACCGCTGCGCGCCTTCGCCGCATCCGCGTTCGTGCCCGGCCTCGGCCAGCGCATGCTCGGGCAGGACCGCTGGGTGCCGTACGTCGTCGTGGAGGCATGGGGTCTGTTCTCATGGCTCCGTCACCGCTCGGACGCCCACGACCTCGAGCGCCGCTATCGCGACCTCGCGTGGAACGTCGCCCGCCGCGTCAGCACCGGCGACCGCGTCGACCCTGCCTTCGACTACTACGAATCCCTCGCGCACTACGAAGCGAGCGGTGCGTTCGACGCCAATCCCGAGCAGCCGGGTGTGCAGCCGGAGCCGGACCCGACGACCTACAACGGCAATGTGTGGCGTCTCGCCCGTGCGCTTTACGTACCGGGCGGCGGCAACCCGCTGCCGGGTTCGCCGGCGCACGACGCGGCCATGGCGTACTACATGGAGAACGCGGTGGCGCCGGAGTTCGCGTGGGCGTGGGGCTCGAGCACGCTCGAGCAGCGCGTGTACGCGCAGCTCATCGATCGCAGCGATGATGCGTTCCGCGCGGCGTCCCAGGCGATCGGGCTGCTGATTGCGAATCACCTCGTCAGCGCGATCGACGCATTGATCAGCGCGCGGCTGCGGCAGACGACGGGCCTCGACGTGCATCTGCGCGGCGGCCTGGAAGGTGCGGGCAGCCGCACGCGATGGCGCGGCGAGGTGCGGGTGGGATGGTAATGGCGGTCGACACGGACAGGATTCTCGAAGCTCTCCGCAGCGCGGGCCGGCCTCTGGCTACGCGCGAGCTGGCGCGTGCGCTGGGCGAGGGCGCGCCGAAGAAGCTGGAGAAGCAGCTCGAGGCCCTGGAGCGCGACGGCGTGCTGTATCGCAATCGCAGCCGGCGCTGGGCCCTGCCGCGTCGCATCAATCTCGTCGCGGGCACGCTCAGTACGACACGCAGCGGTGCAGGCTTCGTTACACCGGATGAGCCGGGCCAGGACATCTACATCCGCGCCGAGGGTCTGGGCTCCGCACTCGACGGTGACCGCGTCGTGGTGCGCGTCGAGAAGCGGCCCACGCGCGGACGCGGCCCGGAAGGTCGTGTCATACGCGTGCTGGAGCGTGCGCGCGGCACCGTCGTTGGCACCTTCCATCCCGTGCGCTCCGGGCGCCGCACGGGCTTCGGCTTCGTCGTCCCGCAGGACCCGCGGCTGCGCCGCGACGTGTACGTCCCGGCGGCGGACATAGAAGAAGGCGACATCGTACAGGTGCGTGTCACCGACTGGGGCGATGGCCAGCGCGGTCCCACGGGCGAGGTGCAGCGTGTGCTCGGCCGCCGCGGCGATCCCGGCGTGGACGTGCTTGCGGTCGCACTCTCGCACGAGCTCCCGCTCGAATTCCCACCCGAGGTGGAGGCCGAGGCCGAACGCATCGCCCAGCGCGGACTGCGTCCGGAGGACTACGAGGGCCGCACGGATCTGCGCGACGATCTCATCTTCACCATCGATCCTGCGGACGCGAAGGACCACGACGATGCGGTATCGGTGCGGTCCGTCGAGAACGATGCGCTGGAAGTCGGCATCCACATTGCCGACCTCTCGCATTACGTGCGCGAGGGCACCGCGCTCGATGCGGAAGCGCTGTCACGCGCGACCAGTGTGTATCTCGTCGACCGCGTCGTGCCCATGCTGCCGCACCCGCTCTCGTCCGGGCTCTGCTCGCTCGTGCCCGGAGAAGATCGGCTCACGCTGTCTCTGTTCGTGCGCATCGATGCGGATGGCTCGGTGCACGCACCGCGCCTCGTGCAGTCCGTGATCCGCAGCCGCCACCGTCTATCGTACGACGATGCGCAGGCCGTCCTCGACGGCAGCGGCCATGTCGACGATGAGACCGACGCGGCGCTGCGTGGACTCGCGCAGGCGGCGCAGCGGCTGCGCGCAAAGCGCATGGAGCGGGGCAGCCTCGACTTCGACCTGCCGGAGTCGCGCGTCGTACTGAATGCCGCGGGCGAACCGACGGACATCCAGCGCGTGCTGCGTCTCGAGAGCCATCGCCTGATCGAAGACCTGATGCTCATTGCGAACGAGACGATCGCACGCCGTGCCGCCGGCCGGAAGCTGCCGTTCATCTATCGCATTCACGAGCGGCCCGATCCCGCGCGCATGGAGCAGCTCGCGGAGTTCGCCGCGCGCCTCGGACTGCGACTGGATGGTGCGCCCACACCGACGCCCTCGCAGGTGCAGCGGCTGCTGCGCGCTGCGGAAGGGCGGCCAGAGGAGGACCTGCTGGCCGGCGTTGCGCTCCGCTCCATGAAGCAGGCACGTTACAGCCACGAGAACGCCGGACACTTCGGCCTCGCCGCGCGTGCCTACACGCACTTCACATCGCCGATTCGCCGCTATCCCGACCTCGTCGTGCACCGGCTCTGCCGGCGCTACTTCCTCGGCGGCGACGGCGCGCGTCCTCAGCCCGAAGAGCTCGAGGCGATCGCCGCGACGTCGAGCGAGCGCGAGCGCAATGCCGTGGCGGCGGAGCGCGACAGCATCGACCTCAAGAAGGTCGAGTTCATGGAGCAGCATCTCGGCGAGGTCTTCGAGGGCACGATTGCCAATGTGCGTCCGTTCGGCTTCTTCGTGCTCCTCGATCGCTTCCACGTCGAGGGACTCGTGCACGTCAGCACACTCGATGACTTCTTCGTGTACGCCGAGGACGAATGGATGCTCGTGGGCGAACGCACCCGCCGTCGCTACCGGCTGGGCGACCGCTGCCGCGTCCGTGTCGCGGCTGTGGACCGCGAGCAACGGTCCATCGACTTCCAGCTCGTCGGCGATCGGCCCGCACGGGCGGGAACCCGTCGTGGTTTGACACCCCGTCGCAAGCGGCAGTAGCTTGCCCGGCCCCCTCCCCATGACGATTCCACCCAGGCGATGAGCTCTCGGACGGTCCTTGTCTACCACGCGCCCGACGAGCCCGGCGGCCCGCCGGCGCTGGCCTCGGTCGCCGCCGCGCACGGGCTCGTGCTCGAGGGGCTGCCCCGCATCCAGGACGTGCTGCATACCGTCGAGCGCGCGTATCCGGCCGGCGTGCTGCTCGCCGCCGATGCCGAGGGTGCGATCGACGCGTGCCGGCGCATCAAGGCCGACCCGTTCAGCGCCATCATCCCGGTCGTCGCGCAGGTCCCGCCCGGCCGCGCCGACCTCGTGCTCGCTGCGCTCGAGGCGGGAGCGGACGAAGTGCTCACCGGCGACATGGAGCCGCGCGAGCAGGAGCTGCGCCTGCGCATGCTGCTCCGACGCGCCGACCGCGACGTCAGCGTACATCCCACCACGCGGCTGCCCGGTACGCCGCAGATCGAACGCGACATCGCCGACCGCATCCGCTCCGGTCAGCACTTCGCGGTCTGCTACGCCGACCTCGACCACTTCAAGGAGTTCAACGACCGTTACGGCTACAACCACGGGGACCGCGTCATCCGCGTCCTCTCGCTGATCCTGCGCGATGTCGTGAAGGGGCTGGCGCCGGACGGCTTCGTTGGCCACATCGGGGGCGACGACTTCATCTTCAACCTCCCGCTCGACCTCATGCCCCGCTGCTGCGAGGAGATCATCGAGGTCTTCGACGAACTGATCCCGTACCAGTACAACGACGAGGATCGGAGGGCGGGGTACTTTCTCGGACGCGACCGACGCGGCAATATCCTGTGGGTGCCGCTCATGACGCTGTCCATCGGCGTCGTGACGAACCAGCACCGGCAGTTCACCCACACCGCGAAGGTGAGCGAGCTGGCGACCGAGATGAAATCCTTCGCCAAGAAGCAGCCGGGGTCCATCTACGCAGTGGACCGCCGCTCGGACCAGACGACCTTTTACGGCCGCTCGATCACGACGTCCGACGAGCTGGAGCCTCCGACGGAGCCATGAACATCCGCTGCCCCCACTGCCAGACGCTCTTCCGCGTCGATCCGGCCCGGATCCCGACTTCCGGTGTGCGCGCTCGCTGCGCCCGCTGCGGGGAGGTGTTCACCGTCCATCCTCCAGGCGAGGCGGGCGCCAGCCCGCGCGTGTCGGGAGGCGTGCGCAGCGGCGGCGCCGCCCCGGGCCAGCCCAGA
>CAYUIG010000096.1:0-6561 GCA_964444685.1 uncultured Gemmatimonadaceae bacterium | reverse complement strand
GCTCGACGCGCTTCCTGTAGTTGTCGAAGTCGGCGGCGAGACGCAGCCGCAGATCGGTCGCGCGCTCGAGCTCGTCTTCGAGGCGGCGCAGATCCGCGGTGATGTCGACTTCGGCCTGGTCGGCGGCCGGCTCCTCCGGCTGTGCGGCCGTGGCCTCGACGTCCGCGACCTCGTCGATTTCCTTCTCCGTTGGCTCCACCATGCTCCCGTCCATCGTCAACAACCCGTGGCCCATCCCCCGGGAAGCTTGCAGGAAGTGCAACCGGGATGCCAGCCCCGGCTGCCGTTCCGGCACGTTCTTCAGTCGCCTGCGGTCACCCGTGCACGGCGTGGCAGGTGCGCGCCGACCCAGTCGAGCAGCTCGCGCTGCACGTCGTCGCTGATCGTGTCGTGCAGCAGCTCGTGGAACGCCCCTTCGTAGACGCGGATCGTGACGTCGGGCTGGACCAGTGCGCGGGCGAACGCCTCGGCGCGGTCCGTGTCGACGATCCGGTCCCCGCCGGCAAGCAGGAAGAGGAGCGGTGTCCGGATGCGTTCCGCGCGCTGATGTGCCAGCCCCATCGCACGATTCGCCTCGACGAACAGGCGCGGCGTGATGGTGTCGTGCGCGAGCGGGTCCTCGCGGTAGCGGGAACCGATCTCGGGCCGGCGCGAGAGCGCCTCGGGCGGAATGCGTGCGCGGAACGGCAACGCGGGTGCGAAGCGCGCGGCCAGCCCGGCGAGTGCCAGCTTCCAGCCGGGAGCCGGAAGGGCGGTACCGAGCCACGGCGCGATCAGGATCGCTCCGGCCAGCGTCGTGTCGTACTCCTCGACGTACCGCAGCGCGATGAGCCCGCCCATCGAGTTGCCTAGCACGAAGAGCGGCGTGCGCGGATGGAGGAGTCCCTGCACTTCGCGGCGGAAGCGGTCGACGTCCTGCAGCAGGCAGTCGAACGATGACGCGTGGCCGCGTCTTCCTTCCGAACCACCGTGGCCGCGCAGATCGAGCGTGAAGACGGACACACCTTCGCGCGCGGCGGCCGAGCCGAACGCCTCGTAGCGTCCCGAGTGATCCGAGAGTCCGTGCACGTGGAGAAGCGCAGCCCGTGGCGCGGCAGCCTCCCACGTACGATAGGCGAGCTGCAGCCCACCGACGCCGGGGATCCGTCCCTCGTTGCGCGAGACGATCACATGCCCTCCTCGAGTTCCCGGTGCAGCAGCGCGAGCCCCGCCTGTGCGGCGCGTTCGCGGATCTCGTTCCGTCCACCGATGAGCTGAAGCCGCTTCGCACGCACCGGCTCGCGCACGGCCGCAGCAATCCATACGGTGCCCACCGGCTTCTCCGCAGAACCGCCCCCCGGTCCCGCAATGCCGGTGACCGCGATCGCGCACTCCGCACCCGCACGGCGGCGCGCGCCCTCGGTCATCTCCTCGACCGTTTCCTCGCTCACGGCGCCGAAACGCTCGATCGTTTCCGCCCGCACACCCAGCAGCGACACCTTCGCCTGATTCGCATACGCGACGTAGCCGGCGAGGAAGTAGTCGGAGGATCCGGGCACGGCGGTGATGCGCGCTGCGAGCAGGCCGCCCGTGCAGCTCTCCGCGACCGCGAGTGTGAGGCCGCGCGCGCGCAGGATGCGTCCCACCCTTTCGGCGAGGTCGTCGTCATCGCGACCGTAGGCGTGGCGGCCGATGCGCTCCTCGAAGAGATCGAGTGCGCGTTCGAGCGCGGCCTCCGCCGCGTCGACCGGTAGTTCACCCCACGTTGTAAGACGCACATCCACACCCGCCGGCGTCGGCAGGAACGCCACCGTGAGCGGCTTCACGCGCTCCTCGAGGCCGGCCACTCGCTCGGCGAGGGCCGACTCGCTGATGCCGGTCGTCCGCACACCGCGCGTGACGATCGGATGCGCGGCTCCCACGCGCCGCACCAGCCAGTGGACCACGTGATCGCGCACGAGCGCGCGCATCTCGCGCGGCACGCCCGGCAGCAGCACGACGGCGCCGCGGCGCGCATCCTCCACGATGAGTCCGGGTGCCGTGCCGCGCTCGTTGGGCAGCAGCCGCGCGCCTTCGGGCGCCTCCGCCTGCACGCGGTTGACTTCCGGCATCACCATGCCGCGCTCGGCGAAGCGGTGGCGCAGCACGTCGAGCCAGCGCGCATCCACGATGAGGCGCCGGTTGTACAGTGCGGCGATGGCCGTGCGCGTGAGATCGTCGCCCGTCGGACCAAGCCCGCCGGTGCACAGCACGGTGCCCGTGCGCTCCAGCGCATCGCCGACGGCGTTTCGAATGGCATCGACATCATCGGGCACGGTCGTGTGCCGCACGAGACGCACGCCGTGACGCGCGAGCTCCGCCCCCAGCCACGCGGTGTTGCCGTCCACTGCGCCCAGCAGCAGCTCGGTGCCGATCGTGACCAGTTCGACGCCCGTCTTCACAGCGACTCCCGCAGCGGCTTGCGCCAGGCGCGCAGGTAGATGAGCAGCGACCACACGGTGAGCGCGATGGCGATCGCGAGCATCACGAGATACACGGACCCGTGGAACTGCTGCCAGAACGTCCAGAAGCCGCCCGACCAGCCCCGGCGCTCACCGGCCGTGCGCAGCGCGATCCACAGGATCGCCGTGCCGATGAAGATGTTCTGGAACACCGCCTTCAGCTTTCCGGCCTTGCCCGCGGGAATGACGAGGCCGCGGCGCGCCACGAGCGAGCGCATCGCGGTGACCAGCGCTTCGCGCCCGAACACGACGATCAGCGCCCAGAGCGGAAACGTCCCGATGAACGGCACCGCCGTTTCCGGCTCACCGGTGCGCGCGAGCAGGTAGAACGGCAGGAAGGTGCACACGAGCAGAAGTTTGTCCGCGATGGGATCGACGAACTTGCCGAACTCGGAGATCCAGCCGTGCTTGCGTGCGAGCCAGCCATCCCAGAGGTCGGAGAAGGCTGCGGCGAGGAAGACGAACCAGGCGATCAGGCGCGCGCTGAACGTGGGGACGTACAGCAGGATGAACACGACCGGCGCGGCTGCAACCCGGGCGAGAGTGATGACGTTCGGCAGGGCGCGCCGCTCGAGCACGGCTTCAGCTCATCGACTTCAGGACCTGCTTGCTTACGGCCCGCAGCGTATCGAAGACTCCCGTGCCCTCCGTGGCGACCGCCTCGAACTCGGGCAGGCCGCCCGGGTTCAGCTGCGCGCGCAGCTCTTCGAGCGACACCGCGTTCGGCAGGTCCCGCTTGTTCCACTGGAGCACGATCGGCAGCACGCGCGGGTCGTAGCCGTACTCCGCCAGGTTCTGATACAGGTTCTCCATCGCCGCCACGTTCGCGTCCATCCGCTCCGCCTGCGAGTCGGCCACGAAGATCACACCGTCCACACCCTTGAGGATGAGCCGGCGGCTCGCGTTGTAGTAGACCTGCCCCGGCACGGTGTACAGATGGAAGCGTGTCTTGAAACCGCGGATGCTGCCGAGGTTGACGGGCAGGAAGTCGAAGAAGAGCGTGCGCTCCTGCTCCGTCGCAAGCGAGATGAGTTTGCCCCGCGTATCGGGGTTCACCTTGCGATAGACGTATTCGAGATTCGTCGTCTTGCCGCCGAGACCGGGACCGTAGTACACGATCTTGCAGTTGATCTCGCGGCTCGCATAGTTGATCATCGACATGGTACGCCCCTACGCCTCCCCAAAGAGACGGTCGATCTCATCTTCCGCCTCGGCCGCCCAATCATGGTCCATGCGAACCGCGGGTGCCTCGCGTGAGCGCCGGGCCAATCCCTCGAAGATTTCGATGAGCCGCGGCAGTGCGGCGCGCGCACGCAGCCGCACGAGGCCGAGCGTGGTGCTCCCATCGAACAGGATCGCGAGAATGGCCCAGCCGCCGAGATCCGCGAGGAACATCGACTGCCGGTCGCCGTGATGATAGAGGGAAGCGAACTCCGGTTCGCCGAGCAGTGCGGCGAGCTGGTCGCTGGCTGCGAAGTCGGCGGCGGCCAGCGACGCGAACGTCGTCTGGTCGAAGCCGCCCGTGTCACCGGCCGTGGTGAGCAGCCGTCCGGAACGGTCGACGAGCGCGACGCAGCGGGCGCGCGCTTCGGCCACGAGGGTCTGGAGGACGGCATTCAGCTGCTCGAGGTCCGGTGTGTCGAGAAAGCCGATCGTCTGACTCGACTTCATCCGGCTCCCGATGCAGTGGCGCGCTCGGCAAGCTGGCGCTCCATGCGCGCGAGGATCTGGGCCGCACGCCGTCGCAGCAGTCCGCGCGGCTCCCACGCAACGAAGTCACGCAGCAGCTGCACCGCCTCCACCGAGGGTCCCATGCCCGCGATGTAGCCGAGCGCCGCGAAGCGCTCGAGCGCGTTCGGACTGAAGAGGCTGCGCTGGTTGCGCACCATCTGATCGCGAACGAGCAGGGCGCCGAAGCCGGCGAATGCGGCGACCGCAAGGAGTACCCCGCCCGTTACCTTCAGCAGCCGGTTTCTGTCCATGTCGCTCGTCAGAGGTCGCGCCGGCCGGCGAGCGCCTCCGCGATGGTCACGTTGTCCGCGTACTCGAGATCGCCGCCGACAGGCAGGCCGCGCGCGAGCCGCGTTACGCGCACGCCCAGCGGCCGGATGAGCTTCTGAAGGTACAGCGCGGTCGCCTCCCCTTCAACGCTCGGGTTCGTGGCCACGATCACTTCGCGCACGATCCGGCCCGAGTCGAGCCGCTGCAGCAGCGATGCGATCCGCAACTCGTCGGGTCCGATGCCCTCGAGGGGGGAGAGGCGGCCGCCGAGGACGTGATACAGCCCGCGGTAGTCGCCCGCTCGCTCGATCGCCGTGATGTCGGATGCCTCCTCCACCACGCAGATCAGCGACGCGTCGCGCCGCGGGTTCACGCACAGCTCGCACGGGTCCTGCTCGGTCAGGTTCCCGCACGACGTGCACGGCTTCACGCGCTCCGCTACGTCTTCGAGCGCGCGCGCGAGCCGCCGGATCTCTGCCGGCGGCCGCTTCAGCAGATGATAGGTCAGTCGCTGCGCCGTCTTGCGGCCGATGCCCGGCAGGCGAGACAGCTCGCCCACCAGCTCATCGATGACGCTCACGGCAGCGTGGGAAACTGGAACGGCAGCGGGAACCCGCCCGCGAGCTTCTTCAGCTCATCCTCATAGACCTGCTGCGCACGCTGCTGCGCTTCCGACACTGCAGCCTGCACGAGGTCTTCGAGCAGCTCCACATCGTTCGGATCGACCACCGAAGGATCGATCCGGATGCTGTGCACGCGCCCGCGACCGTCCGCAGTCACGGTGACCATCCCGCCCCCGCTCGAGCAGGTGACGGTTCGCTGGCCGAGTTCCGACTGCAGCTCGGTCAGCCGGGCCTGGACCTGCTGGCCCATCTGCAACAGCTGCTGGATATTCGTCATGTTCAGGAGGGCCTTCTCCGGGGAACCTGAAAGCTACGCGCTCATGTGATTCCGGTGCAAGCGACGGGCCGCACCCGAACGGTACTACCCCTTGGGGCACAAGGGTTCCCACCCCCACACCCCCCGCCGCCCCGCTGTTGTTCTCCCGCCGTAGATCCCGCCGTAGATCCCGCCGTAGAATCCCGCCGTAGAATCCCGCCGTAGGTCGCCCGATGTTGGTCGCCCGCCGTCAGTCGCCCGCCCCAGGTCGCCCGCCGTCACAGGTGCCGGTCGCCCGCCGTCACGGCCGCCGGTCGCCCGCCGTCACAGCCGCCAAGCGTCCTCCACATGCTCCACCTCCAACCGCCCATCGGGCGCCTCGAGGACCGCGATCGCATCGAACCGGTAGGTAAGTCCAGGCCGTCCGTGCGCTCCGATCCAGGCGCGCGCAACGCGCGCGATCTCCACCCGTTTCCGATAGGTGATCGCCTCCAGCGGGTGGCCAAACCCCAGGCCGCGACGTCCCTTCACCTCGACGAACGCGACCGTGCGTCCGCGCCGTGCGATGAGGTCGATTTCGCGGTGTCCCGAGCGGAAGTTGCGGGCGAGCAGAGTCCAGCCGCGCTCGACGAGGGTGCGTGCGGCGGCCTCTTCGCAGGATCGGCCGAAAACGTGAGGTCTGCCCATCCTTTACGCTCGCCCGCTGAACGGGGCGAGGCCATGGCGGGACGGGCCGTCTTCAGGGCAGGAGCTCGAGGTCCCATTCGCGCACGGCACGCTCCAGTGCCGGCGCTTCACGGCTCGCGCGCTCGAGTCGCTCCTGGCGCAGCTTTTCCGGCGTCATCTTCGTCGGCTCGTGCGCCTCACCCGGTGCGACGATTTCCAGCGCGACCTCGCGCCCCAGCTCTTCCGTCAGCGCCCGCCGCAGGATTTCGCGCGCGGCCGGCTCCCGCAGCGTCTCGAGCGCCGGCCCCTGCACTTCCAGCCGCACGTTCCCGTCCTGCTCGTCGGCGCGCGCGGTGCGCAGCAGGATGCCCGCACCAGGCGGCAGACCGCGCCGCTCCTCGATCAGCCGCTCGAACGCCGCCTGCGCACCACTCGCTGGCTTCCTGCGCGGCGGCGCCGGCCTCGGCTCCTCGGACGGGGGCGCCTCCATGCGCGGAGGTGCGGAATCGGCCGGGCGCCTGGGCGCCGGGGCCGG
>CAYUIG010000095.1:0-6571 GCA_964444685.1 uncultured Gemmatimonadaceae bacterium | reverse complement strand
ACCGGGACCGCGCTGACCGCGGCGTGGGACGCACTCCAGGCTGAGAACATGGAAGAGGTGCCGCCCGCAGGCACGAGTAGGCCCACCGGAACGAGCGAACTGGGTGCGCCTCAGTGGCGGCGCAATCGGTGCAGCCGTATCGTTTCGACGTCGAACTCGTCCGCTACCCGCACCAGCAGGTAATCTTCCCCAATTTCCAGGATACTCCATGCTGTCGGAATTGCGACGTCGCCGATCCAGCGGCCGTCGCGATCGAACACCGACCACGCTGCAGTGTCCGCGCCGCTGTCGTAATACTCCTGCACCCAGATCATGCCGGCGGCATCCGTCCTGATCAGCCGGTAGGCAGGCAGACTGTCCGCCGCCGGAGCCTCTTCGAGCTGCTGCCGCCAGCGCGCGCGTTCGGCCTGGTCATCGGGCGCACCCTCCATCCGGTTCTCTATGTAGGCCGCTACCATCTCGTCCGTCACAGCGCGGCGCGGTAGCGGGCGACGCACGAGCATCCGCAACGCGCCTGCCGTGTCCCGCACCTCGAATTCCCAGCGCTCTTCCGAACCGTACACGAACATGTCATCCGTGAACGCCGTGGTCGGGACCATCGCGAACGTCGGCCGGCCCTCGGTCGTGTAATCCCGCCCGTCCATTCGAAGACGCATTATGAAGGTGACGTAACCCGGCAGTTCCGCGAACGAACCTGCATGGGTGCCATCGTCGCGGTACCGCATGTACGTATGCGGATGACGCCTGATCTCGCCTGCAGGCCAGTCCTCCTTCTGGGCGGAAAGGAATCCGATGAACCCGCGCGCGGTCCGTCCGACGATCTGCGGATATGCGCCGACCGGCATCGCCGGCGGAAGTTCGAGCACCACGTCCCGCGCATACCGACCGGACGGATCGAACACCTGCATCCGGCGCTGCGAATGTTCCCAGGTGCCGATCGAGTCTCCCGGCAGACGCCACATGTGCATGATCCACGCGCCCT
Organism: uncultured Gemmatimonadaceae bacterium; assembly: GCA_964444685.1. Classification (GTDB taxonomy): domain Bacteria; phylum Gemmatimonadota; class Gemmatimonadetes; order Longimicrobiales; family RSA9; genus CAYUIG01. The sequence goes on along the minus strand of CAYUIG010000095.1, from coordinate 5,589 downwards.
CGCCGGGACCAAACTCACCCGGTCCGCCGCCGGGCCGACCCGTGCCGTGGAGGTAGCGGCCCTGCGCGTCATACCAGCGCACCATCGGCGGCGACGCCTGCGCGACCACGATCCGCCCGTCCGAGAGGACTCGCGCGGCCCGGACCTGATAGAGGATCTGCGTCGTGTCCGTGTCGTCCGCCCCGATCACCAACTCGGGCTCCAGCGCCACCTGCATCGGCGATGCGCTTGCAGGCGCACGATTCATTACGATCCGGATGCCGGCGCTGTCCCGGACTTCGGATGCGGGCCCGGATTCCGGGCCGGCGCCGCATGCGGCGGCCAGCCACAGGCCTGCCACTGGAAGGAAGGACCTCATCGCATCCCCCCGTTCGAGGATCGGAAAGGATTGCTAAGCTGCCCCGCGCCCGGTGCTGTCACAAGCCTGCAGTTCTCGCGTTGCGGCCGGATTGGTAACGTCGCGGTTGTCGTTGAGGCTGGCTCTGGTTTGGCAGCCGCCCGATCGACGGGAAGACCGCCGATGTCATGATCGACGCAACGGCTGCCAATAGCCGCATGATCGACGGAAAGACCCCGTACCCGCTAATCGACCCTGCCGGTAGCCGAGTGGGTTCCGCGATCAACGCGACGCCATCGGTTTCCAGGATACCGGCGCCTCGGAGGCTCAACGGGCCCCATCCAGCCATTCCGATCCGGGAAGTTGACCCGCTTTGGACTGCGGGGCAGGCGCGAGCGCGGTACTGCGGGGGCGGGCGCGAGCGAGCGGGCAGCCCCCCGCCGATCCCACCTCGCCCGCGCGTGCCCCCGCCCCCGCAGTTCCCATCTCGCCCGCGCGTGCCCCCGCCCCCGCCCGCAGTTGATCCCGCAGTGGAAGAGGCCCATCTTCCTGGGCTGGCAACGAGGACGGACGAGTGGACGAACCGGGTGGATGCGGATGTCTCGGGCAGCTCGGTCGCGCTGATCAACGAGAGCGGTTCGGCGTGATGCTGGCCGGGCACATCGACGAGATCGGTGTGATGGTCACGCACATCGATGAGGAGGGTTACCGCGCGCACGTCCGGGCCATTCTCGACGATGACAGCTTCGCGGCTCTCGACCCCGAAGCGCGTCCCTCGTGGTTCCTTTCGCCATGCTGGCCTTCCAGGAGGACCGGGATCGGGCGACGACCGTGATCGAGGATTGGGACGCGCATGTTTCGGAACGCGGTCCCTCTGAAGCCGAGCGTGCCGATCTGCAGCGCGTCCGGATTCTGCTCGATGCCGTCACCGGCCGGGCAGAAGGGACCCTGCAGGCGCTCCGGGAGGCCGCCGTCGCGTTTGGATGCCCGGATTGCTGGCCCGAACTCCGCACCTACGCCGCCGCTCGCGAGGGGCGGACCGCGGAGGCCATCCACCTCTCGGAGGCCGTGCGGGGGGCTTCCTTCCTCGATACCCGGCTGGCCGGCACCTTCGGCGTTCAGGCCATGCTCCTATTGGGGCCGCTGAACGAGGAAGCCGGCGACACCACGCGCGCCGTGGAGGCCTACGAGCGCGTCGCGCGGGAGTGGGCGAACGCCGACGCCCGGGGCATGGAGCGGGTGCGCGAAGCCGAGGCGAGGATCGAGGCACTCAGTGAAGAACTCGGCGAGGCCCCATGACCCTTCGCCGCGTCATCGAACACGTAAAGGCGCAGAACTGGTTTGCGGTCGGGATCGACTTCGTCATCGTCGTTGTTGGCGTCTTCATCGGCATCCAGGTCTCAAACTGGAACGCGGCGCGCGGCGAACGCGCGAAAGAATACGGCTATCTTGTTCGTCTCCACGAAGACCTGCAGCAAAGCATTGCAACCATAGATCGCACGGTGCGCCTGCTGGAGCGGCAGGCGGCAGGCCAGACCCTGTTTCTGGATGCGCTTGCCGAATGCGCGGTTCCGCTTGACGCCAGCCCAGAGATTGACTACGCCATTTCAACCCTTGGCTATATCAACGCACCGATCTTCTCGAGCCGGACCTACGATGAACTCACGTCAAGCGGCGAATTTGACGTCATTGAGAACGAAGAAATCAAATCCGCGCTCTCGCATGTCGTCAGGCGGGTCACGCATATGAATCAGTCGGTCGAGAATGTCTATCGAATTACCGAGCATCACCGATTCACAGTAGAGGAGAATGTTCTGTTTTCAGATGTGACACCCTATGACGAATACGGGTCAATGGCCTCGGTCGAATACGACATTGGGGAATTGTGTAAAGACAGGAAGACGGCCTCGGCTGTGTCTGCAATCCGGCTGCAAACGGTCGACCGGCTGCAGGCCTATCGGGCGCTGGCGACGCTTTACCGAAATCTGCCGCCGCTCATCGAGAACGAAGTAGCAGCGCGCTGGGGCCGGACGGTTGACGCCGCCTCGACTGTTGGCACGGAGGCCGGCAATCCGTAGATCGCTGTGGCCTCGTCGCTCAGCGCCTCGCCGCGTTTGATCGCGGTTCTGAGCGTCTCGGGCGCAAGGATGGTCTCCTCCTGATAGTTCAAGGCGCCGGTGAGTGCTTCATCGAGCAGCTGAAAGTCACTGTGCAGGCGAAGTTCGATCTGTTGCTGGAGGCGCGTTCCTGGCGCGCTTCGTTCCAGTTCGATACCTGGATTCCGATAAACACGCCAACGACGACAATGACGAAGTCAAGCGCGACGGACCGTCCAGCTCCGGTCCTTCACGTGACCGATGACGCGGTGGAGGATCATTCACGACCTCCCCAAACAGTGCCGACCGCGCTTCGCTGAAGTGATTCTCGATCTGCCCGGTAGGGCTGGATGGCGTCGACGATGGTTCCAAAATCGCGGTTCTGCGTCGCAAGCGTCGCAATACGGTGGCGCAGAGCCGGAGCCAGCGCAGGCTCGCTCCTGAGAATTTCTGCTGCTTCCGCCAGGCGATCCGCCGGAAGATCCAGCGTACATGGATAGCCGATTACGCTCTTCTCATCGATCATCTCGTCGATAGTCAGGTTCCTGTCTCCGCATTGGTCAGCGACTACCAGTTGCACGTCGATCGGAACCAGACTTCTGTAGAGACGCCGGTACTCGGAAGATTTGCCGTCGGTTTCGTAATCACTGATAATCGTCGTCTTGTAGAAGAGCGCCGCGATTGATCCAATTGCGCTGGAGGAGACAAGGTCAAGGCCTCCGGTCGCAACAAGCTCTTCATAGAGTCCCGATGTTCTATTGAACCGATTGAACTGGCTGGCACGATGCGCCGCAACAAGGAGCTGTTCATCCGGAATCGTCTCTCGCCCGGTTATGTCATTGAGGGTCATCTGCGCATTATTGGCAACTTGCTTGTGGTAATCAAGCAAGCGGCCCGCGATCCAGACATCGACCCCGAAGTCAGCTTCGAGCCGTTGCATCAGAAGCGCCGTTCGCTCGCTCATGGCCCGCCGCCCAGACCATTCCTGCACTTGCAGACCAACGAAGATGCCGACGACGACAATGACGAAGTCGAGCGCGACGGCCGTCCAGTTCTGGGCTTTCACATGCTCACTGATGCGGCGGAGGATCATGGTGCCTCTCCGAGTTCTTCGGTGATCGCGTCGATGGCGCGCAGCCCTGCGCGAACTTGATCGCCGAGCGGCTGCGGCGCCGCGATGGTCAAACCGGTCCACTGCGTCAGCGACTCAGGAATGCGGGGACAGGCGGCAAGGACTGAAACGACGGCCTCGGTGGTTCGGCTCAGGGTCGCGCCGAGCCACCCGGTTGACTCGCCGGCGGGGTAGGTGGCGGCGGACGTTGAGGAGAGCTCGGGCGCCCCCGGGTCGTCCGTGCACTTCGGGGGGTCGCCGGAGCAGGAGGTGGAGGTTACACCCAACTCGAGCGCTGCGAACGAGGCGATTCGGGGCGGAAGGCGGCGTCGCATGCGGGGCACTCCGGCCGGGGCGGCGCCAATGTACGGGGATCCCGACGCCCGCGATAGGATTGCCAATCTGCCCCGCGCTCGCGCTGTCACAAGGCTGCCGCCCTGTCGTTGCCGCGGGGCCCGTGGGAGGGCAACGCGACAACCGGGTGCGGCGAAGCGAGGCCCCACGCGACGATCCCACCTCGCGCTGCGCCCGCGATCACCTCGTACCTCGGGCAGTTGAACCTGCGGCCCGAACGGCCCATCTTCCCGGGCTTGCAACGAGGACGGACGAGTGGACGAACGATCGAAGGGCTTTCTCAAGCGACTGCTGGACACCCCGGCGCCGAGCGGATTCGAGGCGCCGGCGGCGCGTGTCTGGCGGGAAGAAGCGCAGAAGGTCGCGGACCGGGTCGAAGGGGATGTCTCGGGCAACTCGGTCGCGCTGATCAACGAGGATGGCAAGCCGCGTGTGATGCTGGCCGGCCACATCGACGAGATCGGTGTGATGGTCACGCACATCGATGACGAGGGCTACCTCTACTTCGAGGGGATCGGCGGCTGGGATCCGCAGGTGCTGGTGGGCCAGCGCATCCGCATCCTGACCGCGAACGATCCGAAGGGCGTGATCGGCGTGGTCGGGCGGAAGCCGATCCACCTGATCAAGGGCGACGAGAAGGAGAAGGCCGCGAAGATCACCGACCTCTGGATCGACATCGGCGCGAAGAATCGCGACGGCACAAAGGAACGAGGCGTCCGTGTCGGTGATCCGGGCGTGATCGATGCGCAGGCGGTCGAGCTCGGCGATGGCCTCATCGTGTCGCGCTCGATCGACAACCGCATCGGCGCGTTCGTCGTGCTCGAGGCCCTCCGACTCCTGGCGCAAGACAAGCCGAACGCCATGGTGGCAGCGGTAGCCACGGCGCAGGAGGAGATCGGCTATGCGGGCGGCGGCGCGCGCACGAGCGCGTACCGGCTCGACCCGCACGTTGCGCTCGTCGTGGACGTGACGTTCGCCACCGATGCGCCGGGCGTCGAGAAGAAGGAGCTGGGCGAGCACTCGCTCGGCGGTGGTCCCGTGCTCACGCGCGGGTCGGCGGCGCATCCGGTGGTATTCGAGCGACTCGTCGCCGCTGCGGAGCGTGCGGGGATCTCGTACACGATCGCGGCGTCGCCGAGGTACACGTCGACGGATGCGGATGCGATCTATCTGTCGCGTGCGGGTGTGGCCACGGGCGTGCTGAGCGTACCGAACCGGTACATGCACTCGCCGAACGAGATGGTGAGTCTCGCGGATCTCGAGCAGACGGCGAAGCTGATCGCCGCGTTCGTGCGCGAGCTCGAGGCGGACGCGGACCTCGTGCCGCGCTGAAACTCAACGAAGGGAACGAACGATGGTGGATGCGGCGAAGCTGGTGAAGCGTGTGCAGGAGATGCGCGACGGGGGCTACCTCTCGGATGCCATCCTGCGCGCGGTGGTGAAGGAGATCAAGGCGACGACCACGGACTTCAACTTCGTGGGCGTGTACCTGTTCAACGCCGACGAGAAGATGCTCTGGCTCCACAACTATGTGGGCGAGCCGACGGAGCACGCGAAGATCGAGGTCGGCCAGGGTGTCTGCGGCACGGCCGTCGCCGAGCTGGAGAACCAGAACGTGCCGGACGTCACGAAGGTGGACAACTACCTGGCGTGCAGCCCGCGCACGAAGTCGGAGCTGGTCGTGCTGATCC
>CAYUIG010000094.1:0-6579 GCA_964444685.1 uncultured Gemmatimonadaceae bacterium | reverse complement strand
AATCGTTTTCTAGGGCTGTTCCCGGCATTGCTCGGTGCACAGGGGGCCGCCTTCCGCTGTGAACCATGCCCCAGCTCGGACGTGGAGTCGATCTGACCGCTCCACGCGCAGTCTCGGCGACCCCACTCTCGCACCGTCGCGGGCTGGGGCAACCTTCACCGCGCGTCCGCCCGTGAAACGTGCCCCAGCGCGTGAAGCGAGGTCGGTTGGGGCAAGGTTCACCGCACGCGTTCGGAGTGGCGCCTGTCCGGCGTTCTTGTGATTCTGCGCAACTGTGTACCTCGGACTTCTCCATCCCGGGAGCCATCATGTCCACCGTTCGACACTACGATGCCCAGTACGCGGGGTTCGCATCAGATCTGTACGCCGCCATCCGTGCCGAGGCGTTCGGGGAGGACATCGGGCAGAACGGGTGGCTGACGGCGGACGAGCACGACCTCTTTATCGCGTGGCTGGGCGTCGGGCCAGGCCACACCGTGCTCGACGTGGCCTGCGGCTCCGGCCGCACCACGCTGCGCATCGCACGCATCACCGGTTGCGATGTCCGTGGCGTCGACATTCATGCCGACGCGGTCTCGGCCGCGCGTGCGGCCGCTGCCGACGCGGGATTGCACGATCGTGCGGAGTTCCTGCTGGCCGATGGCAGCCGGCGTCTCCCCTTTGACGATGGCACATTGGAAGGACTGATCTGCATCGATGCGCTGAACCACCTCGCGGATCGGCCGGCAGTGTTCGCGGAGTGGGCGCGTATCGTGAAGCCCGGAGGGCGCGTCGTCTTCACCGACCCGATCACCGTGACGGGTGCGTTGACGAACGAGGATATCGCGATCCGCGCATCGATCGGATTCTTCCTGTTCGTGCCCGAAGGGTTGGATGCCCGGCTTCTCCGCGAAGCCGGGTTCGATGTGACCGACGGGGTCGATCGCACCGCGAACATGGCGCGCTCCGCGTCGGCCTGGCGCGACGCTCGCGCCCGGCACGAGGACGACCTGCGCCGGATCGAGGGCGATGCAACGTTTGAAGGGCAGCAGACCTTCCTCGATGTGGCCGCCCGGCTCGCTGCCGAACGGCGGCTCTCCCGCTTCGCCTTCCGCGCCACGCGACAGTAGGCGCGGGCCCGCGCGACCGCACGAACCGGCACCACCGCGTGAAATCGCGCACCTCGGCCGCGCGAAATCGCGCGGTCTCCGCCTCCGACCGGCACCCGCGGCACTGGCCAACGGCCCGAGAAGCGTTGGGCGGGAACAAATATCGATCTTCGTGACCGTACGGCACCGCGCTTGTCCATAGGGAGGTCGAGCCGGACGCATGAGAGCCGGCGGACCGGGGAGGGAATCATGAGGGCGAGCGAGACGGTAACGGGCGCGGATGTCCCGCGCGGAATCGGACTGCCGGGCTGGACGGTGGTGACGTGGATGGTGGCGGGGGGCGTGGTGCTCGGCGGGTTCATGGTGGCGGCCATGACGCTGGCGGGCCGGCTGAGCGGCAACGCGCTGCTCCACACGAGCGCGGCGCTGTTCCTTGTCGGCGCGTTCGCGGGCCTGGTGCACGGTGGCGTGCTGGGGTGGTTCGGGCGGCCGCGGACGATGGGCCGGCGCGAGGCCGCGTATCGGATGGGGTTCGGCGCACTGTACGCGATTCCCGCGCTCGCGGTGGGCTGGGTGGTGTCCGGCTGGATCGCGATGACGGTGGTGGCCCAGTACACGGGCAAGGTGGCTGCGCTGGCGGGCGTCGCCGTATCTTGGGCGGTCGGGGTGGTGCTCGTGATCCTGGCCGTTGTGGTCGGCGCGCGGGCGCTGCGGAACGCGTACGCGCGGTGGCCCGGCCGTCGGATGGGCACGGCGCTCGTGGCGGGGACGTTCGCGGCGCTGCTGGTGACGTTCCTCGCGGAGCAGCCGGAGCTCTGGGGCGTTCGACTGAACCTGACCGGTCGCGGCGCCGTGGTCATGGCCGCGCTGCTCACGCTGTGGGTCGCAGGTCCGATCATCACGGCGGCGCTCGCATGGGCGGGGCGGAATCCGGTGCTGGCGGCCCCGGTCGAACCGCAGCGTGGCCGGCGCGCGGCCGCTACGCTGGGGATCGGCGCAGCGGTCGGCCTGCTGCTCGCACTGCTCGCCCTGCCCTTCGTGCCCGCGGCCTACGGCGCGCCGGCGGCGCACACGGGTGCGGCAGCGGCGGTGATCGGCGCGATCGCGGGCGCGCTGGTGGACGAGGTGCTGCTCCGGCTCTTCCTCGTCACCGGTGTGGCGTGGCTCGCGATCCGGGAGCTCCGGATCGACGCCCGTCAGGCCGCGGTGCTGGCAGTCGGGTCCACGGCGGTGATCCAGCTGGCGTTGTACGTGCCCGGTGCACTGGCCGTCGGCTTCCCGAGCTTGTTCGCCGCGACGGCTTACCTCGGCGCGGTCGTGCTGGTGCCCGCGGTCGCGTTCGGCGTGCTCTACTGGGCACGCGGCCTCGGCGGCGCGCTGGTCGCGGACGCCACGGCGATGGCAGCGGTTGCGGTGATGGCGATCTGATCGGGGGACGCTCGCCCTCGATGCGCCGCGTCCGGCCGGTTGCCGGGCGCGGCGCACGAGCATCCACGGACTGGAGGGGATGAGGATCGCACGAGGGTCGGGGCCGCTCCTGGCGTGGCTGCGCGGGCTGTCGCTCCGCGCGAAGGTACTGATCACCTTGGCCGGCGCCGCGCTCGCCGTGCTCGGCGCGTCGAGCTGGCTGTCCTTTCGGTACTGGCACGGCGAGGTGACGGCGGCGACCGAGCAGCAGGCGCTGCTCGCCGCTGGATCCGTCCGGCCCGCGCTCGAAGCTGCACTCTCCGAGGGGCGCACGGACGCAGCCCGCAGCATCCTGGTCCGCGCAACGCGCGCGGCGCCACTCACGGTGGCGCGCGTGTACGCGGCCGATGGTACGATCACGCTGTCGGCGAACGCGGCCGAAGAGAATCGGCGCGCGGGCGGCGTGTGGCTGCCGTCCGCGCGCGAGCTGCCGGATGAGGGACGCGCACGCCTCACGGAGGACGGCGATGCCGTGCGCGCGCTCGTACCGCTGCGCGTTTCGGGCGGACGGCTGCTCGAGGTCACATTGCCGATCGGCCCCATGGAGGCGGCGATCGAGCGCGGCGCCCGCCTCGCGCTCGTGCTCGTGATCGCATCGCTGCTCGTCGTCGGCGCTCTCCTCCTGGGCTTCATGGAGCGTGAGGTCGTCGTGCCGATGCGCGAGGCGGAGCGCCTCGCGGAAACGCAGCGGCAGCAGCTCGAACAGCAGGCGGGCTTGGCGCAGGTCGGTGAGATGGCGGCGGAGATGGCGCACGAGTTCAAGCGCCCGCTCGCCGCCATCCGCAGCGCGATCGCGCTGCTCGAGCAGGAGTACACGCTGGACCCCCGCGGCGAGAAGCTGCTCGGCGCGGTCGAGGGCCAGCTCGAGAAGCTGACGGACACGATGGGAGACCTGTTCGCACTCGCGAAGCCCGTCGAGGTCGAGCCGGTGCCGCTCCGCATCACGGATGTATGCGACGCCGCGCTTGCCCGCCTCGCCGGCCATTCCGCCCTCGCCGGCGTACGCGTGCAGCGCGCCTACGACCCCGACGTCCCCGCCGTCTCGGGAGACGCGCACCGCCTCGAGCTGGCCGTGCACAACCTGCTGCTCAACGCGCTCGAGGCCATGCCCGCCGGCGGCGAGCTGACGTTGCGCGTGCGCGTCGAGACCGACAGCGTGCGTATCGAGGTCCGCGACAGTGGCGTCGGCATCCCGCGCGCGGAAGTGGAACGCATCCTCACCCCGTTCTACTCGACCAAGCCGCAGGGTACCGGGCTGGGCCTGCCGCTCGTGGCGCGCGTTGTGGCCGCGCACAGCGGCCGGCTCACGATCGACAGCGACCCGGGCCGCGGCACGACCGTCTCCATCCTGCTCCCCGCGGCCGCGCCGGCCGCGGCGGCGCCGTAGTCCCGTGCTCGCCGCCCGCATCCTGGTCGTGGACGACGACGAGCTGCTGCGCTCGATCCTGGTCGAGCGCCTCGAACGCAGCGGCCACGACGTCGCACAGGCCGGGCGGCTGGCCGATGCGCGCAGTTCGATCGAGGCGGGCGCACCCGACATCGCGTTCCTCGACGTGAAGCTGCCCGATGGCGAAGGGACCGAGCTGCTCGCGGAGCTGTCGGCAAAGACCGAGTGCGCGTGCATCCTGATGACCGCGCACGCCACCGTGCGCGCGGCGGTGGATGCGCTGCACCACGGCGCGCTCGACTACATCGAGAAGCCGTTCACGCTCGACCGGATCGACGCCACGCTGAACGCCGCGCTCGAGGTGACGGCGCTGCGCCGCGAAGTGCGGGCGCTGCGCGAGCGCGCGGGCGCCGGCGGCAGGATCGTGGGCGACAGCGCGCCGATGCGCGAGCTGATGGTGCTCGTCACGCGCGTCGCGGCCGCGGAGGGCACGACCGTACTGATCGAGGGGGAGACGGGCACCGGCAAGGGAGTGCTGGCGCGCGCGATCCATGGCGCGAGCCCGCGCGCCGCAGGTCCGTTCGTCAACGTGACCTGCTCCGCGATCGCGGAGACGCTCATGGAGTCCGAGCTGTTCGGTCACGAGAAGGGCGCGTTCACGGACGCGCGCGCGCAGAAGCGCGGCCTCGTCGAACTCGCCGATCGCGGCACGCTCTTCCTCGACGAGATCGGCGAGCTCTCGCTCCGCATGCAGGGCCGGCTGCTCGAGTTCATCGAAGCGAAGAGCTTCCGCCGCGTCGGCGGCACGCGCGACCTGAAGGTGGACGCGCGCGTCGTCGCCGCTACGAATCGTGACCTCGAGGCCGAGGTCGAGGCGGGCCGGTTCCGGGCGGACCTATTCTACCGGCTGCGTGTCGTGCCCATCCACATCCCACCGCTGCGCGAGCGCCTCGGCGACGTCGAACGTCTCGCGAAGTACTTCATCCACGAGTTCAACCGCGAGTTCGGACGCTCCGTGCGTTCGATCGAGCCGGATGCACTCGAGCGGCTGGAGGCGCACGAGTGGCCGGGCAATGTCCGCGAGCTGCGCAACGTGATCGAGCGCGGCGTCCTGCTGGCGGATGGGCCGGCGCTGACCGCGGCAGCACTGCCGCCGGTACGCCGGTCACGCACGGACGAGGGTCCGCGGCTCGGGCCGAAGGGGCTGGACTTCGAGGAGCTCGAGCGGCGGCTCCTCGAGGAAGCGCTCCGTCGTGCAGGCGGCAACCGCACGCAGGCCGGCCGGCTCCTGGGCATGTCACGCCACCAGATCCGGAACCGGCTGCTCAAGTACGGGCTGGAGTAGCCGTCAGCGCTCCGTGCGCAGCGACCGGTGGAACTCCGGCGACATGCGCGAGAAGTCCCATGGGTCGTCGGGCGCGTAGTGGCAGTAGGAGCAGAGCCCCACGTGCGGCTGGCGCCCGAGGTCGGGCATCGACGGGGGCGTGCGGCCCGCGGCGCGGTACGCTGTCGCGGACCAGTCGAGGATGCGGCGGAAGAGCCGGTCGCTCAGCTCCAAGTTGTGCTGTCCGCCCGCCGTGGCGATCAGGCCGTGCACCTCACGCGCGTGGCCGAGCAGGTTCTGAACAGTGTCCGCCGTCTCGCCGGCAAGGGCGCGCTCGGCCGCACCCAGGTACTGGCCGGTGATCCGCTCGCGCTCCGCCAGTCCGTCGAGCCACCAGTCGAGCACGCGCTGGTATTCGGTGCGGTGACAGCCCGCGCACGACTCCGCGGTGCCGCGGATCGGCTCCGCGACATCGGCCGGCGCACCTTCCGGCACGTGGCACGACCTGCAGGTGATCCCTGCGATGAACTTCGCGCTCGGCGCCGCCTCCGCATCGGGCACGATTCCGAGCAGCAGCTGCTGCTGCGGCGCGTGCACGTCGCGGTGGCACGCGCCGCAGGCGGGCGGCGCCCCCGGCCATGTCGAGGCGAGCGTCAGCTCGTGCGCCACGCGATGGCAGTCGGCGCACACCAGACTCACGGCTGAGCTCATCGCCACGAGCCGGTGCGCGCCGGCCTCGTGGCAGCTCGTGCACGAGAACGCGGTGTGGTCCGGGTGCAGGTCGCGGCCCGCCCCGCGCTCGATCGCGCCGTCCCCGGCATGACACGACTCGCAGCGAGCGGTCGCGACCCCGGTCGGCGGTGCGGCCACATCGTAGTGGCAGCGCACACAGCCGGTCTCCACCCAGGGCAGCGACGAGTGCGGCACCGCGACGCCCTGACTGGTCAGCGAGGTGTGGCCGGGCTGGACGTGGCACGCCCGGCACTGGGCGCCATCCCCGGCGATCGATTCCGCGTGACACAGTGCGCACGCGTCCGTCGAAACCGCGAGCGGCTCGCCGCCCTGCACGTGCACATGGCAGCCTGCACACTCCGTCGCGACCGTGCCTTCGGCGTGCATGCGATGGTCGAGCTGCGTGCCGTCGAGCACCACCGTCGCCGGACCCTCGTCCGGATGGCAGTCGCCGCTCGCACAGCTCGTGGCGGGCACGGCGGCCGTGCGGCGGCCGGCCGACTCGCCCATGTGACAGGCCGCGCACGCCAGCTCGCCGTGTGCGCTGTCCACGGGTGTCGCGGCCGCGACGACCAGCGCCG
>CAYUIG010000093.1:5426-6629 GCA_964444685.1 uncultured Gemmatimonadaceae bacterium | reverse complement strand
TCGCCAAGCTGGAGGCGCGCCAGACGAACCTGCGTTCCGAGCCGATCCCGGTCGCAGCGGTGGTTGCGGAGGCGGAGTCGCTGATCGCACCCGACTTCGTGGCGGCGGGGATTCGTTACAAGCGCGAGGACGGTCCGGCGGTGCGCGTGCGCGGTGACCACGAGAAGGTGCGACAGATCCTGCTGAACCTGTTCTCGAACGCCGCGAAGTTCACGCCGGCCGGCGGGCGCGTGCGCACGACGTGGGAAGTGCACGGCCACTTCGTCCGGCTGTGCGTGAGCGACACCGGCCCCGGCATCGCCGAGGACAGGCTGGATGACATCTTCGAGCCGTTCGTCCAGGGTGACACCGCGCTCACGCGTAAACAGCAGGGCACGGGGCTGGGCCTGTCGATCTCGCGCGAGCTCGCACGCCGCATGGGTGGCGACCTCACGGTGAAGAGCGTCGTCGGTCAGGGGTCGAGCTTCTTCGTGCACCTGCCGCTCGATCGCCCCGTCGGCGCGGACTAGGGGCAGCGCGCCACGAATACCGGCGCGATCGCCGTCACCAACATCGTCGCCGCGAAGAAGCCGCCTCCCGCCATCGCGAGCAGGCGCAGGAATGCGGCGCCCTCGGACGCATCCCGCCGCCGCCACGCCCATGCGGCCGCGCCGAGCGCGACCCCGACGAACACGACTGTCAGGATCACCACGACGACACCCGGGCCGTTCCAGTCCGTCGCGCAGTCGAGCGTCACCGCGAGGTAGCACAACAGCAGATGCAGCGACCATGCGATCGGCGGCGCGAGCCCCGCAACGACGAGCCGGACACGCGTCGCGTCGGACATCAGAAGAGCATCGGCCAGAGGTAGAGGAAGGCCAGCACGAGCGTGCCCGCGGCGGCAAGGTAGTAGCCCAGCAGCGCACCGATGGCGACGACGCCGGCCGTGCGCGGATCATTCGGCATGCGCAGCGCGCGGACGAGAGACGTCGCAACGATCCAGAGCAGGACGGTGCCGGCCAGCCAGAGGAATCCGATCAGGAACACGACGGTGGATGCGCCGGCCGATGCGCGTGGATCCACACCCCAATCGTTCCATGCGACGACCCACGCCGCGAGCGACGCGAGTGCGAGAACCAGTGCGGCACCGATCGCGGCCGGGCGCGCGGGCACCCGCACGTCCGGGTTCGCGCCGCCTGCACGCCACAGTGCGAGCGCGGCACC
>CAYUIG010000093.1:3311-5326 GCA_964444685.1 uncultured Gemmatimonadaceae bacterium | reverse complement strand
TGGTCGTCTGTCGGGCGGAACCAGCCGATCAGCGCAACCGCGGTCAGGCCCGCGCCGATGAGCGCGGTCATTAGATGATCGAAGAGTGCAGCGCTGAACAGAAAGAGGAACGCGACCGCCATGGCGAACGGCCAGATCGACGGTCCGGGCACGTGCGCGATCGCAACCGGCCGCGCGTCGACGACGCTCGTGATCAGTGCCGCGCGCCAGCGCGTCGGTCTCCAGTCGAGTGCGTCGAGAGCGGCGCGCTCGTCATCGCCCTCCGGTTCCAGCGCGTCCTGCTCCCACAGCGGATGGCGGCTCCTCACAGAAGGCAGCGCCGCGAATTGCGCATCGGGCGGAGGCGAGGACTGCGACCACTCGAGTGTATCGGCGAACCAGGGATTGTCGCCGGCGGGTTCACCCTTCCTCAGACTCCGGATGACATCGATGACGAAGACCAGCACGCCGAGCGCGAAGCCGAACGCGCCGATCGTCGACAGCAGGTTGGGCAAGTCCCAGCCCAGGCCGGCGGGATACGTGTACACGCGGCGCGGCATCCCGAGCAGGCCGCTCACGTGCATCGGGAAGAACGCGAGCTGGAAGAAGACGAACATCAGCCAGAAGCTCAGACGGCCGAGGCCTTCACTCGGCATGCGGCCTGTCATCTTCGGCAGCCAGTACCGCAGTCCGGCGAAGAGCGGGAAGACCGCGCCGCCGACCATTACGTAGTGGAAGTGTGCGACGACGAAGTACGTATCGTGCACCTGCCGGTCGAAGGGAACGGAGGACACCATGACGCCGGTGAGGCCGCCCAGCACGAAGGTGAAGAGGAACCCGGCGACGAAGAGCAGCGGCGTGCGCCACACGGGGCGTCCGGTCCAGAGTGTCGTGATCCAGCAGAACACCTGCACGCCGCTCGGGATCGCGATCATGATCGATGCGGCGTGGAAGAATCCCATGGATGCAGGCGAGAGCCCGGTCGTGAACATGTGATGGACCCACAGCCCGAAGCTCACGAAGCCGATCGCGATCATCCCGAGCACGATGAACGGGTAGCCGACGATCGGCCGGCGGGAGAACGTCTGCACGATGTGCGATACGATCCCGATCGCGGGGATGAACATGATGTAGACGTCGGGATGTCCGAAGATCCAGAAAAGGTGCTGCCATAGCAGCGGCTCGCCTCCGGCACCGGGAACGAAGAACGCGGTGAGTCCCTTGCGGTCGGTCTCGAGCATGAGCGTGGCGACGATGAGCGGCGTGAACGCGAAGATGATCATGAACGCCGTGATCAGCATCGCCCATGCGTAGAGCGGCATGCGTCGCAGCGACATCCCTGCGGCGCGCATGCGCAGGATCGAGAGGATCAATTCGGCAGCGGCACCCATGGCGGCGATCTCGGCGACCGACAGCCCGATATCCCACCAGTCCATGTTGATCTGCGGCGAGTACTCCGCGTTCGTGAGCGGTACGTACGCGAACCAGCCGCCGTTCGGCGCAGTGCCGAAGAGGAAGCTGGCGTACAGGAACGTCCCGCCGAGAACGTAGGTCCAGTACGACAGCGCGGTGAGTCTCGGAAAGGGCAGGTCGCGCGTGCCGAGCACGAGCGGCAGCATGTAGTTCGCGAGTGCCTCGATGAACGGAATGACGAAGAGGAACATCATCGTCGTCCCGTGCATCGTGAAGATCTGGTTGTACGTCTCGGGATCGAGGAACGTGTTCTCGGACGAACCGAGCTGCCAGCGCAGCAGCAGCGCCTGCACGCCGCCGACGAGGAAGAACACGAAGCCGGTGATCATGAAGCGGCGTGCGATCGGGATGTTGTTGACCGTGCGCAGCCAGCCGATCACTCCGGGCGGTGCCGTCCATGTCCGGCGGAACGCGTCGATCTCCTCCTGACCGTGCGCGTGCGGCGGCTCGAAGACGGAGAGGTCGGTGCGCTGCGTCATCGCAGGGAGCCGAGGTAGTCGAGCAGCGCGTTCAGGCTGTCGGCCGGCAGCGGCACGGCCGGCATGCGGACGCCCGGCTTGAGC
>CAYUIG010000093.1:0-3211 GCA_964444685.1 uncultured Gemmatimonadaceae bacterium | reverse complement strand
GTCCTCCAGCACTTCGACGAGCAGCGACATGCGCGCGTGCTGCACGCCGCAGTACTCCGCGCACGCGCCGCGGTACACACCGGGCTCGTTCGCAACGATGCGCAGCACGTTGGTGATGCCCGGGATCATGTCGAGCTTCCCGTGCAGCCGCGGCACCCAGAAGCTGTGGATCACATCGGCGGCGCGGAGCTGAAGCTCGACCGTGCGGCCCGCCGGAATGCGGATCTCGTTCGCAGTCCGCACGAGCGGCATGCCCGCATCGTCGAGGTACACGACATCCCACCAGAACTGGTGGCCGGTGACCATGATCGTGACGTCGGCGGTCTCCTTCGCTTCGAGCGCGCCCATCGTGCGCATCGAGACCGTGAGGATGAGGAGCAGAATGGGTGCGGGGATCGCTGCACCGCCGATCAGAGCCCACGTGGCGGCGCGACGTTCGGTGCTGCGGTCAGGGATCCCGGGGAGCTGCTCGAGTGCGTCCGGATCGTGCGGTCGCAGCGCTGCTCGAACCAGGAGCGCGCACACGACCAGCATGACGATCGAGCAGACCGACAGCAGGAACCACCACAGTCCGGCGATGGCCCCGGCGCCGGGCCCTCCCGGGGCGAGCATGGACATCCCTTCCGCCACAACGCCTCCCGTTGCGATCCGAGCGGGCGGGGAAGGTTCATGCCAGCGCTCTGTTGAGAATCGAGGGCCGGCCCGCTAGCTTGGTGGGAGAAGGGGAGTAGCCCGCGGGACAGACAGCCCGCGCGACCGGGTCGTCAAGACTGCGCTGCAAGGCGCACGGTCCGGCCGGGTCCCCAGGACCAGGGCGAGACCTTCGCACGTGAGACGCCGCTTAGCGCGGCGCCTGCCGGCGAAGGTCTCGCCCTTTTTCCTGCCTCGCGAGCGGGAGGACATGCATTCGATCTGGGCGTGGGCCGGCTTCAACCTCTTCGTCGTAGCGCTCCTCGCGCTCGACCTTTTCGTATTTCACAGGAAGGCTCACGAAGTACGGTTGCGCGAAGCCGCTGGCTGGAGCGCGGTCTGGATCAGTCTGGCGCTCCTCTTCAACGCGGGCATCTACTTCACACTCGGACGCGAGCCCGCACTCGAATTCCTCGCCGGCTGGCTGATCGAGAAGGCCCTCTCCGTCGACAACATCTTCGTCTTCGTCCTCATCTTCTCCTACTTCCGAGTGCCGCCCCGCTATCAGCACCGCGTCCTGTTCTGGGGCATCCTCGGCGCGCTGCTCATGCGCGGCACGATGATCGGCGCGGGTACGTTCCTGATCCATCGGTTCCACTGGGTCATCTACGTGTTCGGCGGGTTCCTCGTCCTGACGGGCATCCGCATGGCGCGTCACGACGAGCGCGACATCGAGCCCGAATCCAATCCCGTGCTCAAGCTGGTGCGCCGCATCGTACCCGTGTCGAAGACGTATCACGGACAGAAGTTCTTCGTGCGCGAGCGTACGCAGCACGGGTTCCGCACCGTGGCGACGCCGCTCTTCGTCGTACTCCTGCTGGTCGAGACCACGGACGTCATCTTCGCCGTGGACTCCATCCCCGCCGTGTTCGCCGTCACGCTCGACCCGTTCATCGTCTATACCTCGAACGTCTTCGCGATTCTCGGGCTGCGCGCTCTCTACTTCCTGCTGGCCGGCGTCATACACACCTTCCACTACCTCAAGATCGGACTCGCCATCATCCTCGCCTTCGTCGGCGCGAAGATGCTGCTGAGCGACATCGTGTACGTGCCCGTCGGCATTTCGCTCGGCGTCATCGCGGCACTGCTCGCCGGCGCGGTCGGCGCGTCGTTCATATGGCCGCAGGACGTGGTGAAGAAGAGCCCGGTCGTGCATGATCCGGTGGCGCCGCGGGAAGGATTGCCGGGGTCGCCGGTGGCCGAAGAGTGACCCGCCTTTAGGATGGACGGGCGACGTACGACGGGCGACTCACGGCGGGCGACTACACGGCGGGCGACTACACGGCGGGCGACTACACGACGGGCGACTCGCGGCGGGTTTTTGCAGCGGGTTGTGGTCGGTTGCTCGATCGACGGTCCCGCTTTTCCCGCCATTTGTCGCCCGTCATGAGTCGCCCGTCGGGTGTCGCCCGTCGGGTGTCGCCCGATTAGTTCAGGAGAGCGGCAAGACAACCGAAAAGACGCTCCCCCTGCCTTCCGCACTCTCAACCAGCACATCCCCGCCGAGGCGGCGGGCCAGTTCGCGGCTCACGGTGAGACCGAGGCCGGTCCCCGTGGCGACGTGGACGGCATCCTGTTCACCGCGCACGAACGGCTCGAAGATGCGATCGCGCATGTCGTCGGGCACACCGATGCCGGTGTCGGTGATGCGAATGGTGAGCTGCGTTGCCTCCACGTGCGCGGTCACGCGCACCTCGCCCTGCTGCGTGAATTTCAGCGCGTTGCCGATCAGGTTGATCAGGATCTGACGCAGTTTGCCGGGATCCGTTCGGATGGTGACGTTCGCCGGCAGCGGCTCCACGTGCAGTCCGATGCCCGAGCGTGCGGCCACGGGCTGGAGATTGCCGACGACGTCCTCGATGAACGGCGCGAGCTGGATCGCGACGTGTTGCAGCGCGACCGGACGATCGCCACGGGCGAACACGAGGATGTCCTCGACGAGCTGGGTGAGGTGCCACGCCGCCGCGCGCAGCCGCGCGATGTGATTCTCCTGTACGGCGGAGAGCTCACCTGCGGCGCCGGTGAGCAGCAGCTCCGCATAGCCGACGATGGACGTGAGCGGCGTCCGGAATTCGTGGCTGAGTACCGCGATGAAGTCGGTCTTCGAGCGATTCGACTGCTCGGCCGCCGCGATCCGGGACGCGGCCTCGAGCGCGAGCGCGACACGCTCCGCGAATGCTTCGGCGTGCGTGAGCTGCGCTGCACACGAATGCTCGAGGTCGGGGGCCAGGAGAGTGAGTGTTCCCAGGACACCGCTGCGGCATACGAGCGGCAGAACGATCGCCGTGGTGAGCCCCAGCCGTTCGATGATCTCACCGGCCCCGGCGGCGAGCTGATCGCGCGTGGCCGCGTCCAGCTCGAGCAGCACCTCCGCGTGGCCCGACGCCATGACACGCTCGATCGCACCGCCGTCTGCAGGACCGTGTGCGCGCAGTGCCGCAACGAGATCGTCGTGGACCGACGAGGCGGCTGCACAGCGCATGCGTTCGTGCGCGCGATCGAGAAACGCGAGCGAGCCGAA
>CAYUIG010000092.1:0-6803 GCA_964444685.1 uncultured Gemmatimonadaceae bacterium | reverse complement strand
TTGTCCGTTGAAGGGCGGCCCGGCCCGTAGTGGCCGAAGGGGATAGCCGTACCCTTCTCAGTGGAGTAGGACCTGCACCGTTTGGCCGGCCGGCGGGAGAACCGCGGGTCCCGGCCCAGCTGCATCGGTTCCTCTCTGGCAACCTCCGCGTGGGGGGTGGGGGGTCAGGGCACACCCGTGACGTCGGTCACGGGTGACCCGCTCGAACACGATGCACCGGGACGACGGACGCCCTCCCGGCGCCTGCGCCCGGAATCCGGTGAAGTCGCACACTCGTGCTGAGTTCCGCGGAACGCCGCGGCGGTCGGACGTAGGCGTGATGCAGCCCGTGCCCGGACTGCGAAGGCGGTCACCGCTTCGCGCGTTCCGGTCGTGCTTCCTATGTCTGGCGGTCGAGGCTTCTTGCGCCGGGCCGCCGATCGCGAGTCGGCTGTCCTGCGTGGGCCTTCATGGCCCTGCTTCGATGTGCTGCCGGGTACTTCGGAGTCCCGGCTATCTATCCCTGCGTTCGCCCTCGCGTCAAGGGCGACCTTGCTGCATCCGCCGAGGTGGGCTCGGCCAGATTCGGGCTACGGCCTGAGCCGCGCCGCGGCGAAGTGGCGTCTGCCTCGCTGCATCGTGACCGTGGCGCCGGCCTCGACGGGCAGAAAGGCATTTCGCTCGTCGATCCTTTGCCCTTCCACGCGGACGGCACCCTGCTCGATCAGCCGGTTGGCTTCGCTGTTCGAGCCGGCCAGTCCGCAGGCCACGAGCAGGCCGGGCAGCCACACCCCCCTGCCTTCTGTGTAACGAATCAGCGGGTCGGATAGTGACACCTCGTGAACCGGCACGTCATCCGGTGTGGCGCGCGTCCGGAATACGAGGTCGAAGCGCTCCTCCGCCGCGCGCGCCTCTTCCCTCCCGTGATAGGTTTCCACGATGCGGCGCGCGAGCGCGCGCTTGGCCGCGTACGGCTCCGCGTGCACACGTGCGAGCGCCTGCTCCAGCTCCTCGCCCTCCCAACCGGACGCGAGGCGCGTCCATTCCTCCAGCAGCGCGTCCGGAATCGACATCGTGCGGCCGTACTGCTCCGCTGCCGGCTGCGCGATGCCGACGTAGTTGTCGTACGACTTCGACATCTTCTGCTCGCCATCCGTGCCGCGCAGCAGCGGCATGATGAGGCAGACCTGCGGCTCCTGGCCGTACCGCTCCTGCACCGTGCGCGCGACCAGCAGATTGAACGTCTGGTCCGTCCCGCCCAGCTCGATGTCCGCGGTCAGTGCCACCGAGTCGTACGCCTGCATGAGCGGGTACAGGAACTCGCTGACGGCGATCGCGCGGCCTTCGGCGTACCGCTTCGCGAAGTCGTCGCGCTCGAGCATCCGCGCCACGGTGTACGTCGTCGTGAGTTCCAGGATGGCCGCCAGATCCAGCGGTGCCAGCCACCGCGAATTGTACTCGAGACGAACGCGGTCCATGTCCAGGATGCGACCCACCTGGTCCGCGTACGTGCGCGCGTTCGCCTCGATCTCCTCCGGCGTGAGCCGCGGGCGCGTCTCGCTGCGGCCGCTCGGATCCCCGATGCGCGCCGTGTAATCGCCGACCACGAACACCACCTCGTGCCCCAGCTCCTGGAAGGTGCGCAGCTTCCGGATCGATACGGCGTGGCCGATGTGCAGATCCGGACGCGTGGGATCGAAGCCCTGCTTCACGACCAGCGGCTTCCCCGTCGCGAGGCTGCGCTCGAGCTTGCGCGCCAGCTCGTCCTCGGGGATGACGTCGACCGCGCCGCGGCGGATCTCGGCGAGCTGTTCGGGTACGCTGGGGAATGCCATCGAGTCTGGTGTCTGGGGTCTGGTGTCTGGAGAAAAGCTACGACGGGCTGAGCAAGTGGGCCATTGAGGCGGCGCCGCGGGCAGGGTCGACATCGAGATCGGATACCTCGAAGTCGTGCAGCGCGTGCACGACGCGCTCGCGCAGCGGGCCGCCGCGGCGCACGAGGCCGCCGGCCAGTGCAACGCGGTGGACACGCAGCTTCGCCGCGAGGGTGCGGGCCTGTTCGGCGAGGGCGGCGACGGCGTCGCTGGTGATGCGCGCGGCGGCCGCATCCGCTCCGGCGAGCGCGATGACCGCGGGAGCGAGTGCTGCGATGTCGGCCTTCGACGCGTGTGCGGCCCAGCCGGGCAGCTCCTCGGGGGGCGTGGCGACGATGCGCGTCAGGGCCGTCGGCGCGTCCCGGCCATCGTGCGCCCGCAGGATTGCGCGCAGTGCGGCGATGCCGATCGACCAGCCGGAACCCTCGTCACCGATCAGGGCACCCCAGCCGCCGACGCGTTCGAGCCGGCCGTCGCCGCCGCGTCCGACTGCGATCGAGCCTGTGCCCGCGATCACGAGCAGACCCGGTCGATCGCCGAAGGCGTCGTGCAACGCCACCTCTGCGTCCGACACCACCAACACGTGCGACGCGACTCCGGCAGCTTCGAGACGCGCTACCACCGCCGCGTGTGCGTCGGGATCCCCTGCGCCGGCGAGACCGCAGCAGAGTGCATCGGCGGGAGCCGGGTGACGCGCCGCCTCGAGCGCGTCACGCACGAGCGAAATGATGGCATCCGCCGCAACGTCCGGTTCGCGCGCGCGGATGATGCCCGGACCGCCGTGGATGCGCGCCAGCGAACGCCCGGCCACATCCACCACGAGCGCCTCGGCGCGCGTGCCGCCGCCGTCGACGCCGACCCGGACGCTCAGGCCGCCTCCGGTCGCAGCCGCGCGGACAGTTCGCCCACGGCGAGGGTGATGAGCGAGCCGATCAGCGCGAACCACAGTGTGTCGACCACACGCGGCACGAGTCCGAACTGCTGCGCGGCCCACAGCGCGGTCATGAGTACGATCGCGACCGCCATGCCGGTCAGTGCGTCGGGCTCACGTGCGCGCTTCGACAGCGTGGCGAGCAGGAAGCCGCCCAGCAGTCCGCCGTACGTGAACGACGCGATCTGCAGCGCGACCACCACCACGGGTGTGCCCTGCTGCGCGAACTGGAACAGCATCGCGCCGCCGATCAGGATCGCCGCCCAGAGCAGTGTCATTGCGCGGCCGACGCGGAACAGATGCTCGGGATCGTCGCGCTTCGTGAGCGGTGCATAGAGATCGTGCGTGCTCGCGGACGCGAGCGAGTTCAGCGACGACGCCACCGTCGACATCGCGGCCGCGAGCAGGCCCGCGATCACGAGTCCCGTGATGCCGGGTGGCAGTCCTTCAATGATGAAACGCGGAAAGACCTCGTCCGCCGCGGCGAACGTACGTCCTTCATAGTACGCGTACAGTCCCACACCCACGAGCAGGAACAGTGCGAACTGTCCGATCACCAGCACGCCGCTGCCGATGAGCGCCTTGCGCGCGTCTCTGAGTCCGGGCGAGGCAAGGAGTCGCTGCACGATGAGATGGTCGACGCCGTGCGATGCCATCGACAGGAACGCGCCGCCCACGAGTCCGGTCCAGAGCCAGCGCGTGTCACCGAATCCGCCCTCGGGGTGGAACAGTCGGAACTTGTCGCCCGGCTGCGCCGCGGCGACGATCCCGTCCCATCCTCCCGGCACGAGCTGGATCAGTACGTACAGTGCGGCCAACCCGCCAAATACGTAGAGGCCGAGTTGTATGACGTCCACCCAGACGACGGCGCGCAGGCCGCCATAGTAGGTATAGATCAACGTGAGCGCGCCCGTGAGTGCGATCGCCTGCCAGTATGGAAGGCCCGTGATCAGATGGATCGGGATCGCAGTCGCGAACAGCCGCACGCCATCTGCGAACGCGCGCGTGACCATGAATACGAGCGACGCGAAGCGCCGCACGCGCCCGCCGAAGCGTCGTTCGAGCGCGGCATACGCCGTGGCCATCTCGCCGCGGAAGTATGCCGGCAGCAGCAACCCCGCGACGACCAGCCGTCCGATGAAATATCCGAACGTGAGCTGGAGCATCCAGAAGTCGCTGTTGTACGCCGTGGCCGGCACACTGATGAACGTGAGCGCGCTCGTTTCCGTCGCCACGACGGAGAAGCACACCGCCCACCACGGAATGTCGCGATCCGCGAGGAAGTAGTCGCGCGCGTCCTTCTGCCGCCGCCCCAGCCAGGCGCCGAACGCCGTTACTCCCGCCAGGTAGGTGATTACGACGACGAGGTCGAGAGTCGTGAACGCGTTCATTCAGGACTATGCGGCCGACGAACGGCGGACGACAAGGGGCGGTCGACGAACGGCGGACGAGACGATGTAAGACGGGCGACGAACGGCGGACGACGAGGGGCGGGCGACGGATGACGGGCGACGCACGGCGGGAACGGCGGCAACGGCGGGTTTCACATGCCATCCCGCATTGAAGACCCGTCGTGCGTCGCCCGTCGTGAGTCGCCCGTCGTGAGTCGCCCGCCGTCTGTCGCCCGTCATCCGTCGCCCGCGTCACCCTTCCGGTCGCCCGGACTCACTACGAAGGCCTCGATCGCGTGGAACTCGGGCAAACCCAGCCGGTCGAGCGCTCGCGCCGTCTCGGTGTTGCGCGCTTCCACGCGCTGCCAGAACTCGCGGTCGTCGTACGGGCCAGGGAAGGGCGCCACGTCTTTCTGCGACTGGTGCTTGAAGATGGCGAGGATCTTCGCGCGCAGCTCTTCCCGCGAGAGCGGCACGAACACGTCCGCCTCGTGCACCGGCCACTCCTGCCATGCGCCGCGGTACAGCCACACGTTCGGTGACGGACCGTCGTACTCCGCGAGCGCCCGCTCGATCGCCTGCTTGCACATGCGGTGCGTGCCGTGCGGATCCGAGAGGTCTCCCGCCACGAACACGTCGTGCGGCCGCACCTCCTCGAGCAGACTCTTCACGATGGCCACGTCGTCGGGGCCGATCGGGTCCTTGCGCACCTTCCCCGTCTGATAGAAGGGCAGATTCAGGAATCGGCAGGCGTCGCGCGGGATCCCGAGCGACTCCACCGCGCTCACCGCTTCCGCCTCGCGGATCTCGCGCTTGATGTCCTGCACCTCGGGAATGTCGACATCACCTGGACGCTTGTCCATCAGTGCGCGCTCCACCCGGTTCACCACCTCGGCAACACGCCCGTCGCCGGTGCCGAGGTCGCGGCCGAAACGGCGCATGAAATCCATGTAGCGACGCACCTCGTGGTCGAACACCGCGATGTTGCCCGACGTCATGTACGCGACGACGATGCGGTTGTCGTTCTCGTGCAGCTTGCGCAGCGTGCCGCCCATGCTGATCACGTCATCGTCCGGATGTGGACTGAAAACGGTGACGCGCCGGCCCTGCGGCAGCTGCGGGTTGTCGCGCAGCTTTCCTGCGTAGCGGGAGAAGACGGCCTTGTCGAGCACGTCCGCCGATTCGAAGCGTGCGAGCAGCGAGCTGAGATGGTGCTCCATGTAATCGGGCGCCGACAACTTGAGCACGGGCCTCCCGGTGCGCTCCGACAGCCATGCGACCGCCCGCTCGACGAGCGTCGGCGTCCACTCCACCTCGCCGATGAGCCAGGGCGTCGCCACGCGCGTCAGCTCGCCCGCTGCCGCCATGTCCAGGTACAGCGTCGTGTTCGGATGCGCCTGCAGGTACGTGGCCGCCACCTCCGATGACGGCTCGCCCTCCACGGCGCGCCGGACGATCGGCGCCTTGTGCTCGCCCGTCGCGATCATGATGATCTCGCGGCACTCCATGATCGTGGCCACGCCCATCGTGATCGCCTCGCGCGGCACGTTCTGCTCCCCGAAGAAGTCCGCGGCGGCGTCCCGCCGAGTGATGGTGTCCAGATGGACCAGCCGGGTCCGCGAGTCCCGCCCCGAGCCAGGTTCGTTGAAGCCGATGTGCCCGGTCTTGCCGATCCCGAGGAGCTGGAGGTCGATCCCGCCCGCGGCCCGGATCGCCTCCTCGTACGCGCGCGCGTGCGCGTCGACTTCTGCCCGCGGCACGTCCCCGCGCGGAATGTGCACGTTCTCCGGAGGGATGTCGATGTGCTCGAACAGATTCTCCCACATGTACCGGTGGAGGCTGTGCAGGCTGTCCCGCGCGATCGGGTAATACTCGTCCAGGTTGAACGTCACCACCCGCCCGAAGCTCAGCCCCTCCTCCCGGTGCATCCGGATCAGCTCCCGGTAGATCCCCACCGGCGACGACCCCGTCGCCAGCCCCAGCACCGCCCGCCCCCCGCCCGCCCGGATCAGCTCCGCGATCCGCGCCGCCGCCCGCCGCGCGATCTCGTCATGGTCGTCCACCAGAACGACCGGAATCCGTTCACGCATGCCCCCGCCCCCCTGCAAGTCGCCCGCCGTAAAGAACCCGCCGCAAAAGCCCGCAGCAAAAGCCCGCCCCAAGTCGCCCGCCCTCCGTCGCCCGCCCCAGGTCGCCCGCCCCCCGTCGCCCGTCGTCCCCGAATCCGGGCGCCCGTCACATTCCCAAGCTGTCAGGCGTTCCCTACTTTGGAAGCTCCCACCCCCAGCGGCCAGGGATCAACTCGCGCCGGCCGCTGGAGAAATAGGGGCGGACGCAGGTCCGGCGCCCTGAAATTTTTGGACGACATTACTGGTTCCGGGGCGGAACCGCTGAACGCGGCATGCCCCGGGTGCATCGATGTTACGAGCGGGACGCTCGTGAGCGACCTCACGAGTGCGCCCTAACCCCCCACCCCCCACGCGGAGGTTGCCAGAGAGGAACCGATGCAACTCGGGCCGGGACCCGCGGTTCTCCCGCCGGCCGGCCATCGGTGCAGGTCCTACTCCACTGGGAGGGTTGGCTATCCCCTTCGGCCACTACGGGCCGGGCCGCCCTTCAACGGACAAA
>CAYUIG010000091.1:0-6838 GCA_964444685.1 uncultured Gemmatimonadaceae bacterium | reverse complement strand
GCGCATGGTCCAGAGCCGGGTCCGGTACATCGAGGTGTAGGGGCCGCGCGTGAACGGGAACTCGCCCGGGAAACCCAGGTCGTCGATCGCGTTCCAGCCCTCGCGGAGGTCGAGCGGCGTGTACAGCGGCGCCACCTCCTCGCCCGATACGGAGGTGAAGGAGGTCTGGCGCGCGGGCAGCTGGCCGAAACGAGCTTCCCACTCGGCCAGGCGGGCGCGCAGCTCGATGATCTCTCGGTCCCGGTTGTCCATGTGCAGGTCCTGTTGGGTGCCTTACGCTTCCCTACCCCGAGCCACCGGCGACGATTCGCCGAGGATCTCCGCGGCGACCTCGTAGGGCGAGACCTCGCCGGCCCGGAGCGCGGGCAGCGCTGCCTGAAGCAACGCCTCACCGCCCCGGTTCTGCCACACTTCCCGCTTCAGCGAACGCTCGACCTCGTCGCGGGCGCGCTGGGTGAGCCTGCGCTCGAGGCGGACGGCCTTCTCGCCGGATTCATCCAGCCACTTCCTGTGCTCGTCGAGTGCGGCGGCCAGCTCGGGGATGCCCTTCCCGTCCTTCGCCACCGTTTGGAGCACGGGGATGCGCCAGCTCGTATCGGGCTCCGGCTCGGGCTTCCGTTGCGGCTGCGCGACTGCGCGCAGGTCCACGCCGTGATGCGCGGGTACGTTCTGGTGTGTGCGGCCTGCGCGCAGGTGCAGCATCTGCCGGATGTCGCGCGCCATGCGGTCCGCGCCCGGGCGGTCGGCCTTGTTGATGACGAAGAGGTCGGACGCCTCCATGAGTCCGGCCTTCATTGCCTGGATCGCGTCCCCGGCTTCGGGGACGAGCACGACCACGGTCGTGTCCGCGGCGGCCGCGACATCCAGCTCGGACTGCCCGACACCCACGGTTTCGATCAGCACGCGGTCGAAGCCGAACGCATCCATGACATCGGCGACCTCGCGCGTCGTCAGCGCCAGCCCGCCGAGCGAGCCACGCGTCGCCATCGAGCGGATGAAGACGCCGTGGTCGAGCGCGAGCTCGTTCATGCGGATGCGGTCGCCGAGCAGTGCGCCGCCCGTGAACGGCGAGCTGGGGTCGACCGCGACGATGCCGACCGTGCTGCCGGTCTCGCGGAAGTGGCGGACGAGTGCGCCCACGAGTGTGGACTTGCCTGCGCCGGGCGGGCCGGTGATGCCGATGCGGTGGGCGCGGCCCATGCGCGCGTTGAGCGCGGTCATCAGCGACTGGAAGCCCGGCCGCTGGTTCTCGACGATGGATATGACGCGCGCGAGGGCGGGCCGGCGCCCGGCCTCGAACTCCGCCAGCAGTCGTTCGTGATCGTCGGGGCCGCCGAAGTGCGTCATTCCCGCGAAGATGCGGCCCCGCGGGCCGCGGTGTCAAACCCGCGCGCGTGGCGCAGCGGGTTCTCCAGCAGGTGCGTGGGCAGCAGCAGCACGACGAGGAACAGCACGAACGCGATGACGAGGCCCGCCGCCAGCAGCCAGCCGTTGCGCAGCGCGATGAACGTGATGGATGAGATCAGTGCGATGGTCAGCGCGAAGATGCCGACCAGCACGCGTCGGATCTGGAGCCGGAAGAAGCGCTCGGCGGCCAGGATGTCGCGCGGGTGGATGCGGACGCGGAACTCCTCGCGCTCCGCGCGACCCAGCACGTCGCGGATCGCGGCGAAGCCCGCGCGCACCTCTTCCATGACGCCGCGCGCGATGTCCTTCGGCTCGCGCATCGTCGCCTTGAGCAGCTCACCGCGCATGCGACCGATCACGGGCCGCGTGATCTCGAGGCCGTTGAAGCCGGGGTCGTAGCGGTAACCGATGCCCTCGAGCAGGGCGGCGGCGCGGAAGAAGTAGACGAGCTCCTGCGGCAGGATGAGCGGCCACGTATAGAACGTGTCCATGATCTCCTGCACCATCTGCTGCGCCTTGCGCGGCCCGAGCTCTCGGAGGCGGTCGACGATCGCGAGGATCTCGACCGCGGCCTCGCGGATCTCGGAGCGCGAGATCGCGGGATCGATCATCCCCAGCTCGTACATGCCGTTGATCATGCCGTCGAGGTCGTCGCGCGCGGCGGCAATGGCGAGCCGGAGGATGCTGTCGCGATGGCTGCGCCCGACCTGGAGCACCATCCCCCAGTCGAGGAAGACGATCGTGCCGTCCCGGTCGACCAGGATGTTGCCCGGGTGCGGGTCCGCGTGCAGGAACCCGTCAACGAGCATCATGCGCAGGTACACTTCGACCAGCGTCTCCATCACATAGCGGAAGGAGAGGTCGCCGGTGCGGAAGCGCTCGGCGAGGCGGTCGACCTTGTCGCCCTCCACCCACTCCATCACGAGCACGCGACGGGTCGTGAACTGCTCGTGCACCGCGGGCGCGCGTACCCGGCCGTCGCTGGCGAAGTGACGCTGGAAGAGCGCGATGTGCGCGGCCTCTTCGCGGAAGTCCATCTCCTCGCGCACGCGCACACTGAACTCGCGCAGCACGGCGTTGAGTGCGCGCACGTGATGGTTGCGGAAGATGACGTTCAGGACGAAGAGCACGCGGAACGAGATGTCGAGGTCGGTCGCAACCAGCGCCTCGACGTCCGGGCGCAGCACCTTCACCGCGACCGTTTCGTCGCCGACCTTCGCGCGGTGCACCTGCCCCAGGCTCGCAGCGGCGACGGGCTCCGTCTCGAACTCGTCGAACAGCTCCGTCACCGGCGCACCGAGCTCCGCCTCGATGACGGCGGTGATGCGATTCGGCGCGTCGGGCGGAACGCGATCCTGCAGGCTGCCGATCGCGGTCAGGTACGGCTCGGGGATGATGTCGGCGCGCGCGCTGAAGACCTGCGCCAGCTTGATGAACGTCGGCCCGAGTGCAGCGAGCGTCTGCGTGAGGCGCGCGGCGCGCTCCGTGTGCGCCTCGAGGGTGCGCTGTGCGGGTCGCCCGAACAGGACCCAGCGGTGGCGGTCACGCAGGAAGGCCAGGACGAAGGGCGCCAGCCGGGCGAGGATCGTGAAGCCGCGGCGCCAGCGGTTCATGTCGGCGGTACCGTTTCGGGCGACGCGTCGAAGCGTACGGCGCCGGCCGAGAGGATGAAGGTGAACGCGTCGTCGATCGTCATGTCGATCGGCCGGACGGACGTGCGCGGTACGACGATGAGGAAGCCGGTCGTCGGGTTCGGCGTCGTGGGCACGAACACACTGATCGAGTCCGGTACGTGTGCCTGCATGACGTGCGGCGCGTCGCCGGAAAGGAAGCCGACGGACCAGCGGCCGGCGGACGGGAACTCGACGAGCACCACGGTCTTGAACGGGCGCTCGTCGGTGCCGAGCAGCGTGCGCACGATGCGGTTGGCGGCGCCGTAGATGCGTCGCGTGATCGGGATGTTCTCGAGCATCCGGTGCCACGCGGCGACGATGCGTCCGCCGACCGCGCGCGACGCGAGCCAGCCGACGGTGAGAAGCAGGAGGAGCAGCGCGACCAGGCCGAGCCCCGGGATCGGGAACGGCAACACCGGATAGATCCAGCGGCCGACCAGGTTGTCCAGCAGCTGGAAGATCCACCAGAGTACGAAGATCGTCGCCGTGATGGGCGCGATGACGACCAGACCGGCGAGCAGGTTCTTGCGGAAGGAGCGGCGCAGGCTCATCCGGCGAGCTCCGCGAGGATGCGCTCCTGTGTGCGCCACATCCGGCTGCGCGTGCGGCCGGCGCCTTCCGGATGGTCGTGACCGAGGGCGTGCAGCGTGCCGTGGATCGCGATGCGCGCGAGCTCCTGCTCGAACGGGATGCCGTGCTCTTCCGCCTGCGCGCGTGCGCGCTCGACGCCGAGGTAGACGTCGCCGACCGGCGGTTCACCGGGCTCCCACAGCGGGAACGCGATCACATCGGTGGTGCGGTCGCGGCCGAGCCACTCGCGGTTGAGCGCGCGCATGCGCGCGTCACTGCACAGCGTGACCGAGATGCGCGCGTCGGCCGCGTCCTGCGATTGCAGTGTGCGAAGTACCGCCTTGCGCACGATGGAGCGGGCGCGGCGCAGCGCGGCGGCGGAGAGGTCGAGGTCGTCGGTTGCGATGTCGGCGCGGGGCATCTAGCGCTGGGCGCGGCCGGCCGCGGGCACGGTCTCCGGCGGGCGCGACGGCTGGCCGCCCGGATAGTCGATGCGGTGGTGGTACATCCCGGAGAGCACCTTGGTGAGCTGCTCCTTGATGCGCGCGATGTCCTCGAAGGTGAGCGGCGACTCGTCGAGCTGGCCGTGCCGGATCTTGCCATCCACGATGCGCTCGACCAGTGCGGCGATGCGCTCGGGCGTGGGATCCTGCAGCACCTTCGCGGCACTCTCGACGGAGTCGGCGAGCATCGTGATCGCCGTTTCCTTCGTGCGCGGCCGCGGGCCCGGGTACGCGAAGTCGTGTGGATCCAGCTCCTCTTCCGGCTGCGCCTGGCGCGCCTGGTCGTAGAAGAAGCTGATGGACTGTGTGCCGTGGTGCTCGGGAATGAACGCGCGCACGCAGTCGGGCAGGTTCGCCTGTTCGGCAAGGCGCACGCCTTCGATGACGTGGCTGCGCACGATCGCCGCCGATGTGGCGGGGTCGAGGCCATCGTGCGGGTTTCGCCCGCGCGCCTGGTTCTCGATGAAGTACTGCGGCGTGACGATCTTGCCGACGTCGTGATAGTACGCGCCGACGCGCGCGAGCAGCGGGTTCGCGCCCACCGCACGCGCCGCGGCCTCCGCGAGATTGGCGACATTGATCGAGTGCGCGTACGTGCCCGGTGCTTCGAGCGAGAGCCGCTTGAGGAGCGGACGGTTGAGGTCCGCCAGCTCGAGCAGCGTCTGGTCCGTCGTGATCTTCGTGATCGTCTCGAGCAGCGGCAGGAACCCCATGGCGAGGAGCGCGCTCGCGATGCCGTTCGCCGAACCCCAGCCGGCGCGCGCGGCCACGTCCGCGATCGGCTGCGAGAGCAGCATGCCCAGCGCGATGGCCGCGACGATGTACGCGCCCGCGACCACGACACCGAGGATGAGTCCCTGCGCACGGCGTCGCACGACGCGCACACTCAGCGCCGCGGCGGCGCCGCCGAACACGAGCAGCAGTCGCTGCGAGAGCGGCGCGAAGGGCGCCTGTGCCGAGAGCAGCAGTGCAGCCACGAGCGCGAAGTTCAGCGCCATGCGCCCGTCCCACAGGATCGCGATCGTGAGGACCGGGAACGCGATCGGCACGAGCTCCGGCCGTCCCGCCGTCCCCGCGACGCGTGCCGCGCCCGCCAGTGCAAGCCACAGCACCGCGAGCAGCAGGACGTGGCGGAAGTTGCCGTAGACGCCGGGGCGGTAGTAGTGCAGCAGGAAGCCGTAGATCGCGAGCAGCCCGATGTTGATGATGAGCGTCGCGGCAATGTGTTTGATGTGCTGCGACCCGGGCTCCAGCCGGCCCGTCGTGACGAGATGCTCCTGGTACGCGCGCAGCCGTTCGACGTCCTCGGGGCGCACCTGCTCATGTGCCGCGATGATGCGCTCGCCGCGCAGCACGTCGCCCTTCTTGGCCGGTACCGCATCGCGTGCGGCCTGGCGCGCGGCGTTGGTGGCGACACGGTCGAGGCGGAGCGATGGCTCGAACAGGCTGATCAGCACGAGGCGCTGCAGCTCCGCCAGCCCCGACGGCGCATCCATGGGCAGGTACATGCGCGCGGCGCCCCAGAGCGCCTGCTCCGCGCGGATCGAGTCGCGCGGCACGAGCACGTCGGAGCCGTCGCGCTGGAGGCGTGCGGTCCCGCCGGGCCGGACTTCCTGCAGCTCCGCGCGTCCCGCGATCCCGAGCGGGAACTCGCGCTCCGCCACCTGCGCGAGCGACGTCATGAGCGCGTCGCGGTAGCGTTCGTTCGTGAGCAGTGCGAGCGCGTCGTCGCCGGCGGGCAGGTTGAACGAGCCGAGCATGCGACGCATGCGCGCCGACCGCTCCTCGTCCGTGCCGCGTGTCTCCGCCGCGCTCTCCAGCAGCCGGTTGAAGTTGGCCACGCGCTCGCGCATGGTGTCGACCGCCACGGAATCGAAGCGGAAGATCGGTGCGACGAACGCCGCGGCCTCCTCCTGCTGCTGCTCCAGCTCCTCGCGCGACTTCAGTACCGTGAACGGGACGTCCGCGATGATGTCGCGGTCCGCGACCATGCCGGCTTCCAGTGCGGGCAGGTCGGGGACGGGTGCGGCCGGGAAGAGCAGATACGTAGCGACGGCAAGGATGACCAGCAGCCCGACGCGCGCGCCGTGATGCAGCGCGGCATCCGGCCACGTGTGCGCCGGTGGACGGCTCAGCGCCTCGACGAAACGGCGAAACGCGCCGGCTGCGCCCACGCCTCAGGCCTCCGGACGGTCGCCGGCGTACGCGCGGATGATGTCCTTCACAAGGCGGTGCCGCACGACGTCCACCTCCTCGAGGTAAACGAACGCGATCCCCTCGATGGAGCGCAGGATGCGCTCGATCTCGAGGAGCCCGCTGTCCTCCGGACGCAGCAGATCGATCTGCGTCTTGTCCCCCGTGACGATGACGCGCGAGTTCAGCCCAAGGCGCGTGAGGAACATCTTCATCTGCGCGGTCGTCGCGTTCTGTGCCTCGTCGAGGATCACGAACGCATCCGACAGCGTGCGGCCGCGCATGTACGCCAGCGGTGCGATCTCGATGGTGCGCGACTCCAGCGCGCGCCGCACCCAGTCCGCCGGCATGATGTCCTCCAGCGCATCGTACAGCGGACGGAGGTACGGGTCCACCTTTTCCTGCAGGTCGCCCGGCAGGAAGCCGAGATTTTCGCCCGCCTCCACGGCCGGGCGTGCGAGGATGATCCGCTTCACGCTGTCGTTGCGCAGC
>CAYUIG010000090.1:2702-6866 GCA_964444685.1 uncultured Gemmatimonadaceae bacterium | reverse complement strand
AACCGCGACATTTCCTACGCATGGTGGGCGGTTGGCGGCATCATCGCACTGACGGCACTGATGAACCTGCTGACGCGTGTGCGGATCGAGCGCAGCTCCGCGCGCTTCGAGTTCGAGGGCTAGCGCGTCTCTACGCCCAGTAGGCCTCGCCGGCCTTCTGACGCACCACCACGTCCTTCAAGAACGCCACCGCCTTCGCCAGCCCCTCGCCCGGTGACAGCAGGCTGTCCTCGTGCTCGATGCTGAGCACATGGTCGTAGCCGGTCATGCGCAGCGTGCTCACGATGTCCTTCCATGTCAGCGCGTCGTGGCCGTACCCTACAGTGCGGAAGATCCAGGAGCGCTCGGCTTCATGCGTGTAGCGCTTCGCATCGAGCACGCCGTTCACCGCAGTGTTGCGCGCATCGATGCGCGTGTCCTTGGCGTGCACGTGGTAGATCGAGTCGCCGAGTGCACGGATCGCCGCGACCGGATCGATACCCTGCCACCACATGTGACTGGGATCGAAGTTGCAGCCGATGATGTCCGGCGCGATCTCGCGCAGCTTCAGCATCGTCTCGGGATTGTACGCGACGAAGTTCGGGTGCATCTCGATGGCCACGCGCACACCGTTCCGCTTCGCGAGCTTCGCCGCGTCCCGCCAGTAGGGCGTCACGCGCTCCTGCCACTGCCACTCGAGCTGCTCGAGGAATTCCGGCGGCCACGGCGATGTGATCCACGACGGCGCCGTTGCACGCGGCTCCGCGCCCGGGCAGCCGCTGAAGGTGATGACGGTTCCGACATCGAGCCGCTTCGCGAGCTTCAGCGTCTGCTCGAACGTCTCGTGGTGTGCGCGCGCGATCGGGCGCTTCGGGTGCAGCGGATTGCCGTGGCAGCTCAGCGCACTGATCTCGAGTCCGCGGCTCTCGATGGCCGTGCGGAAGGCGCGCAGCTTCGACGAACTCTCGAGCAGCGTCACGGGGTCGCAGTGTGCATTGCCCGGATAGGCGCCCGTGCCGATCTCGACCGCATCCAGCCCGAGTTCGACCACGTGGTCGAGCGCGGCCTCGAGCGGCCGGTCTGAAAGCAGAACAGCGAAGACGCCGAGCTTCATCGCAGTAGCAGCGGTTGGCAGGAATCCGTGAACGCGGCCAAGCTAGATCGATGACCGTCCGCGCGCCAATCACCCGCGCGTCGCGTCAGCGCGGTGAGATCCCGCGCGGGCGCCCGTCCAGCTCCGCGCGCACCCCGAGGTACGCCAGCGCCGTAGCCGCGACGTCCTCGATCCGCACCTCGCCTTCGATCCGGCCCCGCAGCGCCGTGGGCCCCCAGGCGAGGTAGAAGATGGTCCGTTCCTTCCGCGTGGGCGTGCCGTGACCGCCATCATCGCGGCGGCCGTGATCCGTGCTGATCAGCACGAGCCAGTTCTCGCTCTCGAAGCTCGGCCGCGAGCGGAGCGCGGCCATGACACGGCCGACGTGTACATCCGTGGCCTCGACGGCCGCGCGATACTCCGGCGAGAGCGAGCTCGTCTCGTGGCCGACGACGTCGACGTTGCCGAAGTAGACGAACGCGGCCTGCACGTCGTCGCGGGTGAGTACGGCTTCGGCAGCGGCGGCCACGCTGTCGTCCGCCGCGGTGAAGCCGATCGAGTCGCCGTTGAACAGGATGCGCGTGTCGACGAGCGGTGAGATGAGCGGGCCGCCGTCGGCTTCGGACATGAGTGGCGCCCAGCACGCAATGGCCAGCGTGTGCCAGCTCCGATCGTGCCGCTCGAGACGCGTCAGGAAGTCGGGATAGTCGTCGTATCGGTTGG
Source organism: uncultured Gemmatimonadaceae bacterium (assembly GCA_964444685.1). Lineage (GTDB taxonomy): Bacteria > Gemmatimonadota > Gemmatimonadetes > Longimicrobiales > RSA9 > CAYUIG01. The sequence goes on along the minus strand of CAYUIG010000090.1, from coordinate 5,071 downwards.
TGGAGAAGTCGTTGGTGAGGACGCCGTGTTTCTCGGCGACGACCCCCGTCAGCATGCTCGACCACCCCGGGCCGCTCAGCGTCCGCAGGCCCGTGAGCGCGCTGTCCGTGAACGCGCCGGCGGCGATGAGGGCATCGAGGTTCGGGGTGTTCGCTGATGCGAGGATGTCGACGCGCACGCCATCGATGCCGATCACGAGCACGCGCCGATCCTGTGCCCGGGCACTCGAGGCAAGCAGGAGCAGCAGCGTTGCGCCCAGGAGCCTCATTCCTCCACGTCGACCCATTTCCGCAGCCGCGCGGACTCCTGTGCGGCTGCAAGCACGCGCTGGTTGCGCAGCCCGTCCGTGAAGTCCGGGCTGGCCGGCCGATCGGCGGCGATGGCTTCGAGCAGATCGTATACGGTGTGCGTGAACGTGTGTTCGTAGCCGATGATGTGGCCGGGCGGCCACCACGCGCCCACCCAGGGATGGCTGCGGTCCGTCACAATCACGGTGCGGAAGCCGCGCGCATCCGCGCGATCGGACTCGAGGAACACCTCGAGCTCATTCATGCGCTCCAGATCGAATGCGACGCTGCCGAGGCTGCCGTTGATCTCGAAGCGGTTCGCGTTGAGCCGGCCGGTGGCCATGCGCGTGGCTTCCACCGTTCCCAGCGCACCGTCCTCGAAGCGCAGGATCAGCGCGACGGCATCGTCGACCGTGACCTTGCCCTTCCGGCCGCCATCCTCGGGATCCGGCCGTTCCTTGATGAACGTCGTCAGCTCGGCCGACAGCTCGCGGATCTCGCCGACCAGGTGGCGGGCGAGGTCGATGGAATGGGAGCCGATGTCTCCGAGCGCACCGGAGCCCGCCTTCTCCTTGCGTAGCCGCCAGACGAGCGGAAACTCAGGATCGACTATCCAGTCCTGGAGGTAGGCGCCGCGGAAGTGACGGATCTCGCCCAGCACGCCCTCCTGGATCAGCTTCTTCGCGAGTGCGATTGCCGGTACGCGCCGGTAGTTGTGACAGACCATGTGGTGCACGCCCGCCCGCTCGGCCGCCTTCAGCATCGCTTCGGCTTCGGAGACGGTGTTCGCGAGCGGTTTCTCGCACAGGATGGCCTTGCCGGCTTCCGCGGCCGCGATGGCGATCTCGGCGTGCGTGTCGCCCGGCGTGCAGATGTCGATGAGGTCGATGACGGCCCGCTCGACGACCGCGCGCCAGTCGGTGGCATGTTCCGCCCAGCCATGGCGCTGCGCGGCTTTCTCCACCTCGGCGGCATCGCGCCCGCAGATCACCTGCATGCGCGGCGTGAGCCGCGGCCCCATGAACGGGCCGACCTGGCGCCATGCATTGCTGTGCGCCTTCCCCATGAAGGCGTAGCCGATCATGGCTATGCGGATCTCTTGCCTCTTGCTCATCGGCTCGACTTACGCAAACGAATACTCACCACAGAGGCGCAGAGGGCGCAGAGAACTGAGTTGCAGGAAAAACATTCGAGAGAGGTCTCACTGCCCCGAATCGATCAAGGAAACTCGGTAGTCCTCCGCGTCCTCTGCGCCTCTGCGGTGAATGAGTATCGCACAGGGCAACCAGGAGGCTAGTCCTCGTAGCGCACTCCCAGCTTCGCCAGCGCCTCCGGCGGACAGCCGGTCCATTCGGACACGTAGGTGTTGCCCATGTACTGGAGATCGTCGATGCCGACGCGGCTGGACCAGAAGCCGCCTGCCGTGAGGTCGCGGAAGCTGGTGAAGAACGCGACGCCCTGAGAAAACTCCGGCCGGGCACGGGCGGGCCATGCGATGTCATCGAGGATCGCGGTCCGCTGCGCATCGGTGATCTCGAGGAAGCCATCATCGAAGCGCGTGCGCGCCTCGCGCTCGAGCCACGCGAGCCCGCCGCGCATCGGCGTCTGGCGGTTCGGCTGATCCGTCATGATGAAGTCCATGAACTCCGGCACACCCGCCTCCGCCGCACCCACCGACCGGTCATCCGGTGGAATGATCAGATCCACCAGCATGCGCACGACCGACCACTCGCGTTCCGTGAAGAACTGCGGCGCGTAGGGCTTCCCCGTGCGCGCAGTCTCCTTCAGCGCCGCGCGCGCCTGGAGGCCCGCCTGCGCGGCCTCCGTACCCGTCCAGGTGAATGCGCCAGCGAGCGGTGCGGCGGCGATCAGTTTGACTGCTTTCCGTCTGTCCATACGAGTCTGGGGTCTGGGGTCTGGGGTCTGGTTTCTGGAGTCTGGAAAGCGGAAGTCGTAAACCAGACTCCAGACTCCAGACTCCAGACTCCAGAAACGTCACGAAATGGGCCGCGTCGCCTTCCTCACAATAAAGAGCCCCTGCTCGATGCTCGACACGATGATGATGCCGCTGTCGAAGAACGG
>CAYUIG010000090.1:0-2602 GCA_964444685.1 uncultured Gemmatimonadaceae bacterium | reverse complement strand
TAAAGAGCCCCTGCTCGATGCTCGACACGATGATGATGCCGCTGTCGAAGAACGGGTAGTTGCTCCACGACCCCGTGTATCCGGGCTCGTCCTCGCCCACCGGCTGTGTGTCGAAGAAGCCGACCTCGACCGGATTCTCGCGATCGCTTATGTCGAGGATGCGGAGTCCGCTCGCATAGTTCGACTGGTACATCAGGTCGCCCTTGATGTACAGGTTGTGGTCGGACGCGGCAGTCGTGCCGAGGTGCTCCTTGACGAGCACGGGATCGTCGAGGTCCGAGAGGTCCCAGACGAGCGTGCGCGTGCGCTCGACGAGGCCGCCGGTCTCATCGCCCTCGTCGTTCACGTAGAAGTAGCGGTGGTCGTCCGTGAACCAGCCCTGGTGCGTGTACGACACGTTCGGGTAACCCGCACGCGAGATGGCCTTCGGCGCCGACTTGTCGGTTACGTCCGCAATCGAGATCGCGGTCTCGTTCGAGCCGATGCAGATCTCGCGGCCCTGGTACTCCTCGTCCGGGCCGTGATACATCACGCACTGCGCATCGTGCGAGTAGCCCGTGCGGCTGATCCCCGTCTCCGTGTCCGAGAAGCAGCCCGCGAACGTCGGGTTCTTCGGGTCGCGGATGTCGATCATGTGCAGCCCGCCGCCGCAGGTCGTGCCGCCGCCGCCCGCGCCGACGGGATACGCGTAGCCGCTCTCGTCGTTGATCACGATGTTGTGCGCACTCGCGATGTTGTCGTAGTGCGCATCCTCCGTGAACTCGATCGGCTCACCGGTGAACTGGCGCAGGCGCGTCAGGTCGAACACCTGCATGCCGTGCTGCGCCGCGTTGTCCGCCACGATGAAGGCGTGGTCGCGGTACGTCTTGATGTCGCGCCACGAGCTGGGCGGCGAACCCTCCGTGCGCAGGAGCTGGCCGACGTACACCGGATTCGACGGGTCGCTCACGTCGACGAACGCGGTGCCATCCACGCGACCCACGAGCGCGTACTCCTTGCCCGTCTGCGGATCCTTCCAGCCCCAGATGTCGTTCAGGTTGACACCGCGCTCGCCGCCGATCGCTGAGATCGGCAGGAACGCCAGGAGGTCCACGCCGCCGCAGCGGAACTGCGCGGCCTCACCACCCTCGCCGCACATCACAGGCTCGCCGGTGACCGCCTTGAGCTCTTCCGGCGACTCACCTGCCAGCATGGCCACCTGCATGCGCGCGCCCTCCGCGCCCTCGAAGATCGCGGCGCGGCCGGTGCCGAAGTCGGCCTGCGGAGAACCGATCGCGAGCAGGCCGCCACTCGCGGCGATCGATGCACCGAATCGATCGCCCTCGGCCGCGTCCTCCGGCCGGATCGTCTCGACCCGCTCGTACGTCCCGCCGTTGCGGCGATACACGTGCACCTCGCCGCTACCGGAGAACGGCGCGCCCACGAGCACGCGATCGCCATCGACGACGATGCTCACGCCGAATGCACCGGTCTCCGCGTCGGGCGCATCGATCACGCCCGCGTGCAGCCACTCCGCTCCGTTCGAGCGGAAGATGTGGATGGCACCCACATTCTCGGGCCGGTTCGGTGATGCAATCAGCACATCCTCGCCAGAGGCCGCCATCGCCATGCCGAAGTTGTCCTGCGGGCCGGCACCCTCGTAGGTCAGCGAGCCCGCGGGAGTCCACGCATCGCCAGAGCGGGTGAAGGCGAGAACGCCGCGGGTCGGGGACGCGACGATGAGACGGTCGCCCGTCACGGTCATGTTCACACCGAAGTAGCTCTCGGATTCGGTGCCGGGGTAGGCAACCCGCCCGGCCGGGTGCCAGCCGGTGGCGGAGCGCCGGAACACGTACACGGCGCCGCGCGTCTCGTCCTCCAGCGGTGAGCTGACGTAGGCAAGGTCCCCCTCGAGGTGCACCACGAAGCCGAAGAAGCTCTGGCCAGTGGTGTCGGTCGGCGTCAGCCGTGCGACCCGGCGCCACTCATCACCCGTTCGCTCGAACACGTACGCGGCGGCGCCCGGCCCCTGGCGCGGTGCGCCCACGATGAGGGTGGATCCATCGACCGCCATCGACAGGCCGAAGCCGTCGCCGGGATCCTCGGAGCCGGTGAGCTGGCCGATCTCGGTCCAGCCGCTATCACCCTTGCGATAGATGTGGACCAGGCCCGGCTGGCCCTGGCGCTGCGGCTCCGAGATCAGCACCTGGTCTCCCGCCACGGCCACCGACATGCCGAACGCCTGCATAGCCACTGGCAGCTCCGGCTCCCGCGCGGACACTGCTGTGAATCCAACGAGCACCAGGGCGCTCGCAAACATCCTGCTCATACATACCTTTCAAAGAGGGCAGTAACCCGCCGTAAACCAGACCCCAGACTCCAGACCCCAGACCCCATACTCAGATCTCCCTGCGCCTCATCGCGTCCGCAATCCACTCCGACGTCCGCATCGACAACGCCAGAATGGTCCACGTCGGATTCTTGTCCGACTGCGTGACGAACGGCCCGCCATCGCAGACGAACACGTTCGGCGCATCGTGCAGCCGGCACCACTCGTTCGTGACCGACTCGTTCGGATCGGAACCCATGCGCGTGACGCCCAGCTCGTGAATGATCTCACCGC
>CAYUIG010000089.1:0-6951 GCA_964444685.1 uncultured Gemmatimonadaceae bacterium | reverse complement strand
CGGATTTTGAGTCCGTCGCGTTTGCCGTTTCGCCACCCGGGCCGGTCATAAAGATAGCCGGAGCGCGAGACCGATCCAAGGTCTTGCGGGCAATGCGCTACTGCGCGCGGATCCGGGTGATCGGCCCGGCCACGCCGTCGGATAAGCGGAGTTCGAGCTCGCTGGCTTCGGTCCGCACGCGCACGGAACCACCCCGCGCCACGCCGATGACTGTGCCAGTGCCGGCGTCCATTACGATGGCGACATCGTAGTCCGTCGGATCCCAGCCAACCTCGACGATACCGGCGCCGATGCGTCTCGCGAACGCAGTCGACCCGCCGGAGCCCATCCTCAACGCCAGTTGTTCGGCAGGGCGACGCGCCTCGACGACGGTCCCGCGGCCGCGCACCGAGATGACGGCCAGTGATTCCACCGGGAAGTCGAGCGGGATGGCGAACGTGAAGCCCGCGACGTCGCCGTCATGAGCGTCATGGTCGGGGTCGAACGAGTGCGCGAACAGCACGCGACCGGCATGGTCAAGTCCCTCGAGCAGGTACGCACCCGGCGCGCGCGGCAACTGCGGTCCGGCATCGATGACGAACGCCGGCCGCAGCGTGACGAGCCCATCCTCGATGCTCCCCCATACAAGCAGCGAACCCGTGCCAGCCGGACTCAGCCAGATCGGTTCGACGAAGCGCCGATGCTGCATGGCGCCGCTGAAATTGTAGTCGCTGATCCAGAATTCCGACCCGCACGCGTTCATGATGTCGAACGCGGCATCCGGTCCGATCAACGTGCGTGTTTCCGCATCGTAACCGATTGCGCCGATGGTGCCGTTCGCGTAGGGGTAGCCGGTGTCCGCATACGGATCCCCGGGAGTACACGTGCTCGAATGCAGGCGTCCGAAGTTGTGGCCGAGTTCGTGGGCAACGGTCGAAGCGAAGTTCGGCAGGTTCGTATCGAATGAGACGGCCGTCGGCTTTCCCAGGAGCGCTCGTCCGGTCGTACCAGGAGCGATGCCGTAGTAGTAGCGACCCGAACCCTCCGCCACACGGAGCATGTCGATCTCGAAGACCAGGTCGTCCCAGTAATTCGGGCTAGCAGGATCCACGAGGGGTGTGTAGGGCATGCGCACGTCGCGCTCGATCTCGACCACCGGATGCAGAGCCCGGACGAAGCTCAGGTAATCGTCGACGTTCTCACTCGTGATATTGCCGGTACCGATCCCGTCGTGATGGATGGGCACGAACCGTATCGGCAGCGTCGGCACGTCCACGAACTCGACCCGCTGCGGTATTCCTGAAGCCGGTTGGATCACGGGTCCGTCGTCCGCCCGTGGCAGCGTTCCATCCGGGTCGATCTCGAGGATCCATCCGAGACCGGGCCGCATGAGCTGCTCCGGCACGTGGACGTTCCATCCTTCCGACGCCAGAGTCGGCGGGCTAGTGGGAACGTCGAAGCCCGCCCTTGTCAGCAGGTGCGACTCGATCTCCGCATCGTCCATGAACAGCCTGACGCGCACGGCCGGCAGCGGCAGGAAGTTCGCGCGATCCGCCCGCACAAAAATCCGCATCAGCCCCGCACGGCCGGGCACCAGCAGCACGCTGCCGGCGGCGTTCTGTACGACCTGATTGAAGTGCACCACGGCACTGAGGTTCAGCGTCGTGGGGTTCACCCGCATGCTGGTCCTCCCGCTCACGGCACCGATTGCAGCGATGACATCGACACTTCCGGAGCCAATCGCGACCACGCGTCCCGGCAGCACCTGGAGGATGGACGGATCCGAAACGGTTACGACCGGTTCCATGCCGGCCGGGAGATCCGTGATCGATCTGCCATCGTCGTCGAATGCACGGACAGTGACGAGCGCAGTGTCGCCGGTCTGCATCAGCAGGCGATCCGTCGAGACGCGAACGGATGCCACTTCCCGTTTCGCCGCGGAGGACGGATCCTCGCCGCAACCAGCTACGAGTGCGAACAGAACGATGGCACGAGCTAGCAAGCGTATTGCGCTGGAGAAGATCCACATGCAGACAACATACACGTCACACGGCCAGCCGATCCGGCGTCAGGGCACATCCATGCGCCGCAGCCGGCGCACCGTCAGCCACAGGAATCCGAAGATCACGGCGACCGCGATGCTCCAGATGAGGGCGGGACTCATGTGTATGTCGGTCGGAAAGCGGCGCGGATCGAGTGCGTGCATCAGGTCGACCGTGTACTGCCGGATGCTGAGCACGCGCACGCCGGATACGAACCCCGAGAAGAAGCCTTCCCATAGGACGATGTAGGTCAGGCCAATGCCCACGGCCTGCGGACTCCGCAGCCCCAGCCAGACGAATACCGATGCGTACAGCGCAACACCGAGGAACGAGCCGAGCGTGGTGGACAGCAGCGCGACCGGGTCACCGATGTAGGCGATCTGACCGGTGATGAAGGCGCTGCCGGCTACGAACGGTGTTGCAACCGTGATCACGGCGAGCAGCTTCGGCAGTGCAATCTGCCAGCGTGGAACCGGCGCGAGCGTGAGGTTGGCGAGGGTACGGTCGTCGACCTCGTTGCCGAACGCGGCAGCCGCGCTCGCCAACGCAACGAGTGGTGCGATCGAGCCGGCGAGCAGCGTGCCGAAGACCACCGTCTCGAAATCCGCGACGGACGGCGCCGAGTTTCCCTGCAAAGTGAGCAGCACCACGACGACCGGCAGCGTTGCGAGCGCGGCGAGGATGGTGAGACGCCAGCGGCCGGCGAGCTGTCGCAGCGTGAGCTGATAGATCGAGCCCATGCGTCAGCCCTCCACCAGGTAGCCGAACACGCTCTCGAGCGAGTCGTCCAGCGGTTCGACGCGCAGCAGCCGGATGTCGGCACCATGTGCGAGACGCGGCAGCTCGACCTGCAACGCACGCACGCTGCGACTGAGCACGATCAGCGCGCCATCGGGGTCCACGGTCACGGCGTCGACCGCGTCGAGGCGGACGATGGCCGCCGCGAGGTTGCGGGGCGCGTCGCACAGAACGCGCACGTGATACGGCCGCTGGTTGAGCGCGGCGCGGATGGCGCGGAAGCCGCCGGAGGCCGCGAGCTTGCCGTTCACGACGAGCAGCACGGTTTCGGCGACCTGCTCGACCTCCTCGAGGATGTGAGACGACAGTAGGATCGTGCGCCCCTCATCGGCGAGCCGGCGGAGGAGCTGCTGGAAATGGACGCGCTGGCGCGGGTCCGCGCCGTTCAGCGGCTCGTCGAGAATGAGCACTTCGGGGTCGTGCACGAGCGTGGCGGCGAGGCGCATGCGCTGGCGCATGCCGCGGGAGTACGTGTCCATGCGGCGGTGCTGCGCATCCTCGAGGTCCACCAGCGCGATCGCACGGTCGACTGCCTTCTCGAGATCCTTCACGCCGCGCAGCCTGGCCATCAACCGGACGAAGTCACGGCCTTTCAGAAAGCCGTAGACCGTTTCGTGCTCGGACATCACACCTATGCGGCGGTAAAGCGGCGGATTGTCGCGGACGGGCTCACCGAACATCGTCACGGTGCCGCTCGAAGTCTCGGCGAGGCCGGTCATCATGCGCAGCAGGGTGGTCTTTCCTGCACCGTTCGGCCCCAGCAGGCCCGTGATGCCGGGGGACACGTCGAAGGTGACGTCGCTCACGGCGACCACGCTGCCGAACCAGCGCGACACGCCGTCGACGCGGATGACCGCGCTCACGGGCTCAGCCGCCGGTAGCGCGACCAAAGCACGGCGCCGGGCAGGAGTGTCCAGAGCAGGTACCAGCCCACGAGGATGGATGTGCCCATCTCGCGTGCGGGTGCCACACTCGTGATGGCGCTCACGTCGCCGAAGATCCGGTCGTTGACGTGCACGGGGATGTTGCCGAGGGAGAACATCGACAGCCACTGGCTGATCGGCCCCTCCAGCTCCGTAGCGAGAGCGAGTGTGAACGGCATCGTGATCAGGAACGTGCCGGCGAGAAATACTGCAGCGTACGCGTGGCGCGTCGTGAACGATGCCACGAACAGCGCGAGTGTCGTGCAGTAGAACGCCATGACCAGGCCGGCCGCGAGGAACTGCGGGATGTCGAGCCAGTTCGCGCGCAGGTACGCACCGGGAGCCGGGTCTCCGAAGGCCAACCCGATGAGTAGGACGAGTTGGGGCACCCAGCACGCCACGAGCATGATCGTGAGGAACGCAGCGAAGCGCGAACCGATGTAGTCGGTGCCGGTAATCGGCCGCACGAGGTACAGGTGTATCGTGCCTTCGCGCCGGTCGCGCGTCAGCAGTGCGGGACCGACCACCGCGGCGAACAGAAACAGCGGAATCGAGGCGAACCCGTAGAAGTCGGAGTGCGAAGGCAGGTTCAGCCGTTCCGCAGCACCCTCCCCGATCAGCCGGTTCGCGGCGCCCGCAACCCACGCCATGATGAGGCCGATCGCCGTCAGCACACCCAGGAAACTCCAGGGCAGGATCTTGGCACGTCCGCCGCGGCCGAGACCGAGCGCCATGCGTACGCCATCCTTGTAAATGGCGAACCGGCCGCGCCCGCGTCCCTCGCGCGCGCCGGTGTAGCGCTGGTAGCCGATGTCGAATACGGTGCCGCCGCGGCCCGCCGCGGTTTCGGTCGTCATTGCGCCACCGCCGTTTCCCGTTCCGGCTCGCGGCGGAACAGCTCCGCCAGTTCGCGCCTGCGCGGCGCCATGCGGCGCAGTGCCGCCTCGGCTTCGACGACCGCATCACGGACTTGATCGAACACCGTCTCGTCTGCACCCTCGATGGTGAAGCCGCTACCCTCGGTCGTCACACGGACACCGCGCTTCTCGAGTGCCGCGATGAGCCGTTCGTGGTTGGTGTCGACCTCGATGAAGACGGTCGAAGTGTCGCTCGTAAAGCGTGTCACCTCGCCGGACTCGACCATCTGGCCGCCGCGCAAAACGAGGATGCGGTCGCAGGTGCGCTCGACATCCGCCATCAGGTGCGACGACAGCAGCACGCTGATGCCGAACTCGCGGTGCGTTTTCCGGATGAGCGCGAGCATCTCCTCACGTCCGACCGGATCCAGCCCGGCGGTCGGTTCATCGAGGAGCACGAGCGCTGGGTCGTGCACGAGCGCCTGCGCCAGCTTCACGCGCTGCTTCATCCCCGTCGAGTAGCCCGCCATCGCACGGTAGCGCTCCTCGAAGAGCCCGGTGTGACGCAGCGTGTCCGCCGCGCGCGTGCGTGCAGCCGTCGGCGGCAGGCCGCTCACCTCCGCCATGTGCGTGAGGAACTCCGCCGCACTCGGATGCCCGGGCAGGCAGTCGTGCTCGGGCATGTAGCCGAGCCGCGCGCGCGCGCCGAGACTGCCGTTCACGTCCTGGCCCAGAACCGTCGCACGGCCGGAGGTGGGACGCAGCAGGCCGAGGAAGATCTTGATCGAGGTGCTTTTCCCCGCGCCGTTCTCACCCAGCAGACCGGTGATCCCGTCCGAGACGCTGAAGCTCACGTCCTCGAGCGCCACCACCTTGCCGTAGCGCTTCGAGAGATTCTCCGCGACGAGCAGTTCGCCGTTCATTGCTCCGGCCTCGTCCGCTCCGCGCAGGCGGCCGCATGGCCGAGCCGGCAGGCTTCGGCGAAATATTCGTTCGCCACGTCCGGGATGCGCGGCACGCCGGCGCCGCGCTGATACAGCCGGGCGAGTTCGTAGCACGCCGCCGCGTGGTCGTCGTTGCACGCGCGCCGATGGAAGCGCGCCGTCTGCTGGAAGTTCTGCTCGACGCCCTCGCCACGCGCGTACACGCCCGCGAGCTGGTAGCAGGACTCCCGCTCGTAGAAGTGGCAGCCGCGGTCCAGCAGCTCGGCCGCGCGCTCCGCGTTGCGCTCGACACCCTCGCCGGCGAGGTAGAGCTTCCCGAGTTCACCACAGGCGACGGCTGCATCCGCTTCGCACGCCCGCGTCAGCAGCCCCACGGCACGATCGAGATCCCGCTCTACGCCCTGCCCCGAAACGAGCTGCACGCCGAGATAGCCGCAGCCCTCGAGGTCCTCGCCTTCGCACGCGCGCTCGAACAGTCCGGCCGATGTCGCGGGGTCCGGCAGTACGCCATCACCGACGCGATACATCACCGCGAGCCTGGTGCAGCCGCTCGCCTCGCCTTCATCGCAGCCTTCGCGGTACAACTCGCGTGCGCGTGTCAGGTCGGCTTCGACACCCTGCCCTTCCTGATAGACGGCGCCGAGCTGCACACACGCTTCGGGAAGGTTGGCATCGCAGGACTGCTGGAAGAGGGTGGCGGCACGGCCGGGATCCCTCAGCACGTGCTCGCCGGCGAGAAGGCGTTTCGCGAAGTCGTTGCACGCCTGCGCGTCGCCGTCCGCACAGGCCGCCTGGAGGTCCCGCGCCTCGCCGATGCCCGGATGGCAGCCGGCGGCCGCCGTCGCGAGCAGCAGGCCGAGAGGCAGCAGGATGGAATTTCGGTTCAAAGGAGCGTTCGTCGCAGGTTCACGAAACCGGCACGACTTTATGGTACGAAGCACCCCAACGCCAGGTTTCAGTCGTCTTGCAGGGCCTTGGGCGGACCGAGAACCTCGGTGAGGATAAACGCGCGCCGCAGCTCGCGGGGATCCCGCAGCGAACGGAGCGGTGCTTCCTTGCGTTGCATGCGGGCGGCAGGAGCGAGCGCATCGAGGCGTTCGTGAAAGCGGGTGTGGCGAACGGGCTCGGGGGCGGGCTCGGTCTCGAGGGAAACCACGACCGGCGCGCTGTCATCGCGTCGACGGCGCGCGAGCACCTTGTCGGCGCGAGTGATCTCGTCCTCGATGGTCTCGAGACTCTGACCTTCTCGCCCGTAGCCCTGCGTTTCCAGGCTTTCCGCTTCTGCCGGAACCGGTGCCGTGGGCGCGGGTGACGGAGGGGGAGCAGGCCGCTGGGGACGCGGCTGTCCGGTGAGGATCGCCCAGAGATCCTCGGGCAGGTTCCGGCCGGCCGGGCCCCAGACCTGGTT
>CAYUIG010000088.1:0-7427 GCA_964444685.1 uncultured Gemmatimonadaceae bacterium | reverse complement strand
TTGTCGCCGTGACGGAAGCGGTCGTGGTAGCGCGCATCGAGCGAGTCGATGCTGATCGCGAAGCCGGAGACGCCGGCATCCTTCAGTGAGGCGATGCGTTCGTCGGTCAGGCGCGTCCCGTTCGTTCCTACGACGACGGTTGCGCCGCGTCCCGTCATGTGCGACGCGATCGCCTCGAGGTCCGTGCGCAGCAGCGGCTCGCCGCCGCTCAGGATGAACATCGGTGCGGGGCTCAGCTCGAGGATCTCGTCGGCGATCCTGCGGCACTCCTCGGTCGTGAGCTCCGCGCCGTCGCCGTGCCACGGTCCCGCGGCGATGTAGCAGTGCGCGCAGGCGAGGTTGCAGCGGCGGGTGAGGTTCCACGCGACGACGTGCGGCACCGGTGCGTCGCCCACCGCGCGCGGCGCGGGCTCCCGCCACGAGGCGGGGAGCGGCCAGCCGGCCGCATCCGCGGCCGCGGGCCCGGGCGGGACGACGGGGAGCGTGCCGGCGCGCATGATGCTCAGTCTCCGGCCTCCTGCATGAAGCGCTCGACGGCGGCCTTGGCGTCGGCGGGCGACACGGCCTTGAAGTCGACCGGACACTTCTCCGCCGCCTTCTCGACGTCGCGGATGGGGCAGCGCGTCACGCCTGCGGCCTTCGCCTCCTCGATGAAGCGGCGCATTTCCGGCGTGAGCCCGTCCACGCCCTCGGCGGCGGCGCGCAGCTGCTTCGACTGCAGCTCCTTGAACATCACGAGCATCGTGTCGACATCGAACTCGTCCGCCTCGATCATCGCCTGCTTGTTCTCGTCCATCACGCGCGTAGTCACGCGCCACACGTCGTGCTCGCGCGCGAAGCGCTCGACCGTGTTGCGCGCGAGCGGGCGCGCGATGAGCGGAACGAGGCGCAGTCGCTCGAAGGCCTCGGTCGTCCAGACGATGGGATCGGCTTGTGTGCGGGGGCGGGTTGCGACATGGCCGGTGTAGGGGCACTTCGACTCGAACAGCGCTTCGGCGGGCTCGGGATCGGCGTCCGAGCCCTGGACGACCGTCCGCTTCATCGCCTCCTCTGCCTTGACCTCTGCCAGCGCGAGTTCCTCTGCCGTGCCGATCCCCATGATCAGCTGCATGTGCGTTGGCAGCAGCTTCCGGATCGCTTCATCCAGCCGCTCGTTCGTCACCGTCGGAAGCGTGGCCGAGCCGTTGGTGTAATGCTCGAGGACGAACTCCTCCACCGCCTTGCGCGCGATCCCCAGCGCGAACGGCGGCACGCGCAGAATGCGCACTTCCGCGGACGGCTCCCACTCGAGACCCGTCTCGCCGTCCTCCTCGATCCACGGGATGTCCTCGGGCCGCACATCCGTCGTGCCGATCAGCAGCGTGTTGTGCGGCAGCAGGCGCACCAGGTTCTCCGCCTGTGAACCCATCTCCGTACCGTCGATGCGGTGCGAACCGTGCCGGGCGAGGACCACGAGCGACGGCTGGATCTCCTCCGCCCACTGGAGCACGACCTGGAACGGCTTGCCGATCAGGATCTGCGTCTCCAGCTCGACATCCGGCCACTCCTGCGCCATCACCTGCGCGCGCTTCAGGTTGGCCTGGCAGAGCTTGAGCAGACCCTTGTCGATGATGTTGTTGTGCAGCTCCTCCTGCTCCTCGAACTTGAACACCTTCGAGGCCTGCACGGAGAGCACGTCCTTGATGTTGTGGAAGACGACGTGGTGGTACTCCACGTCGAACGCGGAGCAGACGTAGAGCTTCGCACCGTACGTGGCGGCCAGCTCGAGCGCGACGCGCATCGCCTTGTACGAGTACGACGAGCCGTCCACGCACACCATGATCGATCCACCCGCGAGCGGGCGGTCGTCGCGGACGATGAGCACATCCTTCGTCACGCCGCGGATGACGCGCGACGCCACACCGCCCAGCTGGCTGAACGCCTGACGGCCGATGCCGTGCGCGCCGATCGCGAGCAGGTCGTACGCGCGGCCGCTCGTGCCCGCGATCTTCTCGTCCTGCTCCTCGTCCTCCGCGATCAGGCGGCCGTTCTCGCCCACGCGCACGTCCGCGCGCACGTGTGCACCCCCGTCGTACTTGTCGGCGATGTTCGGGTCGAAACCGATCAGACTCGGCAGCCGCCCTTCGCCCTGATTCGCCTCGCGGATGATCTCCTCGTAGTTGATCCCCTCGAGGAGCTGCCGCGTGAGCGGCACACCCGCATCCGCACAGCGGCGCTCCGTCTGATCGAGGAAGCTGTCGCTGATGAGCTGCAGCCCCTTCTCGATCAACTTGTCGTGGATCTTCCGCTGCCGCTTGATCTCTTCCGGCGTCTGGAACTGCGCAGGAAGGCCCGTCTCGAGCTGGCGGAACCGTACGTCGTGCAGTCGCGCCGCGTACACATGGTTCGCCGTGATGCGGCCGCCCGAGCGACCGCACAACTCGATCGCGCGCTCGATAGCCCAGTCGGAGAAGGGGGAATTGTCTACGGGGACGAGGATTTCCCGGTACATGGCCGCTCCCGCTCGGGTGCCGCAGCCGGGCTTCGCCCCTCCCGGGGACGCGACCGTAACCGTCCCGGCGACCCGCGAACGGGCTCGCACCCGGTCGGGGAGAGTCGCGCGTACCTGGATTCAGGACGTGCTACGAATATTGGCTGCGGAAAAAGCCTTTCGTTCGCGAATCGCTGCGGGGCGCTCACCGGCCTTGCACGCACCGGGAGTGGCTCCGCGGGTGCTGCTGACTGCCGTGCTTCGCGATCCTCGAGTCCGGGTGGGTCGCCTTCCGGGGGCGGCGTCCGGACTGCTATCCGGCAGCGAGCGCAGGGCTCGCTGGGTAATCGGCGATGGGAAATCGTCGGCCTGGGCCGACCTTGCGAGTATACGCGGCGGCGCGATGACCTGTCAACATCAGTTTCCGGCGCGCCGCTCCTGCATTCTACAGGTCCCAGCCTGCGCGCGCGAGCATCCACAGGTTCGCGATCACCACGACGAGCGCGAGCATGTAGAACGATGCAGGCAGACGTGCGTCGGCCGCGGGGAAGAACGCGCCGCCGATGAGTGCCGGCAGCCGCAGCGCGTGCACGCCCCAGACGATGCGGGCGAACCACTTCTTCTCCGACCACAGCCCCCAGAACACGAGCGCGACGATCGCCGCGCCGAAGATCAGCCAGAGATGGACCGGTCCCCGTATCGGCGGCAGCGCGTCCGCGCGCCACGCCGCGATGACGGCGGACTCGTAGAGGATGCCGACGTGCAGGTAGGCGAAGGCTGCCTGCCGGAACTTGTTGGGCATTGCGTCGAGAGTACGGCCTCCGGTCTGGACCGGACAGGTCCGGGATGACCCCGGGATGAAGTCCGCATCCGAATCTGCCGGAACGAACCGGTCAGTCGCTGGCGGAAGCTTCCGTTTCTGGGCAGACGGCTCGGACTCGGTTCTGGGGGCAAGCCATTGCAGCCCTTTGTGTTATGCGACGTCTTACCGTCGGCACGCGGGGTGATCCGGCCTCCGGTGCGCCGCATGGTGCGGTGCGCGAACGGAAGGAGGAAGGATGCGAAGGTTGTGGAAGTGTCTGTACGTGGTGGCGCTGCTCGCGTTCGGGGCGGTGCTGCCACGCCAGGTGGAAGCCTCGGGGCCGGACCCGTTCATGTGCCCGGGCTACGTCCGCCCGCTCTGTGCCTCGATCACGACGATCAAGTGCACTGCCTGGTATCCGTGCGAGTTCCTGAAGCGGTGCTGCAAGGACGAGGAGCGCCACACCCGGTACGTCTACTACCCGAGCCCGGAGTAGGAGGCGTTATGGAGAAGTACGGAGCGAAGCTGGCGTTCGTGTTCGCGCTGCTCGTGTTCGGAATCGCCTCTGCGGGCGGCGTACGGCCGATCTCGGCCCAGGTCATTGCGTGCGGCGGCTACGACAACGCCGGATGCACGACGGACACCGCGAAGCGGTGCGTCAAGCGGACCATCTGCGGCATTCGAATCGGGAACCCGCCGGGCCTGGTCACGTGCTGCATGGAATGGGTCGAGACGACGTTCTACACCTACTATCCGGACGTTCAGTGAAGCACAACGGCGGCGCGGCCATCGGCCGCGCCGCCAGCGGTCGAGGGAGGACCGATGACGGAAGCTCGAAATGCGGCCGACCGAGAGCGGCCGACTGCCTGGGTGGCCGCTACGCTGATCGTGCTCGCATGTACAGGGTTCGTTCGTTACCAGAACACACCGAACCGGAGCCTCGGGGACATCGTCGGCGTGCCGCGGCAAGAGGGCCCTGAACTCCTCGCGGTCGCGGTGTTTCAGCTCGCGGACTGTACGGAGGCGGGCGATTTCCTGCGGGTGTTCTCCGACGAGGAATACAACAGCTCGTTCGAAGTCCGCGGGATCGTGGTCGGCAGCGGCGACGATCTGCAACGGGCCGCCGCGCGGCTCGGGTCGGACCTTGAAAGCATCTCCCTGCGCCGCGCCGGTCGCCGCGACATGCTCGCGCTCGATGCGCTCGGCTACGACGCCACACCGTACGTACTCATCGTCGATCGAGCGGGGCGGCTTCGCTGGACCGGTGGCCCACCGCAAACGCCGGCGGAATGGGTTCGCCTGCGTGCGTCAATTCGCGCGTTGACTGCGTCGGGAAAGGAGTCCGTGTGATGAGGAAGCTCGTCGTACTTGCTGCTGCTCTCCTGATCGGCGCTTGCTCTGGCACGGAGCAGTCGGCACCTCGATCGATCGAGCGCAGATGGCTGGGCTACGCCGCCGACACACTGTGGGTTCGAGGCGGAATCGAAGACACCCTCATTCAGCTCCCGCTCGCGATCGCAGCGGATCACGAACGGGTGTACGTGGCCGATCTCGGCAGTAATCGCGTTGTCGCGCTCGACGCCGCGAACGGCGAGCCGGCGTGGGTTGCTGGGCGGCAGGGATCCGGGCCCGAAGAGTTCCTGCGTCCGGCGGCGCTGGCTCTGCTTCCCGGCTCGCGGCTCGCGGTTTCGGACACTCGCAACGGCCGCATCGCCGTCATGTCCACCGCAGGCGAATTCCTCGAGACCTTCCGGGTGGACGACCCGGAGATCAATGGAATGTGTGGAATGGCGGATACGACCTTGATCACGGTTGCCAGCCGCGAAGGGCCCATGATCGCCCGCTACTCACTGGACGGTGTGGAACTCTCGAGGCTCGATCTGCCGTGGGACGATCTCGAAAAGGTTTCGTCGCTCGCCCGACAGGCTACCGCGAGTGTCGGTCCCGACGGGCACGAATGCGTAATCGCCCTTACGCTCGGACGTGGTTTTGCAATCCTGCGGGATTCCAGCTTCCGTGACGTTCACGATTACGTTGAGGCCGTGCCTGTACCGCACGTGGAAGTGACGGTCACCGGCAACGCCGACAACCAGAATGTTCGGCAAAGACTGGTGGACGCCATCCGGGCCGCCCGCGCTGTCGTACTGACCCAGGATCGCTTCTACGTCGCGTTCTACGGTGCGACCGCCGATGCCGGGAGGATACTGGATGAATACGAGCGTGACGGTGCATATCGGCACAGCCATCGCCTGCCGGCGACGCCGTCCGAGATGATCGGCCTGGACGGCACCTTCTACATCATCACCAACCTCGAAGGCGTGCCGACGCTAACGGCGTTGCGCCTACGGGAGGGAACATGAAGCGCGGCTCCGCCATCACCGAAGGGATCGTGGGCACGTGCGCGATCGTGACGCTCGGCGTCGTGCTCGGTCGCTGGGCCGGCCGGCCGGCGGCCACCGCAGCCGTATCGACCGATCCGATCGACGCGTGGGAGGAGGTCGTGAACGGCGGCCAGCGCATTGGCCCGGAAGACGCGCGCGTCGTGCTGGCGACGTTCTCGGACTTCCAGTGCCCCTGGTGCGCCGAGTTCGCCCGCGCGTTCCGCGAGGCAGGCGAGCAGGATCCGCAGGCGCTCGCGCTCGTCTACCGTCACTATCCGCTCACGAGCATCCATCCATTCGCGGACACGGCGGCGATCGCGGCGGAGTGTGCGGGCGAGCAGGGCCGCTTCGCAGCGTATCACGATGCGCTCTACGAGGCACAGGACCGGATCGGCGTGATGCCGTGGGACTCGCTCGCGCATGCGACGGGTATCCCGGATACGGAAGCGTTCGAAGCGTGTGTTGCGGAAGGGCGGCCGGCTTCGCGCGTCGCGGCGGACGTCGCGCTCGGGGATCGCATCGGCGTGCAGGGTACGCCGACCGTCTTCGCGGACGGCGTGCCGCTGCCGGGGCCGTGGACTGCGGAGCAGCTCCTCGGTCTGGCTGCGGGCCGGTGAGCTACATGCCTTCGAGGCCGAGCTCGGTCCGTGCGCGATCCATCACTGCGGGCGTGATCTCCGCGATGCCGCGCTCGCGTGCATAGTCCGCGTAGATACGCTTGACCATGCCGCGCACGAAGGACGGCACACGCGTCAGCCGCTCCTGCGCGTCGTCGGTCCAGGTGATGCGCACGGGCGTCGATGCGGGTTCCGCTTCCTCGAACGCGTCCGGCCGTCCGTCCAGCTGCGTGCGCGTTACCTGAAGCGGCTGCGCTGGGACGGTGCGGCCCCCGATCTCGATGCCGAGCCCGGAGACGAGCTGCGTCTCCATCGGGTTGGTGAGCATCGCGACTTCACGGCCACACGCCGGGCAGGCGAACACGGCCGCCATGGTGCCGTCGCCCGGGAGTTCGCGTTCGGCGAACGTCATGACGGTGTCGCAGGCGATGCAGAGGAACTTCATGCGAGCTCCGTCACGTGCGCAGCGAGTCCGGCGAGGGCGAGGGCAGCGGGCGCATCGGGGCGCTCGAGTGCGAACGGCCGGCCGGAATCGGTGGACACGGCGACGCGCGGATCGAATGGGACTTCGGCCCACAGCTCGACACTGGCTTCCTCGGCGAGCCGGCGTGCACCATCGGCCTCGAACAGCGGCGCGTCGAAGCCGCAGCGCTCACAGACGTGTGCGGTCATGTTGCCGACGAGTGCGAGATGCCTCGCTCCGGCCTGCCGCGCGGTCGCAATGGAGCGGCCGACGACCGAGCGGGCGATCTCGGCCGGTGTCGTGACCAGCAGCACGATGTCCGCGCGCGGCAGGAGCTGGAGCATGCGGAGCAGCCGATCCGTTCCGGGCGGCGCATCGATGACGAGGTAGTCGAGCGCGCCCCACGCGACATCGGCCACGAGCTCGCGCATCATGGCCGCCTCGAGCGTGCTCTGCACGGGGAACGCGGGCGCCTGGAATCGAGGCCGGCCCGTGTCGGGGTCGCGCAGCGCCTCGGCGCCATCGCGCCAGCGCAGCGGCGCGCCCTCGTCGAGCAGCAGATCACTGGAAACGAGGCGCACGCCCGCGGCACCGCGGGCCGGCTCGACGGCACCATCGACCACACGCAACGCGGTGCGCGGCGTGCCCAGCATGCGTGCGAGCGACGGTCCGTTGAGGTCCGCGTCGAGTGCGC
>CAYUIG010000087.1:0-7640 GCA_964444685.1 uncultured Gemmatimonadaceae bacterium | reverse complement strand
CCAGCACGAGCGTGACCAGGAAACCCGCCGCAACGACGATGATCGCGCCACGCAGCACGGCGGACGGCCAGCCGAAGTGCTCGCCGACCAGGTCGAGGACCTGAAGAGCGAGCCAGCCGGCCGCCCCGTACGCGATCGCCCATTGCCCGAGCATTCGCTCGCGCACGCGACGCAGGGATTGAAGGTCGATAGGGATGCCGGTGGGAAAGGGATCCAACGGCCGGTCCGGCTTCCTCCGCAGGATGCGCGGGAGGGATCAGGCGGTCAAGACTGACCCGGCCCGAAGATCAGAAGATGTCGACGCGGATGTTGGGCTTGAAGCGGTCCGGATTCTCGCGTATCGCGGTGATCAGGGACTGCAGGTCGACCACGGCCTTCAGGAAGCTGTCGTAGAGCTCGGGGTCCGTCACCAGGCGCCGCAGCGAGCCGTCGTTCGCATTCAGGTTCTCGACGAAGCTCGTCATGCCGGACATCGTGCGCTCCGCACCGCGCGCCGCGCCCATGAGCGAATCGTAGAGCGAATCGCTGGAGATCATCTTCCCGAACGTGCCGTTGCCGGCGAGCAGAGCCGCGCCCAGCGAGTCGACGCGCATCACGGCGGAGTTCAACCGCTCGTAGAGTGCCGGATCGCGCAGCAGCCGGCCGAAGGACCCGTCTGCATCGTTCAGCAGGGCCAGTGTCGATTCGAGCCGGCCTGTCGCACCCACGAGCTGCCCGTACAGCGCGTCATCGGTGACGAGCCGGCCGAGCGTACCGTTCCCCGTGGCGATCGAGCTGGTCACCACGCGCAGGTCCGACACGATCCCGTTCGCCGCTTCGAGTGTCCGCGACGCTTCCGCAAGGAACTGATCCACGTCGATGGCTTCCTCCGACGGCAGCGTGTCACCGGGCTGGAGGATCGTCGCGCCGGTGGTCCCGGGTTCGATGTCGACGAACTTGTCACCCAGGAGTCCCTGCGTGCGCAGCAGCGCACGCGAGTCCGCGCGGATCTGGCCCTGGACGTCCTCGTTGATGGCGAGCACGAGCGCGAGGTTCTCGGTGCTCACCTTGTCCTCGATGGGAACGAATCGGATCTCCTTCACCTGGCCGATGCGCTGGCCTGCCAGCGTGACCGGCGCACCCTCGCGCAGCCCGAGGCCGGATGTGACCAGCGTGACCACCTCGTAACGGGACGCGAACACATCGAAGATCTTGCCGACCCGATAGATTCCGTAGGCGAGCAGGACGAGGCCGACGATCACGAGGGCCGCCACACGGAACTTCCGTCCGCCGAGTGTGCTTCGCCCGACTGAGTTCGTCATCGTCCGCTCAGGAATGCGTGGATGTACTCATCGTCCGAGGCCACCATCTCCTCCGGCGTGCCATCGAACACGATCCTGCCTTCCTTCAGCAGGTTCACACGGTTGGCGATGCGGAAGCCCGCGCGGATGTCGTGTGTGACGACGACCGAGGTGACGCCGAGCTCGCGCTGGAGCTTCAGGATCAGATCGTTGATGGTCCCGACGGTGAGCGGATCGAGGCCGGCCGTCGGCTCGTCGTAGAGGACGATCTTCGGATCCGTCGCGATCGCGCGCGCGATGCCCACGCGCTTCCGCATCCCCCCCGACAGCTGGCTGGGGAGCTGCGGCATGACCTGGTGGGGATCGAGGTCCACGAAGTCCAGTCGCTCGCGCACGACCTCCTCGATCTTCGACTCCTCGAACTCGCGGTTCTCGCGCAGCGGGTACGCCACGTTCTCGTAGACGGTGAGCGAGTCGAAGAGCGCGGCGTTCTGGAACACCATGCCGATCTGCCGGCGCAGGTCGAGCGCCTCCTCGAACGTCATGTGACCCACGTCCTCACCCAGCACGAGAATCCGACCGCTGTCGGGAACCAGCAGCCGCAGGATCAGTTTCAGGATCGTGGACTTTCCGGAGCCCGATTCGCCGGCCACCATCAGTGTTTCTCCCGGCCGGACGCACAGCGAAACGTCCTCGAGCACCGGCCGGTCGAACGCGAGGTACACGTGCTCCATTTCGATGACGGTTTCGCCGTCCACCGGCTCCGGCAGCTCCGCAGTGGACGTCGCCGGTTCGGCCAGTTCCGCGCGGATCGCGCGCCGGTGGTCTTCGGCGGTCATCATGCGGCGGGCGCGAGGATCACGAGCAGCAGCTGCGTCAGGAAGTAGTCGGTCGCGAGGATGAGCACCGAGCAGCTGACGACGGCGCGCGTCGCGGCGAGGCCGACGCCTTCCGTGCCACCCTTCGTATTCAGGCCGTAGTAGGCGGCGGTGAGCGTGATGATCGCGCCGAACACGAGCGGCTTGAGCAGGCCGCTCACGAAGTCGCGCGGAATCACGCCCAGCACGAACCCGGACTGCGCGAGGGTGTTCAGCACACCCTGGATGTATGCGTCCGCGGTGATGCCGATGCGGAAGATCGAGATGATCATCCCGCCGATGATGCCGACGATGTCCGCGATGATCGTGAGCACGGGCAGCATGACGAGGCCCGCGAGCAGGCGCGGCGTCACCAGCTTCCGGATGGGGTCGGTGCCGAAGCTCTGAAGCGCATCGATCTGTTCGGTCACGCGCATGGAGCCCAGCTCCGCTGCGATGCCCGACGCGGCCCGGCCTGCGACCATCAGCGAACAGAGCACCGGGCCCAGCTCGCGCACCATCGACGCGCCGACGAGGTTACCGATGTAGATGTCCGCGCCGAACTTGCTCAGTTCCACGGAGCTCTGGAGTGCGAGCACCATGCCCGTGAACAGACCCGTGAGCAGCACGATGGGAATCGAGCCGACGCCGATCCGGTCCATCTGGACGATCGTGTCCCGCCAGTAGAACGGGCGTGAAACGATGAAGCGGGTCGCACGGGCGGCGAGCACGAAATACTCCAGGACACCCGTGGCAACGCCTCGGATCCTGTCTTCGACCGCCGCTGCGATCTCTGCCATCCGTGCTCGCTCCCTCGCTTTACAACCCGCGCACGCCGCGGTACCTTCCCATCCCGTCGCCCGGCGGCGCGCCGCACTCGTACAAGTTCCGTGCCGAGTACCGAATGGATTCCCTTTCCCCCGAGCGCCTCGAGGTCCTGCTGGAGCGTGCACGCACCGTTCGCGTGCTCGTGCTCGGGGACCTCATGCTCGACGAGTACGTCCAGGGGTCGGCGTCGCGGATCTCCCCCGAGGCCCCGGTACCCGTCGTGCACGTCGAAGAGGAGTGGCGTGCGCTCGGTGGCGCCGGGAACGTGGCCGCCAACGTCGTCGCACTGGGTGCAGCCTGCGTCGCGGCCGGCTGCGTGGGAGCGGATGACGCCGGCGCCCACATCCTGGCCGGAATGGAGCGGCTGGGCATCGACGGTGCGGGCGTACTCGTCGCACACGACCGCCCGACGACGGTCAAGACGCGCGTGCTCGTACGGCGCCAGCAGGTGGCGCGCTACGACCGGGAGTCCGACGCCTTTCTCGGCGACGACGACGCCGCGGAGCTCGCGGCGCGCATCGCGCGCTACGCGGCGGACGCCGATGCGGTGGTCGTCGAGGACTACGACAAGGGCGTGCTCACACCGAACGTCATCGCGGCGGCACTCGACGCCGCGCGCACGCACGCCCTGCCGGTGGTCGTCGATCCGAAGTTCCGTTCGTTCTTCGCCTACCGGGGCGCATCCGTACTGAAGCCCAATCGCATCGAGCTCGCGGCCGCACTGCGCGAGACCGTGCATCCCGACGATGCGGAGTGGATGCAGCGGACGCGCGCACGGCTGGAGTGCGAGAACCTGCTGTTGACACTCGGCGAGCAGGGCATGGCGCTCGCCACGAGCGGCGGTGACCACGTGCGCGTGCCCACGGTCGCGCGCTCGGTCTACGACGTTTCCGGGGCCGGAGACACGGTGACCGCGATGATCGCGGTTGCGCTCGCCGCCGGAGCCACACCGATCGAGGCCGCCATGCTCGCGAACCACGCGGCGGGCATCGGCATCGCCAAGGCGGGCGTGGCCACGGTGAGCGCGGATGAGCTGCGCACGGTCGTGCGCGAGCACTTCGAGAGGCCGGATCCGCTGGCGCGTGCCGGCGGGACGGCCGGGGAGGAAAGAGGATGGGGTCGTTGAAGACGCTGGCTACCGACGCGGCACCCGCCGCGATCGGTCCCTACAGTCAGGCGATCGTGGCCGGGCCGTTCGTGTTCACGGCCGGTCAGATCCCGCTGGATCCGGCAACCATGGAAGTCGTGGGCGGCGACGTCGCGGCGCAGACCGAGCAGGTGCTGCGCAATCTCGCCGCGATCCTCGAGGCTGCGGGCGGCAGCCTCGCGAACGTCGTGAAGACCACCGTGTTCCTCGCCGACATGAACGAGTTCGGCGCGATGAACGAAGTGTACGCCCGCCATTTCGGTGATCACCGTCCGGCACGTTCGACGGTGCAGGCAGGTCGGCTGCCGAAGGACGTGCGCGTCGAGATCGACGCGATCGCCCACATCGGCTGAGTCAGTCCTCGAGCATCCAGGCGATCGCCCAGGCGCCGCGGCCGAGGTGAGTGGCGAGTACCGGACTCGCCTCGGCCGCGATCGTCTCCCGTTCACCGAACCGCTCCGTCAGCGCGGCCGTCGCTTCCGCTACGATCTCCGGCCGCCCGATGTGCACGATCCCGAAACGCAGCCGCTGCGCATCCGGCGGGATCCGTAGCGCGAGCTCCTCGATCACGCGCGGCAGTGCGTTGCGGCTGCCGCGCACGTTCGCGACCGGCACGACCGTGCCCGCGTCGTCGAGTCCGAGGATCGGCTTGATGTCGAGCAGTCCTGCGATCAGCACCTTGCCCCGTCCCACCCGTCCCGATGCGAGCAGATTGTCGAAGTGTTCGACCGTGAAGAAGATTCCGGACCGCCGACGGATGCGCGCCAGCTCGGCCGCGATCGCATCCAGATCCATGGCGAGTTCGGCGAGCTCGGCGGCCTTGAGTACGAGCAGGCCCTGCGCGATGGACGCGGCCGCACTGTCGACGAGGCGGAGCGGCGCATCGCGGAACGAGCGCGCCGCCGCTTCGCCGCTCGCGTACGTGCCGGAAAGCCGCGATGCGAGCAGCACGCCCAGCACCGCTTCACCGTCCTGCGCGGCGCGTTGATACGCCTCGAGGAACGCGGCAGGCGGCGGCTGCGACGTCGTCGCCTTCTCACCCGATTCCTGGCGCGCGAGGAACTCGCCGGGCGTGATGTCGATCCGGTCGCGCAGTACGCGGTCGCCCACGATGAGTGCGAGCGGCACGATGTGGAGACCGTGCGCGCGTACGATCTCCTCCGGAAGGTCGCAGCCGCTGTCAGCCACGATGCTCACGGGCCGGCGCGCCAGCCGGACGTGCGTCGATGCCGCGCGTTCGACCGCTTCGTGCTGCGCCACCATGTCCTCGGCCTTGTGGGTGGCGAGACGGCCGAGTGTGCGCAGGTACGCGAAGACGTCCTCCGGATCGTCCGTGTGGATGTGCACCTTGAGGACGTCGCTGCCGCGGATCACGATGAGCGAGTCGCCGCGAGCCTTCAGCTCGGCGCGCACCGCATCCGCATCCGGCAGCGCATGGCCGCGGACCAGCGCCTCCGTGCAGAAGCGGAAGCGCTCGCTCGCCGACGGGTACTCCGCCGCAGCGGCTGCGGAGGGTGCTTCGTCGTAGGAGGCCGGCTCCTCGAGCGGGACGAAGGGGGCGCCGTGGATGTAGCGGACGATCCCCTCCATCAGATGGACGAAGCCCTTGGCGCCCGCATCGACGACGCCCGCACGGGCGAGGACCGGCAGCAGCTCCGGTGTACGTGCCAGCGCTTCGCGAGCGCGTGTCAACAAGGCCTCGGTGAGGTCGACGAAGTCGCCCGTCGCCCGACGCGCCGCTTCCTCCGAGACCTCGCGCATGACGGTCAGGATCGTGCCCTCGACCGGCTGCTCGAGCGCGCCGTACACGTGCGCCACCGCGTCGCCCATCGACGTTGCGAACTCGGGCGCGGTGACGCGCCCGCGCCCATCCAGACTGCGCGCGAAGCCGAGCAGGAAGTGGGAGAGGATCATGCCGCAGTTCCCGCGCGCACCGAGGATCGCCGCATCCGCCGCCGCGTCCGCCACCTCTGAAACGGAGGCGACGTCTTCCCGCAGCCCGCGCATGCGATCCGCGATCGCGGCCGCCGTCAGCGCCAGGTTCGTTCCCGTATCCCCATCCGGCACGGGGAACACGTTGATGCGGTTCAGCTCCGCCCGCTGATGCTGGACGAAGTCGCACCCCGCGATCAGGGAACGGCGCAGCCGCGCGCCATCGAGGTATTCAATGCGCATGGGAACGTCCAACATACCCGGTCCGCCTTCGGCGCAACAGCGAGCCCGGGCCTTGCGGACCGGACGTTTCGGGGGCACCCTTCCGCCCCCTGCGACCGGGTTGCCTCATGCCAACGGCATTCACCACAGAGGCGCAGAGGACGCAGAGGAAACCGAGGCGGTGAACCACGACGAACCAATCATGAATCTGTTCTCCGTGTTCTCTGCGCCTCTGTGGTGAATCTTTCGTTCGCATGTAACAACAATGATGCTCGAGGAACACAAGAGAGAGTTCGGAGACCTCACGATCCGGATCGACCGCCTGCTGTGCGTCGGTTTCGGCGACTGCATCGAGCAGGCACCGGAGGTCTTCGAGTTCGATGAGGACGGGATCGTCCGCTTCAAGGACGACGCCACCGTCATCGAGCGCGACCGGCTGATCCTGTCGTGCGACATCTGTCCCGTCGACGCGCTCGAGGTGTATAACGCGGACGGGACGAGGCTCGTGCCCTGAAGGAAAGAGTGGAATGAACGGACCGCAGTACATCTTCGTGATGAAGGATCTCCGCAAGGTGGTGCCACCGTCGCGGGAGATCCTGAAGGGTATCTGGCTCTCCTTCTTCCCGGGCGCCAAGATCGGCGTCGTTGGTGCGAACGGAGCGGGGAAGAGCAGCCTGCTGCGCATCATGGCGGGCGTGGACAGGGAGTTCCAGGGCGAGGCGTGGCCCGCCAAGGGGACGCGCATCGGCTACCTGCCGCAGGAGCCGCAGCTCGACCCGAAGCTGGACGTGAAAGGGAACGTGGAGGAGGCGGTCCGCCCGATCCGCGATCTGCTGCGTCGCTACGACGAGATCAACGCGCGCTTCGCGGAGCCTATGGACGACGACGCGATGCAGGCGCTGATCGACGAGCAGGCCGCGGTGCAGGAGCGCATCGACGCGGTCGGCGCGTGGGAGCTGGACCGCCGCATCGAGATTGCGATGGATGCGCTGCGCCTCCCGCCCGGTGACGCGAGTGTCGAACACCTCTCCGGCGGCGAGCGGCGGCGCGTCGCACTGTGCAAGGTCCTGCTCGAGGAGCCGGACCTGCTGCTGCTCGACGAGCCGACGAACCATCTCGATGCGGAATCGGTCGCGTGGCTGGAGCGGCACCTGAAGGAGTTCAAGGGCACCATCGTCGCCATCACGCACGACCGCTACTTCCTCGACAACGTGGCGGAGTGGATCCTCGAGCTGGATCGCGGCGAGGGTGTCCCGTGGAAGGGGAACTACTCGTCCTGGCTCGAGCAGAAGCGCGAGCGGCTGCGCCTCGAGGAGAAGCAGGAGTCGGCCCGGCAGCGCACGCTCGAGCGCGAGCTGGAGTGGGTGCGCATGG
>CAYUIG010000086.1:0-7693 GCA_964444685.1 uncultured Gemmatimonadaceae bacterium | reverse complement strand
GACGCACTGCAGCTCGCCGCGCGCGAGCGCGGGCTTCAGCATGTTCGAGGCGTCGATCGCACCTTCGGCCGCACCGGCCCCGACGAGCGTGTGCAGCTCGTCGATGAACAGGATGATGTTGCGGTTCTGGGCGATCTCGTTCATGATCGCCTTGAGCCGCTCCTCGAACTGGCCGCGGTACTTGGTGCCGGCGATGACGGCGGCCATGTCGAGCGCGAGGACGCGATGGTCCTTCAGGCTGTCGGCCACCTCGCCGCGCGCGATCATCTGCGCCAGTCCCTCGACGATCGCCGTCTTGCCCACGCCCGGCTCGCCGATCAGCACCGGGTTGTTCTTCTTGCGACGGCTGAGCACCTCCATCACCCGCTCGATCTCCTTCTCGCGGCCGATGGTCGGGTCCAGCTTGCCTTCGCGCGCCAGCTCGGTCAGGTCACGGCAGAAGTGATCGAGTGCGGGCGTCTTCGACTTCTTCTCCGTCTTGGTGCTGGCCGCGCCACCGCTCGACCCGCCGCCCGGCTGCGACGGATTCACGTCGCTGCCCAGCAGCTTGAGCGTCTCAGCGCGCGCGTCCTCGAGCGTGACGCCGAGGGAGTTCAGCACCTGCGCAGCGATCCCCTTCTCTTCGCGCAGCAGGCCGAGCAGCAGGTGCTCGGTGCCGACGTAGGAGTGGTTGAGCTCGCGCGCCTCGGCCATCGCGTACTCGAGCACCTTCTTGGCGCGCGACGTATAGGGCAGCTCACCGAGCGCGATGGTCGCCTTCCCCTTGCGGACCGACTCCTCGATCCGCTCGTGGATCTGCTCCAGGTCGACGTTGAGGTTCATGAGCACGGCCGCAGCCACGCCCTCCCCCTCTCGGATCAGGCCCAGGAGGATGTGCTCCGTGCCGACGTAGTCGTGCTGGAGGCGGATCGCCTCCTCGCGCGCCATCGCCAGCACCTTCCGCACACGATCCGTGAAATTGTAGTTCATGACGCCCTCATCGCGTCCGAACGTCGCTTCGCATCATTGCCGGGCGGCGGAACCTCCGCCGCTCGCTCCATCCGCGGGCACATCGCCCTCACCGGCCAGCACGCGCCGCACGTAGGCGGCACGGTGCAGATCGCATTCCGCGTCGCTCAGCGGGTGGCCCGCCGCCTGCTCGAGGTGCGCGGTCTGCGCGTAGATCATGATCTTGTTGAGCGTGTATACACGAAGCCCCGACAGGAGGTTCATGCTCACGCCCAGCCGCACGCCGCTCAGGAGGTTCATCACCTCGTCGAAGGAGAGCGAGCGGGCGTAGCGCAGCAACCCGTACGCCCGCCAGATCTTGTCCTCGATCACGGTGGGCGCGTCGCGCATCAGAACGGCACGCGCCTGGGTCTCGTATTGTATGACCCGGGCGACCATCTTCTGCAAGTGGTCGACCAGATCCTCCTCGCTCTTGCCGAGCGTGGTCTGATTCGAGATCTGGAAGAAGTTCCCCACGACCTCCGAGCCCTCGCCGTGCAGGCCGCGGAAGGTGAGGCCCACCTGCCCCAGTCCCTGCAGGACTTTTCCGATCTCCTTCGTGAGGACGAGACCCGGCAGGTGCACGAGCATTGACGCACGCAGGCCGGTGCCCACGTTGGTCGGGCAGCTGGTCAGGTAGCCGTACTCCTGGTGGAACGCGAACGACAGCCGGGCCCCCAGCTCCTCGTCGAGCTGATCCACGCGGGCGTAGGCCTCGTCGAGGCGGAGCCCGCTCATCAGCGCCTGGAGGCGCAGGTGGTCCTCCTCGTTGATCATGACGCCGAGTGTGTCGCGCGGGCCTACGATGAGCCCCGATCCGCGACCCGGCGGCTCGCCCGACTCACCGGCGAGCTCGCGCGAGATCAGGTGTCGCTCCAGCAGGACCCGCCTCGAGACGGGCGCGAGCTGGAAGAGGTCGAGTGTGATCCCGCCCTTGAGCTTCGTCTCGTCCGCCGCCTGGCGCACTTCCTCGAAGATGCGCTCGCGCTCGCCTTCGGACGTGCGGCCGCTGAAGGCGTGGCCCTGGAGGTTGCGGGCGAGGCGGACGCGGGTGGAGAGCACGATGTCGGAGTGCGGTCCGCTCGCCTCGAGCCAGCCGAGGCCGAAGTCGGTGAGGGGGAGGTGATCGATGCTCATCGCGGCGCCTCGAGGGCCTTGATCATGTCGCGGATCTGCGCCGCGCGCTCGAAGTCCTCGCTCTCGACGGCACGGTCGAGCTTGCGGCGGAGTCCGGCGAGCCGTTCCTCCTGCTGCATGTGCGATGGGTCGGGCGGCAGGTACACCTTGCCGGTGTGCTGCGTCTGTCCGTGCAGCCGGCGCAGCAGCTGCCGCAGGTTGCTGTCGAATGTGACGTAGCAGTGCGGGCAGCCGAGGCGGCCGGTGCGCTTGAAGTCCTCGAGACGCAGGCCGCAGTAGGCGCACGGGCCGACCGCGATGTCCTCCGGTCCGATCTTGCGCCCGACCTGCGCGATGAACTCGGTGAGCGGCTGGCTCGCCGGCAGCGGTCCCGACTGAATGCCCTGATCCTCCGCGCACGACTGGCACAGATGCGACGTCGTCATCTGGTTGTTCTCGATGCGTGTGACGTGCACGATCGCCTCGTTCTGCCCGCAGCTGTCGCACAGCATCGCGCTACGCCGCTCCGACGGCATGCAGGATTCCGTCCCTCAACTCGAGGATGCGGTCGGCCCGCCCCGCGAGCTCGCGATTGTGCGTCACGAGGACCATCGCCACTCCATGCTCCGCGCGCAGCCGGAAGAAGAGCTCATGCAGCTGCTCGCTCGTGTGCGTATCCAGGTTGCCGCTCGGTTCGTCCGCCAGTAGCACCGCGGGCGTGTTCGCCAGTGCGCGGGCCACCGCAACGCGCTGCTGTTCGCCACCGGACAACGCGCTCGGCTTGTGCGTCAGCCGCGCACCCAGGCCCACCTCGTTCAGCAGAGAACGCGCCTGCTCCGCGGCGGCCGTCTCCGTGACTCCGGCGATGAGCAGCGGCATCATCACATTCTCCAGCGCCGTGAACTCGCGCAGCAGGTGGTGGAACTGGAACACGAAGCCGATGCGCCGGTTGCGCACGGCCGCCAGCTCGGCGTCGGGAAGCTGCGCCAGCGAGCGGCCTTCCAGGAGCACCTCGCCCGTCGTGGGGCGGTCGAGCGCACCGAGCAGATGGAGCAGCGTCGACTTGCCCGCACCACTCGCGCCCGTCACGGCTACGACCTCCCCGGGTGCAACGCCGATCTCTACCCCCGCCAGGATTGCGAGTTCGCTGCCATCCTCCTCCCTGTAGACGCGCGTCAATGCACGTCCCTCGAGCACCTTCCGGTGCATGCCCGGTGCCGCGTCGGAGCGCGCCGTGGCATGGGGTTCCGCCGACTCCGGGGCCGCCCGCTGTGGCTGCACCGCCTCACTCATGGCGTATGGCCTCCACCGGCAGCAGCCGGGACGCCTGGCGCGCCGGGTAGAGGGTGGCGGCGAAGGAGATGAGCAGGCTCGCGGCCACGATCATGACCACGTCCAGCGGATCGAGCGCGACCGGCAGCCTGTCGATGAAGTACACGTCGCCCGGCAGCTCGATGAGCTGGTAGCGGTCCAGCACCCACACGAGGATGGCGCCGCCGATCCCGCCGATCGCCGTGCCGACGAGGCCAATGGTGAGACCCTGGAGCATGAAAATGCGGAGCACGGACACATCGGTCATGCCCATCGCCTTCAGGATGCCGATCTCGCGCGTCTTGTCGGCCACCACCATCACCAGCGTGCTGATGATGTTGAACGCGGCGACCACGACGATGAGAAACAGGATCACCGTCATCGCCAGCTTCTCCAGCTTCAGCGCGGAGAAGAGGGACTGGTTGAGGTTCATCCAGTCCTCGACCCAGTACGGGTAGCCGAGCTCCGTCGTCAGCCGGTTGCGAACGTCACGCGCCATCCATGGATCCGCCACTGCAACGGCGAGACCCGACACGGTATCGGCCGGCAGCTCGAGCAGCTGCTGCGCTTCCTCGAGCGATGTGTACAGGTTCGACGTGTCGTACTCGTACATCCCGGTCGTGAAGAGACCGGTGACCTCGAAGTGGCCGGTCTGGAAGATCGGCTCGCCCGTCGGCCCGTACCGCAGGTTCTCGCCCGCGAGGATCGTCAGCGTGTCGCCGGGCGTGACGAGCAGCGTGTTGGCGAGGCGGTTGCCGATGAGGACGCCGGGCAGCCCGCTCTGCGTGGGACCGAGCGACAACTCGCCCGCGCGCAGCTGCCGCTCGATCTGCGTCTGCGCCGGCGCCTCGGAGTCGAGGTCGATGCCGTAGAGCGTGCCCGGCTGGAGGAAGTCGGGACGCGGCATCACACCGACCTGCGTGACGACGTACGGCTCGACGGAGACGACACCCGGGATCTGCTGCACCTTGTCGGCAACACGCGCCCACGCGCCGAGCCGGAAGCCGCCGCCCTGCTCGAACACGTACACGTGCGGATTGCTGCCGATGATTTTCGCCTGGAGATCGCGCTGCAGTCCCGTCATCACGGCGATCACCGTGATGAGCGCCATCACGCCGAGCGCCACACCGGCAACGGCAATGACGGTAATGAGCGAGAGGAAGCGTCCACGCCGGCGGGAGGCGAGGTAGCGGCGCGCCACGAACCACTCGAGCCGCCTGGCCATCGCGCTACTCCGGCCGCAGTGTGGGGAACAGAATGACGTCGCGGATCGACGGGCTGTCCGTGAGCAGCATCACGAGGCGGTCGATGCCGATGCCGACACCGCCCGTGGGCGGCATGCCGTACTCGAGTGCGCGCAGGTAGTCCTCGTCGAGCGACTGCGCTTCCTCGTCACCATCGGCGCGCAGCCGCACCTGCTCCTCGAAGCGCTCGCGCTGGTCGATCGGGTCGTTCAGCTCGCTGAACGCGTTCGCCACCTCGCGTCCGGCCACGATCAGCTCGAACCGCTCCACGAGCCGCGGGTCCGCGCGGTGCGGCTTCGCGAGCGGCGACAGCTCACGCGGGTAGTCGGTCACGAACGTGGGATCGACGATGTGCCGCTCGACGCGGTCCTTGAACACTTCATCCAGCAGCTTCGGCCGGCTGAGTGCGTGCGCTTCCGGGACGCCCGCCTGGCGCGCCGCCTCGAGCAGTGCCGCATCATCGTCCGGGTCCACGCCCGCCGCGCGCAGCGCATCGAGGTAACGGATCCGCTTGAACGGTGCTGCGAAGCTGATCGTGCGACCCTGGAACGTCACCTCCGGCGCGGTCGGAACCGCCGCGGCCACCGCCGTCGCCAGCATCTCCTCGACGAGGCGCATCATGTCCTCGTAGTCGGCGAAGGCTTCGTAGAACTCGAGCATCGTGAACTCGGGATTGTGCGTTCTGTCGATGCCCTCGTTGCGGAAGTCCTTGCCGATCTCGTACACGCGCTCCATGCCGCCGACGATGAGCCGCTTGAGGTAGAGCTCATCGGCGATGCGCAGGTAGAGCGGCATGTCGAGCGCGTTGTGATGCGTGACGAACGGTCGCGCGAACGCACCGCCGTACAGTGGCTGGAGCACCGGCGTCTCCACCTCGATGTAGCCGCGCTCGTCGAGGAAGCGGCGGAGTGCGGAGACGACGCGGGCGCGCGTGACGAACACGTCGCGCACCTCGGGATGCACCGCGAGGTCGGCGTAGCGCTGGCGATAGCGCTGCTCGACGTCGGCGAAGCCGCCGTGCACGATACGCTCGCCGGTCTCCGGATCCACTTCCTCCTTGCCGAGCGGCAGCGGACGGAGCGACTTCGCGAGGAGCTGCCAGGAAGAAACGCGCAGCGTGATCTCACCCATGCGCGTGCGGAACACGCGGCCCTCGACGCCGATCCAGTCGCCGATGTCGAGCAGGTCGAGCAGCTCGAACGACGCCTGGCCGAGATCGTTGCTGCGGAAGTAGAGCTGGATGCGGCCGCTGCGATCGGCGAGGTCGCCGAACGTGGTCTTCCCGTGCGTGCGGATGCCGGTGAGCCGGCCGCCGAGGCGGACGGTCGGACCGGCGCCGTCGCCATCCAGAGTGCCCGCGGCTTCCTGCGCCTCGAACGCAGCGCGCGCGGCCGCGGCGGAGTGGGATACGTCGAAGGACCAGGCGAACGGTTCGATGCCCCGCCGCCTGAGCTCCTCCAGCTTGTCCCTGCGTGTTTCGATGACGTGACTCCGCCGCGCCTCCATCCCCGCTCCTAGGCGACCCGGGCTCCGAACTCCTTCAGGAACGCTTCGATGAACGGATCCAGGTCTCCGTCCATGACGCGCTGCACGTCGCCTACCTTCAGCTCGGTGCGGTGGTCCGTGACCATCGTGTACGGCTGGAACACGTACGACCGGATCTGGTTCCCCCAGCCGATGTCGGTCTTCTCCTCGTCCGCCTTGCGGCGCGCTTCCTCACGCTTCTCCAGCTCTCGTTCGTAGAGCGCGGCGCGCAGCATCTTCATCGCGGTAGCCTTGTTCTGGAACTGGCTGCGCTCGTTCTGGCACGCCACCACGATGCCGGTCGGCAGGTGCGTGATGCGCACTGCGGAGCTGGTCTTGTTGACGTGCTGGCCGCCGGCACCCGACGCGCGGTAGACATCGATGCGCAGATCGCCTTCGTCGATGTCGATCTCGATCGTATCATCGACGACCGGATAGACGAAAACGCTGGCGAACGAGGTGTGGCGCCGGCTCTGCGAGTCGAACGGCGAGATGCGCACGAGGCGGTGCACACCCTTCTCGGCCTTGAGGTAGCCGTAGGCGTAGCGGCCGCGCACCTCTAGCGTCGCACTCTTGATCCCCGCTTCCTCACCGGGCTGCAGATCGAGCACGCTCACCTCGTAGTCGTGCGACTCGGCCCAGCGCGAGTACATGCGCATGAGCATCTCGGCCCAGTCCTGGGACTCGGTGCCGCCCGCACCGGGGTGGATGGTGAGCAGCGCATCACGCTCGTCGTCGGCGCCGCTCAGCATGGCGCGCAGCTCGAGGCGCTCGATGTCCGTCTCGAGTCGGTCGAGCTCGGTGCGCAGCTCCGCTTCCAGGGTGTCGTCGGGTTCGGCGTCGAGGAGCTCGGCCAGTTCGGCCAGCTCGCCCGAGCGGGAGACCAGCGAACGGTACGGCTCGAGCCACTCCTTGAGCCCCTTGGCCTCGGCAATGACCTCGCGTGCCGCCGCCGGCTGATCCCAGAAGCCGGGCTCGGCCATGCGACGCTCGAGTGCGTCGGCCCGCTCGCCGCGTGCGGCTACGTCAAAGATACCCTCCGAGCGCCTCGATGCGCTCGCGGGCCGATTCGATCCGATCGTTCAGCTCCGACATCCTCGCCTCCTCATGACGGCGGGGCCGCCCGGTGGAACCGGCCGGCCCCGCGATACCATCGAAATCTAGGGCACGCCGCCCACTCGATCAACGTCAGAAGACGTTCTGTCCCTTGGCGAGGATGGCGTTGAGCGCGTCACGGAAGTGCGGCGTCGAGCGCGCCGTCTCCAGCCCGACCTGGGCCACGTACTCCTCCCAGCTCTTCAGGATCTCCTCGCGGAACTCCGTGCGCAGCGTTCCGGCGGCGAGGCTCTGCTCGCGACGTTCGGGATGGTACGCGACGATGTCCGACACCAGAGCGCGCGCGAGTCGGGCCGCGCGCTGACCGGGATCGCCGCCGAATGGCGTGGTGCCGCTCGCGGGCGGTGCAGGCGCGGGTGGAGCCGGTTGCGGTGGCTGCGCGGCGGCCGGCGGCT
>CAYUIG010000085.1:0-8093 GCA_964444685.1 uncultured Gemmatimonadaceae bacterium | reverse complement strand
GACCGCGTGTTTCCTGCCTCGGCGGGCGTGCGCGGTCTCTACGAGATGATGGGCTAGACGATCTGAACCAACCGGAGATCGAACGTCAGGTCGTGTCCGGCCAGCGGGTGGTTCGCGTCGAGCACGACGGTCTCGTCCGTCACCTCCGCGATCGTGACCCGGAACGTCTGCCCGGCCTGGTTCATTTCGAGCGGCTGACCGACCGTCGGCTCCATATCGGAGGGTAGCCGGGAGCGCTCGACGGTCACCATCCGTTCCTCGCTACGCGCGCCGTACGCATCCACGGCGGGGATGGTGATCCGCCTTTCCTCACCTTCCTGCATGCCTTCGACTGCCGACTCGAATCCAGGGATCACCTCGCCTGCGCCAACCTGGAACTCGATCGGTTGACGGCCCTCGGAACTGTCGAAGACGCTCCCGTCCGACAAGGTGCCCGTGTAGTGGACACGAACCGTATCGCCCTTCTTTGCTTCGGCCATTTCAACTCCCAGCTGTGCGCCGCAGGGACCCATCGAGGGCCGGAGGCCGTTCCTCCTCGCCTGAGGCTAGCGGGATCGCACCGTTCGCGCGACCCGGCCGTGGCCTCGCGGGAACCGCGCCTTCCGTGGTAGCGTTGTCACAAGGAGTGCATGCTCCGCTCGATCCCGGGAGATCCCATGGCCGACGCTCACGCGGTACGCGGCTGCTGTCCGCTCGACTGCCAGGACTCCTGCTCGTGGGTGGCCCACATTGAAGAGGGCAGGGTCACGCGTGTCGAAGGAGCGCGCGATCACCCGTTCACGCGCGGCGCGCTGTGCGCGAAGGTGAACGACTATCCTGCACGCACGTACGCTCCCGATCGCCTGCTCCATCCGCTCCGCCGTGTCGGCCCCAAGGGCGCCGGCGCGTTCGAGCGCATCTCCTGGGATGAGGCGCTCGACGAGATCGCCACGCGCTTCCGCTCCATCGTCGACACGTACGGCGGCGAAGCGCTGCTGCCGTATCACTACGTCGGGTCGATGGGCATCGTCCAGCGACGCGCGCTGATGCGGGTCTTCCACGCGCTCGGCGCGAGCCGTTTCCACGGCAGCGTGTGCGGCGCCGCGGGCAACGTCATAGCGAAGGAGGGGCACCCGCGCGGCTTCGATCCCGAAGACCTCGTGCACGCGCGCATGGTGCTGCTCTGGGGCGCAAACCTGCTCACCACCTGCCACCATCACTTCCACGTTCTCGATGAAGCGCGGAAGCACAGCGGTGCGCGCATCGTCGCAATCGACCCGCGCCGCACCCGCACGGCCGATCGTTGCGACGAGCACCTTCCCATCCGTCCCGGCACCGACCGCTTCCTCGCGGCCGGCTTCGCGCACGTGATGTTCGCTGAAGATCTGATCGATTTCGAGTTCGCGGGCAGTGTCGCCATGGATTTCGATGCGCTCCGGTCCGAGGTCGAGTCGTGGACGCCAGAGCGCACAGCAACGGCTACAGGTATTCCTGCGGAAACCATCGTCAGGATCGCGCGCGAGTTCGGCGCCGCGAAGCCAGCAGTGATCCGCGCGGGTGTCGGTCTACAACAGAGCCGCGACGGCGAGTCGGTGATGCGCGGGCTCTCTGCCCTGGCGATCCTCGGCGGGCACTGGCGGTATCTGGGCGGCGGACTCTTCGGGGAAGCGTCGCCCGAACTCGATGAGAAAGCGGCCGAGCGGCGCGACCTCGCCCCGGGAACGACACGATCGCTGGACATGGCGCGGCTCGCCGAGACGCTCACCGACCTCGATCCGCCGATCAAGGGACTCATGGTTTGGTGCGCGAATCCGATCACCGCGCAGATCGATACGGTCCGCATGCTGGACGGGCTGCGTCGCGAGGACCTGTTCACGGTCGTGATCGAACACTTCGTGAACGACATGGCGCGCCATGCCGACATCGTGCTGCCGTCTACGACACAGCTCGAGCACTTCGACATCCAGGGCGCGTGGGGTCACCACTACATCTCCGTGAATCATCCCGCGATCGCGCCGCTGGGCGAGTCGAAGTCTCATGGCGAGATGATGCGACTGCTCGCGGCGCGCATGGGTCTGGACGATCCTGCGTTCCGGGAATCCGACGAGGAGATCGCCGCTGCCGCGCTGCCAGAGGGCGTGACGCTCGACGCGTTGAAGGCCACGGGCTGGGTGAAGATGTCTCCGCCGGCGCCGGACTTCGATGCGATTCGCGTGCGTGTGAGCGGATTCACCACGGGGGCGCCGCAGACTCCGAACAGTGGTGCGTTGCGTCTGCTCACACCCAAGTCGCACTGGTTCATGAACTCGAGCTTCGTGAACATGCCGCGCCAGCGGCGTGCGATGGAAAGGCCGACTCTCGAATTGCATCCCGATGACGCGCGCACACGCGGAATCGCGGATGGCGCAACGATCGAGATTCGCAACGAGCGCGGCCGCGTTTTCGCGCGCGCGCGGATCACGGATGCGATCGTGCGGGGCGCCGTCGCATTGGAAGGAAAATGGTGGCTGGAGCCTGTCGAAACTGGCGCGACAGGCAATTTGTTGACATCATCGGTGTGGTCTCCGGGCGGACAACCGGCGTACAATGATACGTGGGTCATGGTGATGCCAGTCACGAAGGTGAGCTGGACGGCCGGCAGTGAAGACGCCCTTGCTCCACTCGCGCCCGGTCCTTGAAGCAGGAATTTGATGCGACGATCGATATCCGCGTTTCTGATCGCAGCTGCCGCTGTCTGTTTCCCGGAGGGAATCCAGGCTCAGGAGTCGGATGGCCCGACGGAGGTGATGGTCGCTGTGACGAGTGGCGTATTCACGTTCATGCGTGACAACAGCGACGACTTGCCCTTCGTGTCGGCCGGCGCGTCGTGGCGGATCTCGGACGTGACGTTGCTCGGCTTCGAATTCTCGGGAGTTCGACAGCGCCTCGATCAGACGCTCGTCGTGGGCAGCCCCGGCGGTTCGAGCTCGTACGACTGGAGTGCGATGGCAGCGTTCGGTGCTACGTTCACATCGATGGAAGGAGCCGTGCGTCCGCTCGCGCGGCTGCTCGTGCCTGTAGGCAGGGGTACAGGCCGCATCATTGGCGTCGGTGCAGATCTCCGCGTGGCGCCGCGTGCAGCCATTCGAGTCGAGGGACGTGCATTCCAGGGGCTGCTCTCTTCGCCCTTCGACGACAGAACCGCGTTCGCACTCAATGCAGGATTCGTCTGGCTGGCCGGCGGCAGCAGGGACTGAAACCGTCTAGGGCTGCACCACCGTCAGCAGAAACGCACCGCCGGACTCCGACGACACGCTGTGCTGTACGCCGGGGCCGGCCGACAGCATCTGGCCCGGCCCGAGCTCATAGTCGCGCCCTTCGGCGTGGAAACGGATGGAGCCACGCACGCCCTGCAACGTGATCGGTCCTTCTGCCTCGTGCTCCGGGATCGCGCCGCCCGGGCCGACGACGATGAGGGTAACGCGGAGCGGTCCTTCCTTCAGCAGTGTGCGCGCATTCCGGCCACTCCGCTCCACGATCGCGGGATCGTCCGTACGCTGGAGCTCCTCGACCAGGTCGAAGGTGAGGACGGGTCCCGAGAGCGGTCTGTCGATCGATGGCATGGCTCCTCCCGGAGGCGGGTCGCCCGGAAGATAGGCCGGGACGCCGCCCGGGACGAGCGGCCTGCGTTGGCATCCGGGGGACGGCCGGGCTATCATACGAAGACGATTCGCTATCTCGACCTGCGGTTACCCCAATGACCGACACCGCGACCGAATCGTCCCGTCCCGTCCCTCGCTCCGCCCTCCAGTCCGAGGAGCTGCGGCACGCCTACGAGCGCATTCGCTTCAAGGCGGAGCTGCTCGCCGCGGTCGACCAGGCCGTCATCGCGACCGATCTCGAGGGCCGCATCCGCTACTGGAACCGCGGCGCTGAGAAGCTGTACGGCTGGCTCGCGGAGGATGTCACCGACCGCTCCATCATGGAAGTGACGCCTGCGCCGGAGCTGGGGGAGCAGGCCGCGGAGATCATGGCGCAGGTCGCCCGCGGGGAGAGCTGGGAAGGGAAGTTCACCGTGAAGCGACGCGACGGAAGCCGATTCCTCGCCCGCATCACCGACTCGCCGATCCGCGATGCCCAGGGCAACATCATCGGCGTCGTAGGCATCTCGTACGATTGCAGCAACGAGGAAACGCTCGCGGCCGAACAGCGTGCCGCGCGCGAGGCCGCGGAACGGGCCGCGCAGGACCGCGAGCAGGTGCTCGCGATCGTCAGCCACGACCTGCGCAATCCGCTCAACGTCGTGCTGTCCGCGGCGTCACTGCTCCTCGAGACGGAGCTGCAGCCCGATCAGCGCGTGGCGCAGCTCCGCCTGATCCGGAGTGCGGCGGACCGCATGCATCACCTCATCGGCGATCTGCTCGATGCGGCGAGCATCCGGAAGGGCGGCCTGCGTGTCGTGCCGGTCGAAGCCAGCGCGGACCGCATCGTCGACCAGGCGGTTTCCGCGATTCGCTCCCTCGCCGATGCGCAGAGGATCACGCTCGACACGGCCGGCGTGCCCGATGGTCTGATCGTGCACGCCGACCCCGGCCGCATCGTTCAGGTTCTGGACAATCTCCTGTCGAACGCCCTGCGTTTCGCGACACCGGGTCAGTCGGTGCGAATCTCCGCACGGCGCGCGGGCGACCAGGTCTGCTTCAGCGTGGCCGACGATGGCCCCGGCATCCCATCCGCCGAGCGCGCGCATGTGTTCGAAGGCTTCTGGCGCGGTGGCGACACCGAACGGGCGGGCACGGGTCTGGGCCTTTCCATCTGCCGCGGCATCGTCGAAGCCCACGGCGGCGCCATCTGGCTCGACACCGACACGGTGGTGGGCACGACCGTGCATTTTACGGTGCCGGCCGTAGGATAGTGCGGGCGACCTGTGAGGGGCGACCTGTGAGGGGCGACCTGTGACGGGCGACTAACGGCGGGCGACCTGTGACGGGCGACTTACGGCGGGCGACTTACTTCGGGCTACCAACGGCGGGTAACTGCGGGGTCTGGCTTTGCCGGTACAATTGCATTCACTCGCGATATCGCGTCGTAGGCAGTCCAACCGGCAATAATCGCCGCTTGGACTGCTCGCGCGACCGCGTTTGTTGCCTGAGCAAGCGAACCGGCAATTATTGCCGGCAGGGCTGCGCGAATGCCGGAATCGCCACCGGGTGCAGCGGGACCGGCAACGACCACCGCCTGATCACGTGCTCGACCGAGAACTCGACGCTGGATGTGCCGATCGAGCTGCTGATAGCATTGCATGGTGCTAGCGGGCACTAACTCGAAGTGACCCCGCCCGCATGAAAATCCCGCAGTAGGTCGCCCGAGTGTGTCGCCCGCTGTCAGTCGCCCGCCGTGAGTCCCCGCCGTACCCCACCGGCCGCCCACCGATTCAGGGATGCGGTACCGTCGGCGTTGCGGAGTCACCGGGAGCAATCACGGCCGCCTCATCGAGGATGCGCAGCACCTCTTCGTAGGCGGCGAGCAGCTCCGCCTCGGCGCGACCCAGCTCGCCGAGGTAGACGGTGACTTCGCTGAGCGCGCCATTGATCTGGCCGCCATCGACGTACTGGCCGCGCGCTAGTGCGGGCATGCCGGTGCGGCTGATCTCCTCGGCGCGCTGCTGCAGCGAGTAGGTGAGCGACAGCGCAGTAACGATGTCGAAATCGATGTGCGGAAGCGCTCCAGTGGTCAGAGCGGTCTCCCACGCGGTGGACGTGAGGAAGGCGGGTCGCAGGCCATCGAGACCGATGGTGGCCTGGAAGTCGTCGCTCGAACGGATGGACCCTTCCTCGGCCATGCGCGCGATCACTTCGCGCAGTCCTCGCCGGTAGGGGCCAACGTCTTCGAGGCGTGCGCGGTTCTGCCGGATTTCCCGCTGGAACTCTGCGAGCGCCTGCATGGCGAGTTCTGCATCCTCGCGGTTGCGTTCGTACTCGTTGACCGCGAGCGCCACGAGAATCGAGATCACGATCAGACCGGACTCGACGAAAATGCGCGGCAGCCACTCCGCGGAGAAGATTCGCTGCGCCTTGGGTTGCGAAGGGGCGGCCGGCTTCGGCGAGGATTCGCGCTTCTGCGGCGCCCGGACCGTCATCGCAGGGGATACCCGGCATCGCCGGGCAGGCGGCCATCGATGCGCAGGACCTTGGCGCCGGGTGCGACGTCACCGGCCGGCACGAACGCGATCGCGCCGGGAATGGCCGTGACGAGTTCGCTCGCCATCTCGCTCGAGTAGACGATCTTCGGGCCTGCCGGCACCTCCGCGCGGAACATCTTCCCGACCCAGTACTTCCGGAATTCGTCCTCGGACATCCGGTAGATGATGTTCAGCACGACGTCGCGCTCGTAGGCGACGGGCGCGCGCACGAGCAGCGTGACGCGCGAGCCGTCCGGCCAGAACTGCTGGTCGGCCATGAAGATCCGGCGGAGCTGATCGAGGGAAAGCTCGGACACCGCAGCGTCGGGGTGCACGACGATCGCGACGGCTTCGCGGCGCGCGGCCGGCCGCTGTGCGGCGGCGGGCGCGGCGAGGACGCCGGCGAGGAGCGCGAGCAGTGCGATCGTTCGGAAGCAGCGTGCGTACATCGTCATCTACTCGATGATGTTGGGCACTACGAACGATGCATTGAACAGCACCGAGAGCGCGCGCCCATCGCCCCGGAAGCGCTCGGAGCGCACCTCACCCTTGAGCGCGCCGAAGTCGGCGAAGTCCCAGCGCAGGCCGCCGACGAAGCCGTCGTAGTCCCACGTTTCCGGGAAGAGTGCATCGCCCTCCGCGATGTCGATCGTTTCCCAGCGCACGTACGGCTGGAACGATGTTGCGCCGGGGATGCGCCAGCCGATCTGGCCGTAGGCCGCCTGCGACGTCGTCGCATCGGCTGCGCCCTCGGCGTCGTGATGGAAGTTGAAGTACTCGATCAGGATCTCGGGGTTCGAGAGCCACACCAGGTGCGCGCCGACGATGCGTTCGTCGACGTCGGCGCCGATGTCCTCGCTCATCACCTCATCCAGATACCCGTGCACGCCGATTTCGAGTCCACCCAGCAGTGAAGGACGGTACCGGGCGCCGGCAAGGAAGGCGGCCTTGTCGTTTACGTCCCCGGCATCGCCCGGGGAAGAGAGGTCGAGCTGGCGGCCGTTCCCGAAGCCGAGGTCCCAGGAGAATGTGCTCGCGCCGGAGGTCACAGTGCCGCTCGCGAGCAGGCCGTTGAAGTGCACGGGCACGATCGGCGAGCCGTAACGCACGGTATAGGGCCGCTCGATCGTGGTCTGGAGCCAGGAACCGTGATGGTAGTGCACGTTCCAGAACGAGATCGGCGTATGGTAGCGACCTGCCGAGAGGCGGAACGCGTCGGAGAAGTGATACGCCAGGATGATCCGTTCGATCGTGGCCGCCGCCCCGGACGCACGCGAGGTGAGCGTGGCCTCGGTGGTCATCGTGAGCCGGTCGGTGAGCCCGGCGTTCAGGTGGGCGACGAGCTGGCCGAGCGAGAAGCCTTCCGCGCTGTCCCGCTCCGTCGTGCGCCAGGTCGCATCCCCGAGCAGCATGAGGCGGATCGGCGCCGTGAGATGCTCCTGCGCCCCGGCGGGAGCCGCCGGGAGCGCAAGGAGTGCCGCAAACACGAGCGTACGTCGCATCGATCGAGAGCCCGTCCTGTGGTTCGCGCCCGCGGACCGGTCAGCCGGCGGGAGTGCAGCCAACCATCATGCGCGAACCAGGGCCTCGAGCGGACTTTCAGTGTCCGGCCCCGGCTTCGGGTGGCGGCCGCGGTCCGGGCGTCCGGGATGATCCTGTCGGCCCGGCAGGGCCCGGCGCAAGGTCCGTGTGTTTATGCACCGGTCGGCACGATCCCATAGGAGTGCGGTGTACCGCCCTGCAGCCGGACATAGGGCACCGTCGAGCCGAGGGTCCAGATCCCGTGCTCGTAGGCCGCCTGGATGACCTGCCACTTGGGGAACGGCAGGCGTCCGAAGAGCCGACCCTCGGCCATCAGATCCTCGGGCGTCATGGCCGTGAGCATGGCATTGACCCGGTCGAACGCCACGTTCACGAACCGCTTCAGCTGTTCCTTGTCGTTCAGATAGACCTC
>CAYUIG010000084.1:1592-8129 GCA_964444685.1 uncultured Gemmatimonadaceae bacterium | reverse complement strand
GCCACTGCTCGCGCGGTCGGTCGGCGTAGAGTTCGATCCCGAGGCCGTCGGGGTCCGTGATGTAGAGTGCTTCGCTGACCAGGTGATCGGCGGAACCCACCCGGACGTCCGCCTCGATCAGCTTCGCGAGCACCGCGCCCAGACCCGCGCGGTCGGGCAGCAGCACGGCGAAGTGGTAGAGCGACGGCGCGCGCCGGGCCGCGGGCCGCGCACCCGGACGTTCCACGAGCTCGAGAAAGGCCTCATTGCCGGCCCCGAGACGGATATGCGGCCCGTCCGAATCGAGCACGGCGAATCCGAGCAGATCATGATACCAGGCGAGCGAGCGGCCGAGATCGGCCACGCGCAGCCGGACCATACCCGGCCGGGTGTCGGCAGGAAGCGGATTCATTGCGCCACCAGGATCATGTACGCGCCCAGCGCGGCAAGCAGCAGCGCGACGGCGGTACGGAAGGTACGCTCCTCGATGCGTCGGAGCACACGCCCGCCCGCGAGTGTGCCCACAATGGCGCCGGCGCACATGAGCGCGATCGGGCGTGCATGGGCGATGAGCGTCCCGCCTTCGGACGCGATGTACACGGGCACACGGGCGAGGTCCACGACCAG
This sequence comes from uncultured Gemmatimonadaceae bacterium, assembly GCA_964444685.1. Lineage (GTDB taxonomy): Bacteria > Gemmatimonadota > Gemmatimonadetes > Longimicrobiales > RSA9 > CAYUIG01. The sequence continues at coordinate 7,523 of CAYUIG010000084.1, read as the reverse complement.
CGCCGCGGCCGTGGCGGTCGCGACGAACGCCGCGGGGCGAACGCGGAACCCCAGCAGCGCCGCCGTGCGAATGCCGCCCTGATTGCCGACGAGCCCACCGAGCACTCCCGACACCGCGCCGGCAGCGGCTGCGGCCGTGCGCCCGAGGCGGATGCGTCGCATGAATCCGGTGAGTTCGGACGCCGCGGCGAGCAGGAGCAGTGCGCCGAACGTGATCCGCAGGGAAAGACTGGTGGCGCGCGCATGCAGCAGCGCACCGAACAGTCCGCCGGCGGCACTCGCAACGCCGAACCCCAGCAGCAGCGATCGATCCACCTCGGCACGCAGGTACCACAGTCGCACCGACGTGGCGACGAGGTGCGGCAGCGACACCGCCGCGACCGCCGCCTTCGTCGCCATGCCGGCCGCCAGAACGGGTGTGAGCAGCGAGCCGATGCCGAACCCTGCAACGGCAGCGACTGCACCCGCCACGATGGACACGAGCGTCGCGACGATTTCGAGAACGGGGCTCATTCAGGTGTCGGCGGTTCCCGCCGCAGCAGTGATGCGACGACCGATAGCGTGATCAACCCGCCCACTACCAGCAGCGACACGCCGATCGGCACCTGCACGAAGTCCTCCGCCAGCATCTTGAGCCCCACGAAGATCAGCACTGCGCCGAGGCCGTAGTTCAGGTACTTCAGCCGCACGACCGCACCGGCCAGCAGGAAATAGAGCGCGCGCAGCCCGAGGATCGCGAAGACGTTGGACGTATACACGAGGAACGGATCGCGCGTCACGGCGAACACGGCCGGGATCGAGTCCAGTGCGAACACGAGGTCCGTCGTCTCGATCGCGATGAGCGTCACGAACAGCGGCGTGACCGCCCACGTGCGCGTGCGCGGGCGCCGGATCACCAGCTTCTGTCCGCGATAGCCTTTCGTCACGGGGATCGTGCGCCGCACGAATCGCAGCACGCGGTTGTTCTCCGGCTCGACGCTGACGTGCCCGCGCACGATGCGGAAACCCGCCCACAGCAGCAGCGCACCGAACACGTACAGCACCCAGTGGAATCGCAGCAGCAGGAACGCGCCGGCGCCGATCATCGCGCCACGCATCAGCAGCGCGCCGATGATCCCCCAGAACAGCACGCGATGCTGGAAGCGCGCCGGTGTCTGGAAGTAGTTGAAGATGAGGACGAAGACGAAGATGTTGTCGACCGAGAGCGACTTCTCGATCAGGTAGCCCGTCAGATACTCGAGCGCCGGCTGCGCACCGCGCGTGAAGTACACGACCAGGCCGAACAGCAGCCCGAGCGTGATCCATACGGCACTCCAGCTCGCGGCCTCGCGCGGCCGGACCGTGTGCGCCTCGCGGTGGAAGACGCCCAGGTCCACCGCGAGCAGCACCACGATCAGCGCATTGAACGCGATCCAGGGCCACAGCTCAGCCATCGCGGGTCACGCCATCCTTCACCGGGAGTCCGCGCTCCCGTTGACGGCGAGCCGCGGTTGGCTTTATCCTGCCTACATGCCGAACGTCGCGGTATGCTATGCGGGCGCCTCCTATTATGCGACCCCCCACGCGGGCCGCAGCCGGAGGCGCACGCGCGCATAGCGCGCACTCGAACCGGCTGAAACGGCGGCCCGCGGATGATCCGCGGGCCGCCTTCTTTTTTCCGGAGGCCATCATGATCATCGTCACGCGCCCGGGCGTCACCGATGCCGAGATCGACCACATCCGCGAGACGGTCGAGTCCTACGGCCTGCGCACCCACCTCTCACGCGGCGAGCTGCGCGCCGTCATTGGCTGCATCGGGGACGAGGCCCGCCTGCGTGAGGCCGCCCTCCTCCGGATTCCCGGCGTCGAGTCGGTCACGCCCGTCCTCAAGCCCTACAAGCTGGCCGCGCGCGAGTTCGCGGCCGCGCCGAGCGTCGTCCGCGTCGGCGAAAACGAGGACACCGCGGTGGGCGGCCCCGGCCTCGCCGTGATCGCCGGGCCATGCTCGGTCGAGGGTCGCGACATGCTTGCCCAGACCGCCCGGGCCGTCCGCGCCGCCGGTGCCAGCATGCTCCGTGGCGGCGCCTTCAAGCCGCGCACCTCGCCTTACGCCTTTCAGGGGCTCGGCATCGAGGCGCTGCACATCCTGGCCGACGTCCGCGCCGACACCGGGCTGCCCGTCGTCACCGAGGTGATGGATACGCGCCAGGTGGATGTCGTGGCCGAACACGCCGACGTCCTGCAGGTGGGCGCGCGCAACATGCAGAACTTCCCGCTCCTCTCCGAGCTCGGCCGCATCCGGCGACCCGTGCTCCTCAAGCGCGGACTCTCCGCAACGATCACCGAGCTGCTCATGGCGGCCGAGTACATCATGGCGCAGGGGAACGGTGCGGTGATTCTGTGCGAACGCGGCATCCGCACCTTCGAGCCGGCCACGCGCAACACGCTCGACGTCGCCGCGATTCCCGTTCTGAAGCGCGAGACGCACCTGCCCGTCCTGGTGGACCCGAGCCACGCGGGTGGCCGCGCGGAGCTGGTCGCACCGCTCGCGTTCGCCGCCGTCGCGGCCGGCGCGGACGGACTGATCGTCGAGGTACACCCCGATCCCGAGCGCGCACTCTCGGACGGAGATCAGTCCCTCTCACTTCCCGCGTTCGACGCACTCATGACCGACCTCGCACGCTTCGCGGCCGCGGCCGGCCGCACGCTCGGGGCGCACGCGCGAGCGGAGGCGGCCGCATGATGCACGATGACGAACTCGATGCGCTGCGCGCGGAAATCGAGTCGATCGACAGGCGCCTGGTCGAACTGATCGCACGCCGCGTCGTGGTGGCACGGCGCATCGGTGAACGCAAACGCGTCCTGGGGAAGATGCTGCTCGACCCGGCGCGCGAGGCGGAGGTGGTCCGGCGCGCGGGCGAGCTGGCGCGCGCGCGCGGGCTGCCCGCGGAGTCCATCCGCTCCGTCTTCTGGACGCTCGTCGCGCTCTCGCGCGAGGCACAGCTCCCGGAGTCGAAATGAAGGACGTCGCCATCCTCGGCGCCGGTCTCATCGGCGGCTCCATTGCACGCGACCTCGCCGCACTCGGCGTCCGCGTCCTCGTTCACGATCGCGACCCGGAAACCGTCGCGGCCGCGATCGACGAGGGCGTGGCACAGGCGCTGGCGCCGTCGCTCGACGCGATCGAGTCGATGGCGACGATCGTGCTCGCGCTCCCCGTCGGTGCGGATGTCGAGATCATCGACTCCGGCGCACTGTCGAACGGCAACGCGCTCGTACTCGATATGGCCAGCGTGCAGACGCCGGCGTGCAGCGCGGCCGTACGCGCGGGCATCGGTCACCGCTTCTGCGGCTCGCATCCGATCGCGGGAGATCACCGCGCCGGCTGGCATGCTTCCCGCCGCGGCCTCTTCCAGGACTGCCGCGTGCACCTCTGCCCCACGGACAACACCGCCCCGCCGCGACTCGCCGCCGCGCGTGCGTTCTGGGCCGCGCTCGGCGCAACGACCATCGTAACAACGCCGGGAGAGCACGACCGCCTCCTCGCCTGGGCCAGCCACCTGCCGCAGACGCTGTCGAGTGCGCTCGCACTCGCGCTCGCGCGTGCAGGTGTGAGCGTGGAGGCGCTCGGGCCCGGCGGCCGCGATGTCGCCAGGCTGGCGCAGAGCTCGGCCGACGTCTGGGTGCCCATCCTGCTCGCCAACGCCGAAGCAATCGAAACCGCTCTGGATGGCGCCATCACCGAAATCACGCACGTGCGCGAGGCGTTGCGCACGCGCGATCGGGTCCGGCTTCGGCAGATACTGGAGGACGCGGCCGGATGGCACGGCACCCGATGACCGGGATTGCCTTTCCGCGGTCAGAAGTCGATCGTTCGGTATCGGCTCATGAATCCCGAAGGCAAGTGTGGTGAAGCGCACCTTCGTCGCCGTCCTCACTCTCCTCGCGCTCGCAGCACCGTGTGCTGCGAGTGTGCGCTTCACCGTACCCGACACCCCGGGGACGGACGAAACGCCGCGCATCGGCGCTTCGCACGCCATTGCCTCTCCGCCGGCCGAGACGCAGTCCTTCCTGAGGCAGTTCGGTACGGAGTCCAACGCGGGTCCGGCCGGCCGGCTACCGCTCCGCGGACTCCGTGCAGCGAATCCGGGCCACCAGGCGACGCAGAGGGCCGCCGCCGCCCGCTCTCTCGCAGCCACGCTCCAGTCGCGGTCGTACACGGCACGCCCCGCTCTCCTGCGCGCAGGACTCTCGAGACATCCTACCACGGCGCCGCCTCACTTCGTTCGCTCCTGACACGGCTCCGGCCACGGGGGCCGGGCCCGCGAACCGAAGACGAGGACGTCCATGTATTCGATCATCCTCCAGGCCGAGGACGGCCTGACGTTGCGCCGCGTGCTCTCCGACATCCCGCACGACGCCGGCGCCATCATCGTGTACCTGATGCTGATCGGCTTCGGCTGGCTCATCTGGCGCGCGAACAGGAAGAAGCGACCGAGCCCGTAGTTGATAGACGGGCGACGAACGACGGGCGACAAACGCGGGCGACGAACGGCGGACGACGAACGACGGGTTTCTACAGCGGGACAACATCCCCCGCAGTAGAAACCCGCCCCATGTAGCCCGCCGTGAGTCGCCCGCTACACGTCGCCCGTCACAGGTCGCCCGTTCACAGGTCGCCCGATCATCTCATCACGCGCGATCCAACCAACTCGACATCACGCATCGAGGAGGCCTCCTGCAACCGTGCCAACACGGCGGCGGCGTCCTCGGCACGGCCCTGCTTGCGCAGTGCGGTTTCGAGGCCGGAGAGCGACCAGACGTTCTCGGGGAAGCGCTCCAGGTCCTCGCGGTACACCGCCTCGGCTTCGGGCGCGCGGCCCGCAGCCAGCAGTGCTGCACCCAGATCGTGCCGGACCATGAGCGGCCACGACGGCGGCTCGTCGAAGCCCATCGCACCCTCGAGCGCAACGCCGCGACGATAGGCTGCGATTGCACCCGTCAGATCGCCGCGGGCTTCCGCCATCGCACCATCGAGCACCTCCGCGGCCACCGCGACCACGGCCGTGACCGGGTTCGCCGTCAGCAGCCACTTCCCTTCCAGCGATGGGCTCGACTTCCGCGCGCGGAACGCTTCGCGCTCGCGCTCGGCCGCCTGCATGTCGCCCTTGCCGGCGAACGCAAGCGCCCGCGCCCAGTGCCACATCGCCATGGGGTAGTCCAGGTCGGACGGCGGCGCCGGCTCGGACAGGACCCGGTCCCAGTCACGGAACCGCAACGCGGCGAACAGCGGCGTGATCAGGAAGTGCTGCAGGATCTCGAGTGTGGGCGCCCGCAGCAGGTCACGGTTCGTGATGTCCGCGGTCTGCTTCGCGCCGAGCATCGCCTTCTCGTACGAGCCGGCGAGTGCGCCGCCGAACCAGATGAAGTGGTAGTTGTGCGGCACGTACCCCAGCGCGTACAGGCCGTCCGGCGCCATGTCCGGAATCATCGCACCATCCGCGTGCGCCGCGTGCTCGTTCACCTGGATCGTCTTCACGTACTGGCCCGTGCGGATGTAGATGTGCGCGGGCATGTGCACCAGGTGACCGGCCGCGGGCATCAGCGACGGCAGCCGGTCGGCGCACGGCAGCGCGAGCTCGGGATACGTCGCCTCCATCAGATGGATGTAGAAGTGGCACGCGCCGGCGTGGTTCGGATTGCGCGCGAGCACGGTCTCGAGCGCGCGGCGTGCGGCCACCGTCGTCGCCTTCGGTTCCTTCCCGTTCCAGTAGTCCCACGGGCTCAGGTCCATCAGTGCTTCCGCATACAGCGCCAGCGCGTCGTCATCCTGCGGGTACTTCCCCGCGAGCTGGCCCATCTTGAGCGCGTACGCCGAGTCCAGCGCAGCGCGACCCGCCTTCGGATCCGCGCTGTAGCGGAACGCGAGCGCATCGATGTACGCCTTCTCCT
>CAYUIG010000084.1:0-1492 GCA_964444685.1 uncultured Gemmatimonadaceae bacterium | reverse complement strand
CGTGCTGATCCGGTGGCTGTGGTCGCCCAGCCCCCGGTACAGCGGAATGCTGTCGTTCGTCCCTGCGCCCGCGAGCGCGAGCGCCGTGGCCAGCAGAAGCGCTTGCATGTTCGCTCCTCCCTGTTCGTGTCCGTTTGCCGTTACCGTTTCCTGCGTGGGTCCGGCGCGAGAACGGACATCCGGCCTTCGGAGACGGTGCCGCTTGTCGGCGCGCAACCTCGTCCCCCACATTCCGCATCCAAGGGAGGACCTCAATGCGTGCCCCCACGACCACCGAGATCGGACGGCTCCTCGACGGCGCCCGGGACGGCAACCGGGAGGCGCTCGACCGCATCGTGTCGCTGCTGTACGACGAGCTGCGCGAGCTGGCTCGCCGCCAGCTCCGGCGCGAGCGCCCGGGCCACACGCTCGGTGCGACCGGGCTCGTCCACGAGGCATGGGCGCGGCTGGCGGGTGCAAACGTTCCCGCACAGGACCGCAGCCACTTCCTCGCTATCGCCGCGCGCGCAATGCGCCAGGTGCTCGTCGACCACGCGCGCCGCAACATGGCCCACAAGCGCGGCGGGTCGTGGAAGCGCACCACCCTCGGCGACCGCCTGGGCACCGCGGAATCACTCGATCCCGAGGAAATCATCGCGCTGGATGCCGCGCTCGAGTCGCTCGAGCCCCGCCAGCGGCAGGTGGTCGAGTGCCGCTTCTTCGGCGGCATGGAAGAGAAGGAGATCGCGGCCGTGCTCGGCGTGACCGAGCGCACCGTGCGCCGCGACTGGGTGAAGGCGCGCGCCTGGCTCTATCGCGAGCTGTACGGCGATGCGCCCGCGGAGGCGCCACCGCTCGACGCATGAGCGACGCGCGCCGGGATCCCGGCAGCCCGCTCGAACCGGCCCGGATCGGCCACTACCGCCTGCTGAGCGTGCTCGGCCGCGGCGGCATGGGCGTCGTCTACGCCGCCGAACGCGCCGATGGCCAGTTTCGCCGGCGCGTCGCGCTCAAGGTCCTCAAAGTCGATGGCGACCCGGCGCTCGCTGCGCGCATCGTCGCCGAACGACAGATCCTCGCCGCGCTCGACCACCCCAATATTGCGAAGCTGCTCGATGGCGGGCTCAGTGAGGACGGCCGGCCCTACCTCGTCATCGAGCACGTCAGCGGGCTGCCGATCGACGTCTACTGCGAGCGCATGCGACTGTCGACGGCGGAACGGCTGCAGCTCTTCATCACCGTCGCGCGCGCCGTCGATCACGCGCACCGCAACCTCATCGTGCATCGCGATCTCAAGCCGTCGAACATTCTCGTCACGCCCGCAGGCGAGGTGAAGCTGCTCGACTTCGGTATCGCAAAGCTGCTCAATCCGTCGCTCGCGGGTGTCGACGCACCCATCACGCAGACCGATTCGCGCGTACTCACGCCCGAGTACGCGAGCCCCGAGCAGGTGCGCGGCGAAGCACTCACGACATCGAGCGACGTGTACTCCCTCGGCGTCGTCCTGTACGAG
>CAYUIG010000083.1:0-8170 GCA_964444685.1 uncultured Gemmatimonadaceae bacterium | reverse complement strand
AGTGCGGCTGCGACTACGTCGATGCAGAGCAACGCGCCGAGTCCCACGAACACCGCCTCGGCAAGCGCTTCGTCGCCACTGCCCGGGCCAAGGAACTGCAGGAGGCCGGCATCCATGGGTTCACCGTCCACTTCGAGCACCCCTTCCCGCCTGTCCGGCGCATCGCCGACGTCTGCCTCGTCTACGCAGGAGGGTGGAGCGAAGTTCACGAGATCCAGTGCTCACACATCGATCCGGCCGAGCTGGAGAGCCGTGTCCGTGACTACTGGTCGGCCGGTGCCGATGTGTGGTGGTGGTTCTCCGACGCTCTCGGCGTCGCCAATGGTGCAGCGATCGAGAAGGCAAAGGTCATGGGTGTCCCGCTCGGCTCGTTCACCGTGGAGACCCATGAGTCTCGTAGCTGACGACTTCGAGTGGCGCTCCGACTACCTCGATCGCGTCGCGGAAGGCGCCGCCATCCTCGGCATCGACCTGAGAGAGGCGCTGGCCGACGCGACGCGACGTCGGCTTGGCCGTCTCTTCCTCGTGACCCTGCTCCAGCGTTGGGGAAGGCGAGGCCTCACGGGCAACGAGATCGCGCGGGGCCTGCGCCTGTCGCCCCAGGCCCGGCGCAGCGTGGCCGGCATCCTCGGCGCCCGCAACGCCGCCCTCGGCGGCAGGCGTCCCTGGTTCCACAAGGACGAGTCGGGAAGGTGGCACCCGGCGCGCCCGCTGCGCTGGGACCCGTGGCTCAAGGTGGCCGCGGGACGGAAGGCATGACCCATGGGCGACAAGGATCCTGAAGCCGCCGCCCGCGTCACCCACGCCCTCGACGGCCACGGGCGCGGTTGGGTGCTCACGCCGCTCAACGGGAAGGTGCCCACGACCCGGGGCTGGAACGCGGCACCGCCGCCGACTGCGGCCACGGTCCGCAGGTGGGCGGAGGCGGGAAACGTGGGCCTGCGGTGCGGTCGCGCATCCGGCGTCGTCGTGCTCGATGTCGATCCGCAGCGCGGGGGGAAGCCGCCCGAGGACCTGCCGGCCGGGCCCGTCGTCGTCACAGGCTCCGGCGGGCTCCACCTGTACTTCGCCTACCCCGAGGACGGCCAACCCGTGCCTCAGTCCAAGGACCGTCTCGCTCCCGGGGTCGAGGTCAAGAGCGACGGCGGCCAGGTCGTGTTCGTCGGATCCACGCACCCGGAGACGAAGCGCCCGTACGAGTGGCGCGAGGGTACGAGCGCGCTGCCGCTTCCCCCGCTGCCGCCGGAGCTGCTCGCGAGAATCCGCGCAGTCGTGCAGGATCCGTCGCCGGCCGCAACGCGCGCAACGCCACCCGTCACCGACGAGATGAAGGTCACGAGGGCCCGGGCCTACCTCGCCAAGATCCCGCCCGCGATCAGCGGGCAGAAGGGCCACGACCAGACGTTCAAGGCGGCGTGTTCGATCGTCGAGGGATTCGATCTCGACACCGAGACCGCCTACGCGCTCTTGTCGGAGTGGAACGCGGGGTGCGAGCCGCCGTGGTCCGAGAAGGACCTGCGCCACAAGATCAAGGACGCCGACAAGAAGGCGACGCGGCGCGGTCACCTCTTGGAGCAGGAGCTGCCGGCGAGAGGGCGAGGTCCGGCGGGCTCGGGCGGGACGCCCGGCGGCGATCCCGACGCCCCCTCCCCGCCCTGGGCGGACGCCGCGGGGCTCTGTACCGACCTCGCCAACGCCCGTCGGCTCGTCAACCACCATGGCGCCGACCTCCTCTACTCGCGGGCACTGGGCTGGCTCGTGTGGGACGGCCGCCGGTGGAGGGAGGACGGGACGGGTGCCGCCATGCGCCGCGCCAAGGCCACCGTGCGCTCGATCTGGTCCGAGGCCCGCAAAGCACGCAAGGTCGAGGACGCAGAGGCCCTCGGAAAGTGGGCAGCAAAGAGCCAGGGTGCGGAGCGCCTGCGCGCGGTGCTCGCGCTCGCGGAGACGGAGCCCGAGGTCGTGGTCACGACCGACGCGCTCGACGCCGACCCGTGGATTCTCAACGTCGCCAACGGCACGCTCGACCTCCGTACGAGCGAGCTGCGCCCGCATCGGCGCGAGGACCACCTGACCAGGCTCGCCCCCGTCGCCTACGACCCGGAGGCCCGCGCGCCGGGGTGGGCACGGTTCCTCGAGCAGGTCCAGCCCGATCCCGACGTGCGGGAGTTCCTGGCCCGGTACGCAGGCTACTGCCTGACGGGCACGATGGGCGAGCAGGTCTTCGCGATCCACCACGGGGGAGGCGAGAACGGCAAGGGCGTCTACTCGGACACCCTCATCGCGCTGCTCGGGCTCGGCGAGTACGCGAAGGTGACGCCCTACGACACGTTCCTCGTGCGGCGCCAGGGATCGGCCACGAACGACCTGGCCGCGCTACGCGGTGCCCGGCTCGTCGTGGCAGCCGAGCCCAACGAGGGCGTGCGACTCGACGAGGCGGCCGTGAAGTCGTTCACGGGTGAGGACCCGATCACCTGCCGGTTCCACTACCAGGAGTTCTTCACCTACCGGCCGACGGGCAAGCTGATCCTCACGGGGAACCACCGCCCGCGGATCCGGGGCACCGACCACGCCATGCGGCGACGGGTCCGGCTCGTCCCCTGGCCGGTCACGGTCCCCGCGGGCCGGCGCGACAACGACCTCCGGCGCAAGCTCCGGGACGAGCTGCCGGGCATCCTCGCCTGGGCGGTCCGCGGGTGCCTCGACTGGCAGCGGGAGGGGCTGCGGCCGCCGGCCGTCGTGGTCGCGGCGGCGGACGAGTACCGAGACGCGGAGGATCACGTCGGGAGGTTCATCGCCGACCGGTGCGACCTCGGGTCGGCGCAGCGGGTCACGTCGAGGGACCTCCGGGCTGCGTACAAGGCCTGGTGCGAGGAGGATGACGAGGAGCCCCTCTCGGCCAAGGCGCTGGGCTCCAAACTCACGGACCGGGGGATCCGCGCCGTGCGGGACGCCCATGGCGTCACCGGGCGCGGGTGGCTCGGCCTGTCCGTCGCATCGTCGGATCGACGGATGGTTCGGGAAAGTCCCCCTACGCGCGCGCGTGGGGAGGTTTACGGAACAAAGCGACGAAGCGGCGATGCGACGGACGACCCCATCGAGGCAGCCGAGCGGGAGGCCGTCCGGGAGGAGGCCTGCGGGCTCCTCTGGCCCAGGTGCCCGATCTGCGATCGGGACGACCGTCCGGCCGGGAGCGCCGCGGGGTGCCGGGTCTGTCGCGAGTACCTCGATGCGACCGGGGAGGGGGCGCCGTGAGGGGGCGATCCGGCCAGCCTTACAGCCCCCTAGTGGCTCCGAGAGCCCTGTTTCTTGGGCTCCGAGGCCGGTCGAATCCCCTTGAGGTGTCCCCCGGCCAGAGCCCTGATGCGACCCGACCGGCGGGGAGCGCCCCCGGCGGCAAGGAGATCCACCATGGCGACGAAGAGCACGAAGAAGGCCGCCCCCAAGAAGGCGGCGAAGCGCACCCCCAAGAAGAAGGCCGCCGCGAAGCGGGCCCCGAAGAAGGCGGCGACGAAGCGGCCCGCGAAGGCGAAGCCCGCCCCGGCGAACACCGCCGCGCCCGCGACGCCCGCGAAGCCCCCGCGCGAGCGCGACCCGCGCCTCCCCCGCCCCGGGGCGGTCCTGACCCGGACGTTCCAGGGGAAGGAGCACAAGGTCCAGGTCCTCGATGCCGGGTTCCTCTACGAGGGGAAAACCTGGCGCAGCCTCTCGGCGATCGCGAAGGCGATCTCCGGCACGGCCTGGAACGGCTACCTGTTCTGGGGCCTCCAGAAGCGCGCGAAGGCGCCGGTCCAGAACGGCGAGAAGGGCGGTGCCGAGTGACCGCCCGCGGCACGACCGACCCCCGCCCCCTCCTTCGGGAGGGGGCGGTCTACTGGGCCGACAATGGCCGCCGGATCTGCGTCCGGTGCGCCGGGGCCTCGGCCCTCTACACGGGCCACGACATCAGCGGGCAGCCCGTCGAACGGATCACGATCGACGACGTCCGCGCCTGGCCCGACGACCTCGGGCCGCTGGACTGCGAGGCGCACTGCACGACCCTCACCGCGCTCGCCGGCCCGGAGGGGTGGTTTGGGGGCATAGCCGCCAGTCGGGATAGTTCTTTGGTGGCCTTCTCGAAGATATCCGGCGGCAGGCCGGCAGATTGAATCTGCTCGCGCAGTTCGATGAGATCCTGCTGGAAGGGATCGCCTTCGCCAAGCTCGTTTTGTATCACGCGAATCTGCTCGCGCAGGAACGCCTCGCGCTGATTCTTGGCGAACTCGGACTGCACTTGGCCGGCGATGTCTTCACGCAGCTCAAGCATGTTGAGTTCACGGTTCAAGAGGGTCGCCACAAGCCGCAAGCGTGTCATAACGTTGGCGGTTTCAAGGATCGTCTGTCGTTCGTCCAGCGACATCGTCAACATGGACGCGACGAAATCGGCCAGCCAACCCGGCTCGAAGATCGTCTCGGCGTAGTCGATCACGTCGTCCGGGATCGATTCATTCAACTCGGCCGCGCGCTGGAACATCTCGAATACCGTGCGGGTCAAGACGTCGATCTCGTCGGTCTGCGGGATGTCCTCGACGATGATTCGCGCTTTGGCGATCAGATACGGATCGGTCTGCACGAACTCGATGATCTGCAAGCGGCGCCGGCCCTGCGCGAGAACCGCGTCCTCGCCGGCGTCGAAGCGGTGGTGCAGGCGGGATAATCCCAGCTCGGTGCCAACCTCATACAGATCGTCCGGGCCGGGTTCGCTCACGGACGAGTCCCGCATGGCGACACCGATGACGGTCTTTCGATTCTCCGCGGCAAACCGCAGGGCAGACCGCCCCCGGTCATCGAAGATCACGACGGGAGATACGACATTCGGATATACGACGGTGTTTACCAGAGGAACAACGGGCAGCCGAATAATACCTGCAGCGTCGGCCTTCGCGCTGCGGACTGATTCGAAGTCGTTGGTGGAGGTGCTATCGCTCACTGTTGTCTTTCTGAGATAACTCGAATGTGATCGGTGATTCTATCACACCGCCTCACCTGCGTAAATCGGTGCAGATGGCGTCGGAATACACGATCAGACGTTAGGAGGAGCTGAGTTCTTCGCTGCAAGTCGCCGGCGGGCAGTTCCAGTCAACTGATGTCAACACGGCCTTCGGGTCGGCGCTGACTGTAACGGTGAGGGACAGCGGTGGGGCGCCGGTTGTCAACGTGCCGGTGACGTTCTCTGCGCCGACGTCGGGTGCCAGCGCCACGTTTACCGGCGGGGTGACATCGGTTACCGCGTTCACCGACGTCGCCGGCGTTGCCAGCTCTGGCCCGGTCACGGCCAATGGGACGGCGGGTTCATATCTGGTCGACGCGTGGATCGCCAACGACAGTAGTGTGCCGGGTGTGTTGTTCCAACTGACCAACACCGGTGGCACCGTCACGCCGACCGAAACAGAGTTGGTGCTCAACGGGAGCTTTGAGACGGTCGATGTCGGTCAGTCGTCCGGAGTCGCCGACTGGAAGCTCAACACGGGCGGCAAGGGTAAGCAGGACTGCACGAAGTTCAGCGACGGCGCGTGCTCGTACCGTCTGAAGGCCAAGAATGTCACGTCCCTCAAGCAGAAGATCGTCGCGCCGCCGATGGAAGCGGGCGACCTGCTGCGCTTCTCGGCGAGCGTCGAGGGCAAGAACGCCGTCTCGTCGCTCGTGAGCGCCACCGCCAAGGTGAAGTACGTCAACGGGACGAAGTTCAGCGTCGTGCTCGCGATACCGGACGGGACGTTCTCGTTTGCGAGCCTCGAGTCGTCCATGGGGATTTGGGGCGACGTCAAGAAGGTCATCATCAAGCTGACCGCCAATCCCGGCGGCGGCAAGGTCTGGTTCGACGAGGTGTCGGCCGTTGTGGTCGAAGACGGCTTGCGTGACGCACGCGGCGCGGGCGGCGTGCTGCCGCCACCCGCTGCTCCCAAAGGCTGGCGTTAGGACGTGAGAATCGACCGGGGCATCGCACAGATGCCCCGGTTTTTTTGTGCGTGTCCGTGTCCCGTTCTATCCGCGTGACATCACCCGTTCGCCCGGCCAGCGCGCATAGACCTTTGTGAAGTGCGCCAGTGTGCGGAACGCGCCAGGGTTCACGTCCTGCGATGGGAGCGCGCGCCCTCTCCAGTTACCGGCTTCGACGCCCGGCGTGTTCATGCGCGCGTTCTGGTCGAGGCCGAGGATGTCTTGCAGCGGCGTGATCGCCGTGTGAGCAATCGTCCCCATCGACAATCGGATCATATCCCAGTGCGGGGAACTGCTGATATCACGGTTGAAATACGCCGTGACGTACTCGCGCTCACCCGTCGAGGCTTCACCGCGCCACCACCCGGCAATCGTGTTGTTGTCGTGCGTGCCGGTATACACAACGCAGTTGTCGGTCGTGAAGTTGTGCGGCAGGAACACGTTGTTGGGATCGCTGAACGCGAACTGAATGATCTTCATGCCGGGCAGGCCGAGCGCATCGCGTAGTTCCTCGACGGCCTTTGTGATCTGTCCGAGGTCTTCGGCGATGATCGGAAGCTGATCGCCGAGTTCGGCGCGAATGGCGTCGAATAGGTCGATGTTCGGCCCTTTGAGCCAACGGCCCTTCACGGCGGTTGCCTCGGTCGCCGGGATTTCCCAGTAATCCTCGAACGCGCGGAAGTGATCGATGCGCACCAGATCGACCATGCTGAGCACGGCGCGGACACGCTCGATCCACCACCGATAGCCGCGCGCCTTGTGGACGTCCCACTTATACAGCGGATTTCCCCACCGCTGGCCGGTCACGCTGAAGTAATCGGGTGGGACACCTGCGACGACCTCCGGGTTCCCGCGCGCGTCGAGGTAGAACAGGTCGCGGTTAGCCCATACGTCGGCGCTGTCGTGGGCGACGAAGATCGGGATGTCGCCGACAATCTTGACGCCGTGCGTGTTGGCGTAGCGCTTGAGTTCTTCCCACTGCGCGAAGAACAGCCACTGGCGGAACTTCACGGCCTCGATCTCGGCGGCGAACTGCTCCCACGCGGTTTCGAGGGCACGCGTCTCGCGCAGAGCGTAGGGCGCATCCCATTCCGTCCACGGCCGGCCGCCGAAGTGAGCCTTGAGCGCGACGAACAGCGCGAAGTCGTCAAGCCAGTGAGCGTGGGTGGCCGTCCACGAGGCGAACGCATCGCGGTAGCCGTCGCTGGCGCTGGTCGAGAACCGGCGGTACGCCACATCGAGCATGTGATCGTGAAAGGTGATGACCGGGCCATAGTCGACACGATTGTCCGGGAAAGCCGGCAGGTCACGCAGGTCATCCGGGTGCAGCCAGCCGATCTGTAAGAGCCGATCAAAGCTGATGAGGTTCGGGTTCCCGGCGAACGTGCTCAAGGATTGATACGGGGAGTCGCCATAGCTGGTCGGGCCAAGCGGCAGCATCTGCCAATAAGACTGGCCGGCCGCTTGCAGCGCGTCGACGAACCGATAGGCATGATCGCCGAGGTCGCCGATGCCATAGCGGCCGGGAAGCGAGGTCGGATGCAGGAGCACGCCGCTTGAGCGCGGAAAAGTCATAGCGAGTCGTCCTTGAACAAGAAACGCCGCTCCATGTTAGCGGAGCGGCGCTGAGGGTGCAATGATTCGGACGTAGTGGAGATACGCCGGTTCTCGTTAGGGAATGGATGCACCGGCGATCATCAGCAGGAAGGCGGCCGCGACCAGCGCATAATGCAGCGGCTGAAGCTTGAGATGATTGTCGACCGCCGCTTGAACCGTCGCGATCTGTTCCTTAGATGGGTTATCACCCGCGCTCCGGAGGGCCTGCCCGATCGCCTTGGACGATTTGCTAAGCACAGCGATGCCATGTCCGAACGCGGCCAAGCCAGCGAGGACACCCACGTGGAACAAGATCGAACCGAACGACCCGAAGCCGCGGTTCCAATACTGCGCCAGCCCGTAAAGCACCACGCCGGCTACCGTCGTTAGCAGAACAGAAATCGGCATACCGATCGCGAGTTTGCTCGCGGCGTAGAGTTTCCGATTGTAGGAAATCCAAGTAGCGGCCTCCATACTCGCTTCGGCCCGCATGACCTGCCATTGATAGAATCCAGCCGCAAGCCAGTAGGCGGCGGCGCCAATGTGAATCCAGCGGAACAAGACTGCAAGA
The DNA here is from genome assembly GCA_964444685.1 of uncultured Gemmatimonadaceae bacterium. Classification (GTDB taxonomy): domain Bacteria; phylum Gemmatimonadota; class Gemmatimonadetes; order Longimicrobiales; family RSA9; genus CAYUIG01. The sequence goes on along the minus strand of CAYUIG010000083.1, from coordinate 24 downwards.
ATGTCCATTCTTTCCCTCCTTTAG
>CAYUIG010000082.1:0-8391 GCA_964444685.1 uncultured Gemmatimonadaceae bacterium | reverse complement strand
CGTTTGCGGCGATACACGCCGCAAACCCGCCGCTCGACGCGTTTGCGGCGCAGGGATTGACGCATTTGCGGCGCGGGCGGATCAAGACCTTCGGAGACCGGTCCCGAATCGACAGCAAGTCGGCACATCCCGCCATTCGCTTCCGGCGCCTTCGTGCGCATGTTCAAAGGATGAAGCGCAGGGATGCGAAGCAGGTGGTCGATGGCCGTGCGGCCCGGCAACACGGACTGGTCGAGCGACGCCAGCTGTTGAAGGATGGCGTGACCCGTCATCGGATCGACAACATGGTAAAGGCGGACCATCTGCGCGCGGTGCATCGCGGTGTCTATCGGGTCGGCCCGCTGATCGGACCGAAGTCGTGGGCAATGGCGGCCACACTCGCGTGCGGATCGGGGTCCGTGATCGGCGGCTGGAGTGCGGTGGGGCTGTGGGAGCTGAAGCCGCGCAACCACAAGAGCGCAGTCGATGTGCTGGTGTTCCGGGGTCGGGCCAGGTCGCGAGCGGGAATCCGCGTTCGCCGAGTGCCGGGCCTGAGGCAGGACGAGCGCACCCTGCTCGATGGGATCCCGGTGACCACGGTCGCACGTACGCTCTGCGACATCGCCCCCGCGGCTTCGGATCGTGACCTCGAGAAGATGATCGTCGAGGCTTTCGCGAGAGATGTCCTGCGAAAGCGCGACCTCATGAGGCTGATCGACCGACATGTCGGGCAGCCTGGCATTTCCAAGCTGGCCGCGCTCTTCGCCGGTGCGAACGATCCGGTGCGCACGCGATCGCAGGCCGAGAAGCTGTTCCTCGAACTGGTCCGGAGGGCGAATCTGCCGATGCCGGCGGTCAACAGCCGGGTTGGCCGGTACGAGGTGGATTTCTGCTGGCACAGGGAGCGTCTCATCGTCGAGGTGGATGGGCTGGCGTTCCACGGGACGCGCGGGCGGGCGGAGGCGGATCGCGCGCGGGACCGGGCGCTGGCGTCGGCGGGCTACCGCGTGATGCGTGTCATGTGGCGGCAGCTCAAGCACGAGTGGCCGTCGCTGCTGATCGAGTTGACGCGGGCCCTCGACCGGAACGACCGTATGGAGCCCATTCACCAGGCAGGATGACGTTGACGCACGCCAGACGCTTCATGGCGCTAGCCGCCGCGCTCCTCACGCTCGTATTCGCGAGCACTCCGATCGCAGCGCAGCGCACGGACTCCGCACACGTGCTCGTTACCTACCACTCGGTCACGGGCTACACGCGTCACATGGCGGAAGCGGTGGCCATGGGCGCCCGCACCGTCGAGGGCGTGCGCGTGACACTCCTGCCGATCGACTCAGTATCGACCGGGCTGCTGGAGTCTGCGGACGGGATCGTCGTGGGCTCGCCGGTGCACTGGGCGAACATGAGCGCCGAGGTGAAGCGCTTCATCGACGGCTGGCCGTTCCTCCAGGACCGGATCGGCGGCGCGTTCGCCACGGGCGGCGGCGACACCGGCGGCAAGGAGCACGTCGTCGTCTCACTGCTACTGGCCATGCTCAACCACGGCATGGTCGTGGCCGGCCCGTTGTACGACGACGGCGGATTCCGCTATGGCACGTACGGCGCGTCCGCTGACACCGGCGCCGAACCGCCCGGCAATCGCGAACTCGACGACGCCCACCGTTTGGGAGAGCGCATCGCGCGCCTCGCGCTCACCCGAAGCCGCTAGCGCGTCAGCGCACGAAGCGCACGCGCACGGCGCCGCCGTCGAGCCACGCCACCCACGCACCCGCCTCACCCGCTGCGACATCGGGTGATCCGCCCGCCATGTCCTCCGCCGAGATCGAACGCGGCGAATCACCATCCACGACGGCAAGCCGAACCGCGCCCGCATCGGTGCGCGGATCCGACCACGCGATCCACACGCGTCCGGCCGAATCCGCGGCCAGCTTCACCTGCGACACGGGCACCCACCCGCCCGTGAGCAGCGCGGCCGGCGACGAGAACGTCCGCCCCCCGTCGGAGGACACCGCATAGTGCACGCCCTGACGCGACTCCTCGCCCGTGTACCACGCCACGTGCAGGCGGCCCGCGCCATCCAGCGCGAGCCCCGGTCCCGCGTGCGGACAACCCTCGATGCGCCAGTCGTCTGCATGCACGCGCACCGGCTCACCGAACGTGTCACCGCCATCGGTGGACGTGGCCACGACGATGTCGCGCAGGTCACTGTCCATCTCCGAGCGGAACCCGATGTTTACGCGCCCGTCACCGCCCAACGCCAGGGCGGTCCGGCAGCACGGGCAGACCGGCTCCATGACCACGCGCGATGCACCGAACGTCCGCCCGCCATCCAGAGACGTAGCAATGCGCACCTCGGAGCCCGGTCCCGCCGCATGATGCATCGCGGCATGACCCTCGTCGTCGGTTTCCGCCAGCGCACGCGCGCGTCCATCGATCCAGCTCACGTGCACCGCGCCGTCCGCGCCCACCGCGATGTCATGGAACGTGTGCGACGTCGGCAATCCACCCGCGTCATCGTTCACGTACGTCGCCGGTGAGAAGGTCCGCCCCGCATTCAAAGACCGCGCGATGCGCAGGTCGCTCGCCGGGAAACGACGTCCGGGTATGATCCGGTTGTTCTGCCACACCACGTACACCGCACCGTCGGGCGCGACGGCGACCTGGGCCGGCGCCTGATCGTGCGGCGCCGCGTCGCCATCGATGTCGTTCACACGCACCGGCGCGGACCACTCGGCACCGGAGGAGCGCGCAAGCCACACGTCCGACTCCGCGACCCACGCCACGTACGCCGCGCCATCGGCACCGACGGCGACGGTCGGATTCCCCGCGCCCGACTCCGCGAACGTAACGATCGGTCCGAGCTCGACACGCTCGCCGCATCCAGACAACCCGAGGACGGCCAGCATGCAGAATTTGCCGTAATGCCGGGCCCATGCTCCCGACTCCCGACTCGCGACTCCCGACTCGCATCTCATCGGTACCGCACCCCCAGGTAGAGCGCCCGCGGCATCCCGGGCGCGTACTCCTCGCCCCGGAAGTCCGTGTACTGCGCGTTCTCCGCGTAGCGCTCGTTCGCAAGATTCATCAGGCGCGCGAAGACGGTCAGATCCGACGAGACCGGCACGTCGGCGCGCAGATTGAGCAGCGTGTGTCCGTCGTAGCGATGCGTGTTCGCGGGATCCATCCAGTAGCGGCCGACACGCACGAGCTCGGCCGACACCGAACCACCGCGCAGCAAGGCCGGCAGGAACGAAACGGAAGCACTCCCGACCTCGCGCGGGCCGTCCTGGATCTCATTGCCGCTGAACGAAACGCCGTCGGACAGGACCCAGTCCTCGTACTCGTGAAGCTGCCACGACCATGCGACATCGAACCGCAGCGACGGGTGCGGCGCCACCGCCGCCCCGGCCTCGATGCCCCGGTGCAGCGTTTCACCCGCGTTCACCGTCTCGACCGTGCCGTCCGTACGCGTGAACGACAGCAGATCGTCGGCCTTGGTCATGTGGTACGCACCGAGCTCGAACGACAGCCACTCGAAAGGCCGGGTGCGCACGCCCACCTCGAGGTTGTCTGCGCGCACCGGCTTCAACCCGACGGTGTTCACCGAGGAGCCCTGCCTGAACAGCTGGCCCTCCGACGGTGCGCGGAAGCCGTGACCATACGCCGCGAAGAGATTCACACGTGAAGACAGCTCGAAGGTCGCGCCGAGCTTCGGGCTGAGATGGTCGTACGTCACACTCGCATCCGCAGGCCTGCGATGCTTGCCCGCAGCCACCGGTTCGAGCGACGTCTCGTAGTCGTACCCCAGGTGGTCGTAGCGCAGCCCGCCCGTCACGCGCACGTTCGGCGCGGGCGAGAACTCGGCCTGCACGTACGGCGACACTCCGTAGAAGGTGACGTCGTAGTCGTAGACCTTCTCGCCCCTCTCGAACGATTCGAAGATGCGCCCGTCGCGCAGCGGTGAAACCGCCCACTCGCGATGGTGTCCCGGGCTCCAGTCGACATCGACGCCGGCGATCACACGAGCACGCAGTGGCTCGAAGTCGCGTCGCAGCTTTGCAAGGAAGCCTGCGGAGGCGTGGCCGGTCTCGACGATCGAGGGGTCGTACGTGAGCGACCAGTTGGGCAGCATCTCCATGTCGTTCCAGCGCACGAATGGCGTCAGCGTCAGCAGTGTGGACTCGCCGACGCGTTCGTATGCCGACGACAGCCGGAACGCGCGCACATCGCGGTACGAGATCGGCGTATAGTTGCGCTCGGGATTGAGCTCCCAGTCCTCGCGCGATATCGCGGACGAGCCCGCCGTGCTCTGATCGATGCGCGAGAACGTCGCGATCGTTCGCAGGGACGAGAGCGGTCCGAGCTGCCGGTCCCAGCGCAGCGTGCCGCTCTGTCTGTCGTAGCCGGTTGCATCGCGCCAGCCGCTGCTGCGCGTGGCGTTCACCTCGAAGAGCAGCCCGTCGCTGCCGTGCTGCGTGCTCGCGGCGGCCAGCACGCGGCCGAAGCCGAACGCTCCGCCCTCGGCCGACACCTCGAGTGGCGCTGTTTCGCCGGGATCGCGCGTGAGCACGTTGACCATGCCGCCGATCGCGTCGCTGCCGTACAGCGCCGTGGCCGGCCCCTTCACCACTTCGATACGCTCTGCCTGCGGCACATTCACCTCGTAGAGCGCATTGTGGTTGAAGAAGCCTGTTGAACGCGTGGGCACGCCGTTCTCGAGATAGAGGTAGACGGGATTCGTGGTCTTCGGCTGACGGATCGCAGCCATGTGACCCTCGCCGCCCGTCACGTTCACCCACACGCCCGGCACGTGGTTCATGACTTCGGACGGATGCGACGGCGTCAGCCGCTCGAGCTGCTCGCGGCCGACCACTCCGATCGACGCTGCGGTTTCCGCGCGCCGCACGGCTTCGCGTGAGGCCGTGACGACGATGTCGCCGACGGCGAGCGCTTCCTCCTCCAGCCGGAACTCGATCGGCGCAACATTGCCCGCGCGCACGGTACGGCGAGCGGTGGCATAACCCAGCCGCTCGACGACCACGACGACGTCGCCGGAAGGCACGGCGCGGATCGAGAAGCGGCCGTCCTCGTCCGTCAAAGCGCCGAGGTCCGTGCCTTCGATGATGACGCGCGCATTCTCCAGCAATTCACCCGTCGCTGCCGAGCGGACGATGCCGTGAAGCTCGGCATTCTGCGCGTGAACGGGTAGCGCGCCGAACAGCAGAACGAATGTGAAAAGCAGGCACCCGCACCTGCTTCGATGCGTAACCATGATCCTCCTCCCATGTCGGCCATCGGATGGATGCGTAAATAGCGGCCGAAGCCGGCAGCGCATCCGCGAATCTGATCTACGACAGGGGCGAAGGAGGTCCGTTGGGGAAGGGAAGAAGCCAGGCTTCGGGGGCGCGCGCGGGCGCGGGGGCGGGCGCGAGGGGCGCCATCTGCGACTCGGCCAGAGTCTCGTACGACTGCGGCTGGGCGGCTGACGGTGCGACCGCGAGGGAGCCGGGACAGCCGGCGCCGACACAGCTGCAGGGCCCGTGGCCGGCGTCGGAATCCGGAGAGGAATCCGGCGCGTGCGCGGTGTGATCGGCCGCCTCGGCATCGGCCGTGGCCACGGCGCCGTCGTGGTTCGGACAGGGTCGCAGCCCGAATGCCTCGGACCCCACCAGCAGGAAGCCGGCGGCCGCGAGCAGGGCCGCGAAGCGGTGGAGCGTTCGGCGCACGGGTCGCCGATCTGGCGTGGCCGTCATGAGACTATGAACCCTGCCCGCGCGCGAAGGGTTCCGAAAACGCACGGGCACATCATCGGCGCCGCGCCTGCGGCAGGCCGGTGCGGGCCGTCCAGCCCTGGGCATCCACGATCAGCGGCAGGCGCCGGCCGCTCACCCAGAGGGTCGTCCAGGGCGCGTCCACGGAGATGTGGGGCGTCCACAGCTTGCCGTCGTGGTACCGGCTGGCCGAGATGGCCGACGGCGGGAAGTGCTCCTCGTATTCGCCGAAGAGGCCGAGCGTCCGTACGCGCAGCCGTCCGTTGCGCTCCTGATCCAGGCGCGCGACGTAGCAGCGGCCGTACACGATCATCGCGGCGGCAAAGGCGATGCCCAGGAAGGCGACGCCGCCGCCCAGGGCGAGTCGCACGGGAAGCGGTTTCAGCACGCCTCCGTCGGCGGGCCGCGAGCCGTAGGTGCGTGCGATCCCCGCGCCGCCCCAGGTCGCCCAGAGGGCGACCGCGATGGCGAACCAGGTGAGCCCGCGCACGCGCAGCACGCGCCGGCCGGCGTTGTACAGCATGGTCACGAAATCTCGACCTCGGTCATGCGTTGAACCCGGCCATCGGGAAGGACGATCTCACCGTACACCATGTAGGGCGACTCGTCCAGTAGCCACCATGTGGCGGCCAGGTTTCCGTCCTCGCCTCGCTCCTCGACCCTCCATGCTTCGATCCGCCCCCCCTCGACCTCGACCGTTTCCAGGCCGACCACCGTGAAGATCCGGGTCTGGGACCGGGTCATGGCCGGGCTCCACACCGGGGCAGTCATGACCAGGCCCGCGCGCAGGCCGACCGCGGCGGGAACGAGGTCGGACGCGCCCGCGAAGAAGCCCGGGCGGTCCAGCATCACGTCGATCGGCTCGTCGGTCGTGGCGCCCGAGGGGCGCCGTGCTCCGCGCACGTGGTTCCCGTCGACACTGACGCGCGTCCACGCGCCGTTGCTCGCCGTGTAGTCGTATTTGTACGGCTTCAGCGTGATCGCGTCGTACGTCTGCTTGAGCTCGTAGCCGGCCCCCGCGTTCGGGCCGGTGTTCTGCTGCATGCGCGTGACCCACCGCATCACGGGCCGGCCGGCGGAGTCCCCGAGTGTCAGCTCGTTCGTCCACTGTCGCACGACGGTGGTGTCATCACCGATGCGCACGCGCACGAGTGCCGCGTGCGGCTCGTAGATCCGCCCATCCACTTCGGGCGATCCCACCTCCAGGCGCAGCGTGTCCGTCTGCTGCCACGGGAGGCTCTTGCGTGCAGATGGGAACACGTCGTCCTGATCGGTCGCGGCCTGAGGTGCGAGGAAGACGAACGCGAGGATCGCGAGGGCGCCGGGTCGCATGGCGGGCTCCGAGGTCGAGGTTGCTGCTGACGCTAGGCGCCGGTTCGCGCCGCCGGCAATGCCGCTCGTCCCGCCAGAGAGGCGCTCCGCACCATCGGATCGTGACGGGCACGAGCGGGTTGAATAGGTGAGGTGCGAAACCGGCGGGCCGACCCGGGCGTAGCGGTGAGAGGGGTGGCCGGCTGCCTCGCGACGGAGAAATCGATGTCCCAGACCATGTTCTGCGCGCTGTGCGCCCGACCGGTGGAGCCGAAACGGCACATCGGCGCGCTCACCATATTCTTCGGGGTCATCACCGCAGGGTTCTCGCTGCTGGCGGTGCCGTTCTACCGCAAGCGCTGCCCGATCTGCAAGAGCGACGCGCTGACCTATGCAGTGCCGGGGACGGGTGAGAAGCCGCTGCGCGGCTCTCCGTATGCGCGCATCACGGAACTCGAGGGGCAGCTGCGGGAGATGGAATCCGCGCTGGAGTCCACGCACAACGAGCTGGACCAGCTGCGGATGGAGCGGGACTTCTACAGGCAGCTCCTGGAGGATCCTGCGAAGCGGCAGGAGCGCGAGCTCCGGCGCGGGGCGGTGCAGCGCGGCGCAACGCAACCGCGTGACCCGCTCGCCTGATCGAGACTCAATCCGCCAGCGCTTCCTCGATCACCTGCGCATTGGCGGGATCCGCCGGATCGAACGGCCCGATCCAGCGATGCAGCAGCACGCCGTCGCGTGACACCAGGAAACTCTCCGGCACACCGATCGTCCGGAACGCGCGCGTGACGCGCGACTCGGGGTCGTGCAGGATGGTGAAGCCGACGCCCATGTCCTCCGCGAAGCCGCCCACTTCCGCACCCGGCGCATCGATGCTCACACCTACGATCCGAAGTCCATCCGCCGCCTTCTCGGCGTGCAGACGCTGGAGTGCAGGCATCTCCTCGCGGCACGGGATGCACCATGTGGCCCACACGTTGAGCAGCACGACTTCACCGCGCAGCGAAGCAAGCGATACCGTGTCGCCGGCGAGAGAGGCGGCGGCGTAGTCGGGCACGGTCGCGCCGGGGCGCAGCGGTGCGACGTCGCCGCTGTCGGCGCACGCGGCGAGCGTCAGGATCAGCGCGGGAAGCGCGCGTACGGTGCGTCGCATGGGCCGATACTAGCGAAACCGCGCCGTATTTCCAACCGGCTACAGCGGCGAGGGCTGCTCCTCGTGCTGCACGAGAGGGGGCGGCTGCCACGGAACGACTGCGAGCCGTCCGTCCGTCTCGAGGATCACCCACTTCACCTGCCCGAGGTCCTCGAGCCCCGCGGTGTGCAGCGCTTC
>CAYUIG010000081.1:0-8401 GCA_964444685.1 uncultured Gemmatimonadaceae bacterium | reverse complement strand
TGGCGGCGGAGCAGGCACTCGCGACCGAGCGCCGGCGCGCGATGCAGGAGATCGAAGGACTGAACGCGGAGCTGTCGCGGCGTGTAGCCGAGCTCACGGTGGTGAACGACGAGCTCGAGGCGTTCAGCTACTCCGTATCGCACGACCTGCGTGCGCCGCTGCGCGCCATCGACGGCTTCAGCCGCATCCTCGTCAGTGAGTACGCGGCGACACTCCCGCCCGAAGCGAAGGGCCACCTCCAGCGCGTGCGCTCGGGCGCGCAGCGCATGGGTCAGCTCATTGACGACCTGCTCACGCTCTCGCGCATCGCGCGCACCGAGCTGAAGCCGGAGCGCGTGGATCTCGCCGAGTTCGCTGACGAGGTGCTCGCCGAGCTGCGTGACGGCGATCCGGAGCGCGCGGTCGAGTTCATCGCGCAGCGCCCGATCGTCGTGCACGGCGACCGTGGCCTGCTGCACGCGGTCATGGAAAATCTGATCGGCAACGCGTGGAAGTTCACGGCGAGGACGCCATCCCCGCGCATCGAGCTGACGACGTGCAGCAAGCCCGGGCGACCCACGGTCATCCAGGTACGCGACAACGGCGCGGGTTTCGACATGCAGTACGCACAGAACCTGTTCGGCGCGTTCCAGCGGCTGCATCAGGTGACCGAATTCCACGGCCATGGCATCGGCCTGGCCACCGTCCGCCGGATCGTGCACCGGCACGGTGGCCGGGTCTGGGGCGAGGGTGCCGTGGGTCAGGGCGCAACGTTTTCCTTCACGCTCGAACCGGACCCCGACGGAGAGATGGAAGAATGATCCTGCTTGTCGAAGACAATCCGGACGACGAGGCGCTCGCGATGCACGCGTTCGCGCGCAACAACCTCGGCAATCCGGTGATCGTGGCGCGTGATGGCGCGGAAGCCATCGCGCTGCTGCACGAGAACGGCGAGCGCGAGAACTGGCCGGCCGGGTCGCTGCCGCAGCTCGTGCTGCTGGATCTCAAGCTGCCGCGCATCGACGGACTCGAGGTGCTGCGCCGCATCCGCGCGGATGAACGCACTGCCATGCTGCCGGTCGTGATCCTGACGTCGTCGCGCGAGGAGATGGACCTCGTCCAGGGATACCGCCTGGGCGCGAACAGCTACATCCGAAAGCCTGTCGATTTCGAGCAGTTCATCGAGGCCGTGCGCCAGCTCGGGCTCTACTGGCTCGTGCTCAACGAGGCGCCGCCCGGAAAGCAATGGACCGACCGCTGAGGGTGATCCTGATCGAAGATGTCGAGGACGATGCGGAGCTCGTCCTCGTCTCGCTGCGCGCCGGCGGCTATGCCGTCGATCATCGCCTGGTGGCCAGCGAAGTGGGTCTGCGCGAAGCGCTCGCGGACCCGCCGTGGGACATCGTCATCTCCGATCACGCGCTCCCGGGCTTCTCGGCATCGGGAGCGCTGCGCGTGCTCCAGGACCTCGGCCTCGACATCCCACTCATCGTCGTATCGGGCAGCATCGGCGAGGATGCGGCCGTGGCGCTCATGAAGGCGGGCGCGCGCGACTACCTGTTCAAGGGCAGCCTCGCGCGCCTCGCCGCCACGGTCGAGCGCGAGCTGCGGGAGGCGGAGGTACGCAAGGAACGCGCGCGTGCCGACCGCGAGCTGCGCGCGCAGCGGGAGTTCCTGCGCACCATCATCGACTCCGATCCGAACCTCATCTTCGTAAAGGACCGCGAAGGCCGCTTCACGCTCGCGAACGAGGCGGTTGCGCGCATCTACGGCACGACCGTACCCGAGCTGATCGGACGCACGGACGGTGACTTCAACGAGAACGAGGAAGAGGTGCGCGGCTTCCGCAACGCGGACCTCGCCGTCCTCGAGTCGGGCCGGCCCGGGATCATTCCCGAGGAACCCGTCACCGACCGAACGACAGGAGAGGTGCGCTGGTTCCAGACCGTGAAGGTGCCGATCCGCGATCCGGGCGGCGGCCGGTTCCTCCTGGGCGTTGCGGCGGAGATCACGCAGCGTCTCGACGCGGAAGCCGCGCGCCGGCACCTGGACGAACGGCTCGCACTCATCTCGCGCGCGTCCAATGAAGTCGTGTACGACCACGATCTGCTGGCGCACGAGATCTGGTGGAACGACAACCTGCACGCCGTGTTCGGCATCGCACCCGGCGAGCCCGTCCGTCGCTCCGAGTGGTACTTCGATCACATTCACCCGGATGATCAGCCGCTCGTGCGCCGCACGCGGGAGCAGCTCCTCGCGGACGATCGCGGGGCGTACAAGGTCGAGTACCGCTTCCGCCGCGGCGACGGTTCCTGGTGCCACGTGCTCGATCGCGGTTCCGTCCTGCGCCGCCGCGACGGCACGCCGGAACGCATGGTCGGCTCGATCCTGGACATCTCGGATCAGAAGCAGCTCGAGGAGCAGTTCCGCCACGCACAGCGCATGGAGGCCATCGGCCGCCTCGCGGGCGGCGTGGCCCACGACTTCAACAACCTGCTCACAGTCATCCGCGGCACGACCGACCTGATCCTCGCGGACCTCGGGGAGGACGCGCGCATCCGCACCGACCTGCGCGACATTGCCGCGGCAGCGGACCGCGCCACCGCCCTGACGCGCGACCTCCTCGCCTTCAGCCGGCGGCAGGTGCTCCAGCCGCGCATCATCGACGTGAACGAAGTGGCGGCCGGCATCCAGTCGATGCTGCGGCGACTGCTGCCGGAGACCATCGAGCTGCGCATGCGGCTGTCACAACCAATCGGCCGCGTGCGCGCGGACTCGGGCCAGCTCGAGCAGGTCATCATGAACCTCGCCGTCAATGCCAAGGATGCGATGCCGGCTGGCGGTGTGCTGACCATCGAGTCGGCCGACGTCGTGCTGGATGCGGCGTACGCGCTGTCGCACCGCGACGTGACGCCCGGCCCGCACGTGATGCTCGTGGTCAGCGACACCGGACACGGCATGCCGCCGGAGGTGAGGGAGCGGCTGTTCGAACCCTTCTTCACGACGAAGAGCGTAGGGAAGGGCACCGGCCTCGGGCTCGCCACCGTGTACGGCATCGTGAAGCAGAGCGGCGGTCACATCTGGGTGTACAGCGAGGAAGGCCGCGGCACGACGTTCAAGGTCTACCTCCCGGCCGTCGACGACCACGAGTCCGCGGCCGAGCGCGTCGTGGTGGCGACCCTTCCGGACGCACGGGGCGGCGAGACCATCCTCGCGGTCGAAGACGACCCTACGGTGCGTTCGGTCACCTGCCGCATCCTGCGCCAGCGCGGCTACAACGTGCTGGAGGCGGATTCCGGACCATCGGCGGTGAAGATCGCGGAACGCTTCCTCGGGCGCATCGACATGCTGGTCACCGATGTGGTGATGCCGGGCATGAACGGCCGCGAGGTCTACGAAAAGGTCAGACAGAAGCATCCGGACGTGCTCGTGGTGTTCACCTCCGGCTACACGGACGACGCAGTACTTCAGCTGGGAATCGTGGAGCAGGCCATGCCCTACCTGCAGAAGCCCTTCTCGCCGGCCGCGCTCAGCCGGCTCGTGCGCGAGGTACTGGATGGAGGCCGACCATGAGGTCACTCGCCGACGACGCCACACGGCAGACCGCTACGCAGCGCGGCGCTGCACGCATCCTCCTCGTCGATGACGAACCGGCGATCCTCCAGCTGCTGGAGCGTGCGCTGCGTGCGGAAGGATACCGCAACATCACCGCGACGACGGAGTCGCCGCGCGTACCCGGTGCGCTGGCTTCGCTGCGGCCCGACCTGATCTGCGTCGACTGGCACATGCCGTCCATGGATGGCCGCGTGCTGCTCGAGGAGATCCGCAAGCGGCTGAAGTCAGGTGCATGGGTGCCGGTCATCGTCCTGACCGGCGATGCATCTTCCGACGTGCGACGCGTCGCGCTCACCGCGGGCGCCGATGAGTTCCTGAACAAGCCGTTCGAGGCCATCGACGTCGGCCTGCGCGTTTCCAACCTGCTCGAGACGCGTTTCCTGCATCTTGCCGAACGGCGTCGCACGGTGGAGCTGGAGCGGCTGGTGCGCGCCCGCACGCGTGAGCTTGCGCAGGCGCGCAAGGAAGTGGTCGACCGCCTGACGCAGGCTGTCGAGTTCCGCGACCGCGAGACGGGCGGCCACACGCGACGCGTCGGCCTCCTGTCCGCGCGCATCGCGAAGCGCCTGGGCATGCCGCGCGCGGAGGTCGAGCTCATCCGCGTGGCTGCGCCGCTGCACGATATCGGCAAACTCGCGATTCCCGACCGCATCCTGCTCAAGGCCGGCCAGCTCTCCGCGGAAGAGTACGAGGGCATGAAGGCACACACCGAGTACGGCGCGCAGCTGCTCGCCGATGGCGCGACCGAGATGCTGCGCTATGCGCAGGAGATCGCGCGCTGCCATCATGAGCGCTGGGATGGCCAGGGCTATCCGTCCGGGATCAGCGGGGAAGACATTCCAATGGCCGCGCGCATCGTCAGCGTGGCCGACTTCTACGACGCCCTCGCCTCCGACCGGCCGTATCGCCCGCGCTGGCCGCGCGCGACGATCCTCGAGGAGATCGAGAAGGAGTCCGGCCACCGCTTCGATCCGCGCGTGGTCACGTGTTTCCTCGAGATGATGAACGAACGTCGGAAGCGCTCCGGCGGCTCGCTGACGTCCGGCCGCTAGCTTGCCGCACCGCGGCAGCCGCGGGTAGCTTGCCGCATGCGGTTCATCGGGATCCTGCTCGCCGTGCTCGGCGGCATCGCAGTGGCGCGGCGCGCCGCCGCGTCGCTCCTGCGTCTCGCGCACCGCGGCGTCGATGCGTTCGTCGCGGGCGAGATCGAGGAAGTGCGCGCCCGCCGCGGCGACCTCACCGGCCTGCAGGATGCGCAGCAGGATGTGCGACACGCGCGCGGCGCCCGCCAGCGCGCGGCTGCCGCGCTATGCCTCTGGGCCGGCCTGCTCGTCGTGCCGCCGCTCACGCCCTGGCCCATTCCGATGTACGCAGCGTACTCGCTGCTCTGGTTCCTCCCCGCTGCACGGGGCCCGCGCTCTGCGACGTGATCCGGGTCACCTTCCTCGGCACCGCCGCCAGCCGGCCGACCGTGGGCCGCAATGTCAGCGCCATCTCGCTTCAGCGCGATGGCGATCTGATGCTGTTCGACTGCGGCGAGGGTACGCAGCGGCAGATGATGCGCTTCGGCACCGGCTTCGCCGTCGGCGACATCTTCTTCACGCACCTGCACGGCGATCATTTCCTCGGCGTAATCGGACTGCTGCGTACGATGTCGCTCCAGGGCCGTGAAGATGAGATCCGTCTGTGGGGTCCGCCCGGCTCCGCGGAGATCCTCGACCAGGCCGTGAACCTCGGCATCGAACGCGTGGCCTTCCCGGTGCAGATCCGCGAGATCGAGCCCGGCCAGGCGGTGCACCGCGACGACTACGACATCGTCGCGTATCCCGCGCGCCACGGCCCGCGCGCGCTCGGCTTCGCACTCGTCGAGCACGAGCGGCTCGGCCGCTTCCACCCCGAGCGTGCGCGCGAGCTGGGCGTGCCTGAGGGTCCACTCTTCGGCCGACTGCACAAGGGTGAAGCCGTCGAGGTCGGCGGGCGCACGATCCGGCCCGAGGACGTCGTCGGTCCGCCGCGCCGCGGCCGCCGCATCGTCTTCTCCGGTGACACGCGTCCGTCGAAGGATACCATCACGATGGCGAAGGACGCGGACCTGCTCGTCCACGACGCCACCTTCGGCGACGACGAAGCCGAACGCGCCCGCGCTACCGGACACTCCACCGCACGCGAAGCCGCGAAGGTGGCGCTCCAGAGCGGTGCGGCGCGCCTCGTGCTCACGCACCTCTCGGCGCGCTACGCCGACGACGCGCGCCCGCTCGAGCGCGAAGCGCGCGAGGTCTATCCCGCCGCCGTCGTAGCGAGCGACGGACTGCGTATCGAGGTGCCGTTCCCGGGCGATGACGACTGAGCGTTCCCTCGAAGTGCGCGTTCCGGGCGACAAGTCGATCACCCACCGCGCACTCATCGTCGGCGCCCTCGCCGATGGCGGCAGCCGCATCACCGGCGGACTCGACTCCGCCGATACACGCTCCACCGCTGGCGTCCTGCGTGCGCTCGGCGTTTCCATCGAAGGGAAGGGCGCCGAACTGCGTGTGGAAGGCCGCGGCCTCCAGCAGCTCCGCCCCGCGGGTACCGTCCTCGACTGCGGCAACAGCGGCACCACCGCGCGTCTCATGCTCGGCGTACTGGCGGGTCACGCGTTCCGCAGCACGCTCGACGGTGATGCATCGCTGCGCGCACGGCCCATGCGGCGCGTCACGGATCCGCTTGCGGAAATGGGCGCTGCGATCCTCGAGATCGGCGAGCCGGATCGCCTGCCCATCATCATCGAGGGCGGACGACTGCAATCGATCCAGCATAGGAGCACACGGGCGAGCGCTCAGGTCAAGAGCGCACTCCTGCTCGCCGCGCTCACCGGCGGCTGCAGTGTCACGATCGATGAGCCGCTGCGTTCGCGCGATCACACCGAACGCCTGCTCGCCGCGCTCGGCGTGCCGATCCGCGTGGACGGCGTCGTGCCGCACCGCGTGCATCTCGACCCGATCCCCGCGCTGCCACCGTTCGACATCCCCGTTCCCGGCGACGTCTCTTCGGCCGCCTTCCTGATCGCGCTCGCGCTCCTCGCGGACCGCATGGAGCTGCACATCCCGGGCGTGGGTGTGAACCCGACGCGCATCGGCTTCCTCCACGCTGTGCGCCGCATGGGTGGGGCCGTGCACGTCGAACGCGTGACCGGTGCCGGCGGCGAGCCCGTGGCCGATCTGCACGTGCAGAGCGCGGACGCGCTGCGCGGCATCGAGGTGTCCGCCGCGGACGTCCCGTTCATGATCGACGAGCTGCCGATCCTTGCGGTCCTCGCCTCGCAGGCGCGTGGCGAGACGCGCATCACCGGCGCGGGCGAGCTGCGCGTCAAGGAATCCGACCGCATCGCCGCACTCGTCGAGAACCTGCGCACGATCGGCGTGCGCGCGGAGGAGCTGCCCGACGGCCTCGTCGTGGAGGGCAACGAACGGCCGTTGTCCGGCACGGTGCGCGCACACGGCGACCACCGCGTCGCCATGGCCTTCGGCGTTCTCGCCGCGCTGCCGAAACATGACATCACCATCGATGAGCCCGGGGCCGTCGAAGTCTCGTTCCCCGGATTCTGGGAAACCCTCGCACGCTGCGCGGGACGGTGATCATCGCCATCGACGGACCCGCCGGATCGGGCAAGAGCTCCACCGCCCGCGCCGTCGCCCGGGCCCTCGGCTTCCGCCACCTCGACTCTGGCGCGTTGTACCGCGCCCTCACGCTCGCTGCGCTCCGTGAGGGAATCCCGGCGGCTTCGTGGCATGACTTCCGGCCGGAGGACGCCGAGGCTCTGGGGGTTCGTGCGGAGCCCGTAGATGCGCGCTTCCGCTTCCTCCCGCCGGGCGTCGAGGATGAGGACGCGCTGCGTGCGCCGGCGGTCAATGCCCACGTCTCCCGCATCGCCGCCAGCCCCGGCGTCCGCGCCTACACCCTCCGCACCCTGCGCGGCCTGGCGGGCGCCCACGACGTCGTCACCGATGGCCGCGATATGGGCACCGTCGTGTTCCCGGATGCGGCGCTCAAGGTCTTCATGGTCGCGGACCCCCGCGAGCGCGCGCGCCGCCGCCTCCTCGAACGCGGCCAGAACGATCCCGATGAAGCCGAGCTGGACGTGGAGGTGCGCCGGCTCCTCGAGCGCGACCGCATCGATTCGGAGCGCAGCGCGGCCCCGCTGCGGCAGGCCCGGGACGCCGTCCCCATCGACACCACCCGCCTGCGCTTTCAGGATCAGGTCGACGCCATTGTGAGGCTGGCCCGGGAACGCGGCGCCCCCGGTTGACGAAAGGTCGCAGCGCAAGTACGTTCAACGACTTGCGGTCCGAGGGGGCCGTACGTTCTTGACTTCAGCCCTGCCGGGCTCCCTGCGGCAGGCGTTCCGGGGACAGCATGGACGAAACGACGACGCAGGATCCGCAGGCCACCACCGCCACGGCCGAACCCACCCTCACCCGTCGCATGCCGGCACCGCCTCCTTCCGAATGGGTCGATGAAGGCGAGTACTCCCCCGAGGAGTACGAGGCGATGCTCGCCATGTACGACGAGACGCTCACGAACATCGAGGAAGGCGAGATCGTGAAGGCGCGCGTGCTGCGCGTCACCGAGAACGCGGTCATCCTCGACGTTGGCTTCAAGAGCGAGGGAGCGATCCCGCGCGATGAGTTCAAGGCTGCGGGCGAGCTGAAGGAAGGGGACGAGGTCGAGGTCTTCCTCGAGAACCTCGAGGATTCCGAGGGCGTGGTCGTCCTCTCGAAGAAGAAGGCCGACTTCCTGCGCGTCTGGGAGAAGATCAAGACGGCGT
>CAYUIG010000080.1:0-8851 GCA_964444685.1 uncultured Gemmatimonadaceae bacterium | reverse complement strand
TCGACTTCCCCACGCTCATGGGCTACGACTCCGATCACCCGCGTTCGCTCGGCGAGGTCGGGAAGTGCGGCGTCGCGATCTCGAGCCTCGAGGACATGGAGACGCTGTTCGACGGCATCCCGCTCGACAAGGTGTCCGTCTCCATGACCATCAACGGGCCCGCCATCCTCCTGTTCGTGCTGTACGTGGCCGCGGCCGAGCGGCAGGGCGTGAACCCCGCCGAGCTGCGCGGCACCGTGCAGAACGACATCCTCAAGGAGTACATGGCGCAGCACGCGTGGATCTATCCGCCCGAGCCCGCGCTCAAGCTGATCGTCGACATGTTCGAGTGGTGCTCGCAGAACGCACCGAAGTACAACCCGATCTCGATCAGCGGCTACCACATCCGCGAGGCGGGCGCCACCGCCGCACAGGAGCTCGCGTTCACGCTGCGCAACGGCTTCGAGTACGTGGAGCGCGGCATTGCACGCGGCCTCGATGTCGATTCGTTCGCGCCCCGGCTGTCGTTCTTCTTCGATGTACACAACGACTTCTTCGAGGAGATCGCGAAGTTCCGCGCCGCGCGCCGCATCTGGGCGCGCCGCATGCGCGACGTCTACGGCGCGAAGTCGGATGAATCGCTGCGCCTGCGCACGCACGCGCAGACCGCGGGCGTCACGCTCGTAGCGCAGCAGCCCGAGAACAACATCGTACGCGTCGCCTACCAGGCGCTCGCCGCGGTGCTCGGCGGCACGCAGTCGCTGCACACCAACTCGATGGACGAGACGCTGGCACTGCCCACGGAGAAGGCGGTCCGCATCGCACTCCGCACCCAACAGGTCCTCGCCTTCGAGACCGGCGTGCCCAACACGATCGATCCGCTGGCGGGCTCGTACTACGTCGAGGCGCTGACCGACAGGCTCGAGCGCCAGGCCGAGGAGATCTTCGAGGAGATCGAGAAGTACGGCGGCGTGGTGCCCGGCATCGAGGCCGGCTACTTCCAGCAGGAGATCGCGCGCAGCGCCGAGCGCCAGCAGCGCGAGCTCGAACAGCGAGAGCGGGTAGTGGTGGGTGTGAACGCGTTCACCGAGGGCAACGAACACGTCGACATCGACATTCTGCGCATCAGCGACGAGCCCGAACGCAGGCAGCGCGAACGCCTCGCCTCGCTCCGGGCGCGTCGGGATCCCGAGCGCGTCGAGGCGACCCTCGCCGCACTGCGCACCGCGGCGGCGGAGGACAGGAACGTGATCGAGCCGCTGCTCGACTGCGCGCGCGCGGGCTGCACGCTCTACGAGATGCGCTACGCGATGGAGGAGGTCTTCGGCGCGTACCGGGAACCCGTCTTCTTCTAGACGGGCGCCCGGCGCCAGCCCATGCCTGAAGACGCCCAAATCGTAGGGCACGCGTTCACCGCCGGCGAAATCGCATGGCGGCTCGGACTCGCCCTCTTCCTCGTCGCCGCCAACGGCTTCTTCGTTGCGGCGGAGTTCGCACTCGTCGGTGCCCGCCGCACACGCATCGAGGCGCTCGCCAACGCCGGCAACACGCGCGCGAAGCTGGCGTTCAGCGCGATCCGGCATCTCGACCACTACATCTCCGGCACGCAGCTCGGCATCACGCTCGCATCGCTGGGGCTGGGCTGGGTCGGCGAGTCGACCATCGCGGAACTGCTCGTCTCGATCTTCGCCGGATTGCCCGAGCCGTTCGATGCGATCGCGACGCACACCGTGGCCGGCACGATCGCGTTCGCGTTCATCACCTTCCTGCACATCGTGCTCGGCGAGCTCGCACCGAAGTCGGTCGCGCTGCTATTCCCGGAGGAGACCAGCCTCTGGACCGCGGGCCCGCTCATCCTTTTCTCCAAGCTTTTCCTGCCGTTCATCGCATTCCTGAACGGCACGGCGAATGCGCTGCTGCGGCTGCTGGGCCTGCGACCACCGACCGAGATGGAGCGCGTGCACCGGCCCGAAGAGCTCGAGATGCTGCTCACGCAGAGCTACGAGCACGGACTGCTGCGCGAGGAGCCGGTGGAGATGATCCGCGGCGTGTTCCATCTCTCGGAGACGACCGCGGCCGAGGTCATGACGCCGCGCACGCAGGTGCTCGGCATCCCGGTGGAGTCCAGCCTCGAGGACGCAGCTGCGTACATCCTGGAGCAGGGGCACTCGCGCTACCCGCTCTTCGAGGGTTCGGTCGACACGATCGTCGGCATCGTGCTGGCGCGTGATGTCTGGCGCGCGCAGCGCGCGGGCGGCGGCACACTGCGCGACATCGCGCGCGAACCGCTCTTCGTGCCCGACACGAAACCGGTCGAGCAGCTCCTGCGCGACATGCAGCGCGAGCAGACGCACATGGCCATCGTCATCGACGAGTTCGGCGGCACGGCCGGCATCGTGACGATCGAGGACCTGGTCGAGGAGATCGTCGGCGAGATCGAGGACGAGCTGGACGAAGCGCGCCCCGAGTTCCTCCAGAAGGGCGACGGCGAGATCGAGTTCTCCGGCGGCGCGGCCATAGCCGAGGTGAACGACCGCTATGGCCTCGAGCTGCCCGATGAGGACTACACCACCGTCGGCGGCTTCGTACTCGGGCGACTCGGCCGCCTGCCACGCCCCGGCGACGAGGTCCACTTCCCGGGCGGCCGCCTGCGCGTCCTCGCCATCAAGAAGCGCCGCATCGAACGGCTCAGCCTGTCGCTCACGGCCCGGCCGCAGGAGCCGCCGGAGGAAGAGTGAGCGCGCCGCCCGACTGGTGGCGCACCTACTTCGACGACGACTGGCTCCGCCTCCACGAACCCCTGTTCGACGAGCGCAGGAGTCGCCGCGAAGTAGCGGCCATCCGCGAGCTGCTGGGGCTGCCGTTCGGCGCCCGTGTCCTCGATGCGCCCTGCGGCTGGGGCCGGCACACGTCCCTGATGCGCGACGCGGGACTGTCCGCGTTCGGCGCCGACCTCTCGATCCCGCTGCTGCAGCGCGCGCGCGGTTTCCCTCGCGCTGCCGCGGACCTGCGCGCGCTGCCGTTCGCCGACGCGTCATTCGACGCCGTGTGCAACGTCTTCACCAGCCTCGGCCTGTTCGAGTCCGATGATGACGACGTGGAGGCGCTGCGCGAAGCGCACCGCGTGCTCAAGCCCGGCGGCCGCTTCCTCCTCGAGAGCATGCATCGCGACGACGTGGTCTCCAACTACGCGGAGCGCGACGCGTTCACCCTCCCCGACGGCACGCTCGTCGAGTTCCGGCGACGTTTCGATCCCGTCACCGGCATCAGCCACGAACGCATGCGCTGGCGGAGAGGCTCCGAGTCGGGCACGAAGATGCACACGCTGCGACTGCGCACGGCCACGGAGATTGCGCGGCTTCTGGACATGGCCGGATTCGTGGAACCGGTCTGGTACGGGTCATGGTCCGGGAGCCGGCTGACCCGGCGTTCGCCACGGCTCATTGTCGTGGCCCGGACACCCGATCCCGGCTTGCGGCGTGCGGCCCGGCGGGCCTAAGCTTCGGCACCTGAAAGCCATAGACGAACGAGCATGGACGAACGAAAGATCCGGATCCTGGTTGCCAAGCCGGGACTCGACGGGCACGACCGCGGCGCGAAGGTGATCGCCAGCTCCTTCCGCGATGCCGGCTTCGAGGTCGTCTATACGGGCCTGCATCAGACGCCCGAGATGATCGCGGCTGCCGCCGTGCAGGAGGACGTGGACGTCGTCGCACTGTCCATTCTGTCGGGTGCGCACATGACGCTCTTCCCGCGCGTGCTCGAGCTGCTGCGCGCGGAGGGCATGGGCCACATCCTCGTGATCGGCGGCGGGATCATGCCGGAGGAGGACATCGCGAAGCTCGAGTCGATGGGCGTCGCGAAGCTGTTCGGGCCCGGCACACCGACCTCCGAGCCGATCCGCTTCATCCGCGAGCGATTCGCACAGGCCGCGGGCGAGCCCGCGGGCTGACCTCCGTGGCTGCTGCGGTGGACGCGCCCGTTCGCTCGGACACGCGCATGGCGCGGCTCACCCGCGAGCTGCGCGACCTCGAGGCGCGCCTGCGCGAGGGCGGCGGCGCCGAGCGCATCGAACGTCAGCACTCCCAGGGCAAGCTCACCGCCCGCGAACGTATCGCATTGCTCCTCGACCGCGAGGCGCCTTTCCTCGAGCTGGGCCTCCTCGTCGCGCATGACCGCTACGACGGGCAGGCGCCGGCCGCCGGCGTCGTCACGGGGCTCGGAGCGGTGCACGGGCGGCCGACCATCGTCGTCGCCAACGATGCGACCGTGAAGGCCGGGAGCTGGTGGCCCGAGACGATCACGAAGATGCTGCGCGCGCAGGAAGCCGCGATGCGCTGCCGCATCCCGATCGTCTATCTCGTCGACTCGGCAGGCGTGAACCTGCCATATCAGGGCGGCGTCTTTCCCGGACAGTACGGCGCGGCGCGCATCTTCTACTACAACTCGATCATGCGGCGGTATCTGCGCGTGCCGCAGATTGCGGCCGTCATGGGCCCGTGCATTGCCGGCGGCGCGTACCTGCCCGCGCTCTCCGACGTCATCCTGATGGTCGAGGGCACGAGCTTCATGGGGCTCGGCGGTCCCAACCTCGTGAAGGGTGCCACCGGGCAGACCGTGGATGCCGAGGAGCTCGGTGGCGCGTGGACGCACAATGCCATCAGCGGTGTCGCGCACTATCGGCTGCCGGATGATGCGACGTGCATTGCACGCATCCGCGAACTCGTGTCCGAGCTGCCGCCGTCCTTCCCGCGCGCCGCGCTCACCGAGAGTGCGCCGCCCGCACGCGACGCGCTGCAGATCTACGACCTGATCCCCGAGGACCATCGGCAGCCGTACGACATGCGCGCCGTGCTCGATGCGCTGCTCGACGAGGGACGACTCGACGAGTTCCAGGGCGACCACGCGCCCGAGATGATCTGCGGCACCGCACGCCTCGAGGGGATCTCCGTCGGCGTGATCGCCAACGCGCGCGGCATGATCAAGGACCCGCACGGCGGGGCGCCGAAGTTCGGCGGCATCATCTATACGGACAGTGCAGAGAAGACCGCGTACTTCATCGAGACCATGAACCGGCACGGCACGCCGCTGCTCTTCGTGCAGGACGTGAGCGGCTTCATGGTCGGCACCGAGGCCGAGCACAGCGGTATCATCCGCGCAGGCGCGCGCTTCGTCGAAGCCATGGCCACCGCGACCGTGCCGAAGCTCGTGCTCACCGTCGGTCACGCCAGCGGCGCCGGCTACTATGCAATGGCAGGGCAGGGGTTCGATCCGGACTTCATACTGTCATGGCCGACCGGACGCATGGGCGTGATGGAAGGCGAGTCCGCCGTCATGGCGCTGTTCGGCCCGCAGCTCGAAGAACTGCGCTCGAAGAAGGCACGACCCGACGAATCGCTCGCGAAGAAGATCGAGTCCGTGCGCGCCGACTACGACAAGCAGCTCGACGCGAAGTTTGCCGCTGCACGAGGATTCGTGGACGCAGTCGTCACGCCGGAGGATACGAGAGCGCTCCTGGCCCTGGCGTTGAGGGCTGCGCTGCACAACCCCGGCCCACACCTCGGCCCCTTCGGCGCACTACCCGATTTGCCCGCATGAAACCAGACCCCAGACACCAGACCCCAGACTCCAGACTCCGAATTGCCAGCGGCCAGGGCTTCTGGGGAGATCTCCTGACGGCGCCGGTAACACAAGTACGCGCAGGACGCATCGACTTCCTGATGCTCGACTACCTCGCCGAAGTCACGATGTCGATCCTCCAGAAGCAGAAGTCGCGCAATCCCGCGGAGGGCTACGCGCGCGACTTCGTTCCGCTCATGGGCGAGATCCTGCCCGACTGTGTGGAGAAGGGGATCCGCGTCGTGGCCAATGCCGGCGGCGTGAACGTGCCCGCGTGCCGCGACGGCGTGCTCGAGCAGGCCCGCAATGCCGGCCTCGCCGGGCGCGTACGCGTGGCCGCCATAACGGGCGACGACATTCTCGACCGACTCGACGACCTCGTGCGGAGCGGCCACGAGCTGCGCAACATGGACGACGGCCGGCCACTGTCGGACGTCATCGAGCGCGTACAGAGCGCGAACGCCTACATCGGCGCCGGGCCGATCGTCGAAGCGCTCTCGAAAGATGCGACTGTCGTGGTCACGGGCCGCTCGACCGATACCGCGCTCACCTACGCGCCGATGATGTACGCGTTCGGCTGGTCTGCCGACGATTGGGATCGGCTGGCCGCGGGCGTCGTCGCCGGTCACATCAACGAGTGCGGCGCACAGTGCACCGGCGGCAACTGCCTGGCCGACTGGGAGACGATTCCCAACATGGCGGAGGTCGGCTTCCCGATCATCGAGGCGTATCCCGACGGCTCGTTCGTCGTGACGAAGCACGACGGCACCGGCGGGCGCGTCTCGGTTGCAACGGTGAGCGAACAGCTCCTGTACGAGCTCGGCGATCCGACGAACTACATCACGCCCGACGTGATCGCAGACTTCACGACGATCCGCCTGTCGCAGGACGGGCCGGATCGCGTGCGCGTTTCCGGCGTGCGCGGGCGGCCGCGCACTGACATGCTGAAGGTTTCGATCGCGTATTCGTCCGGCTGGAAGGCCGTGGGTACGCTCGTCTACGGGTGGCCGGATCCCGTCTTGAAGGCACAGGCCGCCGATCGCATCCTGCGCGAACGGCTCGACCGACTGGGCCTCCGCTTCGATGAGGTGCGCACCGAGTTCGTCGGCTGGAACGCGACGCACGGAGCGTTGGCCGGGCCGCCACCTTCGGATCTCAGCGAAGTCGAACTGCGCGTGGCCGTGCGCAGCGAGGACAGGAACGCCGTCGAGCGCTTCACGCGCGAGATCGCGCCGCTCGTGCTCACCGGTCCGCCGACTGTTACCGGCTTTGCGGGCGGGCGCCCGCGCGTGCAGGAGATCGTGGCGTACTGGCCCGCACTCGTCGCACGCGATCAGATCGAGCCGCACCTGCGCGTGGAGGTGACCACCGCATGAAACGCGTCCTCCTGTACGACCTGGCGCACGCCCGCTCCGGCGACAAGGGCGACACCGTCAACGTCGGCGTCATTGCACGCCACGCATCGTATTATCCGATACTGCGCGACGCACTCACGGTCGAACGCGTCGCCGCGCATTTCGCGCCGCTCATCGACGGCGGCGTCGAGCGCTTCGAGCTGCCCAACCTGAATGCGCTCAACTTCCTGCTGCATGGCGCGCTGGACGGCGGTGGCACCATGTCGCTCATGACCGATGCTCAGGGCAAGACGTTCTCCACGGCCATGCTGCGCATGGAGATCGACGTGCCCGACGACTTCGTGGAGGCCACGTGACCGAGTACCGCCGCATCCTCGTCGACAGCGACGGCCCGGTCGGCCGCATCACGCTCAACCGGCCCGAGAAGCGCAATGCGCTGGATGCCGAGACCGTGCGCGAGCTGACGGCCGCGTTCCAGGAGCTGGGGGAGAATGGCGACGTGCGCGTGATCACGCTCGCCGCCACCGGCCCCGACTTCTGCGCGGGCGCAGACCTCGAGCGGCTTCAGCGCATTGCCGCCGGCGCCGATGCGATCGATAACCTCCACGACGCCGCCGGCCTCGGCGAGCTGTTCGTGCGCATGCGCCGGCTGCCCAAGCCCATCATCGCCGTCGTGCACGGCCACGCCATCGCCGGTGGCGCCGGCCTCGCCACCGCCTGCGACATGGTGCTCGCTGCGGAGGATGCGGTCTTCGGGTATCCCGAGGTCGGCCTCGGCTTCGTGCCCGCGATGGTCATGGCATTGCTGCGCCGCTCCGTCGGCGAGAAGATGGCGTTCGAGGTGGTCGCGCTCGGCGGGCGTTTCGATGCGCGCGCCGCACGTGACGTCGGTCTCGTGAACCGCACCTTCCTGCCCGAGGTGCTCGCGGAGGAGGCCGCGAACTTTGCGCACGACCTGGCGCACAGATCGGGCTCCGCGTTGGAGCTGATCAAGCGCCTGCTCTACGGCATGGACGGATTGTCGTTCGAGGCCGCGATCGATCGCGGCGCGGAGATCAATGCGCTCGCGCGCAGCACCGAGGACTGCCGCGCCGGCGTGCAGGCTTTCCTCGAGCGCAGCCGCTGACCATGTTCCGCCCGAGTCGCGAACCGCAGGGCGAGGACCCGCGGCTGATGTGGCGGGTCGCGTTCTTCCTCGGTGGCGCTGCGTTCGGCGACGGCGCCGTGGCCACCGAGATCCCCACACTCACATGGATCGGCGTCGGATTGCTCGGCGTCGGTCTGCTGATTCGTTTCCTGTCACCCAAGCGGAGGGATTCGTGAGCAAGCCGCCCCGCGATGTCGAGAAGGTCTATTCGGTCAGTGATTTCGTCGCCAAACTGCGCCGCCTCGCCGATGCCCTGGAGAACGGCGAGCCGTTCCGTATCCAGGTGGCCAATTCCCGCTTCACCGTGCCGGCCGACGCCGAGATCAGCGTCGAGCACGAGCGTGACGGCGACAAGGAAGAGCTCGAGTTCCAGCTCGTCTGGAAGCCGACGGATTAGGCCGACTCTCCGCCGGGTCCGTGATTCGCTGGTTGTCGAGTTCGCAAGGCTGGTGGTCTGGCGTGGTCGATCTTGCCCCACGGGAATCCGTTCGGGCGACTGGGTGTTATGCGACCACGCGAGACGCTGTGAATCCGGCCCCGGGCCCGACCGGTCCCTGTTCGAGGTCGCATTCACCGCTCTGAGCGCTGTCAAAGGAACCCCACGGACCGAATGACGCGCACCGGGGCAACAACGGCAGCGACGATCCGCTGGACCTCCAGGTTCTCGCCGCGCTTGCGCCGTACCAGCCCGGTCGTAACGGCCGAGCAAGGGCGCCCTTTCCTCAACGTCGACTGGATGCGGATGAGACGC
>CAYUIG010000079.1:0-8916 GCA_964444685.1 uncultured Gemmatimonadaceae bacterium | reverse complement strand
GGCGTGCTGCCAAACGTCGCGCTCGTGTACGGCCAGATGAACGAGCCGCCGGGCGCGCGCCTGCGCGTCGGACTCTCCGGCCTCACCGTGGCGGAGTACTTCCGCGACGTCGAGAAGCAGGACGTGCTGCTCTTCATCGACAATATCTTCCGCTTCACCCAGGCGGGCTCCGAGGTGTCGGCGCTGCTCGGGCGCATGCCCTCGGCCGTGGGCTACCAACCCACGCTCGGCACCGAGATGGGCGAGCTGCAGGAGCGCATCACGTCGACGCGCGACGGTTCGATCACGTCCGTGCAGGCGATCTACGTGCCCGCCGACGACCTGACCGACCCCGCGCCGGCCACCGCGTTCGCGCACCTCGATGCGACGACGGTGCTCACGCGCGCGCTGACCGAGATCGGCATCTATCCCGCGGTCGATCCGCTCGACTCTTCATCGCGCATCCTCGACCCGCAGTACATCGGCGAACGCCACTACAAGGTGGCCCGCGAGGTCCAGCGGATCCTGCAGCGCTACAAGGAGCTCCAGGACATCATCGCGATTCTCGGCATGGACGAGCTGTCCGAGGAGGACAAGATCGTCGTCGGCCGCGCGCGCCGCATTCAGCGCTTCCTCTCGCAGCCCTTCCACGTCGCCGAGCAGTTCACGGGCACGAAGGGGAAGTATGTGAAGCTCGAGGACACGATCGAGTCCTTCGAGCGTGTCGTCGCCGGCGAGTTCGACCACCTGCCCGAGCAGGCCTTCTACATGAAGGGTGGCATCGAGGAAGTGATCGAGCACGCCCGCCAGCTCGGCGTGGAGGCCTAGCCGATGGCCGGCCCGCTGCGCGTCGCCGTCATCAGCCCGGAGCGCACCGTCTTCGAGGGTGACGCGACCATGGTCGTCGTCCCCGCGTGGGACGGTGAGCTCGGCGTGCTGCGCGGCCACGCGCCCATGCTCGCGTTGCTGGGCGAGGGCGAGATGCGTGTGCAGTCCGACGGCGGCGAGCAGCGCTTCCGCGTGCGCGGCGGCTTCCTGCAGGTGGCCGACGACGTCGTCACCATCCTCAGCGAGCACGCCGAAGCCGCCTGACCGCAATCACTTGCCGCACCGGGCGCGGTTGTTGCACCCGCGCCGCGCCCGGATTCGGATTCACTCCGCGGCAAGGAGTTGCATCATGCGCATACGCTCGGCGGCCGTCGCCGCCCTGACGCTTTCGATCCTTGCGGCGCCCGCCGCCGCTCAGTGGGACTCGCCGACCTTCTTCTCGCCCCGCGCCGCCGACGACCTCGGCGTCTATCTCATCTTCCCCGACCCGGGCGACCTCGGCATCGTCGGCATCTGGCGACAGACCGGAAACATCGACCTCGGCGTGCGCGCCGGGTTCGTCGACTTCGGCCGCGACACCGGCTTCCTCATCGGCGCCGAGCTGTTCGGCCCCGTCAACATCTTCCCGCCCGGTACGCCCCTGCGCGCGGCATGGATGACCGGCGTCGGCGCCACCTTCGACGGTGTCACGTACCTCCGCATTCCGCTCGGCCTCAGCCTCGGCGCCACCCTCGCCTCCGGCAGCGGATTCACGCTCACGCCGTACATCCACCCGCGCGTCGCGTTCGATGTCTTTTCATTCGACGTCGGCGACGACCGGGAGGAGACCGAAACCGAGCTCAACGTCGACGTCGACCTCGGCGCCGACATCGGACTGGGCCGCTCCTTCATTCTTCGCTTCGGCGCCACATTCGGTGAATCCGATGTCGTCGGCATCGGCCTCGCCTGGCGCATGCCGCGCGGCGTGGTCGTGCGGTAGCGCAACAGCAATAGCGGCCACGGGCCTTGCGGGGCGCGGGGCGGTGCGCGACATATGTTGCGTAACCGCAACGCGCCCCGGCGCGTTTCCGTGCGTGCAGGGGTCGGCGTGGAACTTGCCCCTCGCGCGCTGCGATCGGCTCTCCCCGAGACAACAGACCGAGAAGTAAGGAGCAGGGCGGTGGCATCGCCGGTGGGACACAGTCTCGTGGGGCTGGCCATGAGCGGGGGCCGTGATGGACGGCGGATCCGCTGGGGCCGGGTGCTGTTCGCGATCTTCGCGGTGAACGCACCAGACCTGGATTATGTGGCGGGTCTTGCGATGGGCGAACTCGGCGGGTTGCACCGCGGGCCGTCGCACTCGCTCGGGGCCGCACTGCTGTTCGGTATTGCAGTGATGGTCGTTGCCCGGCTGGCGAAGTGGGAGTCGCCGTTGCGGTACGGAGGGTGGGCAGCCGCTCTGTACGCGACGCATCTCGTGTTCGACCTGCTGGGATACGACAATGGCGGTCCGTCCGGGCTGCCGGTGCTTTGGCCGCTGCTGAGCGATGTGGTGGTGTGGCCGTGGCCGGTCCTCCCCGGAATGACGAACGCCGCGGACGGCACGCAGGTGTGGACGTTCGTGCGCAGCGTGTTCTCGCTGTCGAACGGCTGGGTGGTGCTGGTGGAATCGATGGTGCTGCTGCCGTGGGTGGCGGTGGTGTGGCTGCGCCGGCCGGTGGAGCGCCGGTGGCGCGCGCGCGTGGTGCGTGCCGACGAGACGCCCGCAGAGGGAATGACCTGATGAGCGAGACCAGGCTGCTCTCGATCGTCGTGCCCGTCTACAACGAAGAGGCGGTCGTGGACGCGTGCTACGACCGGCTTTCGGCGGTGGCCGGGTCGCTGCCCGGCTTCGACTACGAGCTCATCTTCGTGAACGATGGCAGCAGCGATCGCACGGCCGAGCGTCTGGCGGCGATCGGTGGCCGGGATGCGCGCGTCAAGGTGCTGAAGTTCTCGCGCAACTTCGGCCATCAGATCGCGATCACGGCCGGGCTCGACCATGCGCAGGGAGACTGCGTGGTCGTGATCGATGCGGACCTGCAGGACCCGCCGGAAGTGATCCCGTCGATGATCGCGAAGTGGCAGGAAGGTTACGACGTCGTATACGGGCAGCGGGAGCGCCGTCACGGCGAGGGCCGGCTGAAGCTGGTCACCGCATCGGGGTTCTACCGCCTGCTGAAGCGCATGACGAACATCGACATCCCCGTGGACGTCGGCGACTTCCGGCTGCTCAGCCGGCGCGCGGCGGATCAGCTGCGGGCGATGCGCGAGCAGGACCGCTTCGTGCGCGGCCTCACGGCGTGGATCGGATTCAGGCAGACGGGCGTGCCGTACGTTCGCGAGGCACGCTTCGCGGGTGAGACGAAGTTCCCGTACAGCAAGATGCTGAAGTTTGCGCTGGACGGCATCACATCGTTCTCGACCCTGCCGCTCCGGCTGGCGACATGGCTCGGGTATTTCGCGTCCGCCCTCGCGTTCATCTATCTGGTCAGCGTGTTCGTGCAGCGGGCGCTCGGTCATACGGTGCAGGGCTGGGCGACCATCATGGTCGCGCTGCTGTTCCTCGGCGGCGTGCAGCTCATCTGCACGGGCATCCTCGGCGAGTACATCGGCCGGATGTTCACCGAGCTGAAGTCGCGGCCGCTCTACGTGGTGGAGGAGACCATCAACGTGCCGCCTCCGCGCACGGAGCGCCGCTTCGCCTCGCCGATCGGCGTCGTGGTGGCGGAGGATGAGGCTCCGGTCCCCGTCGCCATGCACGTGGGCCGGCGGAACGGCTGACGTGTCCGCGGTCGACAGGACGACGGCGTCGACCGGACCGCGTTCCGCGCACGGCTCCATCTTCCTGACCGGCGCGACCGGCTTCCTCGGCCGTCGTGTCGCAGCGCGGCTCGCCGGCGACACGCGTCCGCTGATCACGCTCTCCCGTTCGGGTGACGGCGCAACGCTGCGCGGCGATGTCGCGAATCCCGATGCGTGGCAGGACTCCCTGCGCGGCTGCGACACCGTTCTGCACCTCGCCGCCGCCACCGGGAAGGCCGGTGCCGACGAACACTGGCGCGTGAATGCGGAGGGCACGCGTGCTCTGCTCGCGGCCGCCCGGCAGCATGGCGTCCGCAGGTTCGTCTTCGTCAGCAGCATCGCCGCAGCGTTCCCCGATACGCGCAACTATCCGTACGCGCAGTCGAAGATTGCGGCCGAGAGTGCGGTCCGTGAGAGCGGTCTCGAGTACGTGATCGTGCGCCCGACGATGATCCTCGGCCGCGGATCCCCGATTCTCGACGCACTCCGCCGTCTCGCACGTGCGCCCATCATGCCGGTGTTCGGCGGCGGCCGCGTGCGCGTGCAGCCGATCGCGGCCGACGACGCGGCGCGGCTCATCGTTGCGATCGCGGACGACGCGTCGTTCCGCAACGAAACGATTGCGATCGGCGGGCCGGAGCGTCCCACGCTGCGCGAGCTGCTCGAACGCATTCGCATGCGCGAGCTGGGCCGGCGCGGGCCGGCGCTGTCCGTACCGATTGCGCCGCTGCTGCCGGTGCTCGGACTCGCCGAGCGGATCGTCGGCAACCGCCTTCCGTTCACGGTTGGTCAGCTCGCCACCTTCCGGTTCGATGGCACGGCGCGTCCGGATGCGCGGCTCGACCGCATCGCGGAAAGCCTCGCCACGATCGGCGACATGCTGGACGAGGGGTGCGCGTGAGCCTCGAGCGCGAGGCTGCGGTCTTCACTCGCTACCTCACCGGCATGCCGGTGGATGCGTACATCGTACGCAGGTACGCGCACGCGCATTCGGTCATCGAGGCGCTGTCCCCGCGCACCGCGGTGGATCGTCTGCTCGTCGGGTGGGCGCGGCGCGGCCGCATCGCTGCCCGCATGGCCGACGCGTACGCACGTTTCTTCGCGCCTGCCGGCGCACTGCGGCAGAAGATGGTGCTGCTGTTCGCACTGCTCGAGTCGCGCGCTCCGCACCACCGCGTCTTCGAAGTCCAGCGCCCGCGCCATCCGGCCGTGACGGTTGCCGGCCTCGTCCTGGCCGGCGTGGGCGGTGCGCTGGCGCTCGTGGCGGGCGTGGTCGTGCTCGGACCGCCGCACCTGGTGCTGAAGTTCGCCGCTCGATCTGCGGGCGTGGCCGCAGAGCGAAGGGAAGCCGTGTGAGGTTCACAGTCGTCGGTTCCGGCGCGAGCGGTGTGCACTTCGCGCTGTCGCTGCTCGAGCGAGGCCACGCCGTCACGATGGTGGATGTGGGACGCACGGCGCCGCCGCACGTTCGACCCGACCTCTCGTTTCGCGGCCTCAAGTCGGAGCTGGACGATCCCGCGGAGTATTTCCTGGGGAACGACTACGCGTCCGTCACGACACCCGGCAGCGACGGCGAGTACTACGGCTTCCCGCCCAACAAGCTCTACATCTTCGAGGAGCCGCCCTTCCGCTCGTCTGGGTTCGCGCCGCTGCTCTCCTTCGCGCGTGGCGGACTGGCCGAAGCGTGGACCGCAGGCTGCTACCCGTTCAACGACGACGATCTGAATGGCTTTCCGTTCAAGTACTCGGAGCTGGCGCCGTTCTACGGTCTCGTGGCCGGGCGTATCGGCGTGACGGGCGAGGAAGACGACCTGAGCCGGTTCCTGCCTCTGCACGACAACCTGATCGAGCCGCTGCGGCTCGACGAGCACTCGCGGCTGCTGCTCGACACGTACGCGCGCAAGCGGCGCGAGCTGAACGAGCGCCTGGGCTGCTACATCGGCCGCACGCGTGTGGCGACGCTCACGCATGCGCGCGACGAGCGCGGCGCGTGCGAGTACCTCGGCCGCTGTCTCTGGGGCTGCCCGAAGGGTGCGCTCTATACGCCCTCGATGACGCTCGCCGAGTGCATGAAGTATCCCGGCTTCACGTACAGGTCCGGGCTCGCCGCCCAGTTCTTCCGTACGGATGCGTCCGGCCGGATCACATCACTCGTCTGTACGCCGGTGCAGGGCGGACCCGCAGAGGAGCTCCCGGTGGAAGGGCTGGCGCTCGGCGCGGGCGCGCTGGCGTCCACGCACATCTTCCTGCGTTCCGTGCGCGCCGCGCGCGGCGCTGCGCCGCCGCTCGACGGCCTGATGGACAACCGCCAGATCCTCGTGCCGTTCGTGAACCTGCGCATGATCGGCCGACCCTGGGACGACCGAACGTATCAGTACCATCTGCTCGGTCTGGGACTCGAACCGGAGAACGGCGGCGGGTACGTGCACGGCCAGATCACGACGCTGAAGTCGTCGCTGGTGCATCCGATCGTGCAAAAGCTGCCCTTCGACCTGGTCACGTCGGCGCGCGTCACGCGCGCGCTGCACGCCGCGCTCGGCATCGTCAACGTCAACCTGCACGACTGGCGGCGCGACGATAACCGCGTCGAGCTCTCGGCCACCGACGAGCGCCTGTCGATCACGTACGCCCCGCCGCCGGGCGAGGAGCGGGCGATCGCAGCCACGCTCGGGCGCGTCCGGCGCGTGCTCCGCCGCCTCGGCTGCATCGTGCCGCCCGGCATGGCCCACGTCCGGCCCATGGGCGCGAGCGTTCACTATGCCGGCACACTGCCCATGTCGGAGACGCCGCGGCCATGGGCGACCGATCCGGGCGGCCGCAGCTACGATTTTTCCAACCTGTGGGTCGTCGACGGTGCCACCTTCCCGCGGCTGCCCGCCAAGAACCTCACGTTCACGCTGATGGCCAACGCCGCACGCATAGCCGCGGGAATCTGAGCGCCGGTCTTTGCGGCAGCCTTTTCCGCCGCTAACTTCGCTCTCGCCTATCCGTGCGGAGCCTGTGTGCGAATCGATCTCCATCTCCACTCGAACGCGTCCGACGGCGCGCTTCCTCCAGCCGAACTCGTGCGCCTCGCAGCGGCGGGCGGGCTGGACGTCATTGCCGTCGCCGACCACGATACCGTAGCCGGCGTCGCGCCCGCTCTGCAGGCCGCGCGCGGCACGCTGCATGTGATTCCCGCCATCGAAGTGTCCACCACGTGGGAACGCGTCGAGCATCACATCCTCGGCTACTTCATCGATCCGCAGCACCCGCGCATCGTGGCGTACGGCGCCACGGCGAGCACGCGCCGGCGCGACCGCATGGAGCGCATGCTCGGCCGCCTCGAGGGACTCGGCGTGTCCCTGCCCATCGAGGACGTCGTGGCCGCCGCGGGTCCGGATCACCACGCCGTTGGGCGGCCCCACCTCGCCCGCGCGCTTGTGCAGCGCGGCTTCGCCGATTCGTTCGCCGATGCCTTCGACCGCTTCATCGGCGACCGCGCGCCCGCATACCTGCCGACCGATCTGCTCACACCCGCCGACGCGATCGCTCTGATTCACGACGCCGGCGGCGTGGCCGTCTGGGCGCACCCGCGCGCCGATACCTTCAAGCTCCTGCTGCCGCCGTTCCTCGAGTGGGGACTCGACGGCCTCGAGTGCTACCGCCCGCGCCTGCCGGCGCAGGAGTCCGCATCACTCGAGCGCGCTGCACGCGCGCACGACCTGCTGCTGACGGGCGGCTCCGACTGGCACGGCGAATGGCACGGCAAGCTGGGAAGTTTCGCGGTGAGTGCCGACGAGGTCGCGGCGTTCCTGTCGCGCGGCGGCATCTGATCGGAGTCTGGAGTCGGGAGTCTGGAGTCTGGAGTCTGGTTCAGACGGCCTGCAGGATTGCTCCTTTCAGGTAGCTTGTTTCCGGAATCTGCAGGATCTGCGGGTGGTCGGGAGCGGGGCCGCGCCACTCGATCCAACGCACGGGACGTCCGCTGTCGGCAGCCGCCGACTCCAGCATCGCGCGGAATCGCTTCTGATCCACGTGGTAGGAGCACGAGAACGTGCACAGGTGCCCGCCCGGCGCGAGCAGCTTCAGCGCGCGCAGGTTCAGCTCCTTGTATCCGCGCAGCGCGGGCGCGATCGACGCGCGCGTCTTCGCGAATGCAGGCGGATCCAGCACGATCACATCGTAGCGCCCTTTCTCCTCTTCCTGTGCGCGCAGGAAGTCGAACGCGTTCGCTTCCACCAGCCGGATGTTCGTGATTCCGTTCAGGGCGGCGTTCGCTTCTGCCCGCGCCAGCGCGTCGGCCGATGCGTCCACGGCGACGACTTCCTCACAATGTGCGGCCAGGTGCAGTGCGAATGAGCCGTGGTACGAGAACGCGTCCAGCGCGCGGCCGCGCGCGAGCTCACCGGCGCGCTGGCGGTTCTCGCGCTGATCGAGGAACGCGCCCGTCTTCTGACCCGACCACGGCGCCGCCAGCCAGCGTACACGGCCCTCGCGCACTTCCACCGTTTCGGGGACCTGTCCGTGCAGCAGTTCGACGCCGCGCGGAAGCCGCTCGTACGTGCGCACCGGCACGTCGTTGCGCGCTACGATCCCCGCGGGCTCCGTTCTTTCAACGAGGGCGTCGACGATTTCGTTGCGGTATACCTCGAGGCCCGCGGACAGCAGCTGCACCGAGAGGAAGTCGGCGTAGCGGTCCACGATCAGCGACGGCAGCCCGTCCGCCTCGCCGTGCACCAGCCGCCACGCGGTCGCGTCCGGTGCCTGCGAATCCCGCAGTGCGATGGCCGAGTCGATCCGCTCCCGCCAGAACGCCGCGCCCGGCTCGACGAGCTCCGAGGTCAGCATCCGAACCGCGATCTGCGACGACGCACTGTAGAGCGCCGTGCCCACGACCGTCCCCGCTTCGTCCTCCACGACCACCCCGCCCGACGCGTCCGGTGCCGCGAGCACGTCGCTCCGGTAGATCCACGGATGACCGCGCCGCCGCCACCGCGCTGCACCGCGCGCGTTCACCCGCACTCGTTCCATCGCTTCCTTCCGCTCCCCGTTTCCGCCCGGAGTTCGAGACCGTTTCACGCACGGATTTTCGTACACGATGGCGGCGCATCCGGACCGTGCGCCGGGTTGAACCCACCCCCCGTTTCCGCTAGCTTCTGTGTCCCTTCCGGCTGTTCGTTCACGCCTTGACCGCCGGAAGAGCTATCGCTAGCTTTCTCTGCTCGGCGCGAACCTTATCGCGCCGCAGCGCTGTTTGACAATTCGGGTGGGGTGCGCCGAGCAGCATGTAATGTGTGCGGGCGC
>CAYUIG010000078.1:0-10601 GCA_964444685.1 uncultured Gemmatimonadaceae bacterium | reverse complement strand
GGGGCGGGGGCGAAGCGCGGGGACGGGCGAGGTGGGAACTGCGGGGGGCCGCCGGACCCCATCTCGCCCGCGCCCGCCCCCGCGCCCGCAGTTCCCACCTCGCCCCGCCCCCGCCCCCGCAGTTCATTCTTGGCGGAGCGCTCGTACCGGGTCGACGCGTAGGGCGCGCAGCGCGGGCAGCAGCGTGGCGAACGTCCCGACGACCACAAGAATCAGCGCAACGGCGCCGAACGTGACCGGGTCGGTCGGTTCGACCTGATAGAGCTGGCTGCGGATGAGGCGCGTCAGCGCGAACGCCCCGCCCAGTCCGATGGCCACGCCCCCGGCCGCGAGCACGAGTCCCTGCTTCATGACGAGCATCAGCACGTCGCGGGCACGCGCGCCCATCGCGATGCGCACGCCCAGCTCCTGCGTTCGCTGCGTGACACCGTGCGAGATCACGCCGTAGATGCCGGTCGCGGCGAGGAGCAGTGCGATGGCGGCGAACATGCCGAGCAGCACCATGGCGAGGCGTCGCTCCCCGACGGATTCCGCGATGAGCGTCTCCATCGTGGTCGGCCGCGCGATCGGCTGGTCCGGATCCACGGAGCGGATGGCCTGGCGTACGGAGTTCAGCAGCGCGAGCGGTTCGCCCTGCGTGCGAACGGCGAAGGAGAGGAACGGAATCGCGAACTCATCGTACGCCGCGTAGAGCTGCACGCGCGGGTCGGCGTCGAGCCCTTCGTGCGCGGCGTGGCCGACCACTCCGATGACCTCGTACGCGTTGCCGCCGCGCAGGATCCGCTTGCCGATCGGATCCTGATCCGGCCAGTAGCGGCGCACCATCTCCTGGTCCACGATCACGACACCGCGTCCGCTCGTGCCGTCGGCCGGCTCGAAGTAGCGGCCGCGCAGCAGCGGGATGCGCAGCGTCTCGTGGAAGTCGGTGGTGACGAGGCGGATGTCGCCCCACGGGTTCGGCTCGCCCTCGGCGGGCTGGTAGTGCTCGACCGTGAAGCTGCCCGTGGACCAGCTCCCGCCGAACGGCATCACCTGCGTGCCGCCGACGGACACGACGCCGGGCACCGCCTGCACCGCAGCGATGGCGCGGTTGAAGAACTGGCGCCGCAGCTCCTCGTCCGGGTACTTCGACACCGGCAGCGCTACGTCGAACACGAGCACGTTCTCCGGCTCGAAGCCCGGGTTGATGGCCATCACGCGGCCGAAGCTGCGCAGTAGAAGTCCGGCTCCCGCGAGCAACGTGAGTGCGAGCGTGAACTCGGTGACGACGAAGATGCGGCGGAGCGCGTGACCCGCGCGGTCGGCCGCGGCGCCGCGCCCGCCCTCGCGCAGCGTGTCCTGCACGTCGACACGGGAGGTCTGGACCGCAGGCGCGAGTCCGAACACGAGACCGGTGGCCACGGCGATGAGCGCGGTGAAGGCGAGCACCGTGCCGTCGACCGTCACGAGATCGACACGCGGGAAGTCGGCGGCCAGAGCGATCAAAGCCGCAACGCCCCAGTACGCGAGCAGCAGTCCGAGCCCGCCGCCTACCAGCGCGAGCAGCATGCTTTCGGTGAGGAGCTGGCGCACGACGCGGAACCGCTGCGCGCCGAGCGCGGTGCGCACCGCGACCTCGCGCCGGCGGCCGGCCGCGCGCGCGAGCAGCAGGTTCGCCACGTTCGCGCACGCGATCAGCAGCACGAGTCCGACGGAACCGAGCAGCACGAGCAGTGCGGGACGGATGTCGCCGCGTGCGCGCTCGTTGAGCGGCGTGACGAGCAGCGACCAGTCGGTGGGATACTGGTCGGGCGTCTCCTGCTTCAGCCGCTCCGCGAACTGCCGCATCTCGCCCTGCGCCTGTGCGAGCGTCACCTGCGAATGCAGCCGCGCGGTCACGGTCAGGTACTCGTTCGTCCGCCCCGCCGCGAGCTGTTCGGGCGTGAGCGCGATCGGCCGGAAGATTTCCGTGCGCCGGCCGTAGAACGGCTCGAACCCGCGCGGCATCACGCCGACGACTTCGTGCGGCTCACCATCCAGCGACAGCGTACGCCCCAGGATCCCGGGGTCTTCACCAAACCGCCGCTGCCAGAATCCGTGTGAAAGGACGACCACGCGGTTGCGACCCGGCGCGTCCTCCTCCTCGAGGAACGTCCGCCCGATCGCCGGCGTCACGCCGTACATCGCAAACCACTGCGCGCTCACCTGCGAGCCCTGCAGCCGCTCCGGCTCGCCGCCGCCCACGAGGTTCGGCGCCCAGCCCATCTGCGCCGACACGTGCGAGAACGAACGCGTGTTGTTCCGGTAGTCCGCGAACCCGCCCGCACTCACGGACGCTTCCAGATCCAGCCGCGGATACAGGTGGTTGATCTCCACGAGCTGGTCCGGATTCTCGTACGGCAGTGGCCGCAGCAGCAGCGAGTTCACCACGCTGAAGATCGCGGTGTTCGCGCCGATCCCCACCGCCAGCGTGAGGATGATCAGCGCCGAGAACGCCGGACTCGCGGCGATGCGCCGGGCGGCGTAGCGGAGGTCCTGGAGGAAGGCGTCCATGTCTCTTGGGTCTGGAGTCTTGGGCCTGGAGTCTGGAGTCTGGAGTCTGGTTTACGGCTTGGACTGTGCCTGTACTCAGATCGTTGTCTCGTTGGACGTTACGGATGCAGCTGGGGGTCGGTTTCGTGCGGTTTCGGACGGAGGCGTCCCGGAATCGGAACGAATCAGTCGGCGAGAAGGCGCAGGGTGGCGTCGTCGAGGCGGTGGCCGCCATCGAAGCGCAGCACGCGCGCGTCGAGGCCGAAGGTGCGGGCACCCTCCGCGGCGCGGTCGGCGTTGAAGGCGTCGCGCAGCCCGGAGACGAAAATGACCTCGGCGCCGTGGAACAGGTCGGGCCGGGGCGTCACCTCGGGCGGGATGCCGGCGCCCCAGAGCACGACCCGGTCGTACCTGCGGCTCGTGCGCGCCGCCCACCGCGCGATGGTCGCAGCCCCCTGCGAAAATCCGAAGGCCGTGACCCGGAGCTCAGGACTCGTCGCGATCGCATCATCGTACACGAGGTCCAGGTAGCGCACGTAGTCATCGATCTCGGACAAGCGGTCGATGCGTGTCATCCACGTGGCGCCCACGCGCGATTCGGGTCCGTGGAAACCGCTCTCGTGATAGAAGCGGTTGAGTGCTTCGGGCGCGATGAGCCGGATGTCGTCCGGCACCGCACGGAACCCCGTGAGGAATTCCTCGGCGAGCTGGCCGTAGCCGTGGCAGGCCAGCCAGAGCTCGCGCGGCTGTGCATTGCCCCGCACGAAGTAGCGCGCGGAGCGTGGTACGGTGATGCGGCGCTCTTCGGTCACGCTCCCGGCGCGAACTGCGGCGGCACTGCATCGTGGAAGCCGATGGCCTGCTGCACGGCGTGCGCGACTGCGAGCGTCTCGGCCTCTGCGTACAGCCTGCCGATGAACGAGATCGAGCCGCCGGCCTGTGGCGCGTTCGGGATCACGACGGCCGGGTGTCCGGTGAGGTTCGTCAGGACGAGCACGTCGCCGCCGAACGAGGGCGTGATGAGGACGTCGATGTCGCGCATCGCGTCGTGCATGTCGCGCATCACCAGCGTGCGCACACGATTCGCCTGGATGTACTCGACCGCGGGAATGAAGCGCGCCTGCCGGAACGTATTCGGCCACGAGGACCGCTCCAGCAGATCGTCGCGCCCGCTGCGCGTCAGTTCGTCGAATGCGGCCGATGCCTCGGCACTGAGGATCGCGGCGCGCAGCGCGTTCAGCGGGTAGCGCTCGGTCGGCAGATCCACCGGCACCGGCTCGACGCCGAGCGAACGCAGGGCCGCGAGCGTCGCATCATCGCGCTGCTTGCGTTCCGCATCGTTCTCGGTGCCCGTGCCCTCGAACGCACGTGCGTAGTAGCCGACACGCAGGTCGCGCGGGTGCAGTGTGGCATCCCATGCGAACGGCAGGTCGCGCACGGTGAGATCGCGGCCGTCGGCACCGTGGATCGCGGCGAACACGAGCGCGCAGTCCTCCACGTTGCGCGCGATCGGTCCGATCTTGTCCATGCTCCACGACAGCGCCATTGCGCCATGCCGGCTCACGCGGCCGTACGTTGGCCGCAGACCCGTGGCGCCCGTACGCGTCGACGGCGACACGATCGAGCCCAGCGTCTCCGTGCCGATCGCGAACGGGACCAGTCCCGCGACCGTCGACGCAGCGGAGCCTGCGGACGAACCGCTCGATCCCTGCTCGAGGTTCCACGGATTGCGCGTGCGGCCGCCGTACCAGACGTCGCCCTGTGCGAGCGCACCGAGCGTCAGCTTTGCGACGAGGATCGCGCCGGCCTCGTCGAGTTTCCGCACCACGGTCGCATCCTCATCGATCACCTGATCGCGGTACGGTGCCGCGCCCCACGTCGTCGGGTATCCGCGCACCGCGAGCAGGTCCTTCGCGCCCCACGGGATGCCATGCAGCGGCCCGCGATACCGCCCCGCCGCGATCTCGCGATCGGCCTCACGCGCCTGCGCGCGCGCCCGCTCCTCCGTCAGCGTGATCACGGCCTCGAGTGTGCCGCCGTGCCGCTTCAACCGATCGAGGCTGAGCTCCGTCAGCTCGCTCGGCTTCACGCGTCCCGTGCGCACCAGCTCGGCAAGGTGGCGCACTGAATGGAACGACAGCTCCTCGAGGTTCGCCGGCCGCTCGAGCGCACCGACGTCGCTCATGCGCGGGGTGCGCTCCCTGATCTCGAGGCGCATCCCCGGCAGCAGGGGATCGAACTGCACCGCCGGCACGACGGCGTTCGGAACTTCGATTTCGCGCAGTGCAGCCCATGCGCGCACGTTCTGGTTCAGGTTGCGCACCATCGACTCGCGTTCGGCATCCGTGAACTCGAGCCCGACGATGCGCTCCGCCTGCGCAATCATCTCCTTCGTGACTTCTTCCTGCTCCTGCCCGTGCAGTGCGGTGGCACCCGCGCCGAGCGCGCCGAGGATGGCGACGAAGGCACGGCGGTCCACGGTGGCGGGGAGATCCACGGACTCAAGCATCATCGCCTCCGGAGAAACGGATCGGTGCGGCCGCCTCGGGCCGCGGGTTCTCGAACACGGACGGGTGCAGCAGTCCGGCCAGGATCTCGACGCCATCGACGAAGCGCGGTCCCGACCGGTTGAAGTAGGACGAGCCATCGACGGCGAACGCCACAGGCGCCAGAACCCGCAGCCGGTCCGCGAAGCGGTGCGCCTCCGCCATCGACGCGTCGAGACCGTAGCCGCACGGCATGACGACCAACACGTCCGCCTCACGCGCGGCGACCTCGTCCCACGACACCTCGCGCGAGCGCGCGCCCACATCGCCGAGCAGATTCTTCGCGCCCGCGAACTGGATCATCTCGGGGACCCAGTGGCCGGGGGCGAAAACCGGATCCAGCCACTCCAGCGCGAGCACGCGCGGCCGCGGCTGCCGAAAGACTCTGCCCACCACGGTCGTGAGACGGCTGCGCAGCTCGTGCAGTACCTGCCGCGCGCGGTCCTCGACGCCCGCGGCGCGCCCGACCTGTTCGATCGTCGCGAAGATGTCGGGGATCGTGTGTGCGTCGAGCGACAGCACCTGCGCACGCAGCCCGAGGCGCGCCACCGTTTCGCGCACGCCGGGTGTGGGTACGGCGCACACCTCGCACACCGCCTGCGTCAGGATCAGGTCGGGATCGAGTTGCGCGAGCGCGTCGGCATCCACCTCGTAGACGGAGCCGTGTTCGGCCATCGCGTTGCGTACGGCCGCGTCGATCTCGCGGCTGCCCATCGTCGTTGGATCGAAGCGCGGCCGCGAAAGCCGTGGCCGATCGAGGACGTGGCCCGGGTAGTCGCACTCGTGCGAGATGCCGACCAGCCGGTCCTCGAGGCCGAGCGCGGCGACGATCTCCGTGCCGCTCGCGAGCAGCGATGCGATGCGGGGCCTTGTCACGCGGGCAAGCTACGACCCGGGCCGCGTGGCGGACAACGGCTCAGAGCAGTGAACGGATCCAGCCGCCATCTGCGGCGATCGACTGGGCCGTGATGTAGGCCGCGGGCTCCGAGGCAAGGAAGACGGCGAGGGCTGCGATCTCCCGCGGCTCCGCAAGCCGGCCGAGCGGGATTTCGTCGTTCCAGGCCTCCAGTGCACGCTCGACCGGCAAGCCCTTCCGCTCGGCCGCGCGCTCCGCGAGATGGGTGAGCCGCTCCGTGCGCGTGTAGCCGGGCATTACGTTGTTCACGGTGATGCCGTCGCGCGCCACCTC
Organism: uncultured Gemmatimonadaceae bacterium; assembly: GCA_964444685.1. Taxonomy (GTDB): domain Bacteria; phylum Gemmatimonadota; class Gemmatimonadetes; order Longimicrobiales; family RSA9; genus CAYUIG01. The sequence continues at coordinate 4,355 of CAYUIG010000078.1, read as the reverse complement.
ATCCGCGAGCGTACGCGCGAAACCTGTGACGGCCGCACGGATGCTGTTGGAGAGGATGAGGTCCTGCGCGGGCTGCTTCACGACCATCGATGTGATGTTGACGATCCGGCCCCAGCGGCGCCCGCGCATGCTGGGCAGCGCCGCGCGCACGAGGTGCAGCACGCTGTAGAGATTCTGGCGTACCGCGAGCTCCCAGTTCTCGTGCGGATGGCTCTCGAACGTACCGGCCGGCGGACCACCGGTATTCGTGACGAGGATGTCGAGCCGTCCGAAGCGCTCGGCCGCAATGGCGACGACGCGCTGCGCATCCTCTCCGCGGTTCAGGTCCGCGGGGAGTGGCAGCACCGTGCCGCCGTGCGCACGTTCGATCTCGCGCGCCGTGTTCTCGAGCGCTTCGCGCCCACGTGCGACGATGGCGACCGAACAACCTTCGGCCGCGAGTCCTTCCGCGATTGCGCGGCCGATGCCGCGGCTGCCGCCGCAGACCAGCGCAGCGCGTCCCTTCAGTCCGAGTTCCATGGCGCGGTATTCAGTGGGTCCGGCGCCAGCCGCGCAAGGCCTCGGCGATGCTCCAGGCCTGCGCGATGCAGCCGCGCGGGGTGAATGGCGGGTCCGCATCGAAGATCTCGGCAAGGCTGCCCACGCCGAAGTCGTCGATGTGCGCGATCAATCCCTCGAGTGCGGCGGCCGCGCCCTCGCGGTCGTCAGGAAACACGCGCAGCCACGCGTCCACCCACGGACCGACCAGCCAGCCCCAGACCGTGCCCTGGTGATACGCCGCGTCGCGGGCCCGCAGGTCTCCGTCGTAGCGCGGCTGGTAGTCCGGATGATCCGGGGAGAGTGAGCGCAGCCCGACCGGAGTCAGGAGCCGCGCACGCACCGTCTCCAGCACGGGTCGCCAGCGATCCGGCGCGAGGACGGGGTTCGGCAGCGAGATCGCGAAGAGCTGATTGGGCCGGCACGCATCGTCTTCGCCGTTCTCGCCATCGACCACATCGTAGAGCCAGTCGCGGCCCGGGATCGGGAAGCGCGCATTGAAGCTGTCGTACGCGCGCGACGCGTGCGCACCCCAGGTCGCCGATCCTTCGACGCCTTCCTCGGCGCACCAGCGTTCCATGTTGCGCAGCGCATTGTACCAGAGCGCGTTCAGCTCGACCGCCTTGCCGCGCCGCGGCGTGACGACCCAGCCGTCGACCTTCGCGTCCATCCAGGTGAGCTGGTAGCCCTCGGCGCCCTGCGTAAACAGTCCGTCCGCAGGGTCGACGCGTATGCCGAAGCGCGTGCCCTCGATGTGACGCTCGAGGATGTCCGCGAGTAGCGGCAGGAGCCGGCGCAGCGTGCCGCGATCGTGCGTCGTCGCGATGTACCGGTCGATCGCGTGAAAGAGCCAGAGTGTGGCATCCGCGGTGTGATACAGCCCCTCGTTGCTGCCATCGGGGAACATGTTCGGGATGAGACCATCGCGGACGTAGCGGGCGAACGTGCGCAGGATGTACCCTGCTTCGCGATAGCGGCCGGTCGCGAGCGTGAGCCCCTCGAGCGAAATCATCGTGTCGCGGCCCCAGTCGGTGAACCAGTGGTAGCCTGCGATCACCGTGCGCAGCTGGTCGCCGCCCGCGCGCGCGCGAATGGCTTCGCGGCGGCGGCCCCACGGCGCGACGATGAACGTGTCCGCCGCGAGCACGAGCTCGGCCGCCGTCGGGTCCGCGGCGGGATCGGTACCGGCGAGCTCCAGCAGCCTCGCGCGACGCTCCATTTCCGCGACCAGGGCTTCCTCCGGTGAGAGCGCGAGCGCAGTCTCCCAGTCCTCGGTCGACGCGATCAGCGCGACCGGTTCGTCCACTGTGAGGTTCGCCTCGAAGCGGCCCGGCGACCATAGCTCGCCGACCGCGTCGTATCCGCGTCGTGCTTCATTGCGATAGAAGACTTCACGCAACGCCTCGCCGCCGATCTGGAACGTCGCGTCGCCGGCGAGCACGACGAGACGCAGCGGGGGCAGAAGGGAGTCGTCGCATGTGATCTCGTACCCCTCGTCCGTGCGCACGAGGCTGTACCGCTGGTTCGGCCGGCTCACGGGCTGCTCGTAGCCGCGGAAATCGAGAGCAGGCCGGAGCTGCAGGCGAGACGGCTCGCCCGCGAGCAACGTCCACGTCACGTGCACCGTGTTCTGCAGGTGCGGCATGAGAACGCGCTTCTCTATCGTGCGCCCCGCCACCTGGAACTGCCACACCGGGAGACCGTCCTCGAGACGGAAGCCTGTGATCCACTCGAGTCCCGGCGCGCGCAGCGATCCGCCCGCCAGCTCCTCGCCGCCGAAGTGATAGCTCTCGCCGCCGACGCGTACGGCCTCGGTGAGATGGTTGAGCATCACGGTGCGGCCCAGCGGGGTGGGCAGCGCCGCCACGAGCAGGCCGTGGTAGCGGCGCGTCACCACGCCGGCGAGCGTGCTGGATGCGTAGCCGCCCAGTCCGTTTGTCACCAGCCACTCGCGGTCGAGCAGCGGGTCCGGGCCGCGTGTGGTCGGATCGCCGAGCTGGATGCGACGAACGATGTGCGCGGGAGTCACGCGTCGCGCGGCGCCGGGTCGCGACCGGGTGCGAGCACGATCGCAGCGCGGCCCGGAATGCGGAAGCCGGAAGCGTGCGAGTACGGCTCGCCGTGGCCGCGGCCGCCGTAGCGCGCATCTTCGCTCGACCAGAGCAGCGTCCAGAGCGTGCCTTCCGGTGGTGCGACGAGCGGCTCGGGCACGGACGGGATGTGCAGGTCGTGGCCGAGGTTGCACAGCAGCAATCGGTCGTTCCCCGCCCCATCGATCCAGCGCAGCACGAACGCACGTTCGGCGATGATCGCGCCGTGCATGCACGATGCGTCCTGCGATGAGAACAGGGGATCCTCGCGGCGCAGACGGATGAGATCGCGATGCAGTGCGAGCACGTGCGTGTTGCGGTCGCGCTCGCTCCAGTCGATGCGCGCGCGCTCGAACGTCTCGCGCGCGCCCGGATCCGGCACGGTCGCTGCGGTCACACCGGGGAACTGCGACAGGAATTCGACGCGCCCGCGGCGCACAGCCTGCGCGAGCTCCGGCTCGTGGTCCGCGAAGTACGGGAACGGCGCGGTCGCACCGAACTCCTGCCCCTGGAAGAGCAGCGGCGTGGCGGGTCCGAGCAGCAGCAGCGCGGTGAGCGCGCGCAGCGAGCCGGGGTCCGCGAGCGAAACGAGACGACGTCCGGCCGCCTGGTTGGAGACCTGGTCGTGATTCTCGAGGAAGTTCACGAACGCGCATGCCGGCAGGTCGAGCGCAGCGTGTCCGCGCGCATTGTCCTGCCACGAGTAGCGCTGGCCCTGGTAGAGGAATCCCCACTTCGTCGCGGAGATCAGCTCCTGCGGCGAACCGCGGTAGTCCGACAGGTACGCTTCGGCCGCTCCAGTCAGCGCCACGCGCGCGGTGTGATGGAAGTCGTCGTTCCAGATCGCGTCGCAGCCTTTGCCGCCGTCGCCGGTACGACGCGCGAGCGCTGCTTCCTGCCGTTCGTTCTCCGCGACGACGATGGTGCGGCGCCGGCCTGCCGCACTGCGCACTTCGCGCGCGATCGCCGCGACGAGGTGCTCCTCGGACGCGTCATGGATCTGCTGCGTCGCATCCAGTCGCAGTCCGTCGAGATGGTACTCCGCGATCCAGTGATGCGCGTTGGCGATGAAGAACTCGCGTACGGGCGCCGCGTCCGGACCGTCGAAGTTCAGCGCTTCGCCCCATTCATTTGCGTAGCGGCGCGTGAAGTACGCGGGCGCGAAACGCGACAGGTAGTTGCCGGCGGGGCCGAGGTGGTTGTAGACGACGTCGAGGATGACGGCGATGCCGAGCTGGTGCGCATGGTCGATGAACGCGCGCATGTCGCCCGGCGTGCCGTAGAGCCGCGTGGGCGCCCACAGGTCGACGCCGTCGTAGCCCCAGCCGAACGCGCCCGCGAACTCTGCGACGGGCATGACCTCGATGACATCGATGCCGACGTCCACGAGCAGCGGCAGCCGCTCCGCCGCTGCGACCCAGGTGCCTTCGGGCGTGAACGTGCCGATGTGGATCTCCTGCATGACCGCGCCCTCGATCGCGCGGCCCGGCCATGCGTCATCGCTCCACGCGAATGCTTTCGGATCGACGACGCACGATGGCCCGTGGACTCCTTCGGGCTGCCACCGGGATGCGGGGTCGGGCAGCGGTTCGGCACCGTCGAGTGCGTAGCGGTACAGCGTGCGCGGTGCGGCCTCCGGCACGTGCACCGAGTGGTAGCCGTTGTCCTCGGCGTCGAGCGGTATGCGACCCGGCCCGTTCTCGATCACGAGCTCGACGCGCTTCGCGG
>CAYUIG010000077.1:0-10680 GCA_964444685.1 uncultured Gemmatimonadaceae bacterium | reverse complement strand
TGGCTCGACTTCACCGTGCTCACCAGCACCTCGGAGATGCGGTTCGTCTTCTCCTCGATCACGCTGCGCATGATCGCGGTGCCGTAGATCGCGGTCATGAAGTAGATGAGGAAGGCGACCGCATACGCCATGATGAACGTCGAGATGGCACCGCCGCCCACCGTATCCGTTCCAGTGATTCGTGCTTCCGCGACGGTGACCGGCCGGATCAGCTCGGCCAGCTGCTGTCCCGCCATGCCCACTTCACGGAGCCGCTCCGCCTGCACGGCCACCGAGACGCCGCGCCGCAGGTCCCGCAGCACGCGCGTGTTGGCGATGTTCTGCGCGCGGAACAATACCGTGTCGGTGTCCAGCACGTTCGGCGGCAGCACGAGGTAGCCGTCCAGCTCCTCGGCCTGCACGCGCGCGTTCAGCTCGTCGCGCACCTCATCGAGCGGCCGCGCGATCCGTTCGACCGTGTAGTCGTAGTCATCTTCATCGGTCGTCGCGAGCTCGAGCGCGGTGATGAACGTCTGGCCGATCTCACCCGGCGCTTCGTCGACCACTGCGATGAGCTTCGGCTCCCCGCCGCCGCCTGACATGAGCGGCGGCAGCAGCAGCACTGCGGCCATGAAGAGCGGGAACGCGATCGTGCCGATGACGAACGCGCGTGTGCGCACGCGCTCGAGCAGCTCGCGCCGGACGATGATCATGACCTCACGCATACGCGGGCTCCTCCCGGCGGTCGGCGTGGCGCGCGTCGCTCACGTGCATCACGAAGATGTCGTGCAGGCTCGGCTGGAGGTGCTCGAAGTGTGCGAGCGGCGCGTCCAGCGCGTTCAGCTCCGCCGCCAGCTCACGTGCGCCGGTGGCATCGCGCACTTCGATCTCCCAACCATCGCGCTTTCGCTCACGCTGGCCGATGTGGGGACTGGTCGTGATGTAGCGCTCGACGGCCGGTGTGCGTGCGTCGAACTCGACATAGTACCGGCTGCCACGATGCTGGCGCCGCACCTCGCGCACACTCCCGTCCAGTACCTTCCGGCCGTTCGCGATGATGCACACGGAGTCACACATTTCCTGCGCCTGCATCATGTTGTGCGTGCACAGCACGACCGTGCGACCGTCCGCCTTCGCGCCCAGGATCGTCTCGCGCAGTACTTCCTGGTTCACCGGATCGAGGCCGGAGTACGGCTCGTCCAGGATCAGCAGGTCCGGCCGGTGCAGCACCGTGGCGATGAACTGCACCTTCTGCTGCATCCCCTTCGACAGCGTCTCGACCTTCGCGTCCTCCCACTTCTCCAGCCCCATGCGCTCCAGCCACACGCGCGCTTCCTGCGCCGCGGCGCGCCGGTCCATTCCCTTCAGCTCCGCGAAGAAGACGATCACATCGAGCACCTTCATCTTGCGGTATAGACCGCGCTCCTCAGGGAGGTAACCAACCCTCCGGAGGATGGTCGGGTCGCGCGCCGGGTCGGTCCCCAGCAGGCTCACCGTCCCGCCATCCCGGCCGAGGATGTTCAGCACCATGCGCAGCGTGGTGGACTTGCCCGCGCCGTTCGGCCCGAGGATGCCGTAGATGAGGCCGGTCGGCACCGCGATCGAGAGCTGCGAGACCGCGGTGTGGCCGGAGTAGCGCTTGGTCAGGCCGTCGACGGTGAGCGCGTGGTTCATGAGTCCAGGGTCTGGAGTCTGGGGTCTGGAGTCTGGTTTACAACTTAGCGGCGGGGCCGACTACCGTGCCAACCGCCGACGACATCAGCGGGAGAGCCAGTCGCCGGATTCGATGCGGGCGGTGGGGACGAGCTTCGAGGCGAGAGCAGGGCCGGCGACGTAGAGCCAGCAGGCGAGACCGTCCACATCCAGCGCGATCCGTCGGAACAGACCCTCCGCCACGCCCTCGTACTCGTCGAGTGCGGCGAGGCGGTTGGCGGGGCAGCGCCAGATCTCGCCCGTGACCGGCGCCGTGCCGTACGCCATGAGTGCGGGGAAGCGGCCCTCGATGTCGTAGAGCGTGCCGGCAACCGCCGCGGCGCGGACGAACTCGGCACCCGCGAGGATCGGCGCGCCGCCGCGCAGCGTGCCGTAGACGAAGAGGTGGAAGTGCGTCGTCACCCGCCCGTCCGTCGTACGCGTCCGGGCTCGAGGCCGCCCGAGTGCAGGATCTTTTCTTCCAGCCGCTCGGCCTGTTCGTCCACGAACTGCACGACCGCGGCGAGATTCGCAGCGGCATCGTCGAACTCGGCAGCGGGGAAGTCCGCGCCCTCCGCATGCCGCAGCGCGCCGCGCACCGCGCCGAGCTCCGCTTCCGTCTTCTCCACCGCGCGACGCAGCCGCGTCAGCGCGCGTCGCGCCTCGCGCACACCGGGATCCGTCATGGTCGCCTCCGGCCGGGAAGATGTCCGGACCCGCGCCGGCCGGCAATCTCTCGATGCGCAGACATGATTTCCCGATGGGCCAACACTACGACAGCGCGCGTACGATGGCCCATGTGCCGAGGCCGAGTGTCACGAGCACGACCGCGCCACCGACCAGATTCGCGACCATGCCGTTCTGGAGCCGGCCCATGCGCCTGCGGTCGTTCACGGCGATCAGCAGGAAACACGCGATCGCGGGCAGCAGGATGCCGTTCGCCACCTGTGCGAACAGGATGGCAGGAACCGGACGGATGCCGGTGGACGCGAACACGGCGCCGGTCAGCAGCACGATGATCCACACCGTGCGCATGCGGCCGCTGCGCAGGTCGCGCGGCCAGCCGAGCGCACCCGTCACCGCGTATGATGCTGCCAGCGGCGCGGTGATGGCGGATGTGAGCCCGGCGGCGAACAGCCCGAGCGCGAAGAAGACGCGTGCCCAGCTGCCGAGCAGCGGCTCGAGCTGCACGGCCATGTCGCTGGCATTCGCGATGCCCGCCGCACCCGCGCGCAGTGCGCCGGCTGCGGTCGCGACGATGGCCATGCTGACGATGCCGCCGAGCACGATCGACACGACCAGGTCCGCACGCGCCTCGCCCAGTGACGACGCGTCGCGCCAGCGTTCACTCACCGCCGCGGCGTGCAGGAACAGGTTGTACGGCACGACGGTGGTGCCGATGAGTCCCACCGCAACGATGAGTCCGCCCTCCGGCACGGAGGGCACGAAGAGTCCGCGCAACATCGAAGACAGCGGCGGGGCCAGTACGAACGCCGTCGCAAGGAAGACGACGGACATGAGCACGACCATCGACACGAGTACGCGTTCGATCGTGCGGTAGCGCCCGCTCCAGAGCAGTGTGAACGCAAGTGCGGCGAGCAGTGCGGGCCACCAGCGGAACGAACCGAACACCGCTTCCACGCCCAGCGTTGCGCCCAGCAGGTTGCCGGTTTCGTACGCGGCGTTGCCGAAGCCGATCGCGGCAATGACGAGTCCGACCGCGAGCACTCGTGCCACACCCTGCGCGAACCGGCTGCGCACCGCCTCGCCCAGCCCGCTGCCCGTGACCAGACCGAGCCGCGCGGACATCTCCTGGAGGACGACGGTCGCGATCGTGGAGAAGGTGAGCGCCCAGAGCAGCGCGTAGCCGTAGCCCGCGCCCGCGAGTGTGGCCGTGGTGACGGTGCCGGGGCCGATGAACGCAGCAGAGACGACGGCGCCCGGACCGAAGCTGCGCAGCCGGAAGCGTGAGCGCGACGGAGCGTGCGTGGCCGTCGTCGCCACGTTCAGTCGGCTGCGAAGGGAAGCTGCACGACCGTAGCGCTGCCTCCATCGGGCAGGCGCACTTCCGCGGGGAGCGACAGCTCGCGGCGCGCGTACCCCAGGCCGATCCGCTGCTGCACGCGCGGCGATTCGCACGTGCTCGTGATCCGCCCGACGACCTTGCCCGTCTCGGGATGCGTCACTTCCACGCCGGTCTCGACAGTCTGCGCGCCGAGCAGGAAGCCGCGCAGATGGCGGTTGACGTGGCCCCGATGCATGATGCGGATGATCACTTCCTGACCCGTGTAGCAGCCCTTCGTCGTGCTGATCCAGTCGTGCAGCTCCGCCTCGAGCGGAATCACGTCCTCACCCAGCTCCGCACCGAAACGCGGACGGCCGGCTTCGATGCGCAGCACCTCGAGCGTCGCTTCATCCGCGAGTGGAACGCCCGCGTCGAGCAGACGGCTTTCGAGCGACGCGATCACCTCCGCCGCCGCGATCAGATCCCAGCCATCCTCTCCCGCGTAACGCGTGCGCAGCCACGTCGTCTCGCCATCGTGTCCGAGCGCATACTCCGGCGCACCCTTCGCGATGTCGGGAAGTAGTTCGGATACGGCGGCATCCGCATGCGGCCCGTAGACACCCAGCACACGCGCCTCTTCGACGGCTTCGAAACGCGCGAAGAGCGGCGGCACGTACTTCTTCACGTACTCGAGCAGCGCAGGCAGCGCAGCGGTAGACGTCTCGAGGAATACGCGGTCGCCACCGCGGAACGCGCGCACATCGGCCACCATGCGACCTTTCGGCGTGAGCAGCGCGGCGGGCACCGCACGATCGTCGGGTGCCCCGGCGAGGTCGTGCGTGAGGATGCCCTGCACCATGCGCAGCGGATCGCGGCCGGTTGCGCGCACGAGCGCGCGGTCGTCGCGGTGGAAGAGTGCAGCGCGTTCGCGTGCGGCGCGGTAGCTCACGACTTCTCCAGCTCCGCGAGCAGCATGCGCACGCGTGCGGCGTCGGGCGCGCGCGGTGCGCTCTCGAGGTAGCGCTCGAGATCGGCGATCGCTTCGTCGTTGCGGCCGGCGCGGGCGAGCAGCATGCCGCGGTCGCGCAGCTCTTCCGCCGCATCGGGGCGGATCAGCAGCAGCCGTTCGACCGCCGCGAGCGTGCGTGCATCATCGCGCGCGTTCTGATGGATGCCCTTCAGGTTGGACAGCAGGCGGAACAGGATGTCCTTGCGATCCGCTGCGCGCAGATAGTCGGGCCGCAGCTGCACGGATCCGCCGTACACGCGGTCGAGCAGCTCCTGCGCCTGGTCCTCGAAGCGGATCTCGCCGAGCTGAAACGGATCGACGAGCAGCGGCACCGCCTCGCCCGGATACCGGATGAGGAAGTGTCCGGGGAAGTTGACGCCCTCGAGCGGCAGCCCGAGCCGCCACCCCACCTCGAGGTACACGATGCTCAGCGTGATGGGGATGCCGACGCGCCGGTCGAGTACGTCGTTCAGGTACGAGTTGCGCGGGTCGTAGTACGCCTCCGCGTTGCCGCGGAACCCTTCCTCCTCGAACAGGACGTAGCCGATCTCCTGGAGCATGAGCGGCGGCGCGACCTCGTCGCCGAGGCGGTCGCGCACGCGCTCCGCGAGCAGGTCGAGCCGGCGCAGATACGGCTCGGGCACGAGCTGCGGGTATTCTTCGGCCGCGATGAGCAGTGCGGCGCGGGCGAGGTCGAAATCGGCGTCGTCGCCCGTGACGAGCTCGGCGAACCGCGAACGTGCGGTCGGCGCGGGCGGTCCGGCAGCCACGCTACGCCTCCGCGGCCGCGCGATACAGCTCGGCCAGGCGGCCCGTGTCCTCCGACAGCTCGCGCGACGTGCGGTGCACGTCGGCGGTCGTCGCTGCGGACGGCAGCTCCGCCTCCACATCGGGACCGCCATCGTGCGGGATGTAGACGACCGTCACGCGGAAGCCGCTGAAACCCGTGCCCTTCCGCGCGACCAGATTCACCGTGTGGGCCCGGCCGCCGACCTCGAGCGAGTCGGCCAGACGGTGCTCGATCCAGGACTTTCCTTTTGCGAACTTGCTCATGCACCACCTCCCGTCCGGGAAGGTACCCCGGCGGGATCCGCGCGCAACGCGGCGGTGGTCTGTGGAGGGGGTGGGACCCGGAGGTCAGGCCTCCGGGTCCTCGTCGCCGTCGCGGCTGAGGTCGAGCGCGGCTGCGCGGCCGCACTCGTGGCAGTACAGAATGACCGTATAATCGTCCTCGGGAGGTGTCGGCTCGATCCGGCCCTGCTCCATGGAACGCGCGTCCAGGTAGCACACCACCTCCATCGTCTCCGGACCGCAGCGCGGACAGGGGACGTCTCCCGGGTCGTCGAGGTACGCCAGCGCCAGGGAGAGGCCTTCCTCCATATCGAATTCCTGGGCGTTGCCAGGCACCTTTTCCATCGACATCTCGCCTCCTGCGAGAAGGATTGGTACCCCCCTGAAGGGCAAGGTCCGTTCCCATCGCGCAAAACCCTGCCGACGCGAAGGTTCCATGGCTCCGCCTTTCCCGTGCGCGGGCCGTTCCCGAGATTCGCGCATGCTCGACACCGAGATGCCGGTTCCGACCGCAACTGCGCGCGCCGCATGGCGCACGCTCGCGCTCCTTTCGGTTGCCGAGCTGCTCGGCATGTCCCTCTGGTTCACCGCCAGCGCCACCGCACCGCAGCTCGCATCGGCGTGGTCGTTGTCCGCAGGCCAGGCCGGGTGGCTGACTACCATCGTGCAGCTCGGCTTCGTGGCAGGCACCGCCCTCGCCGCGGTCCTGAACCTCGCCGACATCCTTCCCGACCGTCCCTACTTTGCGACGGCCGCACTTCTCGCCGCCGGCGCGAACGCGGCGCTGCTCGTGGTGCCCGGCTTCGAGTGGGCGCTGGCGTGCCGCTTCGTAACCGGGGTGTGCCTGGCGGGTGTGTATCCACCGGCGATGAAGATGATCGCGACGTGGTTCCGCGAGCGCCGCGGCCTTGCGATCGGCACCATCGTGGGCGCGCTCACGATCGGGAAGGCGCTGCCGTACCTGGTGTCGGCGCTCCGCACCGCCGACTTCCGCTTCGTGATCCTGAGCGCGTCCGCGGGGGCCGTGGTCGCCGCGCTGGTGGTGCTGTTCGGCTACCGAGCCGGGCCGCACCCGTTCGCGCGCCGGCCGTTCTCGTGGAGCCTCGTGGGTACGGTGCTCCGCCACCGTCCGACCCGGCTCGCGATCGGCGGATACCTCGGTCACATGTGGGAGCTGTATGCGATGTGGTCGCTCGTCGCGCTCTTCTTCCACGACTACTTCGTTTCACGCGACGCGTCCACGGCGAGCGCCGCGGTCGGCGCGGGCCTCGTCGCGTTCGCTACGATCGCGGCCGGCGGGCTGGGCGCCGTGTTCGCGGGTGCGTGGGCCGACCGGCTGGGACGCGTGCGCGTGACGATCGTGTCGATGGCGGTGAGCGGCGCGATCTCACTTGTGATCGGGTGGCTGGGCGCTCTGCCGCCCGCGCCGCTCATCGCGTTGGCTCTGGTGTGGGGCTTTGCGATCGTCGCGGATTCGGCGCAGTTCTCCGCCCTGGTCACGGAAGTGGCGCCCGCGCACGCGGTGGGAACCGCGCTGACGCTCCAGACCTCCCTCGGATTCCTGCTGACCGCGTTCTCGATCTGGCTGACCGTGCTCGTGTCCGGCCGCTACGGCTGGGGCATCGCGTTCAGCATGCTCGCGATCGGTCCCGTGCTCGGCATCGCGGCGATGACGCGGTTCCGCGCAGCGCGCTAGCTACGGCCCCACACGGTCCTTGCCCGGCAGCGCGCGCTGGAGGCGCTCCAGGATCGGCCGTGCGTTCGGATCGTTTGCCAGGTTGCGCTCCTCGAGCGGGTCCGCGGAGAAATCGTACAGCTCGAGTGTCCCGTCCCCGTTCCGGATCAGGTGGTAGCGGCCGAGGATGACGGACTGCATGTCGCCGCGCGCGCGCGGATACTCTTCGGGCGGGCGGATGCCGGTCGTCACTTCGGCGAGCACCGGCTCGGCTGCGTTCGCACGAGCCAGTGCGCGATCCCAGTGCCGCCGAAGCGAGCGGCCCTCGAATGTGTCCGCCTCCAGACCCGCGAGGTCGAGGATCGTGCGCGGCAGATCGCGCAGTGTCACCGGATCATCCACGCGCGTGCCGGCGGGCGCTCCGCCCGGATAGTGGATGACGAGCGGCACGTGCAGCGAGTTCAGATACAGGCTGCCGCTGTGCTGCATGTGGCCGTGCTGCCCGAACTGCTCGCCATGATCCGACGTGATCACGACGATCGTGTTGTCCAGTTCGCCGCGCTCGGCCAACGCATCGAGCAGGCGGTTCAGCTCGAAGTCCAGGTACCCGATCGTCGCCTCGTACGCGCGCTCCTCCGCGTTCACATCATCGCGCGTCCATTCCCAACCCCACTGGAACATCGGATTGCGGCGCGTCGCCGTGTCTCCCCTCGCCAGCCGGAACGGCTCGGGCGCGAGGTAGGGCACGTGCGCGTCGAGGTAGTTCAGCATGACGAAGAACGGCCGGTCTTCATGGTCGCGACGCCAGGCGAGGAAGGAATCGTTCACGTCACGCGCACTCTTGCGGCCGAGGAGCTGATGGAAGCCCGTGACCTGACGCAGGAGGCTGCCCGGTGCAAGCACCCTGCGGCCGATGGATGTGCTGCGCACCAGCTCGCCGGGCGAGATGCGGTAGTCCTCCACGCGGATGAAGCCGTCGCCCAGACCGTATTCCTGGCTCAGGTACTGGTTCGCCACGAAGCTGCCGGTCAGGTAGCCGAAGTCGCGCAGGTACTCCTGGAGCGTGAGCGTGGTGTCCGGCAGCGGCGTGTCCCAGTCGGCGCCGTGCTCGTGCGCGTACAGGCCGGTGAGCATGCTCGCGTGCGAGGGCAGCGTCCACGGCGCGGTCGAGAACGCCCACTCGAACGTGACGCCGTCCTTCGCGAACGCCTGGAGAAGCGGTGCGGAACCGCCCTCATCGCCGACGAGGCCCGTGCTGATGGCGCGCACGGTGTCCAGCACGATCAGCAGGATATTCGGCAGTCCCGCCTCGGCGTCGGGCAGCCCGGCGAGCGCCCGGTACTCACCGAGGGCGCGATAGCCGTACAGCGCGGCACTGGCAGCGCCAATGGCCAGGACGATCGCCGCCGTGCCGGTGCGGATGACGCGCAGCACGCGCAGGCCTGGCTGCGACACGGCCACGCGCACGACCACCGACGCGAGGCCGGCGGATAGTACGACACGTGCGATGTCGTGGAGCTGATAGGCCATGAGCGTGAGCGCGAAAAAGCCGATGAAGGCGTAGACGAAGACCGCGTGTCCGACACGGACCCGGCCCGGGAACAGCCGCGCGATGGCCCAGAGCCCGAGCCCCGCCAGGAGCATCAGGCCCGCGTCCGCGGCCGGCGTCATCCAGATGATCCAGGGACTCTGATTGATGAAGTGGCCGAGCGCGAACTTCTTGATGCCCAGCAGGAGCACCTCGCCCAGGCCGGTGAGCAGACCGAAAAAGAGGGCGAGACGGAAGAACGGAACCGGCGGCTGGAAGCTCGGACGCGAAACGGTCATGGCCATCCTCGGATGAGCGTACACGGGCGCGAGCGCTACTTCGCGCGGGGACGCGTCCGAGGCCGGCCTTAGTGGGCGACCTCGATGGGTACGACTTCGGGGAACATCCACAATGAACCGCGGCAGGCGTGCCCGTCAAGCGGCAAGGCAGTACGTTGTGACCAGCGTGAGGTCCCATGGCTGATTCAGGGCGCCGGGCAGCGTCCGTTGCGGCTGCCCTCCTACTCCTCGGCGGAGGCTACCTCGCGGGACGCTCCCACCTCGTGGGGCGCGTGCGCGACGTGTTTTTCGTGCGCGAGGCTCCTTCCGCCCCCGCGGCCGACTCGCTGCCCGACCTCCCTGTCGCCTATGACGACACAGCCTCCTACGCGGAGCTGAACCAGTTCCTTGCGGAGCGGCTGGACTCGACCGCCCGGGCTCATGCCGCGTGGCGAGCGGCCCTCGCCTCCGCCGGCAGCCTCGACTCACTGCGGGAACGCCTTCGCTCGCTCCTGCCTCCCTGGTCGGGACCGTCCATCGACCCTGCCGCAAGAGTCCATCCCTGGTTCGAGACGGACTCGATCGAGGTCTCCCTCATTCTGATGGATGTGCCACCCGGCACGGCCATCTGGTCGGTCCTCGCCCGGCCGCGCGACGCCGACGGGGCGGGACCCGCCGTGCTCTTCCTGCCCGGGAACGAGGCCACGGCGGAGGGGCTGGTTTCGGACGAGGACTATCACCACGGCATCGTCGCGGGGCTCGCACGGAGCGGCTTCGTGGTGCTCGCGCCGCTGCTCCCCGCGAACGATCCGTCGCTCAAGGCAGAACTGCACCTGCGCGCATTGAATTCGGGCGGTACGCTCCATGCCCTCGAGCAGTGGCAGGTCGAAGCCGTGCTCGACCACCTCGTGTCTCTGCCGGAGGTCGATTCCGCGCGGGTGGGCCTCTACGGCATCTCCGCGGGCGGCGAGCGGGCGCTCCGTCTCGCCGCGCTCGACCCGCGCCCTCGCGCCGTGGTCATATCCGGCTTCGTCACCGACAGGGCCGCCTGGTGGTTCGACCGGCAGCTCCGTCCGGAGCACGCGATCAATGCGCTGCCGGGCATGCCGGAATTCTTCGACGACGGCAACTTCCTCGTGCTGATCCATCCGCGTCCGCTCGGCATAGAGGTCGGCGAGGGGGATCCACGCTACGCGGCCTCGAAGGAGCTGGCCGCCGAGCTGCGCGTGGTCTATGAACGAAGCGGCCAGCCGGAGCGTCTGTCCTTTCTCGGCTTCGCGGGAGATCACGAAACGTCGCTGGCCACGACGGGGCCGTTCCTCCAACGCTGGCTGAACGAGAACTGAAGCGCTCGAGCAGCCCGCAGATAGCCGTCGTGACGGGCGCATCGGGCGTCGGCCGGGCAACGGTCCGCCGCCTTGCCCGTGAAGGGGTGTCGATCGA
>CAYUIG010000076.1:0-10745 GCA_964444685.1 uncultured Gemmatimonadaceae bacterium | reverse complement strand
CCACCGGGCCGCTGCGACGTGAAGAACAGGTACTTCCCGTCCGGCGACCAGCGCGGGTTGCTGCTTTCCGTGCCGGGGGAGGTGTAGCGCACCGGTTCGCCGCCGGCCGCCGGCACCACCCAAACCTCCGAGTGGCGACGATTCTCGGCCTCCTTCACGGTGGTCACCGTGAACGCGACCAGTCGCCCGTCCGGCGAGATCGACGGCTGCGAAAGCGTCGTCAGCCGGTACCAGTCCTGGGGTTCGAAGGCCCGCTTCTGCGCGTGCGCCGCGGACGGCGCGAGCAGCAGCAGGGCGGTGAGGAGGATGCGTCGCATGGCTGGGGCTCCGGGGTAACTGAAGAAAAACCGAGTCTGGAGTCTGGGGTCTGGGGTCTGGTGCATGGTTTCGCGGCGTCGGGTTCCCGCCCCTTCGTAAACCAGAATCCAGACCCCAGACTCCAATACTATAACGCTGCGCCCTCCCCCCGGTCCAACCGCAGCCGCTCCAGCAGCCTCTCGTGCAGCCCGCCGAACGCGCCGTTCGACATGATCAGGATCACGTCGCCGGCCCGAGCGCGGCCGGCCAGGTGGTCGACGATGCGCGGAACTTCGGGGATGTAGGCGGCATCGCGGCCCGCCTCGCGCCAGGCGCGCACCATGGCCCCCGGGTCGAGCGCCGTCTCGGCGGTATACCGCTCCGGATGGAAGAGGCCCCCGATCACGATGTCGTCCGCGGCCGCCAGCGCCTCGGTATACGCCTGCTGGAATTCGCGCCGCTGCGCCGTGTAGCTGCGCGGCTCGAACACGGCGATCAGACGCCGCCCCGGCCAGCGCTGCCGCGCGGCGATCACGGTTTCGCGCACGGCCGTGGGGTGGTGAGCGAAGTCATCGACGACCGCTACGCCGCCGATTTCCGCCCGCAGCTCCAGCCGCCGCCGCACGCTCCGGAAGGTGCGCAGTCCCTCGAGCAGTGCGTCGCGCGAGGCACCCACCGCAGTGGCCGCTGCGAGTGCCGCGAGCGCGTTGCGCACGTTGAACGCGCCCGCGAGCGGCATCTCCGCGCGCGCCCACTCGGTCCCGTCGCGCACCACGGTGAAGCGCGTACGGTCCGGGCCGAACTCGACGTCCGCCGCGTACCAGCCGGGCGAGTCGTCGCCAGAAAACGATGGGTCGTACCCGAAGGATTCGACGGGCGCGAACGACTTGCGGGCGAGTTCCCGCACCACCGCCGAGTCAAAGCCGGCGACCAGCGTGCCGTTCTGCGGGATCAGGTTGATGAAGCGCTCGAACGCCCACCGGTAGGCAATGTCATCGCGGAAGATGTCGGCGTGATCGAACTCCACGTTGTTCACCACCGCCGTCGTCGGCAGGTAGTGCCACATCTTCGGGCCCTTGTCGAAGTACGCCGTGTCGTACTCGTCCGACTCGATCACGAAGTACTCCGAGTCCGTGAGCCGGAACGAGCTGCCGAAGTTCTCCGCCACGCCGCCGATCAGAAACGAGGGTTCGAGCCCCGCGCTCTCCAGCAGCCACGCGAGCAGCGAGGACGTCGTCGTCTTCCCGTGGGTGCCCGCGACCGCGAGCACGTGCCGGCCGCGCAGGAACACCTCTTTCACGGTCACGGCCGCGGAGGTGTAGTAGAGCCGGCGGTTCAGCGCCTCCTCCAGCTCGATGTTGCCGCGCGAGATTGCGTTGCCGACGATCACCACGTCGGGGGTCGGATCGAGGTTCGCGGGCGAGTAGCCCTGGTGGTAGTCGATCCCGAGCCGCTCGAGCTGTGTGGACATCGGCGGGTACACGCCCTCGTCCGAGCCCGTCACGCGGTGCCCGGCCGCACGCAGCAGCCCGGCGAGCGACGCCATCGCCGTCCCGCCGATCCCTATCAGGTGGTAGTGCCTGCGCTCCATTCGCTCCTCTCGCTCCGATCGCGGCGCTCATAAATACCGTGCGCCGTCGCGTTCCCAAACTGTCCAGTTCCGAGGACGCCCGCGCCCGGGTGGACGCGCGCGCGAGGATCGCGTACATTGGAATGCTTGTGCGCGGACTCACCGCGCGGACCAGGGAGAGGGGAGCGAATGATCGAGATCCAGATCAACGAGGGCGACCGTATCGAGTGGGCCCTCAAGCAGTTCCGCCGCAAGATGCTGCGCTCGGGGCTGTTCAAGGACATGAAGAAGAAGCGCTTCTACGAGAAGCCGAGCGAAGCCAAGAAGCGCAAGGCCGCCGACGCGCGCCGCCGCAGCGCCCGGGCCCGCCGCCGCCGCTAAGCCAGGACCTTCAGAAAAAAACCGCAGGTACCGGCCTGTCCGGTCGCGCCCGGCCATGGGGCCGGCGCGCTGGCACGCCTGATGCACCCGACTCCGCGTTTCCGTCCCCGTGACGTAGTGAACGCGGAGGGCCCTCTTTCGAACTGACCGATACGGAGCCGCGGCTTCGGCCGCGGATCGTCTTGCGGGGCCGCTGAACCCCGCGCTGCGGACGGCCGGACCCGGCCGACCGGAATCGCCGCCACCCCATTCGGGCGACGGCCGCGGGCACCCGCCATCCCCGCGGCCGCCCGCGGACTCGTGGCTGCTGGGCGTCGCCATCGCGGTCGCCAGCGTGGCCGCGGCGCTCCTCCTGACGCTCGTTCTCGAGCCGTGGCTCGTTCGCACGATCCTGATCTTCTTCATCGGCGCCGTGCTGCTGACCGGCTGGGCAGCAGGCCGGGCGGCCGCCTTCCTCGCGACCCTGCTGTCGGTCGTGGCCGCGGAGCTGTGGGTGCTCCGGCAGCCGCTGGTCGATGCGGACCCCGGGCGCCTCCTTCGCATCGTGCTGTTCGCGGCGATCGCGTGGGGCGGGAGCGCGCTCTTCGGCCGGTTGCGCAGCGCGCGCGGCGTCGCCGATACGCGCGTGCTGGAAGCCGAGCGCCTGGCTGCGGAGCTCGGCGAGCGAACGGCCGAGCTCGAGTCGCGCGTGGCGGACTCCGAGAAGCTCGCGAGGGAGCTGGAGCAGGCCAACGCACTGCTGAGCGCGCACTCGCAGGCCGTGGAGCGCGCGGCCGAGCGATCGCGCCGCCTGCACGAGCTGGCTACGGCGCTGCTTAACAACATGACCCCCGCGCAGGTGGCCGACACGGTGGTCGGCCGTACCCTGGCCGCGACCGGTGCCGTGGCCGGTCTCGTCGGCGAGGTGTCACGCGACCAGCGGACGTTCCGGCTCCTGCGCGCGCGCGGGTACGACGATGCCTCCGTGCGTCGCTGGTCGACGGTCGCGCTCGATTCACCCACACCGATCGCTGCTGCACTGCGCACGGGCGAACCCGTGTGGCTCGACGATGTCGACGGCCAGGCCGGCGAATTTCCCGCGCCCGTCGATCTTGCCGGTGGCCGCACCGCGTGGGTCGTGCTGCCACTGATCGTGCGCGACCGTCCGCTCGGTGCGCTGGCGTTGAACTTCGAGGCGCGCGAAACCTTCGACGAGGACGACCGCACATGGCTGCTGCTCATCGCGCAGCTCTGTGCGCATGCGCTCGATCGCACCCGCCTCTACGATGCCGAGCGCACCGCGCGGGTGCGGTCGGAGTTCGCCGAGCGACGCCTCTCCTTCCTCGCCTCCGCGAGCAGTGCACTCGTCGCCACCTTCGACTACGAATCCGCCCTCGGATCCGTAGCGCGGCTCACCGTTCCGGATCTGGCGGACTGGTGCCTGATCCACGTGTTCGATACGGCCGGCAATCCGCGCGTCGTGGCGGCGGCCCATACGGACGCGACGACGCGCGATGTGCTGACCGATGTCGGCCGCCGCCTCGTCACCGATTGCACGGCGGAGAGCGGGCCGGGTCACGTGCTCGCGACGGGACAGGCGGAGCTCATTCCGCGCGTGCGGCCGGAGATGCTGGAGTCCCTGTGCGCCGAAGACGCCGGACTCACGGAGGGACTGGGCACAGTGGGGCTGTGGTCGCTCCTGTCGGTGCCGATCCGGTCACGCGAGCAGGTGCTCGGTGCGATCACACTCGCGTGCGCGCCGTCGCGACGTGTCTTCACGGACGCCGATCTGGCGCTGGCACAGGAGCTGGCCGCGCGGGCAGGGGACGCCATCGACAACGCCCGGCTCTTCGAGCAGACGCGCTCGGCGAACCAGGCGAAGTCCGACTTCCTCGCGGTCATGTCTCACGAGCTGCGCACGCCGCTCAACGCGATCCTGGGATACGCCGACCTCGTGCTGCTCGGCGTGCCCGCACCGCTGACCGGGCCCGCGCGGCACCAGATCGAGCGCATCCGCCTCGCCGCGCGCCATCTCCTCCAGCTCGTCGACGAAGTGCTCACCTTCTCGCGCATCGAGGCAGGGAAGGAAGTCGCGTCGCCGGAGCCGACGGACCTCAACGCGCTGGTGCGCGAGACCTTATCGCTCATGGAGCCGATGGCCGCGGGCAAGAACCTGCGCACGGAAGTCCGGCTTCCCGATGAGCCGGTCATCCTCAACACCGACGGCTGGAAGCTGCGTCAGATCCTTTCGAACCTGCTCTCGAATGCCTTGAAATTCACCGACCGCGGCGGCGTGATCGTCACGCTCCAGCCGGAGGCGAACGAGGTGCTGCTGCACATCGCGGACACCGGCATCGGCATCGGCGACAATCACCTCGAGCAGATCTTCGATCCGTTCTGGCAGGTCGAGCAGACCTCGACGCGCCGGTACGGCGGCACGGGCCTCGGGCTCGGCGTGGCGCGCAAGCTTGCGGAGCTGCTCGGCGGCCGGCTCACCGTGCGCAGCAGGCCGGGTGCAGGCAGCACGTTTACGGTGAGGCTGCCGAGGAGCTGAGTCGAGAGTCGAGAGTCGAGGAATCCCGCGCGCCAACCCGAGTTTCCCAGCTCCCGGCTGCCGACTCGCGACTCCCGACTCATCCCTTAGATTATGTCGCCATGTCCGATCCGCTGAAGGATCTCGAGCTGCTGATCCGTTCGCGCTACGGCCTCGTCGTGCTGGACACGGTGGAGGAGGAGCGCGCAGCTACACTCATCCGCCTTCTCGGCGACCGCCTGATGCTGCCCGTATTCACGTGGACGCGGTCGCGCGGACTGCGGCGCGACGGTCAGGACAACGCCGTGTACGGCACGCCGGATCCGTCGCAGGCGCTCGCGCACATCGGCTCCTCGCGCATCCCCGCACTGTATCACCTTTCCGGCTTCGCACCGCTGCTCCAGGACGCGGCACTCGGTGAGCGGCTGCGCGAGCTCGCGGGCGAATTCGGCGAGCGGGAGGGTGCGCTGCTGGTGAGCGGCGCAGCACTCGAACTGCCCGAGGGGCTTCGCCGGCTCTCGGCATCCGTGCGTCTGCCCGCGCCCGGACTCGATGAGTTCCGCGATCTTCTCGCGCACGTGGTACGCGACCTGTCGCGCAGCCAGCGCGTTCAGCAGGAGATGACGCAGGAGGAGCAGGACCGGCTGCTCGCCGGGCTCCAGGGCCTCACCATGCTCGAGGCGGAGAAGGTGCTCACGCGCGCCATCGTGGAGGACGGCCGCCTCGATGCGGGCGACATCGAGCACATCCTCGCCGCGAAGAAGGAGATCGTCGAGCGCGAAGGTGTGCTCGAGTACTATCCGCGCGAGGAGAGCATGGCCGAGGTCGCCGACCTCGCGGGTCTCAAGGAGTGGCTCTCACGGCGACGCGGCATCATTACGCAGCCGGAACGGGCCGCGGAGTTCGGACTCACTTTTCCGCGCGGCCTGCTGCTCGTCGGCGTGCCGGGCTGCGGCAAGAGTCTGTGCGCAAAGGCCGTCGCCACCGAGTGGGGGCTGCCCCTCCTGCGACTCGATCCCGGAGCACTCTACAACAAGTACATCGGCGAGACCGAAGCGAATTTCCGCCGTGCGATGGAAACCGCGGAACGCGTGGCGCCCGTCGTGTTGTGGATCGACGAACTCGAGAAGGCGTTCGCTTCCGATGACAACGACGGCGGCGTGTCGCAGCGTGTGCTCGGCAGCTTCCTGTCGTGGCTGCAGGAGCGCAACGGTGATGTCTTCGTGGTGGCTACGGCCAACGACGTCGCGCGCCTCCCCGCCGAGTTCCTGCGCAAGGGCCGCTTCGACGAGATCTTCTTCGTCGACCTGCCCGATGCCGGCGCCCGCCGAGCCATCCTCGAAATCCATCTGCGACGTCGCCAGCGCGACCCCGCGGCGTTCGACCTCGATGTTCTCGCCGCAGCCACCGACGGCTTCAGCGGCGCCGAGATCGAGCAGGCGATCGTGTCCGCACTGTACACCGTCTTTGCCGCGGGCGACGATCTCACGACGGATGCGGTGCTGTCCGAGATCGCATCGACCAGTCCGCTGTCGCGCGTGATGGCCGAACGTGTCGCGTCGCTGCGGGCGTGGGCGGAAGGCCGAACGGTTCGCGCCAACTGAACCGATGCAAAACGGGTGGGCGCGTCGACGCCCACCCGTTCGACATCAGCAGGTGAGAAGACTCACCATCCCGGAGCGATGTTGAAGCCCCAGTGTCCTCCCTTGCCCGGGCGCTGGAACGGATACGCCCAGTACGTCTCGAGGATCAGCACGCCCATGAGGTTCATGCGCGCGGCGATTCCCGTGCTGAACACGGGCACGCGCTCGGCGGTGTTGCGGTCGAAGCGAAGCTCGGGGCTTTCGCCCTGCGTCCATGCCAGTCCCGCATCGAAGAACGGTGCGATCTCGGTCGGCAGGAACGGGAAGTCGATCAGGCCGTAGCCCGCGGTGCCGATGAGCGGCAGTCGCAGCTCGACGTTGGCGATCGCCAGCCGGCTGCCCACCAGGCGGTCGAACACCGGGCAGCTGTTCTGCTCTTCGTTGCCCACCTCGGGCACGCACTCGACGAAGTCGATCGACTCCTGCGCGTAGCCGCGGATCAGCGACTCGTAGCCGAGGTACAGCCGTGAGAGCCGCCGGTCCTCGGCGTCGCCGCCGTAGCGCCCGTAGTGCATGGCCCGGAACGCGAGCGTCACCGGGTTCATCAGCTTGTAGCGGCGGTAGTCGAGCAGCAGCGTGCGGTAGTTGATCGAACCGATGGTCGGCGCCACCTCGAAACGGAAGCGCGATCCCGAGATCGGCGATGTGAAGCCGAAGAACGAGTTGTCGCCCACGTACGCGACCGCGCCCTCGAACATGTTGAGCGGATCCTCTTCCGGACCTTCGGTGATCTCGACGTCCCCGATGATCCGCCCCGTGAACCTGTCGAACTCCCACGTCTGGATCTCGGTGTCGAAGCTGTAGCGCGTGAAGCCGCCCGACAGCTCGAAGCGCCGCGTCGTGGAGAGCGGATACTTCGTGAAGAGCGCCGCCTGATCCACGAAGATACGCTGCAGATGCTGCTCGATACGGATCGTCGTCGCATTCTCGAACCCGCGCGCGAAGCCGGTCAGGTAGGGGATGTGTGCGACCGTCCCGCCCCAGTTCAGGCGATTGCGCGAGTTCTGGTACAGCACCTGGCCGCCCACGTCCTTGAAGCTGCCCTGCGCCTGCACGGCCGCGCCCAGGAACTGGTCGCCCAGCATGTCGCCGAAGAAGAACGAAACGCCGCCGTACAGCCCCGTGCCGAACGGTCCGCCCACGCTGACGCCGAAGGACGGCGGTCCGATGTAGTCCAGCCCGAGCGACGCATCGTAGCCGCTCACTTCGTACGCGACGCTCGCGGCCGGCAGGCCGCGGTCCGGATCGGCCAGGTAGTCGCTCACGAGTCCGCCCTGCGCAGCTTCAACCGGCGGCAGCAGTCCCGCGGGCGCCAGCTCCGCGACCGTGCGCGGCTCCGGCGTGCCGCAGGGTTGCGAGCAGTCGATCGCGTAGATGTTGTGGCCCGAGTTCTCGAACACCGAGAACATCATCCGGCCGTCCTGCGACGACACCGACATCGCTGGCGAGAGCGCAGTGATCCCGCTCACGCCCGTCGCGATCTGCGTCACCCGGTACAGCGAGTTGTCCGCGAGCGAGAGGCGGAAGATGTCGCTGAAGCCGTCCTTGCCCGCGATGAAGTACAGGCTCTGACCGTCCGGCGAGAACTGCGGGTTGATGTGTCGCGTCTGCGGGAAGATCTCCAGCAACCGGACCGATCCCGTGGCGACGTCGATCAGCGCCAGGTTCATCTCGCCGAAGACCAGCCGATCCAGGTCGGTGTCCGGCCCGCGGTCCGTCGCGAACGCGATCGTGCGGCCGTCCGGCGACCACGTCGGGTGCACCTCGGCGTACTTGTCATCCGTGATCTGGCGGACCTCACCCGACTCGATGTCGTACAGGAAGAGGTCGCTGATCCCGCCCTTCGACCCCGAGAACGCGATCGTGCGTCCATCCGGCGACCACGCCGGCGTCGAGATCCCGCCGACGCCCGCCACCTCGATCCGCCGTTCGACGTCCTGCGACCCGACGTCGAGGATCGCCAGCCGGTTGTCGCCCTGCTCGAACACGACGAACGCGAACTTGCGACCATCCGGCGACCAGCTCCCCGCGCCCTGAATGAAGCTCAGCGCGTCGAAGTGCGAGTCGCGGTTCGGGCTCGTCAGCGTCTCCAGGATCCGGCCCGTCTGCGCATCCGCCAGCAGCAGGTCCACCGTGAAGATCTCGCGCCGGCCGTAGAATGCGACGAAGCGCCCATCCGGGCTCACCGCTGGCGCGAGGTGCATCGCGCCGATCTCGTCGTCGTACAGAATCGGTGCGCCCGCATCCTCGGGCCGCTGCCGGCCTTCCAGCAGCGGGAGATAGGTGGCGCGGATCGACGTGATCCAGTCCTGCGAAAGCTGCTCGCCGGTCACCCCCAGCACGCGCTGCAGCGCGACCTCGAGGCCCGCGCGCGTCGCGAAGCGGTAGAGCTCCGGTACCGCGCGGTCGCCCCAGCGCCCGGCGATGAACGCCCACAGCGCCTGGCCATACCGGTATGGGAAGAAGCGCGGATCGCGCCCGAGCTGTGCGAGCGTCGGCAGCTCCCCGCGCAGCGCCGCGTCCCGCAGCCACATCGCCGTGTTCGGGTCCTCGCGGCCGAGCGACAGATACTCCGCCATCCCCTCCACCAGCCAGTCCGGCAGCCGGCTCATTCCCGCCAGACCGCCGCCGCCCGGCGACTGCGCAATGTCATACTGGAACACGTGCACCAGCTCGTGCCCGATCACGTGGTCGTTGTCGCGGTAGACCCCGGTGAACGGCATGATCACACGGTTCCGCAGCGCCTCCGTCACACCGCCCGTGCCTTCCGTCAGCATCCCGCCGATGACGTTCGTCTGCTGGAAGTCCGGATGGTCGGCGTAGAAGATCAGCGGCTTCGTGTCGAACTCGTGCTGGAAGGCCCGCGACAATCGGTCGTACCAGCGCTCCGACATCCGCGCCGCATCCCCCGTGACTTCTTCTTCCTCGGGATAGAAATGAACTTCGAAGTGGGGGGTCGTCAGCACCCGCCAGTCGAAATCGTCGTACTGGACCTTCTGGCGTCCGAAGTACTGCGCTTCCACCGGCGCCGCCGCTGCCGCGAGCACCGCCAACACCGTCAGGGAGAGTACCTGGCGGCCTCCCGTCATCGACATCCCGACCTCCCCTGCGCATGGCTGCGGGACAGGAGCGCTGCGCGCTCCGGGAAACTGCGTGGGGCAAAGCTTATACCAGCCCCGTTTCGTCGTTTGTTCCTCGTACGCGCGCGCGGTACGACACAAAATCCTTCCGTTTCAGGCAACGACGAGGCCATCATGGTCTCCCCTGAAACCACTGTTTCGCAATGGCGCACGACAAAGGACGGTTCCTGGCCGGACCGATCGCACCGGCATTCGTTTTCGCTGGCTGCGGCCTTTTCGCCGTCGGTCTGCCGCCGGTCTCCGATCATGCGTACCAGTTCGACCTTGCAGGACGCGTCCTCGATGGCGCCCGCCTGTACGTCGATGCCGGTGCCGGAGACATGCACCCGCCGCTGTTCACGTGGCTCGCCGTCATCCTCGAAGGCATCGCGAGAGCGCTCGGGATCGAGGGCATCGACCTGTTCCCGACTGCGATCCTCATCACCGCCGCCGTCAGCCTGTTCGCGACGTGGCGCATCGGTCCGCGTTCGCCCTTCCTTTTCACCGTCATCCTCGTCGCAATCTTTCCGATCGCCAGTCACTTCTACGGACAGGGAGAACACATCGCCGTGCTTCTCGCTCTGCCCTATCTCTTCGGGGCGGCGCGGACCGGGCGCCGGGAAACGCTGCCGCGCGGCCTGCGCGTTTTCGCGGGCACGGCTGCGGCGCTCGGACTCGCGATGAAGCCATACTACGCGCTGGTCTGGCTCGGCGTCGAAGCATGGCTCGCACGGCGCAACGGCCTGCGCAGCCTCATCAGGATCGAAAGCACCCTCATCGGCTCGCTGTTCGCTGCCTACGTCATCGCTACGGCCCTCATCACACCCGAGTTCTTCGAGCTCCTGCCGTGGCTGATGGTGCTCTATCCCGAGTACTACCCGCGCGCACTCTTCGACCTCGTCTTCGATCCGAGAACGCTGCTCCCGCTCGCCGCGATCGGCGCGGCTTTCGCCGTTCGCCGATCGGCCGCCGCCGACCTCGTCCAGCCGCTCGCGATCGCCACGGTCGCGATGTTCCTGTCCGTGGTGGCGCAGCGGAAGGGTTGGGGATACCACTGGTATCCCGTCATTGCCCTCTCCCTGATCAGCATCGCTGCCGCAGCCGACCACCGCTGGTCGAGGGTCCGCCACGCCACCCTGCCGGTCGCCGCCGCCACTCTCGTCCTGATGCTCACCCAGATCGAACGGACGGCGGGCAAACTCGCCGAGCCGCCGACCTTCCTC
>CAYUIG010000075.1:0-10910 GCA_964444685.1 uncultured Gemmatimonadaceae bacterium | reverse complement strand
CTATTCTTCGGCATGGGCGGCAAGGATTTCCTGGCGGATCCGCCTGTTCATCACCAACGCGCCGCCCATCGTGAATACGACGAATACCAGAATCAGCCCGAGCGTGGACAACGGCAGCTTCTGCGTTTCCGTGAATGCCGCGGCGTACATGCCGGCGTGCAGCCCCATGAACAGCAGCGTGATGCCGATCGCGACCCAGTCGATGAAGCCGATCAGTCGCTCGATGATCGGCGCGCGCGCTGCCTCACTCAGCGCGAGGAACCGCTTCTTCTCCGGCACGTTCCACCAGTGCGGCGCGTTGCGCGTGGCGCGGATCGTCCAGTACAGGAACAGCCACGTCAGCAGCGCGATGCCCGGCAGCATGAACCACGTGACGAGCGAGCGCTCCACCCAGCTGTCGGGCGTGCCGTCGGCGCCGAAGTGGATGGGATACCGCTCCGGCAGGCGCGGATAGACGTACGCAGCTGCGCCGATCCACAGCGTATACAGAAAGAGATGGACACGAACCATGGCTACTGTCGCGCGAGCGAACGATAGATGAGCCTCGTGAATTCATCGGGTGTGATCGGGCCCGATCCCCAGCGCGCATCGTACGATGCCGTCGGCTTCGCGGCCACGGCTTCCTCGATCGACCTGCCCTCCGCAATCAGCGCCGCCACGCGCTCACGCACGGCCTGGAGCATGTCGCGATAGACGCGCAGATCCTCGAGCGTCGCAACGGGCCCGCGGCCGGGCACGATCGGCTCGATCTGGTGCGGCGCGCCGCCGAACAGACTCAGGAACAGCGATGCGTTCTCGATCAGCAGATCGATGGAGCCGCCGCGCTCGATGTCGATGTCGGGATATCCGTCGTTCGTGAACAGCCCGCCGAAGTACATCGAGCTGGCGTGCTCGAAGTGGATGCTCGCGTCCGCGTCGCTGAAGCCCGGGTGATGCACCGCATGGATCTCCTCGCCGCCGAACGCGATCTGGATGACTTCGGAGAATCCGACCGCGGGGAAATTATCCGGCAGGCTGCCGCCGTGATGGCCTGCCGTCGCCTGTCGCTGCGTGAGCCCCTGCATCCCGTAGCGGATGCTCTCGTGCGCCACCGCGTTCACGCCGCGGCCGCCCCAGCCGCCGTCGCCCTTCTCCAGTGCATCGCGTGCGGAAATCACGATCGCCCAGCGCACGGGCGGCGCCGGCCGCGTGCGCACGAACGTCGTGATCGCGGCCATCAGATCCTCGGACGGAGGCGCCACGACGAAGGATCCCTCGGGAGCCACGTACACGACCGCGTTGCCGCTGGCGGCGGACAGGACGAACAGACCCGGCGCGATCTCCTGCTGCGCGCGGAGGGGTGAGGCCGCCGCGAGGACGGAGGCGAGGACCGGAAGGAGCGGAAGGCAGCGTCGCATTGGAATCTCCTACGGCTCCGACACGTTCGGGTTCCGCGTCACGGCGCCTCCGGCTCCGGACCCTCGCCCGGGCGACGGGGCCGCATGCGGTCCACGACCGCGCTGCCCATCCCACGCACGCGGCCGGTGATGCCGGCCGCCGCACCACCGATCTTCCGGCGCGATGCATCCCATACGGCGGCGGACACCTGCGCCGCACCTTCGGTCACGATGCCGCCCAGCATGCGCGTGGCCTGCGCGACCGCCGTGCGCCGCACGCCGCGCCGCTCCGGCCGTGCCACCGCACGGCAGTACTGCCGCGTGACGACACCGACGCGCAGCGTGAGGAATGCGTTCGCCGCACCGGTAGTCACGGAGTTCACGAGCAGCGCCGTCACGGTCTGCAGTCCCGGAATCGCACCGGCCGCACTGCCGAGCAGGCTCGCGAGGATCGGCTGGATCTGCTCTGAGAGATCCACATCCTCGAGCTCGCTGGTGAGGAACGCCGTCGCGGCCACGTTGCCGTAGAGGTACGTCATGTCGCGGAGCGTGGGCCGCTGGTAGTACACGCGTGCGATCTCGAGCACGAGCTTCGACTGCGCGGCGAGCACGACGACTGCATCGAGGCTGCCGTTCTGCGACACTGCGGTGGTGAGGAACACCTGCTTCGCCGCGGCGCGCGTGAGCTCGTCCGCCTTCGCATCGAGCTGCGTGAGCGCCGACTCGATGTCCTCGAGGCTCGGCGCTGTCATGTCCCGGCCGGAGAGGTGCGGATTGCGGCGCAGTCGCTTCGCGAGCCGCTCGCGGAACCGGTCGAACTCGGGACCTGCCTGGAGGGCGGGCGGCTTCAGCGGCGGCGGCAGACGCAGCAGCAGGAAGAGCGGGACCAGGATGCAGAAGCCGTACAGCGCGATGAGGCTCCAGAGGGCGACGTCGCCGGCGAACGGATGGACGCGCTCCGCGAGTGTGACGAGCGCGGCCGTCTGGTTGATGAGGAACACCACGAACGCGGCCACGAGCAGCACCGCGAACAGTACGCCCACCTGCTTCAGCGTCCTGCGCATGCGCCCTCCTTTCCGGCTATCGTACCTCGCGCCGGTCCGAAGACGCAATCACCGGCGTCCGCGGGGTCGTGATGGCGAGCTGTGCCAGGACGATCCGCCGCAGCGGCCGCCAGTGCGCCACCGCGTCCGCGAGCTCGCG
Organism: uncultured Gemmatimonadaceae bacterium; assembly: GCA_964444685.1. GTDB lineage: Bacteria > Gemmatimonadota > Gemmatimonadetes > Longimicrobiales > RSA9 > CAYUIG01. Next base: position 8,331 of record CAYUIG010000075.1, on the reverse strand, counting down.
TCCGCCGAGGATCTCGTGCAGCGCCGACTCGCCGCTCGAAACGCGCTCGACCTCGCGGGCGATGCGCGCGTGGTCGGCGACCGCGCGCCACTTCGGCCACGGCGACTGCCGCTTCCCGATCGAACCCGTCAGCAACGCACGGACGGTGCGAAGCGCATAGACCGCGGGCGTGGCGAAGATGTTGCCCGTTCGGCCGAGCCACGGGAGGCCGTAGCGCGCATGCGGAACGTACCAGGTAGAACGGAGCAGCGGCCGCATCGCCCTGTGGAAGAGCTTTCGATGCTGCTTCCACTCGGAGGGCGCCGCGGCCGCGATTTCCAGCACACGTGTGGAATGGAAAACCTCGTGGCTGCGGAAGAGCCGCCGGTTGCCGTCCACGTTGCCGCCGTGCTTCCGCATAGACATCGGCCAGAGGCTCATCCACTCGCCCGCCGATTGCGGCCGCAACTCCTGGAGCCGCGCGTGATGTCGCGTCCTGCGCCGCTCGACTTCCTCCAGCAGTGCCGGCGATATTCCCTCCGGCCGCGCCGTGTGCAGTGCGGGTCCGTCCGCGTACGCGCCCTTGAGCAGCGAATCGGATGAGAGCCCGCCCAGCACGTAGTGCATGCTATCGAGTCCTAGCGCGCGATGCAGGCCGTGCCCGTGTACATCGATGACGAGATGATGCGAACCCAGCAGCGCCGCCACCGCATCGAAGTTCTCGGAATAGTGCGCGCCGCTGCGCCAGCCGACGGCGAGCCGTCGCCCGCAGGCGCGCGCCACACGCCGCGCTGTGCGCACTTCGCGCGTCTCCCGCTCGGCGTACGTCACGGGCAGCACGTCCGCACCGGCCGGCACCGCACTCAGCACCACACGCGAGTCCTCGCCGCCACTCAGCAGCAGCGCGCAGGCACCGGATGCGCAGGCACTCTCGACATCGGCGCGCACTGCGTCACGCAGTGCCGAGGCGGCGTCCTCGATGCGGCGGAACGCCGATGTCTCCCGCGGCTCCCAGTACACCTGCGATGCGACCGCCTCACCTTCACGGCCGGAGCGCAGCTCCGCGCCCGGCTCGCACTGCTCGACCCCCGCGTACACCGTCCACGGGAACGTGCACGTGAGATTCGCCACGACATCGGCCAACGACACGGGGTCCAGCGAACAGTCCGCAGCGGCCGCCACGGCGTCGACGTGTGTACCGGCAACGAACGCACCTGACGCATCGCGCGCGCGGAAAACGGGCACGAACGCGAACGGATCGGTAACGATGCGGCCGCCATCGGCGCGCACCTCGAGCAGCGCGAAGTGTCCATCGAGTTGAAGCCGCCAGTCACGCAGGCCACGGTCGGCGCCGACGGACTCGTGCACCCGCGCCCGTACACCCGGCGCATGCACGGCGACGCGCGCGCCCGACTCGCAGGCGAGCGGATCGCCGATCAGCACCGTCAGCCGATCTCCATCGTCGCGGACGACGTCCGCGTCGTGCGCGCCCTCCACCCATGCCAGCGACCCCCAGTCCCCGTGCCGCTCGAACGTGCGCACCGTGACAGGCTCCAGCCACGCGCGAAGCTCTGCGATCAGCTCGCCCGGTGCGCGTCTCCGCGTCGAGAACAGGAAGTCGGCCATCAGTTCACAAGGAGGGATTCCCAGGCGTCGATGGAGCGCGCGGCCCCGAACCGTTCGCGCGCGACGCGCCGTGCGGCGTCTCCCATGCGCGCGCGCAGCGATGGATCGCCGAGCAGCCGCGCGATTGCGGCGCGCAGGCTCGCCGCCTCGAAGTCGTCGAGCACGATCCCGGGTGCCTGATCATTCCCGAGCGGCGCGAGTGCCTCGGCCGCCCCGCTCACGGGCGTGCTCACGACGGGCACACCTGCGCTCAATGCCTCGATCATGGCACTGCTCATCCCTTCGCGGTCGGACGCGACGACGAACACATCGAGTGCAGCGAGGACGGAAGCAACGTCGTCGCGATGACCGAGCAGGTGCACGCGCGAGAGCTGCAGCTCCGCGGCGCGCGCGCGCAGGCGATCGCGCTCCGGTCCATCACCGGCCACGATCAGCTGCACGCCCTCGAGCGGGGCCACGGCGTCGATCAGGCGGTCGATCCGCTTCTGCGCCGCGAGCCGCGCCACGGTCCCGACCGTCGGCGCGTCACCGATGCCCAGCTCCTCACGCACGCGCAATGGATCCGCGGGCGGCAGCGGTTCGTGCAGGTTGTAGATGGTCGTGACCGGCACCGTCCCCTCGAATGCGGATCGCATGGCATCGGCGTTGACGACGATGCCATCGATCCGCTTCAGCGCGATCCGGTATTTCAGGTTGCGGGGCACGTCCGTTTCGAGCCCGACGCGTGCGATCACCCGCGGCACACGCGCAAAGCGCGCGGCGAGCGTCGCGAGCCACAGCTTGCGAAAGGTGCCGATCAGCAGCGCGTCCGGCCGGAATCCGCGCAGGGCGCGCGCGAAGGCGAGGGCGTGATGCAGTGCGGCGTCGCCTCCGAGATGATGCAGCTCCGCGTCGAGTCCGCGCCGGCCGAGCTCCCCGTTGTGTTCCGGGTTGCAATAGAAACGAACGGTGTGGCCGCGCGCGGCGAGGGCGGCGCCGATGCGCGCGAGTTCGCGCTCCGCACCGCCCCACAGCCGGCTCCCCAGCTCGATCGCGATCCTCGCCTCGGACACGCCTGATGCTTCTGCACCGGCGGGTTCGAGGCAAGAGGCATCACTTCTTCCGCTCGAACTCCTTCAGGAATCCCTGGAAGTCGCGCCGGTGCGTTTCCTCGTCGGCGAGCGCGGCGATGCACAGGTCCTGCGTCACCCAGTCCTCGCCTTCGCACAGCTCGATCAGCTTGCGGTACTGCGTGATGGCGGCGTCTTCGGCGGCGATCACGCCGCGGATGACGGCCACCATGTCGGTCGAGTCGGCGGGCGGCTGGAGTCCCTTCTGCGAGGCCTCGAAGTCCATGCTGCCGGGCACTGTGCCGCCCAGCTCACGGATCCGCGCGCCCAGCCGCTGTGCGTGACCCAGCTCCTCCTGGATGTCCTCGGCCAGTGACTCGCGGATCTCCTGCGCGCGCAGCCCGTCCAGGTTGGTCGAGTTGGCGATGTAGTTCATCACCGTCTCGATCTCCATCCAGTAGGCCACCGTCAGCTCGTCGACGATCTGGTTGCCCTTCTTTCGCGCCATCTTCCCCTCCGCGTGTGTGACGTGCGGCCGGCGCAGCATCCGGGCCAGCCGCTCATGGGGTAACGATGGCACCCATGCGCACCACTTCGAAAGCCGATGAAGGCACGGTCTTCAGCGCATTGAGGTTCTCGTCGCTCCAGCGCGGATCCGGTGCGCCGCTGATGAACCAGCCCGAGCCGTTGTCGGCAAGGAACATCCCGTAGCGCTTGAGTGCGGTGAGGATCACCTGCACCTCGGCCGGGAAGCCGGAGATGTCGAAGTCTGCGCGCAGTCGCACGCGCATGCCCATCGGCGGCAGGTTGGGATCGGTCCGGCTGCTCGCCCAGTGGCGCGCCGGCCACACGTAGGCGCGGCGCGTCTGCGGGCAGGTGAAGCGCAGCGCGTGCCGGATCTCACCCTGCTCCACCGCCTCGTCGTAGCGGACGAGCCCCGGGAAGATCGGCAGTCCCGCCGCATCCGCGGACGTCCAGCCCGCGGGGCGCAGGTCGTTCGAGCTCAGGTCGAACACCGCGCCCGAGCCGGCTTCCCAGCGCGCGCCGCCGTCCACCGGCCGCGCGTCGTAAAGCTCGTACAGCTTCCACGCATCGCGGTCGATGACTATCACGTGCCGATCGCCGGAAGCGTTCGGGCCGCCCTCGATCGGTGCGTCGGGCGGGATCGGATACGGGCCCGGGTCGCTTTCGTCATCGTAGTAGAACGAGACCGGGACGCGCGCCTGCGCTCCGTCCACTACGACGTACGGAATCCCGTTCGGCGCGCCGTTCCACACGGTGCCGAAGTCCGGATGCAGCTTCTTGAGCCCGCACGCCGCGATCAGCGTGGCCGAGTTGGGATCCGCCGGCTCGTTGGAGACGTCGGTGTTCCACGGGTTGTCCGCCGGGAACGACCGTCGCCCTTCGAGGCTGACGTTGGGGCCGAGTCCCGGTTCAGGCGACGCGTCCCCCGAGGGTTCCGGGCCGGATGCGTCCGCGCACGCGGCAAGGACGGCCAGGATCGTGAGGTATCTGAGCATGATCGGACGATGGGTTCGTCCGGGGAGGTCCTTCCAAACTACGCTGCGGGCCGGTTCTCCGGCAACGATTCCCGGGGCGGCAGCGCCCAGCCGATCAGCTTTCCGGCAAGGAATCCGATGAGCATGGACCAGTAAACCGCGAACTCGCGGAACGCGCCGCCGCCCTCCCACCAGACGGGCGGGCCCATCATGGCAGCCGCGGCAACGAGCATGCCCGCGATGTGGCCGACGACGCCGCCCCAGAACCTGCGCTTGCCGCGCGGGCTCCGGTCGCGCAGGTGGTGGCCGGAGTAGAGGAGGATCGCCGGAGCGACGAACAGCCCGAGCAGGAGCGCGATGTGCGACGCGGTCATGCCCTTCGCTTCGGGTACAGCCAGAGCCAGTAGCCGCTCACGAGCACGATCAAGAGCAATACGGCGCCCGCGTCGCTCAGCAGGATCCAGAGGTCGCCGAAGATTTCGCCGGAGTGCAGCTTCTCGAGGAACACGTCGTTCCGTTCGCCGACGTGCAGCACGCGGCCGGTGTGGATGTCCACCGTGGCTTCGGTGACGGCGCGGTTGTCGAAGCGTACCTTGATCAGTCCATCGCCCGGGCGGACATCCATTCTGTCGATGCCGGCCGCTGCCACTTCCGGCGGGACCGCCGCTTCCGCAGCAGCGGCGAGATCACCGAGCGGGAGCGCTTCGGCCAGCGCGCCGGCCGCCTCGTTCGGCACGTCCGGCATCAACCCCAGGCCGCGCTTGTGGTTCAGCAGGACGCCCGTGATCGCGATGACCAGGAGGATGCCCGTGGCGAGCACGCCGAGCCACAGGTGCGCGTAGAACATCGAGCGCGCCCAGCGCCGCCGGCCCCGATCCGGTATGCGCTCGGCCGTCTTTCTACGGACACGGATGCGAGTGCCGGCTGGATCCTGATGCATGGTTCGCTCTCGGTCGGGCCGGTCGGTCAGACCGCAGGGATGATCTCGAGGTAGTTCTGGCGCAGCCCGTCGCGGTGATGCAGCTCGTGGCCGGCGATGATGCAGGCGAGTGCGCGGACGCTCGTGCGCGTGCCGCCCACGACCGAGGCGCGCACCCACGCCTCCTGCGGCAGTCCCGCGAACAACGCGACCGATGCGGCGCGTACGGCAGCCAGCTCGTCCATGAGGCCGAGCATGGTGCGGTCATTGAACCCCGCGGGCGGCATCCACCCGTTCTCGTCGAACGACGGCAGGGGTGCGCTGTCGTTACGCGCGCAGTGCAGCGCCCGGTACGCCATGACGCGCTCCACGTCCGACATGTGGCCGATCACTTCCTTGATCGTCCACTTGCCGGGCGCATACGCGAAACCGCCCTGCGCCTCCGACAGCGGCCGCAGCAGCATCAGCGTCTGGGCGAGCTGGTTCTGGAGGATCTGCACCAGGTCGCCATCGGGCACGCGCGCGATGTACTTCCCGAAATACGGATTGTACTCGTCCGGTCCCGGTCGCTCGAAACAGGCGGACACGCTACCTCCTCGCGGCTTCGTACACGGCGATGAACTGGCTGGCCCGCTCAGCGAGCGGCCAGCGTGCGATGGTACGCGACGAGGTCCGTCGAAGCGGGCGTCGCACCGAGCTGGCGGAGCATCGTCGTGATCTGACCCCGATGATACGTGGAATGGTTGACCACGTGCCGCAGCAGCTGCTCGAGCGGACCCCGGTACGGCTCGCCACGGGTGGTCCGGTAGTCGATGATGGTCTCGAGTGAAGCGGGTGACAGCGTTTCGATGAACGCCTCCCGCTCGTCCTGGATCGCCCGCCAGCGCTCGGCCACCTGCGCGTGCGTCTCGAGCACCCACTCGGCCGGCCGCGCGGCCGGGGAGCGGCCGTGCCACCGCTCCAGCCAGACCCAGTCGGAGGACAGGACGTGGATCAGCGTGTCGCGCACCGACGGGAAGCTGCTGCCCATGTCGCGCGTGAAGCGCTCGGCGTCGAGCGCGGCCGTGGCCTCCAGCACGCGCTCGTTCGCCCACCGGTTGTAGCCGTACAGGTCGCGGATGGTATCGAGCACGCTCATTCGTCCCCCCGCCGGCCGTGCAGGCCGAGGATGCGGCGCATGTGCAGGAAGTACACGATCAGCACGCCCGCGAGGGCGGCGAACACGATCCCGACGACCAGCTCCGTCGTACCGCCCGTGGATGCGTATCGCGCCAGCTCCCAGAACGAGAAGCCGGCGCAGAATACGATCGCCGAAGCAATCAGCACCCGGTGGAACGGGAGCAGTGACACCTCAGGGACTGCCGCCGTACAGGTAGAACTGCGGCAGGTACTTGAACAGCAGCACCATGCCGACGACCACGAGCACGGCGAGGAACATCGGAGCCAGGAAGACCCGCGAGAAAAGCGGATGGTCGAACTTCAGGTGCATGTAGAACATCACGACCATCGCGAACTTCGCGGCCGAGAGCGTGAGCAGAACCGGAATCAGCACGCGGTCGAGGGCGGGGATGTAGAAGATGGCCACCTCGATCGCCGTGACGATCGTGAGGATGGCACCCACCAGCACGTACGTCTTCACCGACGCGTGCCCGCCCTCGTGCGCTTCGTGTACCTGCGTGTCCGCCATGTTCCTACTCGATCAGGTAGATCAGGGTGAAGATCACGATCCACACGATGTCGACGAAGTGCCAGTACAGTCCGGCGATCTCGACCTGCAGCGCCCTGGACGGGCCCAGTGTCCCGCGCAGCGCCGACAGCCACAGGATCGCCAGCCACATCACGCCGATCGTCACGTGCGCGCCGTGGAACCCGGTCAGGATGAAGAAGCTCGACCCGAACAGGTTCGTCTGGAGCGTCAGCCCGACGTGATAGAAGTGCGTGAACTCGTACGCCTGGAACCCGAGGAAGGTGCCGCCCAGCAGGATCACCGCGCCCAGCCAGATCAGCGCACCCTTCCGGCTCCCCCGCTGCACCGCGTCGAGCGCGATCACCATCGCCAGCGAGCTCATCAGCAGGACGAAGGTGCTGATCGACGTGAGCGGGATGTTCAGGATCTCGGAGGTGTACGGCCCGACGACGCTCTCGTGCTTGTACACCATGTAGGTCGAGATCAGGGAGCCGAAAAACAGGGTCTCCGATCCCATGAACACCCAGAAGCCGAGCTTGAGCGTATCGAGCCCGGTCGCCGTCTTCGGGTGCGCGTGTGCCGTGGTTGCTTCTGCCATCTCCGTTAACTTCGAGTCGGGAGTCGGGAGTCCGGAGTCTGGAGTCTGGTTGAAAGCGGGAGACCCCGATGTAAACCAGTCTCCAGTCTCCGAATCTCAGTGAATGGGCTCATACGCCCACCTCATCGCGCCGTAGAACGCCCATGCCAGTCCCACCAGCGGTGCCCACCAGGCCGGTGCCATGAACAGGATGAAGGTCATGATCACACCGACCGCTGTGAAGATCGGCCAGTGGGAGTTCGGCGGCATGTGCATGTCGGGCTCGATCGGGCCCTGCGCCGCAGCGATCACCTGCTCGCGCTCCGTCCAGAGCGGCTCCCGGCTGTGCACCGTCGGGATGGTGTTGAAGTTGTGCACCGCCGGCGGCGAGGTGGTAGCCCATTCGAGCGACGCCGCACCCCACGGGTTCGAGTCGGCCGGAGCGCCGCGCTTCATGCTGCGCACCAGATTCCACGCGAGCAGCAGCACGGCCGGGATGTGCAGCAGTCCGCCCACCGTCGAGAGCATGTTCAGTGTCTCGAGGTTGAGCTCGGCCGAATAGGTGAAGATCCGGCGCGGCATGCCGAGCAGACCCGTCCAGTGCATCGGCATGAACGTCAGGTTGAACGCAATGAAGTACAACCAGAAGAACCACTTCCCGAGCTTCTCGTCCATGAACCTGCCGGTGACCTTCGGGAACCAGTAGAAGATGCCGCCGAAGATGGCCAGGATCAGACCGCCCACCAGCACGTAGTGGAAATGCGCCACCACGAAGTACGTGTCGGTCTGCTGCAGGTCGTGCGGCGACGTCGCGTGCATCACGCCGCTCACGCCGCCGATCGTGAAGGTGGCCACGGCGCCGACGCAGAACATCATGGCCGTGGTGAAACGCAGCGACCCGCCCCACATCGTCGCGATCCAGTTGAAGATCTTCACGCCCGTCGGGATCGCGATGATCATCGTCGTGATCGTGAAGAACGAGTCGGCGATGGGGC
>CAYUIG010000074.1:9432-11029 GCA_964444685.1 uncultured Gemmatimonadaceae bacterium | reverse complement strand
TGCCGAACGTGTCGCACGCAGAGAAATCGCCGAGGTCGTAACCGCGATGGAACCATTGTGAACGCTGCTCGGACGTTCCGTGCGTGAAGCTCTCCGGCACCACGTATCCCTGCGCGCGACGCTGCAGCCTGTCGTCGCCGATCGCGGCCGCCGCCTCCAGTGCCTCGTCCAGGTCACCGGCCTCGAGCAGGCCCGCCTGCTCGACGTCGTGCGCCCACAGTCCTGCGAAGCAGTCCGCCTGCAGCTCCATGCGCACCTGCAGTGCGTTCGACTCCCCTTCACTCGAACGCGACTGGAGCGAGCGCACCTGATCCGATATGCCCAGCAGCGTCTGGACGTGATGTCCGACCTCGTGCGCGATCACGTACGCCTGCGCGAAGTCGCCCGCGCCGCCGAGCTGCTGCAGGTCGCGATAGAAGGAGAGGTCGATGTAGAGCTGGCGGTCGGCCGGACAGTAGAACGGGCCCACGGCCGCCTGCGCGAAGCCGCACGCCGACTGGACCGCGCCCGTGAACAGCACGAGCGTCGGTTCCTCATAGCGGCGACCCGCCTCCGCGAAGCGCGCGTTCCACGCGTCTTCCGTCGTACCGAGGACGACGTCCACGAACACACCCATTGAATCCTCGGGCGCGCCACCCGCAGGCACCGCCGCCGGTGAGCCGCCGTTCTGCAGCACATCGGCCGGATTCACACCCAGCAGCAGCGCGATGACGAGCAGCACGAGGCCGCCGCCACCGCCGATCATTGCCGCGCCCCGGCCGCGCCGGTCCTGCACGTTTCCGCTGCGCCTTCCGCCTCTCCAACGCATCGCTCCCTCCCGTGTGGAGTGCGACCTTTCCCCGGCACGCCCCGGGCCAGCTCTTGACCCTCACGCCGCGTCAGGGACTATCCTGTCTCCGTGGCCACGAAACAAGGGAAGGAAACCGGATCGCTGCGGGTCGGCGAGCTGGCGAAGCGGACCGGGCTGACTGTCCGGACCCTGCACCACTGGGACGCCATCGGGCTGCTCAGGCCATCGGGCCGCAGCCCGGCGGATACCGCCTCTACGGTGCGGCGGACATCGAACGGCTCCACCGCATCGTCGGACTCCGTCGACTGGGGCTCGGGCTGGCCGAAATCCGGCATTGTCTCGATCGGCCGCAGTACACGCTGGATCGGGTGCTCCGCCTCCAGCTCGAGCGCGTGCGGGAGGACATTGCCGCGCGCGAAAAGCTCGCAGACCGGCTGGAGTTCATGCTGGAGCAGCTGGCCTCGGCGCAGCCGGTGACCATCGAGGATCACCTTCAGACGATGGGGATGGCGACGATGTACGAGAAATACTACTCGAAGGAACAGCTCGAATACCTCGATCGCCGCGGAAAGGAAGTCGGCGCGGCGCGGATGGAGGAGGTGCAGGAGGAGTGGCCGCGCCTGATGGCCGAGGTCCGCGCCGAGATGGAGAAGGGCACCGACCCGAAGAGCGAGCGCGTGCAGGCGCTCGCCGCCCGCTGGCGTGCTCTGATCGAGGAGTTCACCGGCGGCGACCCGGGGATCGCCGCATCGCTCGAGCGGATGTATCAGGAGGAGCCGGCCGCGCGTGAGCGAGCCGGTTTGGATC
>CAYUIG010000074.1:0-9332 GCA_964444685.1 uncultured Gemmatimonadaceae bacterium | reverse complement strand
GTCTGGAGTCTGGAATCTGGTTTACAGCGGGTGCGCATCCCGTCGTAAACCAGACTCCAGACCCCAGACCCCAGACCCCAGACTCAGTGCCCTCGGATGCCGGCGCTCGTCGCTTCGGGCTCCGCCACCACCCAGTCCGTCTCCAGCTTCCTCTGCCGCGGCCACACCTCGTCCAGCGTGTCGCCGTCGTAGAGGCGGCCGTTCTTCATGACGTAGCGGATGGTGTTGCTGTTACGGATGTTCTCGAGCGGATTCGCGCGCATGATCACGAGGTCCGCGAGTTTGCCGGCCTCGACGGTGCCGACGTCCTTCTGCAACCCGATCGCCTGTGCCCCGAGGATGGTGGCTGCGCGGAGGGCATCGTATTCGTCCATCCCGCCCGACTGGAGCGACCACAGCTCCCAGTGGTAGCCGAGACCCTGGAGCTGGCCGTGGCTGCCGACACCGATGCGGCCGCCCGCGTTCAGGATCTTGTTCGCACTCTCGGCGTGCTTCCGGAAGACGTGTTCCTCATCCATGAACCAGCCGGCGGCGCGGCGGCGTGACGACTGATCGAGCACTTCGTGCGGCGTGAAGCGTGCCAGCTTCTCGTCGTCGTGCACGCGCTCCGTCTCGTACCAGTAGTTCTCCGCGAATGGCCCGCCGTACGCGACGAGCAGCGTCGGCGTGTACGTCGTCCTGGACTCGTTCACGAGCTGCACGACGTCGCCGTAGATCGGATAGATCGGCAGCGAGTGCTCCACGCCCGAGTAGCCGTCCTGGATGATCGTCATGTCGTACTTGAACATCAGGCCGCCCTCGACCGTGGGCATGAGCCCTTCTTCCTTCGCGGCCATCGCCACCCACTGCCGCTGCTGGCGGTTGCCCGCCATGTACATCTTGATCGTCTTCGTGTCGTAATAGCGGCTGTAGCGCTTCATGATATCGCGCGCATGATCGAGGTCGCGGATCGGTTCCTCGACGTAGTCGCCGAAGACGCCCGGTCCGGTCGAGTACACGCGCGGGCCGACGACGTCACCCGATTCGACGAGGTCCGCGTACGTCAGCACGTCGGTCGTCGCGGTCTGGGGATCACGCGTCGTAGTCACCCCGTACGCGAGGTTGGCCTGGTACATCCACACCTGGTTCTTGTGGATCCCCCACGTCGGCCACATGTGCGCATGCGTGTCCACGAAGCCGGGCGTGATCGTCATGCCGCTCACATCGATCACGTTCGCGCCGTCGGGCACCTGCACGCTGCCGCGCGCGCCCACCGCCGCGATGCGATTGTCACGCACGACCACGTCCGCGTTCTCGATGACCTCGTCGCCGCGCATCGTGATCACGCGCGCGCCGCGCAGCACGGCGACGCCGCGCGGAATGTCGCGCGTGGCGCGGACCACCACGCGTCGCTCGAAAGGTTCGTAGCGGGACGTCTTCTCCTCGGCCGTGCTGTCCTCCGCCGCTGCGGAGTCCGCAGGGGCCTGCGCCGAATCTGCAGGCGCGTCCGCGCTGTCGGCCGCCGCCTGCTTCACGCTGTCTTCGAATACCTGCGCGCGGTCGAGGTCGTAGACGAGGTGCGCGTTGCCGATCGACCAGTGCACGCGCCGCCCGTCCGAGCTCCATGAGGGGAACTCGCCGCCGATCACGGTGAGTTTGCGCGCGGGGAACGCCGCGCTCTGCGGGTTCGCAACCGAAACCGTCGGTGTCTCTCCGCCGATGCGCGGAACCGTGACGACGTAGAGATCGTTGTTCACCTGCGCGAGTGCCTGGTCGCCGCGCGGTGCCATCATCACGACGGACGCGGGCGTCGGCTGTTGCGCGCCCGGCAGCGTGGTCCCGACGACTCGTACATGCGACTTCTCATCGGTACCATCCCACCGCACCGAGATCAGCCCGCGCTGCCCGTGGAACAGGTGGATGCGGTCGGAGTTCTCGGTGAAGTGCGGTGTCGAGCGACCCTCGGACGGCGCGATCAGCGTGGCCTCGCCGCCGTTCGCAGGCAGCCACACGATGTCATCCGCCGCACCCGGCGCGAACGGACCCGTCGCCTCCTGGAAGGCACGCGCCGGCCCGCGCATGACCACGATGCGAGTTCCATCGGGAGACCACGCCGGCTGCTGCCACGTCGCGGCGCGGCGCGATACCGGCGCCGGGCCTCCGCCGCTCGCGCGCACCTTCATGACCTGGCCGCCCTCCGGCGCCCACGTCACGTACGCGATCCACTGGCCGTCGCGCGACCACGCCGGCATCGCTTCCGTGACCTCCGCATCCGTCAGCCGCCGCGGGGTGCCGTTTGGCCAGTCCATCACGTGCAGACGGTCGAGTGCGATGAAGGCGAGGCGCCGGCCGTCGGGTGAGGGAACGGCGTCGCGAATCTGGCTCACGGTGAACTGCGCGGAGTCGTGCACCGGATACTCGAACGCGAGCTCGGGCCCGAGCGGCACTTCGGTTTCGACGCGGAACGGAACGGCGACGGGTGCGCCGCCATCCACCGGCACACGCCAGATCCTGCCGCCGTACGACACCACCAGCTCGCGCGAGTCGGGCGTGAAGTCCATGCCGGGCAGCACGTCGCGATCGGCGATCGACTCCTGCTCGTCGCGCTGCACCGGATACGCGAGCCAGCGCTCCTCGCCGGTATTGAGGTCGCGGATGCGCAGGCCGGTTTCCGTTTCGTGACGCGTGCCGTACACGAGCCAGCGGCCGTCGGGCGAGAGGGTGGGGCGGAACGCAGAACCGTAGCGGAAGGTGCGCGCGTAGTCGGTGCCCGTCTCGCGGTCGTACACGCCGAGCTGATACTGCGGCAGTGCCGCGTTGTAGTTCCAGCTGCCATTGCGGCGCGCGTACCAGATCCAGCGGCCGTCCGGGCTCACCGCGCCGCCCACCGTCTTCAGGGTCTGCGGTTGCTTGTGGATCATCGCGCCGCTGCCGCCATCCACGTGACCCATCCAGAGCCGCACGACGCCGAGGCGCGTCTCACCCTTCGACGCGATCACATACTTCCCGTCCGGCGCCCAGTCCGGCGAAATCCACGCGCTGCCGTTCCCCTTCGTGATCTGCGCCGTGTCGCCGGTGGCGACATCGATCGTCCAGAGATTGTCCCCGCCGCTCCGGTCCGACACGAAGAGCACCTTCGACCCGTCCGGACTGAAGCGCGGCTGCCCGTCGAAGGCCATTCCCTGCGTCAGCGGCTTCGCCGTGCCGCCCTCGATGGGGATCGTGTAGAGGTCACCGAGCAGGTCGAACACGATCGTCCGGCCGTCCGGGCTCACGTCCACCGAAATCCATGTGCCTTCATCGGTCGACACGCGCATCGTGCGTGTGGCCTCGAGCGGCAGCGTCTCGTTCTTCTTCTTTGCCGTGTCAGATTTCTCGGCCGGCGCCGCCTCCTGCGCCCCGGCAAGCGCCGGGATCAGGAATGCGACGAGGGCTGCGAGCAGGGTTCGACGCGCGTGTACGCGGCGCATGGGTCCTCCGGCCTGGTTCTGTTCGAGGGCTGGAATGTGGCCGGTGGGTGTCGGGTGCGCGAGGGGTGGCGGGAGGAGATGCGGGCGACGGGGGGCGGGCGACTTATGGCGGGCGACCAACGGCGGGCGACTGACGGCGGGCACTTACGGCGGGCACTCACGGCGGGGCACTTACGGCGGGGCACTTACGGTGGGCACTTACGGCGGGTTGTTACCGCATGAGCCAGTATAGGACCTGGCCGGCAATGGCTAGCAGCGTGTAGTCGCGCAGTGTGAGCGCGAGTACGGTGGGCCATTCGGGTGGCGGTTGGGCGGGATCGACGAGGGTGGTCCGGTGGCGGTGAAGCATTGCGAGCATGCCGCAGCAGGTGACGGTGGCGACGAAGGCTGCGCCGATCAGCGTCCCGGCGAGCATCCCTGCGACGGTGGCCCACAGGACGAGGGCCCAGCAGAGTACCGGGAGGATGGCCATGAACAGCACCATCCTCCGGTACTCCATTGCGGAAAGCCGGGCCTGCGCGGCGTCCGCCTTTCCGGACACTACTGCCCGGCCTCCTTGACCCGCCGGTGAACCTCGGCGTTCTCGATCCAGGGCTTGCGCTCGAAGTAGCTCTTCGTCTGTGCCGCGATGGTGGGCGACAGGAGCAGGAGCGCGAGCAGGTTCGGCAGGATGACGATGCCGAGGAAGACGTCGCCGAGGTCCCAGAGGGCGGCGAGCGGCGCGACCGCGCCGACGAAATGCATGATCACGTACACGATGCGGTAGGGCCGGATCGCGGCCTTGCCGAACAGGTAGTTCGCGCACCGGTCGCCGTAGTAGCTCCACGAGATCGCGGTGGAGATTGCGAACAGGAGCACGCCGAGGATGACGATGTAGTCACCCGCGATGGCGCTGATGTGACCGAAGCCTCTCTCGAACGCCATGCTCGTCAGCGGCGCCCCCGTTTCCACGGCGTCGCCGTAGAGCGTGGTGTAGCGCGTGCCGTCGTCACCGATTGCCGCGCTCTCGGCGGGCCGGATCACACCGGTGAACGGAACCGTCTGCTCGCGGTCGACGAAGAACTCGTCGACGCGCACGTCGTGCCACGCGAAGCGCGGTTCGCCGCCGGTGGCCACGGGCAGCCCGTTCTCGACGCGCAGCTCGGCGGGGGCGGCAATGCCGCGCTCGATGCGGCCGTCGTCGAGATCGCGGACGTACGAGATGTCGCCGCTCGTGAGCACGAGGTCGGTCGGGTGCTTGGCATCCCACACGCCCGTCATCACGATCACGAAGCCGGTGATCGTGCAGATGATGATCGTGTCGATGAACGGCTCGAGCAGTGCGACCACGCCCTCGGACACCGGCTCGTCTGTCTTCGCTGCCGCGTGCGCGATCGGTGCGGAGCCCTGGCCGGCCTCATTGGAGAAGAGGCCGCGCCGCACGCCCCACATCATCGTGACCAGGATCGCGCCCACGCCCGTCCCGGCAATGGACGCGGACGGGTTGAACGCTTCGCGAAAGATCAGGCCGAAGGTCGGGAAGATGTCGCCGGCGTTCATCAGAATGACGGCCACACCGCCGGTCACGTAGATCGCGGCCATGAGCGGCGCGAGCACGGCGGTCACCTTGCCGATGCGCGTGATGCCGCCGAGGATGACCGCGGCGACGACGGTGGCGCTGATCAGGCCGCTGGCCCAGTGCGGCACGCCGAACGACGTGTTCATCTGGTCGGCCAGCGTGTTGGCCTGAATGCCGTTGCCCGTCAGGAACGCGGTGGTGCCGAGCATCACGGCGAAGAAGATGGCCAGCGGCTTCCACTTCGCGCCGAGCCCCTTCTCGATGTAGTACATCGGCCCGCCCGAAACCGAACCTTCCCACTTCTCCGGATCGCGGTCCTCCGACTCGACGACGCGGTAGGTCTGCGCGAGCACGACCTCGCTGTACTTCGTTGCCATGCCGACGAACGCAGTCATCCACATCCAGAACAGCGCGCCGGGGCCGCCGTAGTGGATGGCGATGGCCACGCCCGCGATGTTGCCGATGCCGACCGTGGCGGACAGCGCCGTGGAGAGCGCCTGGAAGTGCGATACGTCACCGGGCTCGTTGGGGTCATCGTACTTGCCCGACGTGACGCCGAAGCCGTGGCCGAGCCGCCGGATCTGGATGAAGCCGAGGCGCAGCGTGAGAAACAGGCCGGTCCCGACCAGGGCGATGATGACGAACGGGATGTTCTCCTCGCCCACCGGGATGCCCGTTTCCCAAATGATCGGGCTCAGGACGTCGACGACTCGCTCGATCGCACCCAGGAACGATTCGAACAGGCGCTGCAGCATCTCCATGTCCACCTCGGTCTAGGGGGCCCTGCCCGGGCCCCTGGTCGTTCGCCGCCTTCGGCTTCTATCCCGTTGAATGCCTGAATTGGCCGTGTCGTGACGGAGGCCCGAGTATGGGACGGGCCCCGCGCGCGCGGCAAGGGTTTCCTGCGGTTCTGAAACAACAAGTCCTGTGGCGAGTAGCACATACGCCCGATTCCTGCACTCTGTCGGAGGAGCCATGCGTCGATCGCCGTTCGTTCTCGTTCCACTGCTCGCGGCTGCGTGCGCGGGCGCGCCGCCCGCATCGGGACCCGCGGCCGGGCCCGATCTCGCGGCCGCCGCGGCCACGATCACAGCCGCGGATGTGGACCGGCGCATCGCGTATCTGGCCAGCGACGAGATGCGCGGACGGAATACGCCGAGTCCGGAGCTCGAAGAGGCCGCGCGCTGGATCGCCGCGGACTTCGAGCGGCTCGGGCTCGAGCCGGGCGGTGACTCCGGCACATTCATCCAGCGCTGGCCGTACGAGGCGGCGCGCATGAACGTGGCACGGCTCCGCTTCGATGGCGGCGACCGCGTCGGTGTGGCGCAGCCGATCTATCAGCGCGACTTCTTTCTGCTGCCCTCATCGGCCGATTCCGTGCGTGGCCCCGTCGTTTTCGCGGGCACGGCACGCGTCGGCATGTCGGCGCTCGACGCATCCGCGACCGGGAAGATCGTCGCGTTCCATGCGCCCGGCAGCCTCGAGTCATCGGAGTTCGGCGAGGCCGTGGGTGGCGCGCTGATGGCATCGATGGCGGCACGGCCCGCCGCGGTGCTGCTCATCCTCGAGCCGGGCACCGATGGCACGATGATCGGCCAGGTCGCGGATGCGCTCGTGCAGCAGATGGCCCCCGTGCCCGTCGCCGGGGTGACGTGGGAATCGGCGGAGCCGGCGTTCGCTGCGGCGGGTGCGGACCTCGTCGCGCTGCGTGACGGGGGCGCGTCGCCGCCCACGGCCATCGGTGAGCTCACAGCGACGATCACGGCCGCACGCGCGGTTTCGGAGACGCATCCGCCCAACGTGGTCGGCATCCTGCGCGGCAGCGACCCGGTGCTCTCGAACACCTACGTCGTGCTCTCCGCCCACTTCGATCACGTCGGTGTGGGTGCACCCGATGAAACCGGCGACTCGATCTTCAACGGCGCGGACGACGACGCGTCCGGCACGTCGGTGATGATGGAGGTGGCCGAGGCGTTCGCCTCCGCGGGCGTGCGTCCCGCGCGCTCGCTGATCTTCCTCGCCGTGAGCGGGGAGGAGAAGGGGCTGTTCGGGTCGCGCCACTTCGTCGCGAACTCACCCGTGCCGCTCGACAGCATCGTGGCGAACGTCAACATGGACATGGTGGGCCGCAACGCGCCCGACAGCGTGATCGGGATCGGCCTCGACTACACGTCGCTCGGCCCGCTCGTGCAGCGCATCGCGCGCGAGCAGCCGGCGCTCGGGCTCACGGTGATGCCCGATCCCGTGCCGGAGGAGCGGCTGTTCCTCCGCAGCGACCACTACAACTTCGCGCGCGAAGGCGTGCCGGCCATCTTCTTCACCACCGGCCTGCACGACGACTATCACCGCCCGTCGGACGAGCCGGACACGATCGACGACGACAAGGCCGCGCGTGTTGGCCGGCTCGTATTCCATCTCACGGCTGCGGTGGCGTCCGATCCCGAGCGTCCGACATGGACGGATACGGGACGCGCGGCCGCCGGCCTGAACCGTTGAGCGCACGCGCCGACGTCTTCGACTCGCCGATCGACGAGCTCCAGCATCCGGAGCTCGCGGTCTGGCGTGCCAACGTCGGGGGTCCGGTCGCACTCGACCTCGTCGCACCGACAGCAACGAAACCCACGGGCATCGATGTACTGAGCTGGAACGTGGCGGTGGGTGCGGGCCGGCTCACCGAAGTCGTGCAGCGTCTCGCCAGCGGCGAGTGGGGCGGCGCGGGTGCGGATCCGGCGCGCCCGTTCGTGATCCTCGTGCAGGAGGCGTATCGCGCGGATCCGAGCGTGCCGGAACGACTCGAATCGCGGCGGCACGGCGGTGCGCTGCATCCGCGCGAGCCCGAAGACATCGTGGCCGCCGCGCGCTCGCTGTCGCTCAGCCTCCGCTATGCGCCCTCGATGCGCAACGGCGTGCATGCCAGCGATCGCGGCAACGCCATCCTCGCGAACGTGCCGTTCGCATCATCGCACGCGTTCCTGCTGCCGTACGTGAAGCAGCGGCGCGTGGTCGTCGCCGCGGAACTCGCGCCGCTGCCGGAGCTGCCACTCGCATCCGCGCATCTCGATGTCGGCGGACAGCCGGAAGGCCGGCGCATCGGCCGCTTTGCGGACGGCCGCGTCGTGCAGGCGCGCGCGCTCGCGCTTCGTCTCGGTGCCGACCACGACCGCCCGCTGCTGGTGGGCGGAGACCTGAACACGCCGCTCGGCCTGCGCGACCCCGCGATCCTCACCCTCGTCGAGGCCGGGCTGCATCTGGCCGAACGCGAAGGCAGCTGGGGGACCACGCTCCGGCGCGGCCCGCTCCGCCTCCTGCTCGACCACATCCTCTTCCGTCCCGCCGGCCGCATCCACTCCGTGCGTGTGCGACGTCTCGAAGATCCCACGCCCGGCGCGCGCATCTTCGGCTCTGATCATCATCCGTTGCTTGCGCGGATAGAGCTGTCCGGATGATGCGGGCGACGAACTACGGGCGACATGAACTGACGAACGACGGGCGACATGAACTGACGAACGACGGGCGACACACGACGGGCGACCTGGGGCGGGCGACAACACGACGGGCGACTCACGGCGGGGACAGGCGGGGTGGCACCCGCTGATTCCCGAGTTCGTCGCCCGTCGTTTGTCGCCCGTGTAAGTCGCCCGTCGTACGTCGCCCGTCGTTCGTCAGTTCATGTCGCCCGGAATAACGAGAAAGGGGAGCTTCATTCGAAGCTCCCCTTCCTGAACAGCTCAGTTACCGGAATCAGGCGAGTCCGCCCGCACCGGCTCCTGCACGCCGAGCCAGTGCGAGAACCACTGGCGGAGTCGGCCGAGGCGGTCGACCAGGAGCCACGGCTCACCCGTGCGGGACAGGTCGTGGTTCGAGCGCGGATAGCGAACGAACTCGACGGGCACACCCAGCTTCTCGAGCGAGGCGAACCACTGCTCGGCATCGGCCATCGGCGTGCGGTGGTCTTCCTCGGACTGCACGATGAGGGTGGGCGTCTTCACGTTCTGCACGAACTTGATGGGCGACAGCCCGTCGTACAGGTCCCAGCGCTCCCACGGCTTGCCGTAGAACTCGAACTCGGTGAGTCCCTGCGCATCGGAGGCGCCCCACCACGACATCCAGTTCGAGATCATGCGGTCGGTCTGCGCGGCCTTGAAGCGGTCCGTCTTCGTGGTGATCCACGCGGTCATGAAGCCGCCGTAGGATCCGCCGGTGACACCCATGCGTGTCGAGTCCACGTCCGGGCGCTGCGCCACGATGTCGACCGCCTTCATCAGGTCCTCGTAGTCCTCCATGCCCCAGCGGCCGCGCGTCGAGTACGTGAACTCCGCGCCGTA
>CAYUIG010000073.1:0-11537 GCA_964444685.1 uncultured Gemmatimonadaceae bacterium | reverse complement strand
GATATCTGGTTCTCAGCGAGAAGACCGGGGTTCGATTCCCCGTGGGGGTATGGAGTGGGGACGGTGCTCGCGTAGCTCAGTGGTAGAGCACTCCCTTGGTAAGGGAGAGGCCGCGGGTTCAATCCCCGCCGCGAGCTTGAGTCGCGTCCGGAAAAGGTGGGTTCGGCCGAACGTGAATGGCCCGCCGCCATCGCGCTCGGAAAGGTGGGTTCGGCCGGGCGATGAAAGGCCCGCCGCCTCCGGGCGTCGGGCTCGCAGTGAAGGGCCGAACTGGCCCCCATCGTCTAACGGCCAGGACGCCACTCTTTCAAGGTGGAGACCGGGGTTCGATTCCCCGTGGGGGCATGGGTTGTACAGAGCGGTCATGCGGGCGTAGCTCAGTTGGTAGAGCGTCTGCTTGCCATGCAGAAGGTCGCCGGTTCGAGTCCGGTCGCCCGCTCTGTGTCGGGATGGAAAAGGGGCTGTAGCTCAGCCGGTTAGAGTGCCGGTCTGTCACACCGGAGGTCGCGGGTTCGAGTCCCGTCAGCCCCGCTGTGCCGCTGATTGAAAATTCGGGTCCGCGGAGCGCGCGTCGGAGAAGCGCGCGGGTTGGGGCTGTAGCTCAGTTGGGAGAGCGCGTGAATGGCATTCACGAGGTCAGGGGTTCGACTCCCCTCAGCTCCATCGCTCGGATGGCGGAATTGGCAGACGCGCAGGATTCAGGATCCTGTGGGGGCAACCTCGTGAGGGTTCGAGTCCCTCTCCGAGCACCATCTCGTGCAGGTCGGCGACCCATCGCGCCATGAATGGGGGTCCGCCAGGCCATGAAGGGTCCGCCGCCTCCGGGCGTCGGGCTCGCCTGAAAAGGCGCGACGCCCACGTGCTGAAATTGGTAGACAGGCTGGTTTGAGGGACCAGTGCCAGAAATGGCGTACAGGTTCGAGTCCTGTCGTGGGCATGCCGTACACAATGCGCCCGTAGCTCAACTGGACAGAGCGTTGGACTACGGATCCAAAGGCTGGGGGTTCGACTCCTCCCGGGCGCACTCGATTGGTGGGGTACCGAAGCGGCCAAACGGGGCAGACTGTAAATCTGCTGGCGACAGCCTACGAAGGTTCGAATCCTTCCCCCACCACCATGGGCGCGTAGCTCAGTTGGTTAGAGCGCTACGTTGACATCGTAGAGGTCAGAGGTTCGAGTCCTCTCGCGCCCATCGCCGCGAAACGCGGGGCTGTAGCTCAGTTGGGAGAGCGCCTGGATCGCACCCAGGAGGCCAGGGGTTCGAGTCCCCTCAGCTCCATGTCGCCACCGTAGCTCAGTGGTAGAGCACTCGATTCGTAATCGAGCGGTCGTCGGTTCAAGTCCGACCGGTGGCTCTGGCTGCGCGGAACTGGCTCAGTGGCCTGTTACGGACGCCGATGCAGGCCGGCTGTGCGGGAGTAGCTCAGTTGGTAGAGCATCAGCTTCCCAAGCTGAGGGTCGCGGGTTCGAGCCCCGTCTCCCGCTTCGCGTCGTAGTGAGATCCATCGCGCTCGGAACGGTGGGTTTCACAAGGTCGTTGAAGGGCCGGCCGCCTCCGGGCGTCCGGCTTGCTTGGAAGGGTGAAACTGCCCCTTGGTGTAATTGGCAACACGCCTGACTCTGGATCAGGAGAGTCCTGGTTCGATCCCAGGAGGGGCAATTCGGCGGTTTGGAGAGGTAGCCAAGTGGTTACGGCAACGGTTTGCTAAACCGTCACGCCCGAAAGGCGTGCGTGGGTTCGAATCCCACCCTCTCCGTACGACGGGCGCGCCGCGGTTCCCAAGGACGGGTGTCCGAGCGGCTTAAGGAGCACGATTGGAAATCGTGTGGGGTGAAAGCCCTCGTGGGTTCGAATCCCACCCCGTCCGCTGACAGGAAGGTTGTACTCGGGGAGTAGCTCAGCCCGGTAGAGCACTGCGTTCGGGACGCAGGGGTCGCAGGTTCAAATCCTGTCTCCCCGATTCGAGTACAAGTTGGCGTGTCCTGCGCCAAACGAAACCTCCCCGCGCGGACGGAACGCGGGGAGGTTTTTCGTTTCGCGACCGATCTCAGTGGATCTGGATGTTGCCGCCCGTGATCACGAACGGCGACGGCTTCTTGACGGCCTTCTTGAAACACGGCGTCTCGTCGGAAGCCTCACCCTTCTTCTTGTCCTTCTTGCTCTTCTTTCCGAGCGTGGAGGGCCGGGTCATGCGGTCGGCGCCCGCGCCGGGCTCGCCGTTGTCTTCCGCGAACCAGATGACTTCGGTTCCGACCGGCAGCCCTTTGTCGTCGCTGCGCGTCACGACGCCCTGGATCCGCATGCCGGTCGCGTCGCCCGCCAGACACGCCACCACGCCGTGAACCTCAAGGTCGTTTGCGCGATCGTGGAATTCGAACTGACCCTTCGCGTCATCACCGCTTCCCGTCGGAATCGCGTGGAACGAGAAGGAGATGTCCTGGAATTCGACGTCCTGTCCCGCATCGGTGAAGTTGCCGTGCCCGTTCACCTTCAGCTTCTTCGTGCTCGCGGACACGATCTCGTCATCGATGGTCTCGCTGAAATCGTCGGCGAGGCAGACCCACCCGTTTCCGTTGGCGTCGGCCGAGCCCACGTCTGTGCTGAGGCTGAAGCCTTCCGGACACGTGCCAGGACCCGCGTCCTCGAGCGCCGCGCCGGCCAGTGTCTCCATCCCGAGCGCGGCGTCGGCGTATGCTGCGGGTCCCAGCGTTTCACTTCCGTCTTCGGTGCAGCCCACGGCGAGTGCGACGACGACGCCGAGCGCAACCGCGTTCCTCCAGCTGCGTGACGTGCGGTGTGGATGAACAGCGGGCCGAGTCCTGGACATGACTCCTCCGGGGATGGTGGATGGTTCCACGACGTCGTGCGAACCGACCTCGCAGCAGCGCCACTGCGAGGGGCACGCCCTCCTGAGATTCGTGTTGGAATCTCCAGATTAGGCGGACACGCCGTTCCAATTTCCCCGACGGACTCCCCGAACTCGCATCATCGACGCGCCTATCAAGGCACGCGCGAGGGCTTGAATCGAAGGCTCCGCAATGCTTTATTTAAAGGCTGAGGATGCCCTGTGCATCCCCCGGGAGGCGTAGTCCTAACTGGTAAGGCACCGCACTCGAAATGCGGCGGGCGCAAGCCCTTGGGGGTTCGAGTCCCTCCGCCTCCGCTCCAACACCACCACCACGACACCGGGCCGGCGCCCTCGACAGAGAGGACTCCGGCCCCTTTTTTTGCCCCGCGACGTCGCGACGTCAGGATTGATCAGGTTGCCCCCGGCGGCAGGGCTCATGAACATCTCGCACATCCTCGTTGCAACCGATCTGTCAACAGAGGCCATGAGCACGGCCGGCGCGGTACCGGGCAGATCACGGTCGCATTCACGATTCCCGCCGGATCGCTGGACTTCTGGATCGAGCGGCTGGCTGCGGCCTGTCTGGACTTCGACGGGCCGACGACACGGTCCGGCGAGACAGTCGTGTCGCTGCTCGATCCGGACGGGATGGGCGGGTGTAGAAATCGACGTTGCGCTACGGGTCACTGCAGATCGCGCTGATGTAGTGGATGCCCGAAAGGTCGCCTGCTCAGGCTGCGGCTCGTGAAGCGGACCGTCAACTCTCTCCCGTTCGAATCATGAACCGGCGGTACTACCGCCGGGGGATGAAACGGAACATCTTCCGCTCCATGGGGCCAGGACGACACGCCATCGGTCACCACAGGGAGCGTTCGAGATGACGATGATCGCATCGCCGCCGGCTGTCGAACACAACCCCGCCGCTGAACTGACCGGCAGGTATGCCGCGGTCCGCAGCTTCACGGAGCAGCTGACCGACGGCCTGGCCGCAGAGGACATGGTCGTGCAGTCGATGCCCGATGTGAGCCCGACGAAGTGGCACCTCGCCCACACGACCTGGTTCTTCGAACGGTTCGTTCTGATGGAGCACCTGCCGGGATACGCGCCGCTCCACGACACGTACCTCTATCTGTTCAACTCGTACTACCAGCAGGCCGGTGAGCGGCATTGCCGCGACCAGCGCGGCTACATTTCGCGCCCAACGGTCGCGGACGTCATGACATACCGCCGGCACGTGGACGAGGCGATGACACGCCTCATCGAGGAAGCCGATCCCCGCCGTCTCGCTGCCGTGACGCCGCTCATCACACTGGGATTGCACCATGAGCAGCAGCATCAGGAGCTGATGGTCACCGACATCAAGCACGTGTTCTCGGTGAATCCCATGCGTCCCGTCTATGGCACCGGTGCGGCAGCGCCGACGGGCCGCAGCGCGCCCTCGCTGGGATGGGTCGCATTCGACGGCGGCGTCCACGAGATCGGATACGACGGCGACGACTTCGCCTACGACAACGAGTCTCCGCGCCACCGCCGCTTCCTCGAACCGTTCGAACTCGCAGACCGGCTCACGATCAACGGCGAGTACCTGGAATTCATTGAGGACGGCGGCTACCGCCGGCCTGAATTGTGGCTCTCGCTCGGCTGGGCGGCCGTGCAGCAGCACGGCTGGACGGAGCCGTTCTACTGGGAACGGCGCGATGGTGTCTGGATGAACTTCACCCTCGGCGGCATGCGCCCGGTGGATCCCTCCGAACCGGTGTGCCACCTCAGCTACTTCGAGGCGGACGCCTTCGCACGCTGGGCCGGCGCGCGGCTGCCGACCGAGGCGGAATGGGAGGTTGCTGCTGCGGCCGTACCGGCGGATGGGAATTTCGTAGAAGGCGGGCGGTTTCATCCTGCGGCCGCCCCCGCAGGGCCCGGCCTCCGCCAGCTGTACGGCGACGTATGGGAGTGGACGTCGAGCCCCTACAGCGCGTACCCCGGCTTCCGCCCTGCGGCCGGTGCGGTCGGCGAGTACAACGGCAAGTTCATGTGCAATCAGTTCGTGCTGCGCGGCGGCAGCTGTGCCACTTCCCGCAGCCACATCAGGGCCAGCTACCGCAACTTCTTCCCACCGGAAGCGACGTGGCAGTTCACGGGCGTGCGGCTGGCGCGGGACGTCGAGCGGCGGGAGGGCGACTGAACGCTGAGCAGGGCGAGCTGCTCGCTGAGATCCGGGCCGGCCTCTCCCAACCCCGGAAGACGCTGCCGAGCAAGCTGTTCTACGACGCGCGCGGCTCGGAACTGTTCGAGGAGATCACGCGCCTCCCCGAATACTACCTGACCGGTACCGAGCGGGTACTTCTCGAGAAACTCGCCGTCCGGTGGATGACCGCCTACCGGCCCCGCTCCGTCGTGGAGCTGGGTGCCGGGAACGCCAGCAAGGCGCGCATCCTCCTCGATCCACTGCTCGCGGACGGCAACGGCGGCTTCTACGTCCCCGTCGACATCAGCGCCGACTTCCTGGACAGGACGGCCGAACGGCTGCGACGCGAGTACCCCGGGCTCGTCGTGGTGCCGATCGCTGCCGACTTCAGCCGGTCCCTGTCCCTCCCGCCCGGACTGCCGCGACCGATGCTCGTCACCTTCCTGGGCAGCACGATCGGCAACTTCACGGCTCCCGAGGCGACGGCGCTGCTGCGTCGCATCCGGACCGCGATGGGCTCCGGTGATCGCTTTCTGCTCGGGGCGGACCTGCGTAAGAACAAGGACGTGCTTGAGGCGGCTTACAACGACGCCCGCGGCGTTACGGCCGAGTTCAACCTCAATACCCTCCGAGTCCTCAACACCCGTTTCGGCGCCGACTTCGAAGTCGAGGGCTTCCGGCACCACGCGTTCTACGACGAGAGCGAGCATCGCATCGAGATGCACCTCGTGTCGATCCGCCCGCAGTCGGTCCACATTCCGGGCACCGGCGATTTTCAGCTCCGCGAAGGCGAGTCGATTCGCACCGAGATATCGTGCAAGTACGACCGGAACTCCGTCGCACAGCTGTTCGCATCAGCCGGCCTGGAAATGGAAGCGTGGGTGACCGACGATGACACCCGGTTTGCGCTCGCGCTCGGCGCGACGCAGGATGACTCCGGATCACCCGTGACGAGGAATCCATGACGAGATCGAACGACGTCGAGGTCCGCATCGGCGCCAGCGGCTTCCGGACCGACATCACGGTGCGGGGACACGGCCTGGTCGCCGACGAGCCCGTCGAAGTGGGCGGCACCGACGAAGGTCCTACGCCCTACGACTACCTCGCCGCTGCGCTCGGCGCATGTACCGCCATGACCATTCGTATGGTCGCCGACCGGCGCGGCTGGCCGCTCGATGGCGTGACCGTCCGCCTCACGCACAGCCGCATCCACGAGCTCGACTGCGAGCAGTGCGAAGCAGGCAGCGTCGGCATCGATCAGCTCGCGCGGTCGATCGAGTTCACCGGAGAGCTGACCGAAGAGCAGCGCGCGGGACTGATCCAGATTGCGGACCGCTGCCCGGTCGGACAGACGCTCGCCCGCGGCGTCCGGATCGTCTCGATGGAACCGCCGCTGTCTCGAACCTGAGTCGCACTGGCCCTCGAACTGCCGAGCCACCCATGGAAACCAACTGCACGCATCTCGACCAGGTCCGCGACGTCGAGCCCCGCACCCCGGACGGGTGCGAGGAGTGCCTCCGGATCGGGGACCGCTGGGTCCACCTCAGGGTCTGCCTGACCTGTGGCCAGGTCGGCTGCTGTGACTCCTCCCCGAACAGGCACGCGACAAAGCACCACCACGCCACCGGGCACCCCATCGTCCAGTCCCTCGAACCCGGCGAGGACTGGTCCTGGTGCTATGCGGACGAGGTCGTCCTCGGGCCTTCGGTGATCGAGGACGCCCGACAGCGCAGTCGATCCTAAGTCCAACCACTCGAACACCTTACCATCCATTATCCAGTCCCCCGGCGCGTCCCGGAGCAATAAGTACAAAATATCCTTGACATATTTCTTGAAGTGGCGTACCCTGCCCGGACGAAACCCGCAGTACACAGGAGGTGCTCCATGCAGCCGAGCAGGGTCCTGGCCGTCGTGACGATCGCGCTGGTCGTCGTGGCCGGGGGGTGTGAGAGCAACAGCTCGGGCCCGGACGACGGCGGTCCGAGGGTGCTGGACCCCGAGCTGGTCGCGCAGGGGAAGGAGATCTTCCGGTTCGACACGTACGGGAACGAGACGTTCTGGAGCGACACGGCGCGGATGCATGAGGTGGTCGCCACCGGGGTGAGTCCCGCGCTGGCGTTGCAGGTAGGGTTGAAGGTGGACGCGGACGCCCTGCCGGCCGCCGTCAAGGAAGCGATCATCGCCGGCGAGGTGGACCTGAACGACCCGGCCACGACGATCGCGCTGCTGAGCCTGGATGCGGTGGTCGGGCTGAAGGGGACGGTGGAGAACGGCGAGCTCACGCGCCTCGGCATCACCTGCGCGCTCTGTCATTCCACGGTCGACAACTCCTTCGCGCCGGGAATCGGCGCGCGCGAGGATGGCTGGCCGAACCTGGATCTGAACGTCGGCGCGATCGTCGCGCTTTCGCCGGCGATCCAGGAGCCGCTGAAGTCGATCATGAACTCATGGGGACCGGGCATGTACGACCCGCGCATCAACATCGACGGGCAGAACACGCCGCTGGTCATCCCGCCTGCGTACGGCCTGAACGGCGTCGAGATGGAGACGTACACGGCGGACGGGCCGGTGTCGTACTGGAACGCGTACGTGGCGATCACGCAGATGCACGGCCACGGCGACTTCGAGGATGCGCGACTGGGCATCTCGGTCGACCACGCCGCGGACCTGGTGACGTCGAAACTGCCGGCGCTTCTCGAGTACCAGCTCAGTCTGGAACCGCCGCCTCCGCCTCCGGGCAGCTTCGATCCTGCGGCCGCGGCGCGCGGCGAGGTGGTGTTCGACCAGGTGGCGGAGTGCTCCTTCTGCCACATCCCGGAGCGTCAGTTCACCGACGTGAATCTGGACCGCCTGCACGCCCCGTCGGAAACCGGGATGGATCCGGCGTACGCGCAGCGTACGGCCACGAAGCGGTATCGCACGACGCCGCTGCGCGGGCTGTGGCAGCACGCGCCGTACTTCCACGACGGCAGCGCGGCCACGCTCGAGGAAGTGGTCGAGCACTACGACAGCACACTGAACCTCGGACTGACGGCGCAGCAGAAGGCGGACCTCGTCCAGTATCTGAGGACGCTGTGAGCACGCGCGTGGTGAGTCTGAACGGGTCGCGCGGGCCGACGGTGGAGCGTGCCATCACAGCGCCACCCGGGAACGACCTCGAGCACGGTGACGAGTGCACTGCGCGGCACGATCCGGGACGGTCCGATGACGAGGCAGGAGTTCCTGCGCCTCGTGCACCGCAACGACTAGAGGCGAACCCTCCGCAGCAGCTGTGCATTGACCGCGACCGCGACGGTGCTGAGTGACATCAGCACCGCACCGACCGCGGGCGCGAGGACGATGCCGCGGTGCGCCAGCACGCCCGCGGCGAGCGGAATCGCGAGGACGTTGTAGCCCGCAGCCCAGCCGAGGTTCTGGATCATCTTGCGCCACGCGGCGCGGCTCAGCGCCACGATGCGCGCGACATCGCGCGGATCGCTCTTCACGAGCACCACGTCGCCGGCCTCGACCGCAACGTCGGTACCTGCACCGATCGCGATGCCGACGTCCGCGGCCACCAGCGCGGGCGCATCGTTCACGCCGTCGCCCACCATCGCCACACGGCGGCCATCCTTCTGGAGCGAACGGATCAACTCCACCTTCGAGTCCGGGAGGACCTCGGCCACCACTTCATCGATGCCGAGTTCAGTTGCGACGGCATCCGCGACCGCCCTCGCGTCGCCCGTCAGCATCACGACCCGTACGCCCTCCCGGTGCAACGTATCGACCGCCTCGCGCGACTCGTCCCGTATACGGTCCGCGATCGCGAATACGGCGACGACGCGCCCTTCACGCACCAGGTAGATCGCCGCCCTCCCCTTCCCTGCTGCATCCGCCGACGCGCGCTCGAGTTCAGCCGGTGGCGACAGCGAGAGCGAGCGCAGCAGATTCGGCCCGCCCGCATGCAGCGTCTGACCGTCGACGACACCCGTCACACCCACGCCCGCACGTGCCTGGAAATCCGACACGCCGGCGAAAGCAATGCCCCGCTCTTCCGCAGAGGCCACGATGGCGCGCGCGATCGGGTGCTCGGAGTCACGTTCCAACGCCGCAGCAAGCCGCAGAGCATCACCTTCATCCATGCCGGCCGTCGCGATCGACACGACACGCTGCTCGCCGGTGGTGAGTGTGCCCGTCTTGTCGAACACCACGGTGTCGATGCGCCGCGCCTCCTCCAGACCGCGACGGTCCCGCACGAGCAGGCCCGCACGCGCACCCAGCGTCGTCGAGATCGCGACGACGAGTGGGATTGCGAGACCGAGTGCGTGCGGACACGCAATCACCAGCACGGCGACGACGCGCTCGACGATCCACGCGCTCTCCGCACCCGCCACGAGCCATGCGATCAGCGTCAGCGTGCCTGCGCCGAGCGCGATGTACGTGAGCCACATGGCCGCGCGATCCGCGAGCGCCTGCGCGCGTGACCGCGACGTCTGCGCCTGCTCGACGAGACGCATCATCCCCGCAAGCGCGCTCTCCTCGCCCGTCCGCGTCACCTCGACCCGCAGCGAGCCCGCCGCGTTCACGGTACCGCCGACCACCTCATCGCCGGGCTGCTTGCGCACCGGACGCGACTCGCCCGTGAGCATGGACTCGTCGACATCACTGCTTCCGTCCACCACGCGCCCATCCGCAGGCACCGACTCGCCCGGACGTACGAGCACGAGATCGCCCGGACGCAGTGCATCGCGCGGGACCGTCTCGAGCGCATCGCCGACGATGCGCGTGGCGAATGAGGGCAGCAGCTTCGCGAGCTCGCCGAGCGCACCGCTCGCCTGTGCGA
Organism: uncultured Gemmatimonadaceae bacterium; assembly: GCA_964444685.1. Lineage (GTDB taxonomy): Bacteria > Gemmatimonadota > Gemmatimonadetes > Longimicrobiales > RSA9 > CAYUIG01. Next base: position 1,681 of record CAYUIG010000073.1, on the reverse strand, counting down.
TGGAGCGCATCTCGAGCCAGTGGCCGAGCAGCATCACCGTGATCAGCGTCGCCAGCTCCTCCCAGAGCGGCATGCCTGGGTAGCCCAGCGTGACGGCCAGGCTGAAGACGAACGCGACGGTGATGGCGAGCGAGATGAGCGTCATCATTCCCGGCTTGCGCTCGCGCAGCTCGGAAACGGCGCCCTTCAGGAACACGAGGCCGCCGTAGAGGAACACGGCGATCCCGAACACCGGTGCGATCCATTCGCTGCCCGGAAAATTCGGCGGCTCCCAGCCAACGAGCCGCGTCAGCATGTGGCCCCAGATCAGCGTGGGGATCGTGAGCAGGAGCGAGAGTACGAAGCGATCGCGGAACTGCGCCGGATCGTGACCGGCATGCGTCGCATGGTCGTGAGCAGCGTGGCCGCCCGCGGCGTGATCGTGCGCCGGATGTTCGCTGAATCCTGGAGGGTACGGCTCCTCCGGAGGGGAATCCTCGTGGCCATGGTGATGATGCGCGTGATGATCCATCAGTGACTCGTCGACGCGGGCGTCATCGGGTCGAGGACGCCGTACGCACCCATGCGCGAGGATCGACCACCCACATACACGCGCGCGCCGAACGACAGACTCCAGAACGAGTCGTCAGTCAGCAACGCCAACGCATCGATGCCGCGCTCACCGCGCACGTGGCTGAACTGCGCCTCCACGAACGGGCGGATGCTCACGGGATCACCCGTCGCACGCCATGCCCAGGCGCCCGTGGCGATGATCCAGCGGGTGGCGCCGATGGGTTCGGCATCGTGATCGTAGCGGAAGAAATCGCCGCCTGTGCCGTCGAGTCGTGCGTACTCCGGACGCGTGGCGACCTCGAGACGGGCATACGGCCGGTGCGCACCGAGTCGGAAGCGCGTTTCGGCGAGCGCGCTGTAGTAGCCGTCGCCGTGCTCCGGATCACTGCGGCTGGCCTCCACGAGTGCGTACACGGAGGGACGGTCGACACGCAGCGCGGCGTTCCACAACGAAGTGCGCCCGTGATCCTCGACACTGCCGAACGACGCGGCCGCTTCGAAACCGGACCACCGCTTCGCAACGCGCGCGGACCACGATGAGCCGAAGCCGTCGAAGTTGTCCAGATCCCACGCGTCCTCGGGCTCCGCGCCTGCGAACACGCCCGCCTCGAAACTCCAGCCGCTGCGAACATACGCCACGTTCGCGGTCCAGCGCTCGAGGATCTGCGAGAGGTGATGGTTGGTCGGATACTTCAGGCCGGGGCGCACCATCGGATCGTCAGTCCCGAACGGTGCAAAGCCCTTCCCCGCCGAGATGGAGAAGGCGCCGCCGCCGGCGTCCCACGCATTGAAGCTGAGCATCAGCTCGTGCAGGAAGGTGTGCGGGTGCCGCCGGTCGAGGAAGCCCTCGCCCCAGCTTCCGGCGGTCAGCTCCCCGTCCTCCTGCGTGATTCCCTCGATGTTGATCGTGGTGTGCAGGACGAGCGCGGCACCGGGCGAAACAACATTCAGCATCAACGCGCCCTGCGTGAGGTACGCCTCGGTCTCGCGCAGCGGACCGTTCGAACCCGGCGCGTGCACCGTCAGGATCGGAAAGATCTGCCCCATACCGTGCAACGCCCAGCGCCCGGCGACGGCGCTGTCGCCATGCATCTCGTGCTGTGCGTGCGCGGGCCTCGCCACGGCGAGC
>CAYUIG010000072.1:9651-11843 GCA_964444685.1 uncultured Gemmatimonadaceae bacterium | reverse complement strand
GCGAATGTGACCAGGTCGAACGGACTCACGCCATAGAGGAACGCGGACAGGAAGCGCGCGGTCCCGAGTGCGATCGCGAGTCCGCTGACGAGTCCGATACCCGCCACCACCGCGCCCTGCCGCACGATCAGCCGCACGATGTCGCGACCCTGCGCACCGAGCGCCATGCGCACGCCCACCTCCTGCACGCGCTGGCTGACCGTGTAGGCCATGACGCCATAGACGCCGAGCACGGCGAGGACGAGTGCCATCGCGCCGAAGAGCGTGAGGAGCTTGACCATAATGGTGTCGCCGCCGGTCTCCTCCTCGAACACCGCACGCATGGTGGCGACGGCGTAGAGCGGCACACCGGCATCGAGCGCGGCGAGCTCGGCGCGGATCGGGCCGGCGAGGGCGGCCGGGTCGCCGGTGGTGCGCACGGCGAGCGCCATGTTCGCGAAGGTGCGCTGGCCGGCGGGCAGGTACATCATCGGCGGCGGCTCGTCCTCGGGACCGAAGTCGCGTGTGTCCCCGACGATGCCGACGATCTCGCGTTCGCCCGAGGTCATGACGATGCGGCCGCCAATGGCGCTGCGATCCGGGAAGACGAGGTCGGCGAACGCGCGGTTCACGAGCATGACGGGCACGCTGCCGATGCGGTCGTTCGACTCGAAGTGGCGTCCCTCGAGCAGGCGGATGTCCATCGCGTCGAAGTAGCCGCGGTCGACCGTGCGGTACTGTGCGACGGGTCGGCGCGCAGGGTCGTCGCTCGGGCGGTCCGCGCGGTCGTAGTACGCCCCGTTGCCGCCTCGCAGCGGGAGGACGGTCGTGATGCCGGCCGCGCGCACGCCGGGCAGTGCGCGCACGCGCTCGAGGAAGCGGTCGTAGAACTGTCCGATCACGACACTGTCGGCATAGTCGCGCTCGAGCAGCGCCACGCGCGCGGTAAGCACGTCATCCATGACGAAGCCGGGATCCACATCGCGCACGCTGACGTACCCCTTGATCAGCAATCCCGCTGAAACGACGAGCGCGAGTGCCAGTCCGATCTCGCCCATGACGAGCGCCGCACGCAGGCGACCCGTGCGTCCGCCCATGGTCGTGCCGCGGCCGCCGGCTTCACGCAGCGTACGGTTCAGGTCCTGGCGGCCGCCCTGGAGCGCGGGCGCGAGGCCGAACATGATGCCGGCGATGGCGGTGATGGCGAGTGTGAAGATGACGGCGCGCGCGTCGAGCCCGATGTGTTCGCGCATCGGGAACCACGCGGGCATCATCGACACGAGCCAGCGAATGCCGAAGATGGAGAGGACCAGACCGACGACGCCGCCTGCGCTCGCGAGCACGAGGCTCTCAGTGAGCAGCTGGCGGATGATGCGCCCGCGGCCCGCACCCATGCAGCTCCGCACCGCGATTTCACGCTCGCGCGATGCCGCCTTCGCGAGCAGCAGATTCGCGATGTTGGCGCATGCGATCAGCAGCACGAACGCGACGGCGACGGTGCAGATCATGCTGGCCGTGCGGAACGTCTCGTCGAACATCTGATCCTTCAGCAGCACCGGATTCGTGCCGATGCCGCGGTTGCTCGCGGGGTACGCGGCCTCGAGACCCGACGCGACGCGCGCCATGTCAGCCACCACGTCGTCGATGCCGAAGCCGCTGCGCATCCGCCCGATCACGCGCAGGAAATGCGACGCGCGGTCCTCGGTTCCGTCGCGCCCGAGCGGCTTCCACAGCTCGATCTGGCTGCTGGGGAATGTGAACGATGCCGGCACGATCCCGACGACCGTGTGCGGCTCGCCATTGACCTCGATCGAGGAACCGATCGCCGCCGGGTCGGCCGCGAACCTGCGCTGCCACAGGCTCTCGCCGATCATGACCACGCGGTCGGAGCCGGCCGGCTCCTCGTCCGCGCGGAATGCGCGGCCGCGCAGCGGGGCCACGCCGATGACCCGGAAGAACCCCTCGCTGATGCGCGCGCCGTCGATGCGTTCAGGACGCTCCCCGCCCGCCACGTTGAAGCTCGTCTGCCAGAACGAGGCGAGGTCCAGGGTGCGGCTCTGTTCGCGCCAGTCGAGGAAGTCCGGGGTCGACACCGACGTCTCCGTCCACCCGCGCTCTTCGTCCGTATTCCAGACGTAGACGATGCGGTCCGCTTCCGGATAGGGGAGGGGGCGGTAGAGGAAGACGTCGACGGCGCTGAAGATCGTCGTGTT
>CAYUIG010000072.1:0-9551 GCA_964444685.1 uncultured Gemmatimonadaceae bacterium | reverse complement strand
GGCGGGCGACTTGAGGCGGGCGACATACGGCGGGTTTTGATGCGGGAGTTGGCGGTCTGGGTCGTGCGGGACTAGCATCTGCTGAACACGACGGGAGAGATACGGGAATGGAAAGCGAGTGGAAGGACGGTTCGCCCATCCAGGGGCGTACCGTATCCGAGCGTTTCGAGCGGCGCGTCGAGATGAACGTGCCGGACCGGCACAACGCGCGGCTGCGCGAGTTCATCGCGCGCGTGAATGCGGATGACGATCTCTACGGGCTCTGGGTCGCGTCGAACGTGAACGCGATCGAGCGGCTGGGCATGACGGACCACGGCCCGGTGCACGTGAAGATCGTGATGAACATCGCGCTCAAGCTGTATCGCCTGCTCGTGGCCGGCGGCGTGGAACCGGGCGTGGTGCGCAACTACGGCATGGGGACGGAGGACGGCGAGGTGGTGGTGGCGGCCGCGTCGCTGCTGCACGACGTCGGCATGAGCATCCACCGCTCCGACCACGAGGGCTACTCGCTGTTCATCGCGGATGCGAAGCTGCGCGAGCTGCTCGACGGCATCTACGACGGGCCGATGGCGACCGTGCTGCGCTCCGAGATCCTGCACGCGATCATCGCGCATCGCTCGGGCGGCAGGCCGCTCACCATCGAAGCGGGCATCGTGCGTGTGGCGGATGCGCTCGACATGGCGAAGGGACGGTCGCGCATTCCGTTCTCGGCAGGTTCGGCCTCGATCCACTCCATCTCCGCGCAGGCCATCGACAGCGTCGAGCTGGGTGCGGGCGAGACGAAGCCCGTCCGACTGAAGATCGCGATGTCGAACTCGGCCGGCGTCTTCCAGCTCGACCAGCTCTTCCGCGAGAAGTTGTCGGGGAGCGGCCTCGAGCCCTACGTCGAGCTCGAGGCCCACATCGAGGGAGAAGGCGAGAAGAGCCTGTTCCGCGAGTATCGCATCTAGGACTCAGCGGTGCTCGACCATCGCCCCGAGCCGCTCGCGCTGCTCGGGCGTGAGCACGGCATCACGCGTGCGCTCGAACCCGCGCCACGCGTTCGAAGCTGCCGCATTCAAGTCGTCGCGCGTGCGCATTGCGGCACGCACGGCACGCTCCGCTTCCGCACACGCATCGGCCAAGGCGATGCGCTGTTCGCGGTCGGGCTTTGCCAGGATCTGCAACCGCTTCAGCTCGGCGCTGCAGCCGGAGTCATCGAGTAGCGCGACGCCCATCGCGGCAGCACGATCGACGGCCCACGACGACGGCAGGCCCGCACGCAGGTAGGGCAGTGCGATGTGTTCCTGCGCGAACACGCCCGACGGGTTGTCCAGCCATACCCACGCGTGAACCATCGTGAGTTGCGTGCGTCCGCCGCGCTCGAGGCCGCGGCGGCGGGCTGAACGTTCGGCCAGCCAGCGCAGACCGGGCCGATCCTCGAGCAGCATGCTGCGCATCTTCGCGGTGTCGTGGACGTGCCAGTGGTCGGCGTCACCCGTGAATCCCTCCGGCATGGGATCCGACGGCCGCCGGTAGAGCGTGTACGCCACACCGACGAGCACAAGCTCGCCGCCGATGTTCGCGTACTGCAGCGTCGAGGGCTGTGACAGGTCGAGCGGCTTGCCGACGAGGTCGCGGCGATACCAGTGCTCGCCCATCAGCGGCCCCTCGCCGCCGAACTTAACGTAGCCGTCCGCCACTGCCATGTCGTGATCGCGGTAGCGCTCCGTCGCCGTGCGCACCGTTGCGAGCTCGGTCTCCAACGCTGGATCCGAGGACGACGACGAAGAATGATGATGCGAGTGTTGCGCGCCCGCCGGTGCGGCGGCGGCGAGGGTGAGGAATGCGCAGATGGTGAGGTGCGTGCGTCGCATGGTGGCCTCCGTTCCCGTGCCTGCCCTTACGACGCCCGCAGCGGTGCGTTTCGTTAAGTGCCGCCGAGCTCAGCCAGCTTCGCGCGTGCGAGGCGCGCGCGCTCGTACGAGGGGTCGGCGATGGCCCATGTGTCCAGCGCGGTGCGCAGGCGGGCGACGGCGTCGGCGGTGCGGCCCTGCCGTTCGTGAACGAGCGCGAGGTCGTAGTTGACGCGGCCGTCGGATGGCCGGGAGCGCAGGACGTCGAGGAGCAGGCGTTCGGCCTCCGCGAGGTCGCCGAGTTCGCGATGGAAGCGGCCGGCACGCGCCGCCACGCTGACCTCGTTCGGATCGATCGCGCGCTCGCGTTCGAGTTCGGCGAGGGCCTCGCGCCATTCGGCGCGCAGCTCGTGCAGGCGGACGCGCCCGGCGATCACCTGCTGCTGGATCGCGTTGATGCCTGTGCGTTCGAGCATGGCGTCCGCATCCGCGACGGCTGCGGCGAGGGAATCGACGTTCTCGAGTGCGCCCCAGAGGGCGATGCGTCCGACCGGGACGACCGCATCGATGGGTGGCTGGAGCATGGGCGCGAGTGTGCGGAGCAGCGTGCGTGCGGAGTCGGCCATGCCAGCGGATACCCAGGCGCCGATCTCGAGCAGACGGGCCTGCACGAGGTACACGGGCGGCTGGGACGCAGCACGCTCCGTGAGGCTCTGCTCGAGGTAGTCGAGTGCACGTGCATACGCACCGCGCCAGGAGTGCCAGGCGCGCAACCCCTCGAGTGCGACGGCGCGCTGATCGCTGGTGCGCGCGCTGGCGAGTGCCGCCTCGTAGCTGCGCAGAGCATCGTCGAAGCGGCCGGTGGCGAGGTCGAGGTTGGCGATGGCGGTGCGTGTATTGACGTCGCCCGGCTCGAGGAGCAGCGCCCGCTCGTAGAGGCGGCGGGCTTCGTCGTGTTCACCGCTCCGTGCGTGAATGCCCGCGAGCTGTACGATGCCCTTCACGTCCTCCGGAAACGCGGCGCTGTAGCGCTCGAGGACTTCGACAGCCTGCTCGTTGTTGCCCGTGCGCTGCTGGAGGCCCGCGATCTGGAGCAGCAGGTCCATGCGCCCGGGGTCCAGTGCGAGCGCGCTCTCGTACGCGGCGATCGCGCCCGCGAGGTCACCCTGGTAGATGCGGATCTGCGCTGCCGCGAGCTGCGCCTGAATGTCGTTGGGGTACAGCTCCGCCCACATCTCGTAGGCCGCGAACGCACGCCGCATGTCCTGCTGCATGGCGAAGTATTCGGCCTTCGCCATGTACTGCATGCGCTCCGAGAGGCGGTAGTCGTGTTCGATGGCGCGGCCGAGTGAAGCGCGTGCGGAGGCGACGTCGCCAGCAAAGACCTGCAGCTGGTAGAGGAACAGAGATGCGGCCGCGAAGCCTGGATCGGCCTCGACGGCGCGGCGCAGATGATCGGATGCGGCAGCGTAGTCGTCGCGGATCCAGTATGCGGCGTGCGCCTCCGCGTACCCGCGCAGTGCAGGCAGTGAAGCCGAGAGCAGGTCCCCGGCGGGCAGGTCCGTGACCTCCTCGATGTAACGCTCGGGGATTCCGAGATCGCGGCGCAGCTGGATCGAGGCGCGGTCGATGAGGGCCGTGAGGTCGCCGCCCTCGTGCGTACGTTCGGTGACCGGCCGGCTCGAAGCCGCGTCGTTGAGAATGAGGCGCACCACGTATCCGGCCGGACCGCGCTCGACGTTCCCCTCCAGCCAGTACTGCACCATCTGCTCCTCGGCGATGGTGCGCTTTAGTGCAGCGGGCAGCCGACGGCCATCCAGGTAGCCGGCCTCGCGCAGCTGCTCGCGGAAGACCTGCACCGGACGGAGGTCGACGAACGCGTCCTGCGCGAGCTCGATCGTGAGCGCCGCCATGACCGCTTCGCCCAGCCACAGCGAGTCCGCCTCGAGCGGGAAGATCGCCATCCGCTTCTGGAACTCCGTCTTCGGTACGGCGCGCGAGATCGCGTTGCCCTCGCCGTCCTCGACCGTAACCGAGGTCGTGACCGCACCCAGCTCCTTGCCCGAGAAGACGAGGAACAGGATGGCCGCGGTGGCGATCACGTTGATCGGGATGAAGAACTTCTCGACGGTACGCAGGTTGTCGGCGCCCGGGCGGCCGTGGAACCAGGTGAAGAGGACGACACTCGGCAGCAGGAGCCCGACGAGCAGGAGGACGAGGTCGGTCAGGTGCGGCGAGAGCATATAGCGCTCTTCCGCGAAGCTGAGGAACTGCACGACACCCCAGCCGCCGGCCACGTAGAGCGCGGTGTACTGGGGAACACGCCGGTCGATCAGGTCTCGGATGAAGCCGGGGGCCATGAGCGTCCAGTACGGGTGCGGGGCTGAGGATCGGCCGGAGCGCGACCGACCGGTACATTAATGTCACGCCCGCGGCTGCGGAACCGGCACGATGCTGGTACCGCACCCAGGTATAAACGAATCGTGGACCCGGAAAGAGGCGAAGCAGGTGCAGGATGGACTCCGTCCTCTGCATGATGCCGAGCGGCTGGATGCCGTGCTGCTTCAGTTCCCGTGGTCGTTCAAGAACGAGGAGGCATCGCTCGAATGGCTCGGGGACGTCGTCGCCGAGTTCGAGGCGTTTCCCCTCGTGGTGGAGGTCCGGCACGCGAGCTGGAACGAACCGTCGTTCCATGCGTGGCTGGCGGAGGCCGGCGTCGGCCTCGTGAACCTCGACCAGCCCCTCTTCCACCGCTCGATCCGGCCGGATGCGCGCTACACGGCAGGCCCGGGCTACATCCGCGTGCACGGCCGCAACTACAAGGACTGGTTCCGCAAGGACGCGGGGGCGGGCCGGGATGCACGGTACGACTATCTGTATCCGCCGGAAGAGCTGGCGCCGTGGGCGGGGCGGGCCCGGTCGCTGGCGAAGGACGCGGCGGACGAGCATGTCGACGTGGTCTTCAACAACCACTACAAGGCCAAAGCGGTGGTGAACGCCCTCCAGTTCCAGGCGCTGCTGGAGAACCGGCTGGTGCCCGCGCCCGCCGAGCTGGTCGAGGCGTATCCGGAGGCCCTCCTGCCGTTCACATCGGTCGCGGACGCCGCGGCCTGACCCCGGTTTGCCGGGCGCGGAAGCACGGCCGTATGTTGCCGCGGGCTCCCCATCCCGCGACGGTGACCATGAACGACTCCCCGGACGAGCACGCGCCCTCGCGTGACGCGGCTGCGACCGCGCGCGCCGCGGAGTTCATCGCGCTCCGCCGCGTACGTCTCGAGAAGATCCTCCAGCACACGCTCGTACCGCCGCGTGCATCCGGCGTGGCGCCCGACTCGCGCCGCTTCCTCTACGAGGAGGCGACGGAGCTGTACTGGAACGAGCTGGAGTGGGAGAAGCTCACGGCGGAGGAGATGTCGCAGGGTGGCAGCGAGCTCGTCGAGATGGCGTTCCCCGGCTTCCTCGCCTTCATCGATGCGCTGTTGCTGAAGCAGGCCAATGCGGACTCCAAGGTGCCCGCATCGCCGCGGCCGGAAGTCGTCGAGGACATCCTGTTGTTCCTGGGTGCGCGCTGCCTCGACCTGACGAGCGCCACGGAGCCGCACCGCCGCCTCGAGCACGCGATGACGTCCCGCCTCGTCGACCTCGTGCTCTATCGACTGCACGGCCTCCCGGTCGACGGCATCGACCAGCTCGAGATCGCGCGCCGGCGCGAAGACGACGGGTGAGCCAGCGCTTCGAAGGGGTGAAGGCCCCACTGCGCGGCGGGCCGCTGCTCATCGCGCATCGCGGCGGTTCCGCGCTCGCACCCGAGAACACGATGGCGGCGTTCCGCATGGCGGCCGACGAGTGGAACGCGGACATGATCGAGCTGGACGTGCACGCCAGCGCCGACGGCCGCTGCGTGGTGATCCACGATCCCACGGTCGACCGCACGACCGATGGCAGCGGTCCGGTCGCCGCGATGACGTACGCGGAGCTGTCGAAGCTCGATGCAGGTTATCGCTTCACTGTCGATGGCGTGACCTTTCCGTTCCGGGGACAGGGACTGCGCATTCCCGCGCTCGAAGAGGTACTCGCGGAACTGCCCGCGATGCGCATCACGGTGGAGGTGAAGGATGGCCGGGCACAGGAGCCAATGCTGGCCGCGCTGTCCGACGCGAATGCGATCGACCGTGTCGTGCTGGCCGGGATGAAGGAGCGCGACCGCACACAGTTCCATCGCTGGAAGGGTGCGATCAGTGGCTCCGTGCCCCAGGTTCGACGCTTCTACATTGCGCACCGCTCCGGGTTCGGGCGCTTCGCGCCGTTGCACGCGGATGTATTCCAGATCCCGGAGTACCAGGGACGCGTACGCCTCGTGACGCCGAGGTTCGTGCGCGCGCTCGAAGGCCGCGGCGTGCCCGTGCACGTGTGGACCGTGAACGAGACCGCCGACATGCGCCGACTGCTGGACTGGGGCGTGGACGGCATCATCACCGACCGGCCGGACCGGCTGCGCGCGCTGCTGCGCGAGCGGGGCCGCACCGGCATGGAATAGACATTGCGCGAGCCGCATGGAGCAGGAGGAAGCATGCAGCCAAGACGCAGGGGATCGTTCAGCACGCAGCACGAGCGCCGTCGCGGCGCGAAGGGCGGTCCGCCACCGAGCGGCGACGTCGACGACCCGGAGCGCCGCGACTACGGTCCGGGCTACCGGAATCCGGAGGGTCCGGAGCTGCCGGAGTCCGAACCGGACGAGTCCGAAAGCCAGGCGGAAAAGAAGGCGCGCGAGGGCGGGCCATACGAGTCGCGGCTGCATCGCGGCGGCCGCGACGCGTCCGTGCGTCGCGCCGTCGAGGCCGCACTCTGGTACGACACGTGGGTGGATGCGGACCGCATCCGCGTCGAGGTGAACGACGGCGTCGTGACGCTGCGCGGCGCGCTCATCGACCGCGCCGAGGTGCGGCGTGCGATCGCCGATGCGCGATCGGTGCCCGGCACGCGCGAAGTGCTCAGCGAGCTGCGCGTCGAGTCGCGGCGCGCGGCGGACCGGCTCGCGAGGTCCTGACGCCCACGCTGTCACGATGACGGCGCCACTCGCGCGGCGCTTCGCACGCCATCTCGCCGGCGCGGAGTGGCCGCGCGCGGGCGAACCGGTGATCGTCGCGCTTTCGGGCGGACTCGACTCCGTCGCGCTCCTCCACCTCTGCCGCTTCACCCCCGGCCTGCCGTTCGGCGCGCTCGCCGCCGCACACTTCGATCACTGCATGCGTCCCGACAGCGCCGCCGATGCTGCCTGGGTGCGCGGTCTCTGTCGCGCGTGGGACGTCCCGCTGCGCGTCGGTGCAGCGGACACGCCGCCGCGCAGCGAAGCCGAAGCGCGCGCGATGCGCTACGCATTCCTCGAGGACGTCTCGGACGGTGCGCGCATCCTGACCGCACATCACGCCGACGACCAGGCGGAGACGGTGCTGTTGCGACTGATCCGCGGCACCGGCCTGCGCGGGCTCGCCGGGATCCGCGAGACGCGCGGGCGCATTGCCCGCCCGCTGCTGCCGTTCCGCCGGCGCGAACTGGAAGCGTACGCGCGCACCGTGGGGCTGACGTGGCGCGAGGACCCGACCAACATCGAGCTGCGTTATGCGCGCAACCGCATCCGTCACGAAGTGCTGCCGCTCCTGGAATCCGTGCGACCCGGCGCGGTCCGCGCGCTCGCCCGGACCGCACGACTCGCGGCGGAGCAGGAATCCGTGTGGGAATCGGTCGCGGACGAGCTCGTGGGAAGGGTCGTAACGCGGCGATCGGAGGGCGAAATCGAGCTTGCCAGAGATACGCTCCGCGCCTATCCTTCCGGGATTCGCGCACGGGTCCTTCGCCGCGTTCTCGATGACGTCGGCAGCCGGCCCGGCCGCGCAGGAACGCGTGCGGCGCTGGAGTTTATCAGTTCGGCGGAGAGCGGCGCGCGTATCGACCTGCCGGGCGGTGCGTTGCTGGAACGCAGCTTCGACCGCCTGCTGGTGCGTCGATCCGTCGGCGCGGCGCCGGAACCGGACCGGCCGGTCCGGATCACCGGCCCCGAAGCGGGCTGCGGCGTCGCGACGATCGGCGGCCGGCGCTGGGCCGTGAGCTGGGGACCCGAGCCGCCGGGAGCGGATGGCGAGCGTTGCGCGTTCGATGCCTCCCTGCTGCGCTTTCCCCTCGTGGTTCGCGGCTGGCGCCCGGGCGACCGGATCGCACTGGGGTACGGCCGCAAGAAGCTGAAGAAGCTCTTCGCCGAGCGGCGGTTGGCTCGGGGCGAACGGTCCCGGATCCCGGTTCTCGCCGAGGAGAGGGACCGCGTGCTTTGGATCCCGGGCATCGCGCGGTCGACGGAGCCCGGGCCCGGACCGGACGGTCCGGCCCTGCACATCACGGTGAGCGATGAGCGGCACGGCTGAAGCGCGGCGGCGGATAGCGGGGCAGGAGCTTTCGCGGATCGTCTACTCCGCGGAGGACATCGCGCGCCGGGTCGCCCAGATGGGTGCGGAGATCGCCGCGTACTATCCGCCGGGCGAGGACCTGCTCGTGCTCGGGCTGCTGAAGGGGTCCTTCATCTTTCTGGCCGACCTGGTCCGCCAGATCGACCACCCGATGCACGTGGACTTCCTGGTCGCGTCCAGCTACGGATCGGGCACGGAAACGACCGGCGAGGTGAAACTGGTGTACGATCCGGAGGCGGATCTCGAGGGGCGGCACGTGCTGCTGGTCGAGGACATCATCGACAGCGGCACGACCATCAACCGGCTGGTCCCGCTCTTCCGGGAGCGGCGGCCGCAGAGCCTCGAGCTGTGTGCGCTGCTGCACAAGCGCATTGCACCGCCGCTGGCGCTCGAGGCCCGCTGGGTCGGGTTCGATGCGCCGCGCGAGTTCCTGATCGGCTACGGCCTGGACCACAGCGAGAACTTCAGGAACCTGCCGTTCATCGCGAGCATCCAGGGCTAGCCCCGGGGGACAACAGAGAGAAATGCAGGACCGCAATCCCGAGCGGAACAAGCCTACGCGCCTGGGGCGCTTTTCGAGGACGGCATCCTTCTGGATCCTGCTGTTCCTCATTCCCGTGCTCATCATCCAGATCTTCAACGACCCGCAGCGTCAGGATGCGGCCGAGCTGACGTACACGGTCTTCTCGCAGCAGCTCGAGCACAACAACCTGGCCGAGGTCGTGATCGTCGGCGGCAAGCGCGTGGAAGGCTCGCTCAAGCAGCCGATCCCGGTGGAAGACCGGATGGTCCGCGAGTTCTGGACACTGCTGCCGATCGAGAACAGCGAGAGCCTCGTCGAGTCGCTGGAAGCGCGCGGCGTGCCGATCGCGGCCGAGCCCGAGACGCAGCCGTGGTGGACGACGCTCATCAGCATCCTGCCCTGGGTGCTGATCATCGGCTTCTGGTTCTTCATGCTCCGCCAGATGCAGGCGGGCGGATCGAAGGCGTTCCAGTTCGGCAAGTCGAAGGCGCGCCTCCTGACCGGCGACACGCCCAAGGTCACCTTCGCGGACGTGGCCGGCGCCGACGAGGCGAAGGAAGAGCTCCAGGAGATCATCGAGTTCCTGAAGGATCCGCAGAAGTTCAGCCGCCTGGGCGGCCGTCTGCCGAAGGGTGTGCTGCTCGTGGGCCCGCCCGGAACCGGCAAGACGCTGCTCGCGCGCGCCGTCGCCGGCGAGGCGGGACGGCCGTTCTTCTCGATGTCTGGCTCCGACTT
>CAYUIG010000071.1:0-11969 GCA_964444685.1 uncultured Gemmatimonadaceae bacterium | reverse complement strand
CCACCAACGGCGGGCGACGTACGGGGGGCGACTCACCGGGGCGATTGGGGGCGGGAATAGGCGGGGGGCGGGGGGCCCGCTGTTCCCGTCGTTTGTCGCCCGTCATGAGTCGCCCGACGTTGGTCGCCCGCCCCAAGTCGCCCGAATGGTCGCCTCAATAGCCCCATTCCCGGAACAGGGAAAAGCCGTAAACCTTCCGTAGGGCCGCCGCTTCGGTGTAACCGAAGCTGGGGGCACGGGCGAAGCGGTCCTCGGCGAAGGCTTCGGCTGTGAAGGTCGGGTGGAAGCGCCATTCCAGGCGCACGCCGGCGCTGTAGTTCTGTGCGGCGAGGCGCTGCGTGTAGGCCACGAACATCGTGGGTGACAGGTAACGCCCCAGCTCGATCTCGGTGGTCGCCAGCAGCCCGCCGAGTCCGGCGTCCATCGTGCCGGGTGTCGCCTCGGCGGCGGTGAGGCCGACGTAATCCACCAGGCCGAAGTTCTGCGCGAGTGTCTGCAGTCCGCTGGCCACGTAACCCAGAGCGGTCGGCGCGAACGCGGACACGCCCAGTCCCGCGAACCCATCGCGGCTTTCATCCGACGCGCCGGATTGATCCAGCGCGTAGGTCGGGACGCCGAAGAACAGGTAGCTGGCGAGGTCGGACTCGCTGATGGGCGGCTCGGCAGCGCTCGACAGTCGCACGCGCGGATTGCGCAGCGTGCCGGTCACGTTGGCGATGATGTCGAGCGGCTCGTTCGGCGTGCGCGCACGGTACGCGGCGCTGATGCGCAGGTTCGGATCGATGCCGGGCGTGCCCGGGAACTCGACGGTCCCCTCGCGCACCTCGAAGCGGCGCGCGAAGGGCGGATAGTAGAGCTGATAGGTGCCGCGCACGGCGACGAGCGTGCCGATCATGCGCAGATCCTCGGCGCGCCTGTCGAAGTCCACCGTGAGATTGCCGGCCACCTGGACGTTCATGTCGCGGCTGCGCAGCCATGCGCCCTGCACCACGTTCACCTGCAGATCCTGCACGGCCAGGTTGCGGAGGAACGGGCTCTGCGACTCGGGCAGCACGCGCTTCACGGACACGAGCGACGTATCCACCACGTCGAACAGAAGCGGATCCTCGAGTCCGACGATAAGCACCTGGCGATACAGCTCATCGAGGTAGAGCGCACCATCATCCACGGTGAGGTCTCCGCCCACGAGCGGGCGCGAGTAGCGACCCTGCAGCGTGATCTCGCCGGATGCGGTCAGTTCGATGTCGCGCCGCAGCGCGGCGAGGAGGCGGTCGGCACGGACGCGCAGATCGAACGCCGGGTCGCTCAGTGTCGACAGATCCAGCGTTCCCTGCACACGAGCGCCGCCGCCGCGCGGGCTCTCACCGGGCGGTCCGGCGCGCGCGGTGAGGTCGAGCTGCAGTGTCGCCGAATCGCGGAGCAGCATCGTGCCGGCGAGATCGCGGTAGCGCACACCGGTCGCGGACCACGTGGCTGCACCGCGACGGATGACGAACGCGCCATCGAGCTCGGGTGCGCGCGACGTGCCGGCCGCGGTGATGCGGCCGTCGAGCACACCCTGCACATCGGTGAATCCGTCGAGGAACGCCGTGGCGAGCGTGAGCGGCGTGCTGTCCGCACGCACGTCGAGCGACAGCGGCAGCTCGAGCCGGCGCGATTCGGTCTTCGCGAAACGGAGATCGACGGGGATGCCGCCTGTTCCGTGCAGCAGCGGGCGGGCGTCGCCATAGAAACCGAAGCGGCCGGCGAGGAGCCGGTCGGCGTAGTCGAAGTCCGCGCGCGCGCTGTCGAGGAACGCGGTCCCCCAGCGGAGCTGGTCGACGCGCAGGTCGGCGTCGATGCGCGGGTCCTCCGCGTAGCCGCCGAACGACAGCGTGCCGTACATCGTGCCGTCGGCGGTCTCCTCGGACTCGGTGAAGCGCACGACCTCGGTGATGGGCATGCCCGCCAGCTGGACCGCGAAGTCCATGGGCGCGGCGGCTGCGGAATCGGCGACCCACGCGATCGCACCGCCGCCTGTCACCTCGCCCGACCCGGCGGCGCGCGTGAGCCGGAAGGGTGCGACCTCGGCACGGCCGGGCACGAGTTGCACGTCGAGCGGCGCATCGAGCGACCACGCGTCGTCACCGGCACCGAGCACGAGATTGCCGATGCTGAACACGTCCACATCGGTGCCTCGAGCGAACGAGCCCGACGCACGCAGCGCGGCTTCCTCACTTCCGTCGGCGACGACCCGGTACTCGGCGAGATCGCCGGCGTAATCGATCTCCACACGCGCGGTATCGAGCACGCGCGAGAAGACGGCGAGCGAGTCGGCGTCCACGCGCAGCTCATACGATGCGGATTCGCCGCCGATGCCCTGGCCGTTCAGCGAGAGGTCCGCCATCCCGACGGTTGCGGGCCCGACGGTAAGTTGCTGCATGCGTGCCTGGGCGTGCACCTCGAGCGAACGGATCCAGCCTTCGAGCGTGGCGCCGACTGTGCCGCTTCCCAGCACGCGCGACGACGTCGGGTCCTCGATCGAACCGAAGATCACCGGCTCGAGTCCCTCGAGCTCGGAGGACTCGAACTCCACACCGATCGCGCCCGAACGCCCCTCGACGAGTCCGAGCGAACCCTCTGCGGTGAGCAGCCCACCGGCGACACGCCCGCGCAGCGAGTCGAGACGCAGCACGCCATCGGAGACGAACGCGCCGCCGATCACGCGGTGCGCACCGAGGCCGATTACACCCACGCTGTCGAAGTCAACCGTCGCCGTGCCCTGGAGTTCCGCGAGTGATGCGCCCTCGAGGTCGAACGCAAAGCGGCCGCTGACGGCCGCTTCGGGCAGATCCTCGCGCAAACGATCCAGGCGGAAGCCGCTGACGCGGCCGTTTCCTCCGTAGCGCGGACGGCCTCCCTCATCCCGTCCGATGCGCAGATCGAGTGCAACAGGACCGCCGTCGGTCACGAGGTCGGCGGCAATCGCGAGATCGTCGAGCGGTCCCTCGAGTCGCACGGGTCCGCGCAACTCACCGGCGAGCGCACCGAGCGACGGATACATCTCGGCGACGGGTCCGAACGCGAGCGAGCGGGCGTCGACCTCGATGGCGAGGGTGGGATCGAAGCGGGCGCGATCGATGGAGCCCGTCGCACTGAGCTCCGACAGCACACCGGCGCGGGAGGTGTGCTGCAGGTCGGCGGTGAAGCGGAGCGATCCATCCAGGCTCCCGGTCGCGTCGACGGTGCCGTCGACGCGCCCGGGCAGGTTGAGTCCCGGCCGGAACTGATCCAGCACCGCCAACTCGAACCCACGCAGCCGCGCGCGCAGCGACCGCGCCGCGGGCCGGCCGCGCAGATCGAGCGTACCCGTCCATGCGAGGCCGGACGGCTCGCCGCTTCCGGACGACAGCGTGACGTTGCCGCTCGTCCGCAGTGCGGCGATCGGCCCTTCGACCTCGACCGTGCCGATGAGCAGCCCTTCGACGGGCAGCGTGCCGGGCAGGATCTGCTCGATGAGCTCGAGGTCGAGCGGCGACGCGCGCAGGTCGACGCGGGTGAAGTAGAGCGAGTCGCCCGTGACGACGCCGAACGAGCCGGCCACCTGCGTACCGGGCGCGGTGAGCGTGGCGTTCTCGACGAGGAAGAGGGTGCCCGCGTCCTGCGACTGCACACGCAGCTGCAGACTGCCGCCGCCCTCGGGCAGGCGCGGCAGCAGCCAGCGCAAATCCGATAGTGCGAGACGCGTCGCATCGACCTGAACGTCGTAGCGCACGTCGTCGCCGAGGTAGACGCGGCCGAGTGCGGATGCCTGCGTGCCGGGCAGTTCGAGCACGGGCGCTTCGAACGCTAGCACGGTGTCCCGCAGGGTTACCACACCTTTCAGTCCGCGCACCACGAGAGGATCGCTCCAGAGGTACGCGTTCGCAGTGAGGGACTCGATCCGGAAGAGTCGCCCCTCCTCGATCGGTGACTCCCAGAGGATCTCTTCGAGCGTCGCGTCCACGTTCGCGAAGCGCTGGATGCGGATCTCGCCGCCGGGCACCGACTCGCGTAGAACGCGCGCGGTATCCGCGTCGGGCTCCCATGGCGTGCGCAGCTCGACCGTCCCGTTCACGATGCTCACATCCTCGAACAGGATGAGGCGGCCGGGACCGCCGTCGTCCGGCGTGTCGACGGAATCGGCGAAGATGCGCTCGAAGTTCCAGTCGTCCTGACCGGGCAGCCGCTCGATCAGCACGGTGGGCGAATGGAGTACGATGCGGTCGAGGACGATGTCGCCCGCGAGCAGCGTGCGCCACGCGTAGGAGACTTCCGCACTGTCGGCGGCGACGAAGGTGCGGCCCTCGTCGTCGCGAATGGCGAAGTCGTAGAGGCGGACGCCGCCGAGCAGGTTGCCGCCGATGCGGCCGATCTGCACCTGCCCGTTCACCTGATCCTGGAGCCAGCCGAGCGCGAAGTTGCGGACACGCTCGTGACCGAAGGAGGTGCGCGTGAGCACCTGAATCGCGATGAGCGCGAGCACGAGCCCGGTCAGGAGCCCGATACCGATCCAGCCGGCCACACGCGCGGTGCGCTTCACGTCAGAACGCCTGCCCGATGGAGAAGTGGAGCTGGATCCGGTCGAGGAAGGAATCCCGCGGGCGCCACGCGACCTCGCCGAGGGGCCGCAGCGTGCGGCGGTTGTCCAGCTCCGTCCAGTCGTACACCCCGTCCTCCGCGATGTCGTCGCACCCGGTCGGGGTGCGCACGCACACTTCCGTCGTCAGCACGGGCAGCCGCTCCTCGTGCGGCGGTCGATACCCCACATCGATGCGGATGGGGCCGACCATGCTGAAGTAGCGCACGCCCAGTCCCGGACTCCAGACGACGTCCTTGACCTCCGCATCTCGCGGGCGCGACCACACCTGCCCGACATCCACGAACGCCGCGCCGCGCAGGTTCTCGCCGAAGAGCGGGAAGCGCAGCTCGACGTTCCCCTCGAACAGCGCGGCGCCACCCACCGGCCGTTCCGCGAACGCGCCGGGCATGTCCAGCGCGAGCGGCGCCGGGTCGCAGCTGCCGTCGTTGATCTGCTGCGCGGTGCACCCCGCACCACCCAGCTCCGCCGGCCGCGCGAGCCGGTTGGCGGCATCCACCGTCAGCAGCCGCGGCCCGAGCCGGTACTGCGCGTATCCGCGCACGCTGTTGGCGCCGCCCGCGAAGAAGCGGCGCTGCGGATGCAGACCGAGTCCGGCCTCCGGTTCGCCCATCGCACGCGCCCAACCGGGGCGCAGGCGGGTGGCAAGGACCAGGCCGTTCCCGAGCGCGTGGTAGTCCACCAGTTCACCGGCAAGCCGCACGTACGAGAAGTCCGACGCGGTCGCCTCCCCTGCCGCCTCCCCTTCGAAGCGCAGCACGTACCCGCGCGTCGGCGCGAAGATGCTGTTCGAGCGGTCGCGTACGAACGAGAGCGTGATCGGCACCAGCCAGTGCGGATCGCGCAGCGCGCGGATCTCCGTCTCGCCACATGCGACGAAGCTGACGCAGAACACGAGGTCGCCGTCTTCCGTCTCGAGACTCGTCAGCTCCGGGCGCGCGCCGGCGGTCACGGACGTGCCCGGACCGAGGTCCCGCCGCAACGTCAGGTATCCGCCCGCGGCCGAACGGACGAACACGTCCGGCAGGCTGCGCCGCTCGAGGAAGACGCCGGCACCCGCGGTGTTCAGCGGGTCGAAGAACCACGGCTGGGCGAAGTCGGCTGCGATCGAGCCGTTGATACGACCGTAGATGCCGCGGATCTCCTCGAAGGGAGGGATCTGTCCGAGATCCTCTGCGAACAGGTTCGACACACGTCCGCGCAGCTCCAGCCGGCGTGCGCCGCCCATGAAGTTGCGACTGATCCAGCTCCCTTCGGCGTTCAGGTACTCAGCCGTGCTGAGGCCCATGCCGACGCGCACCCGGTGCAGGTCCCCTTCGTTCACCTGCACGAGCACGTCCATCAGCGTGTCCGCCTCGAGCGATGGCGCCTCGCGGATCTCGGCGTGACGGAAGATCTCCAGGCTGAAGAGATTGCGTTGGCTGCGCAGCAGGGCCTCGCGCGAGTACACGTCGCCGCTGCCGAACGTGAGCATGCGGCGCACGACCTGGTCGGACACCTGCTCGGCTCCCGTCACCTCGATCGTGCCGAAGCGTGCACGCGGCCCCGGCAGCAGCTCGTATTCGAGATGCGCGATGCGGACGGAGTCGCCGGGGATGTGATAGCCGCGCAGTACGTCGGCCGTCGCGTGGCCTCGGTTGCGCATGCGCGCCACCAGCGTGTCGCGCGTCGCGTCGTAGGCGATCAGGTCGAACGGTGCGCCGGGACCGAGGGGGAGACCGCGGACGACATCCGAGCCGAGCGAATCGGCGCCGCGGATCGTGACCGATGCCACGCGTACGGGCAGGCCCTCATCGATGCGGAAGACGACGCGCATGCCCTCATCCCCGGTGCGCGACGTGTCGATCGCGACCTGCGCCTCGCGGTAGCCGCGCTGGTAGTAGAACAGGCGCAGCCGCACCGCATCGGCGCCCGCCGTCGTCTCATCCCACACCTGCACGTCGCGCCGTGCACCGAGCCAGCAGAAGATGACGAGGGCGGGACAGCGTGAAGGTGCGGTGACGATGGCGGTGCGCAGCAGTCCGTCGGGGAAGGCGCGATTGCCCTCGAACTCCACTGCCTGGACCTCGACGTCGCCGGGACGCTGCGCGGCTGCACCACCGGCGCACAGGGCGAGCGCCGCCGCGGCTGCGCCGGCAATCCGGCGCACGTGGCCGGGGAATGTGGCGCAGCCCACCTCAGTCGCCGTCCGGCGCGCCGACCGGCGGCGCCAGCACGGCGGGCTCCTCCGCGGCCAGGTAGTCCCTGCCCGCACGCGGGAAGATGTGGCGGCTCACCGGCGCGAAGCCGTCCAGGTCGTCGAAGTACATGTAGTGTGTGACGCGCACGATCTCGTCACCGATGCGGATCAGGTTGAACGAGTTCTTCTCGTGCTCCCGCGCACGTCCGCGCCGCGACGTCGACGTACCCGACTGCACGATGATGATGCCGTGCTCGCGCTCGTGGCCGGGGTGCACGTCGAGCGAGTTGCCGATGTAGGCGCGGTGCAGGTGCCCGCCCATGATGAGGTCCACGTTCAGCCCGGTGAAACGCTCGATCGCACGCTTCGACCCCGGCATGACCTGCCCACCCTCGTAGTCCGGCGCAGGCGCGAAGTGATGGTGCGCGACGACGATGCGCGCGGCACCGGGCGGCGTGTTCTCGAAGGCGCGCGCACAGAAGTCGAGCTGCCACGAGTCGATGCGTCCGTTGGTGATGGCGCGCAGCGGCTTCGTCGAGTTGAGCGCCACGATCGTCGCCTCCTCGTGATGCAGCACCGTGTCGAGCTCGGCCGAGATGTGCTCGCGGTACAGATCGTACGGGCGAAGCAGTCGCTCGAAGACGCGATACACGGGCACGTCGTGATTGCCCGGGATCACCACGATCGGGACGTCGGGCAGCCTGCGCAGATAGTCGCGCGCCTGCTCGTACTGATACCGCTTCGCACGCTGCGTGAAATCTCCCGACGCGACAATGATGTCGGGCTCCAGTTCCGCGGCGGCACGCACCAGCGCCTCGCCCGCGCGCGGCACGTAGTGCGGGCCAAAGTGCAGATCGGAGACGTGCAGCAGCGTCAGCATGCCGTCCCCGCCACTCTGCGCAGTCCCGGAAACGGCAGGTCCGCACGCGCCGCTTCGGCGATCGGCGGGTGCCCGCGCTCGTGATGGAAGACGGCCACGCGCGCAATCATCGCCGCGTTGTCCGTCGCGAGGCGCGGCGAGGGGTGGAAGAGCTCGCCGCTGTCGCCCAGCGCATCGGCGAGCGCACTGCGCAGCGCGCGGCTCGCCGCGACACCGCCGCCCAGCACCACGCGCCCGCAGCCCGTGCGCTCGACGGCGCGCATCGTCTTGCCGACGAGCACATCCACCGCCGCGGCCTGAAACGACGCGGCGAGATCGGGCACGTGCGCGTCGATCGGTCCCGCGGCCTCCAGCGCGCGCACCGTCTGGAGCACGGCGGTCTTCAAGCCACTAAACGAGAAGTCGAAGTCGTCGTGCGCCGGTGACAGCATCGGCCGGGGGAAGTCGAACGCGTCGGCGCGCCCGTCGGCGGCCGCGCGCTCTATACCGGGTCCGCCCGGATACCCGAGCCCCAGGATGCGCGCGACCTTGTCGAACGCCTCGCCGGCCGCATCGTCGCGCGTCTCACCGAGCAGCTCGTACTCGCCCCACGCCGGCACCCACAGCAGCATCGTGTGTCCGCCACTCACGAGCAGCGCAACGAACGGCGGCACGGCGTCGGGGTGTTCCAGCGCTGTCGCGAAGAGGTGCGCCTCCATGTGATGCACGGGCACGAACGGCCGGTCCAATGCGAACGCGGCGGCGCGTGTCCACGTGAAGCCGACGAGCAGCGCACCGATGAGTCCGGGGCCCGCAGTGGCGGCGAACACATCGATGTCGCGCAGCGCGACGCCGGCATTCGTGAGTGCGCGGTCCACGACGCGGTCGAGCGTGCGCAGATGCGCGCGCGCGGCCAGCTCCGGCACGACGCCGCCCCACATCGCGTGCGCGTCCTGTGACAGGATCACGTGCCCCAGCAGCTCGCGCTCACCACGCAGCACCGCCACGGACGTCTCATCGCACGAGGTCTCGACGCCCAGGACAAGGCGACTCATCGGACGATCGTGTCGGGCTCGAGAACCGAATCGGGCGGTACGCGCCGGATGGGCAGCACCACGCGCACCGCGAGCGGCGAAACGAGCAGGCCGAGCCCTGTGGTGTCGACCGCGACGAGCACGGTGTCGGTGCCGACTCGGCCGGTCAGATCGATGGGCGGCAGACGGATCGAATCCGTTTCCGCGAGTCGTCCTTCGGCGCCGCTCGCGCGCACTGCGGGCGGATCGACGAAAGGCGCGCCTTCGATCTCGAAGCCCTGCGGCAGCGCGCCGGAGAGACGCACGGCGACAGGAATCAGATCGGTGTCGATGCGCTGGAACGAGAGGCGGACCGACTCGGGTCGCAGATCACCGACGCGCGTGCCCTCGAAGCCGCCCGCCGAACGCACCCAGCCGGGCCTCAGCAGCACGATCTCGACGGAGTCCGTCACATCCTCGAGCGGCACCACGATTTCCGGCCGCTCCGCCGCGATGCGGATGAGATCGCGCAGCGGACCCGTGAAGGTGACGGTGGCCGTGGCCGGCTCGGGTTGCGCGGCGAGCACCCACGCAGGGTCCTCATTGTCGACGCGGATCGGCACGTTGCGGATCGTGATGCGCTCGGGCGCATCGGCACGCACGACGGTCCAGAGGAGGAAGGCGAGGCCGAGCGCCAGCAGCTTCAGCGCCCAGTCGCGCGTTACCGAGTCGATGATCCGGCGCAGCACGTCAGCCTCGCAGCAGCTTCTCGATGCGATCCGCCCAGTCCGGCTCGTCCCACGGCCGCTCCCCCATTTCCTTCCAGCGAATGCTGCCTTCGCGATCGATCACGATCGTCGTCGGATAGCCGGTGATGCCGAAGCTGCGCTCGATGCGCCCGGTCGCGTCGTGCAGGATGCGGAAGGTGAGGCCGAGATCGTTCACGAACTGCTGCACGTGACCGTTCTCGAGATCGAACGGCGGATCCACACTCACCGCGATGACCTCGAGCCCTTCAGGTGCCAGGCGTTCGTACAGTCGCTGGAGTGCGGGCATCTCACGCACACAGGGTGCGCACCACGTCGCCCAGACGTTGAGCAGCACGACTTTCCCGCGCAGCTCCGCGAGTTCGAGCGTGCCGCCGCCCAGCTCCATGGCCGCGTACGCAGGTGCGGGTCCGCCCGGGGCCGGGAGTGCGAAGCGGTCGCGCTGCGCCCATGCGATGACGAGCAGTCCGGCGACCACCGCGATGGTGCCGCCGGTGAGGAGTGAGCGCCGGGCTCCCGTGGTCACCGTGTGGAATCGTTGAAGTCGTGCATCGATCGTAAGATAGACGTGCCCGTATCCGCGGGGAAGGCAGCGGACGTGTCGACCGCCATCGTATCCCGTGGCGGACCCGCGCTCACGGTGACCGTCACGAGCGACGGCAGCTCCCGCTCGGTGCCCGGCTCCGGCTCGACGGACAGGACGCGGCCGGAGACCGCATCCGACTCGACGATCGTCTCCTGCACCTCGAAGCCGAGCCGCTCGAGCAGCCGGCGCGCACGTTCGGTTGGGAACCCGGCGACGTCGGGAACGCGCCCGCGTGGCGCACCCGCACTCACCGCCACACGCACGCTCGCGCCGGCGCGGAGCTGCTGGCCGGGAAGCGGGTCCTGTGCGGTGATGCGGCCGCGCGCGGCGGAGGGCGTGGGCAGCTCGGTGGTCTGCAGCGGACCGAGCCCCAGCTCGGACAGCGACTGCGATGCCTCGGCTACTTGCATGCCGATCAGCCGAGGCACCGCGATCCCCTCCCCTTCCACCTCATCGGGCGGGTAGATCACGCGTACGGCAATCAGGTAGCCGATCCCGAACGGCAGGAGGAGCGCCCCGAGTCCACCGAGCAACCAGGCCCATGGTACGCGCCGCGCAGCTTCCGCTCGCCTCTTCTTCGGCCCGCCCGTCCGACGCCGCCTCACCGAATCACCCAGCATCAACCCTCCGTCTCAGCCGCGCCGCGAACGCGCCATCGAAGCCATGCTCGTGCGGCAGGACCCGCAGGAACCCGCGCGCATCCGCAGGCCCGGTGCCCGGCTCCACCGTGAACTCCGTGTGCTTCCGGAGAAACGTATCCACCTGCGCCTCGTTCTCCTCCGGCTCGAGCGAGCAGGTGGCATAGACAAGCAGTCCGCCGGACGCGACCGCCGACGCGGCACCCTCCATGATCTCCTGCTGCAACGCCACCAGCGCTGCGAGGTCCTTCGGACCGATGCGCCAGCGGCCGTCCGGATGCCTGCGCAGCGTGCCCGTCCCCGTGCACGGGACATCGACGATCACGACGTCCGCACGCGTTACCGGCGGCCTGCGCGCATCCGCCACACCGAGTCCGAGCGGCAGCGCACCGAGCTGCGCACGCACCCGCCGCGCATTCTCCGCCACGCGCGTCATACGCCCGGCCGACACATCCGCCGCGAACACGTACGCCGCCCGCTCCGCGCCGGTTCCGGCTGCGAGCGCCACCGCCTTCCCGCCCGGCGCCGCGCACCCGTCGTACACGAACTTCCCGTCCACGGGCCCGACGAAGTCCACCACGAATCCCGCAGCGGGATCCTGCACGACCGCCGGGATCGCATCGAGCGCGCTGATGAGGTCCGCGCTGCGCACGAGACGCAACGCATTCGGCGCCAGGACCTCCGCGTCGATGCCCGCCGCACGCAGCCGCTCCTGCGCAGCGTCCATCGTGATGCCGGCCGGGCGCAGGAAGACCTCGGGCACCCGGTTGTTCGCTTCCACCAGCGCGCGGGCATCGGCCGCACCGAAGTTGCGCACCCAGCGCTCGATGAGCCAGTGCGGATGGGATCCCCAGGTCGTGAGGTGCGCGACCGGATCGGCTTCGAAGGTAGGAAACGCGGGTTCGTCGGGCGCGCGCGCAGCGGCACGGAGCACTGCGTTCACGAAGCCCGCGGCGCGCCGGCCGGCAAGGTCGACGGACTCGGAAACGGCGGCGTAGTCGGGGACGCCGCCCATCCAGCGGAGCTGGTGGATGCCGAGGCGGAGGGCGTCGAGGGCGCCCGGATCGATCCGGTCGACGGGTCGCCCGGCGAAATGTGCGATGATGTGATCCAACCGGCCGCGCAGGCGAAGGGTGCCGTAGACGAGCTCGCGCAGGAACGGCTGCGCCTCCGGAGGAACGGACGCCGCGCGCCGCGCGAACGCGCGGTCCGCCAGCTCGCCGCCGCGCACATCCCGCAGCACTGCGAACGCGGCCGCGCGCGCGGGCGTCGCGGTCAATCCACCATGCCCGACGTCGGCGACGACGGC
>CAYUIG010000070.1:0-13807 GCA_964444685.1 uncultured Gemmatimonadaceae bacterium | reverse complement strand
GGGCTCCGGCACGACGGAGCAGCCCGCGGGCGTTCCGGTGTTCGCGTGGAAGGGTGAGACGCTCGAGGAATACTGGTGGTGCACGGAGCAGGCGCTGCTGTGGCCGGACGGCTCCGGCCCCGACCTCATCGTCGATGACGGCGGCGACGCGACGCTCCTCATCCACAAGGGCGTCGAGTACGAGAAGGCCGGCGCGGTGCCCGCGTTCGATGCGGAGAAGGAGCCGGAGGAGTGGGGTGTGATCCTCGACCTGTTGCGTCGCGTGCAGAGCGAGGACCCGGGTCGCTGGACGCGCATGGCCGCGTCGATCGGCGGTGTGTCGGAGGAGACCACGACGGGCGTGCACCGTCTCTACGAGATGGAGCGCGCGGGCGCGCTGCTCTTCCCGGCGATCAACGTGAACGACTCCGTCACGAAGTCCAAGTTCGACAACATCTACGGCTGCCGTCACTCGGTGATCGACGGGCTGAACCGCGCGACGGACGTGATGCTCGCGGGCAAGCTCGCTGTCGTGTGCGGCTACGGCGAGGTCGGGAAGGGGTGTGCGCAGGCGCTGCGCGGCCAGGGTGCGCGCGTCGTCGTCACGGAGATCGATCCGATCTGTGCGCTCCAGGCCGCGATGGAAGGCTTCGAGGTGAATACACTCGACGACGTCGTCGAGATCGCCGACATCTTCATAACCGCCACGGGCAACCGCGATGTGATCACGTACGATCACATGGCGCGCATGAAGGACAAGGCGATCGTCGGCAACATCGGCCATTTCGACAACGAGATCGACATGGCCTCGCTGAAGCGGCCGGGGATCGAGCGCATCAACATCAAGCCGCAGTACGACGAGTTCCGCTTCCCGGACGGGCACGGCGTGCTGATCCTGGCGGAGGGGCGGCTGCTGAACCTCGGCTGCGCCACGGGGCATCCGAGCTTCGTGATGTCCGCGAGCTTCACGAACCAGGTGCTCGCGCAGATCGAGCTCGCGCAGAACGCCGCGAAGTACGAGCGGCGCGTGTACGTGCTGCCGAAGTCGCTCGACGAGAAGGTGGCGCGGCTCCACCTCGACAAACTGGGTGCGAAGCTGACGCCGCTCTCGCCCGATCAGGCCGCGTACATCGGCGTGCCGGTCGACGGGCCGTACAAGCCGGACCACTACCGGTACTAGCCGCGTTCGGGGCCCGGTCGCGTCGTGCGGCCGGGCCCCTGCTGCATCACGACCGCGTCATGCGGATCGTGGCCCCGTTCGGCAGCTCCGCCCGGCCTCCAAGCACCTCGCGGCTCTCCTTCGCGATCAGGAACTCCACCGGCATGCGCGGGCCCTGCGCACTCACAACCCACGCAGCCGTGCCGTTCACTTCCTCCGCGCCCTTCACCTGCACGTCGAACCAGGCGAGGCCGTTTTGCTCCTCGATGTAGACCGGGAGGCGCGCGGCGTAACCGGCTTCGAGCGGGAGAAGGGTGATGAGCACTTCGAGCCACGCCGCGTCGAACGTCGGCACATCCGTGGTGCGCTCGACCGTGCGCGCGGGTCCATCCTTGGGTTCGTAGCGTCCGGTGACCTTTGTGCCGTTGAACTCCAGGAAGAGTGTGCGCGGGACGGCGTAGCTCATGTGTCGGACGGGAGCGAGATCGGTGCTCATCGCGACCGCCGTGTCGGTCGCGGTTCCGATTTCCGATGTCGTCGAGGTGATGAGCCGCCAGTGGGCCTGCGCGTGCTCGATGGCGTAGCGCGTTCTCCCGACCGGCACGACCTGTCCGTCGCGTTCCATGGCGATGTCGATCGTCCACGTCCTCGGCGTGAGCTTCTGTACGGCCAGATCCGAACTGCCGGGCAGGATCTCGTTCTGGGCGGCGGCAGGTGTCGGTATCAGGAAGGCTGCGATGAGCAGCAGGCGGATTCGCATGTCGGCCTCGCGGGTTGAGTTGGCCCTTCACGATGGCCGCTGGCTGGTGGATGCCGAAGACTGGCTCCGTGAGCGTGCGACTTCCGGCGGTGAACGGTTCACGGCGCCGGCGAATGGCGCACGCGTCGCGACGAACGCGGTGTCGGCCGAGCGCGGGGCGCTTGCGGAGCGCGTCGTCGCCGGTCCTTATTGGCGGCCATGCAGGCAAGCCTGAAGCGGCAGTGGGCGATCGCGTTCGCGTTCTGGAGCATGCCCGCGCTGCTGTTCACCGTGCCCGCGCTGCGAGCGGGCGAGGACGTGACGCGCACGATCGTCACGGAGTCGCTGCCGTGGCTGATCTGGGCAGTGATCACGCCGTTCATCCTCGCGCAGGCTCGGCGCTTCCCGCTGGAGCCCGGCCGGCGCCGCCGCGACGCGCTTGTGCATCTCGCGAGCGGCGCCGGCATCGGTGCGCTCTACGGTGTGTTCAATGCTTCGATCTCGCTTGCGCTCGGTCTCGTCCCGGCCGGCACCGCGATCGGTCCCATGCTGCTCGAGGCCGCCATCGTGTGGCTGCCACTCGGACTCATCTTCTACGCCGCGCTCGCCAGTGTCGGCTTCGTGCTGGCGTATCAGCAGCGGCTCCAGGAGCGCGACGTTGCGGCGGCACGTCTCGAGGCGCAGCTCAGCGAAGCGCGGCTCAACGCGCTGCGCATGCAGCTCGATCCGCACTTCCTGTTCAACACGCTGAACACCGTCTCGATGCACGTACGTGAGGGGAACACGGAGCTGTCCGTGCGACTGCTCGCGCGCGTGTCCGAGCTGCTGCGCCACATGCTCGACCGCCGATCGGTGCCGGAGGTGCCGCTCGCGAGCGAGCTCGAGTACGTTGGCAGGTATCTCGAGATCGAGGGCGCGCGTTTCGGTGATCGGCTTCGTACGTCCATTGACGTGCCCACTACGCTCCAGGACGCGTTGGTGCCGAACCTCCTGCTCCAGCCGCTCGTCGAGAACGCGATTCGCCACGGCATCGCACGGCGCGCGGATGCGTCGCGCGTCTCACTGCGTGCCCGCCGTGATGGCGATGTCCTGCGCATCGAACTGTTCAACGACGGTGTGCCACTCCCGTCGGGATTCGAGGTGTCTGCGGCGCAGGGTATCGGATTGCGCAACACGGTCGCGCGTCTGGAGCACCTGTATGGCCAGGCCGCATCGCTTTGCATCGTGAATCAGGGGGATGGCATTCTCGTGACCGTGGAGCTGCCGTGGCACACGTGATCCTGCGCACGCTCATTGTCGACGACGAGCCGGTCGCACGGCGCGGTTTGCGGCGCCTCCTTGCTCAGGATCCCGAGGTGGAAGTGATCGGCGAGGCAGGGAACGGCCGGGAGGCGGTGCGGCTGATCCGCGACCTGCGCCCGGACCTGCTGCTGCTCGACGTGCAGATGCCGGAGATGAATGGCTTCGACGTGCTGGCCGCGGTCGGCACCGATGCCGTGCCGGCCGTGGTGTTCGTCACGGCGTATGACGAATACGCGTTGCGCGCGTTCGATGTGCAGGCGCTCGACTACCTGCTCAAGCCCTTCGACGACGACCGCTTCCGTGTGGTGCTCGCGCGGGCGAAACGCGAGCTGCGCCGGCGCAGTGAAGGGGACCTCGCCCGCCGCCTCGAGGCGCTGCTTTCGCATGCGGCTGCGCCGCTCGAGCGCATCCTCGTGCGCGGAGCAGACCGCGCCCTCGTCGTGACGACGGCGGACATCGAGTGGATCGAAGCCGCCGACTACTACGCCCGCCTCCACGTTGGCCCCGAGACGCATCTGGTTTCCGAATCGTTGAACGAACTCGAGCGACGCCTCGATCCCAACGTCTTCCTGCGCGTCCACCGCTCCGCCATCGTCAATCTGCGACGTGTGCGCGAACTGCGACTCGACATCCGCCGCAACCACGTCCTCGTCCTCACGACCGGCGCGACCGTTCCCGTCAGCCGCGCCCGCCGCGAGCGCGTCGAGCGTGCCCTGGGCGGCCGGGCGTGAAGGCATCACGACGCGATTTCGGTAGATTGCGCGGACCCGCCGGTAGATTGCGCGGACCCGCCGAACACAAACGCCCACACGCGATCCCCTGATGGGACGCTTGGGCACTTCGGTTCGCGCAACGAACACAATCGCCCGCCGTCCGCTCGCCGCACCGCGATCGCGGTCACTTGTGTTCGCCCCGCGAACACAACCGCCCGCCGTGCCCTTGGAATCGCCCGAGAGGTCGATTGTGCCCGCAGTCGCAGTCCCGCCGCCAACCCGCCCCTGGTCGCCCGCCGCAGGTCGCCCGCCACGAGTCGCCCGCCGTGTGTCGCCCGCCCCACCCCAGCCGGGGTCGCCCGATTGACCGAAACCCCGATCACCGCGATATTTGACAGGTCGGGGCCGACATGGATTCGACGTGTCTGGTGAAGTCGGTGCCGCGTGCCGGGGACCCGTGCCCCCGTTACCAAAGCGGGAAAGACACACAAGTGCCAACTCCAACATGGCGCTGGCTGCGTAACTAAACCTTACGCAACCCGTTTCCGGATCTACCCGCCCGAGGTGGGCCCGGAAGCGTCGACGAGTCGGGCTGGCCTGCTGCCGATGCCTCGGCGGTGGCGGGTGAGAACTACGAGGCTGGTCCGGGCGAGGCCGTCCCACCGCCAACGACCGGACGAGAACGAAAGGCTGGGGCTACGCACGTAGACGCGCTTACGGATCCATTCGCGGACGCGGGTTCGACTCCCGCCGGCTCCACTGAACCGCCTGGGCTTGCTCGAAGCTCCGGGCGGTTTTTCTTTCACGGTGATTGCCGACGAACTGGCGCCCCGCCCAGGTCTGGTCCACCGGGTCGAACGGATCTGCGTCGGGCGATCATACCGATCCTGGCAGTTGCCCTAAGTTCTGATGGAGGGTCTGCGCCCCCGTGGTGTGGGGAGTTCTCCCACCGCTCGTGGGGAACTCTAGTCTTGTAGCCGCCCGCCTCGACGCATACTCTTTGTTACCAGTCGGAGGCCTCCTGGGCTCGCGATCGCCGTCCCCGCAACAGGAGGCGCCTCATGTACGCGGATACCCAGCGGTTCGCGTCGGAAGCGCTAACGGCAGTTCCAGAATCGATCGACAGGACCGCGCAGTATCTGGCGCGCGCCACGGAGCTGGTGTCGGCGAGCCTCGACTACGGCGAGACGGTGCACGCCGCGGCGGAGTTGGCGGTGCACTCGATAGCCGATTTCTGTGTGATCGACCTCGTGGAATCCGGGCGAGTCGAGCGC
Organism: uncultured Gemmatimonadaceae bacterium; assembly: GCA_964444685.1. Taxonomy (GTDB): domain Bacteria; phylum Gemmatimonadota; class Gemmatimonadetes; order Longimicrobiales; family RSA9; genus CAYUIG01. Next base: position 8,641 of record CAYUIG010000070.1, on the reverse strand, counting down.
TGCGCGGTTGCGCACGCCGACCCGGCGCTCGCGCCGCTAGCGCGTGAGCTGCTTTCATTCCCGCTCGACCGAAACCGCCCGCACATATCTCGCGAGGCCCTGCAGAGCGGCCGCACCGTGCTGGTGCCGGCGGTGACGCCCGAGCTCCTCGATCAGACATCGCAGAGCGACGAGCATCGGTGGCTGCTCGAGCGTCTGGCGCCTCGCTCCGTGATGGCGGTTCCGCTCCGCACCGAAGATCAAACGCTGGGCGTGATCCTGTTCGTATCGTCACGCCGCCATTACGGCCCGGCGGACGTGACCCTGGCGGAACGGCTGGTCCGTTTCGCGGCCATCGAGATCGAGCATGCCCGCCTCTATCGGGACGCGCGCAGCCAAATCGAGGCGCGCGGCCAACTGCTCGGCATGGTTGCACACGACCTTCGCAATCCGCTGAACACGATTCATCTCACGGTCGACCTGCTGCTCCACGATGCGGTTCCGTCCGAGAAGCGCGCCGAATTCCTCCAACGTGTGCTGGTCGCGGCCGACCGCATGAACCGGCTGATCGGCGACCTGCTCGACGCTACGCGGTTGGAAGCTGACACGCTGAGCCTCGAGCGCGCGCCGCATGATCCTGTTGTCCTTGCGCGCGAAGCGCTGTTGGAAGCGGCGACGCTGGCGGCTACGAAAGGCATCGAAATCGTTCCAGATCTTCACGACGCCCTGCCGCCCGTCAACGTCGATCGGGGCCGTATCCTGCAGGTGCTCGGCAATCTGCTCGCCAACGCTATCCGCTTCACGCCTCCGAAGGGCGGGATCCGACTGAGAGTCCAGCGCGTCCCTGAGGGCGTGCAGTTCACGGTCATCGATTCCGGGCCGGGCGTGCGGGATGAGGATCTGTCGCACCTCTTCGAGCCGTTCTGGCGCGGGCTGCGCCAGCAAAGTACGGACGGCTCCGGACTCGGCCTCTGGATCGCACGCGGCATCGTGGAAGTGCACGGCGGTCGCATCTGGGCCGAACCCGCGCGCGGCCGTGGCGGCATCTTCCACTTCACCCTGCCGATCTGAGCGCTCTGCCCTATCGCGCGGCCGGCCGCCGCACCACATCTTCCGGTCGCCATGATTTCGCCGGGCAATAGACGGTGAGCAGCAGACGGACCGGGGGTGATCGGCCGACGCGGCCGGTGTCCGGGCCGGGCCGACCGTCGCCTCGAACCGCCGGGTTCATCTCCCTCCCACCCCTGGTTCTCGCCGCGATCGGCATCGCGTACGGCGACATCGGCACGAGTCCGCTGTACGCACTCCGGGAGTCGCTCCGACCCGACCACGGCGTCGCCCTTGGCCGCGCGGCCGTACTCGGCGTCCTCTCGCTCGTGTTCTGGTCGCTCATACTGATCATCTCGCTGAAGTACCTCGTCCTCGTCCTCCGTGCCGACAACGAAGGAGAGGGCGGTGTACTGGCACTGACGTCGCTGATCATGCGCAAGCGCGCGACGCGGCGCAGAGGACTGATCCTGATCGGGCTTTTCGCCACGGGGCTGCTCTACGGCGACGGCATGATCACGCCGGCCATTTCGGCGCTCTCCGCCGTCGAAGGCCTGACGCTCGCGACGCCGCGCTTCGAGCCGTTCGTCATCCCGCTCGCCATCGCGATCCTCATCGCGCTGTTCGCTTTCCAGTCCCGCGGCACGGCGCACGTCGGAAGCGTCTTCGGCCCGGTGATGCTCGTGTGGTTCGCCGTGCTGGCCGCTCTGGGGCTCTGGCACATCGCGGATGAACCGGCGGTGCTCGCCGCCGCGAGCCCGCTGTACGCGATCCGCTTCTTCACGGAGCACGGCGCCCGAGGCTTTCTCGTCCTGGGTTCCGTCGTGCTCGTCGTCACCGGCGGTGAGGCGCTGTACGCGGATCTCGGCCACTTCGGAAGGCGGCCACTGCGCATGGCGTGGTTCGGCCTCGTGCTGCCCGCACTGCTGCTCAACTACTTCGGGCAGGGTGCGCTCATCCTCGCGCACCCCGCGGCGGTCGTGAATCCGTTCTTCCGCATGGTGCCATCGTTCGCGCTGTATCCGCTCATTCTCCTCGCCACCGCCGCAACCGCGATCGCATCGCAGGCACTCGTCTCGGGCGCATTTTCCCTCACGCGTCAGGCCGTGCAGCTCGGCTATCTGCCGCGCACGACCGTCCTGCACACGTCGCCGACGCAGATCGGGCAGATCTACGTACCGACCGTGAACTGGACGCTGATGATCGCGTGCATTGCACTCGTGCTCGGCTTCGGATCATCCGCGAACATGGCGGCCGCCTACGGCGTGGCCGTCACGGCGACCATGACGGTATCGACCATTCTCTTCATCGCCTATGCGCGCGAGAACTGGGCGTGGCCGCGCGCAGCGGTCATGCTCCTCGGAGCAGGGTTGCTGACTATCGACCTTTCCTTCCTCGGTGCGAACCTGCTCAAGATTCCAAGCGGCGGATGGTTCCCACTCGCGGTCGGCGCGGGAATGTTCGCGATCTTCATCGCGTGGCGGGCGGGAAGGGAAGCGCTGGCCGATCGGCTCTCTGCGCGCGGCATACCGCCGCATATCTTCGTGGGCGATGTCCTGAGCGAGTCCCACACGCGCGTGCCCGGCACGGCCGTGTACATGTCGGCACAACCCGACAGCACGCCGCCCGCGCTGCTGCACAACCTGATGCACAACAAGGTGCTGCACGAGCGTGTCGTATTCCTGTCCGTGCTGACCGAGAACGTACCGCACGTGCCGGCCGCCGGACGCGCCGAGACTATCGACCTCGGCAGCGGCATACACCAGGTGGTCCTCCGCTACGGCTTCATGGACACCATCGACGTGCCCGCGGCCCTCGAGGACGTGCGCATCGACCCCGGCCGCTTTCAGCCGCTCGAGACCACCTGGTTCCTCGGCCGCGAATCCATTGTCGGCCGCCCCGCCCGCGACGGCTTGCCGCGCTGGAAGCTGGCACTCTTCCGGGTGCTGTCCCGCAACGCAACGGACGCCGCCGCGTACTTCGGCCTGCCGCCCAACCGCGTGGTCGAGCTGGGCGCCCAGGTCGAACTCTGAGGGAGCGCAGGTTCCCCTACGTCTCGTCAGGAATTCTGCGATTGTCCGCCCGCCGGGCATCCGGCAGCATTGGACGAAAGGAGGATTCCATGCTGTTCTCCGCACGCAGTCTCTGGACGATGCTCCACGGCATCGCACTCGGCGGCGCCGCGCTCCTCGCCCTCGCCGCGACGCTGTTCGCGCTCTGGCTGCTCCGTAACAAGATGGCCGATGACGACACGTCGCGCCGATTCACCCTCGCCACCGCGTTCACGGCCGGCATGGTGTGGCTCACGACACTGATCGGCACGTACATCGTGTTCCCCGTCTACCGCACGCCACCGCCGGAAGGCGCAACGGATCTCACGCAGTACCCGCGCGCGGTGATCCTCTCCTCGCCCGATACGGAGTGGCTGCATCGCTTCGCCATGGAGACGAAGGAGCACGTGCCGTTCATCGCCGCCATACTCGCGACCGCGGTTGCGTACGTCGCATGGCGGTACGGTGCCGCGTTTTTCCGCGATCGCTCCCTGCGCCGGCTCGGCGCCACGCTGCTGGCCATCTGCTTCGCCGCGGTGGCCTGGGTGTCGCTGCTCGGCGTGTTCGTCAACAAGGTCGCGCCGGTGGAATGAGGAGTGAGGACATGAGCACGAAATACGAATTCAACCTCGAGGTATCCGTTGCGGAGGTGGTGGACCGACCCAACGGCGGCGCGCTCGCGGCATTCCTCGCGGCCGGCATCGGCAGCGCGGCCGTCGGACTGTTCGTGATCCTGAGCGAGCTGGGGATCTACAGTGCACCCGCGCTGCACTCCGGTGCAGGCGGCGTTTCGGGTCGCACGACCTTCGGTGTGATCGTGTGGCTGCTCGCGTGGGCGATCCTGCACAAGCGCTGGCGGAAACGCAGCGTCGACGCGGCGAAGGTGACGACCTTCACGGTGCTGCTGGTCATGCTCGGATTGCTGCTGACCTTCCCGCCCTTGTGGGGACTGCTGTAGCTGTCGAAACGGGACCGCCCGGGCTCGAAGCCCGGGCGGCCGTCCGACGCTCGTTCAGCGACGCTCGAGCTCCATCATCACGCCGCCACTTCCGACCACCTCGACGATCAGGCGCCCGCCCGAGCGGGTACCGATGTTCGAGGGATTTCCCGGATCGCTCCCGTAGATCGTCACGCTGTTGTTCGTGACCGTGTAGTTTGCGGGCCCCTGTACCGAGACTTCGGGCTCCCACTCGGTCTCGATCCGTACGTCGTCCTGGCCGACATAGATGCAGCGGCTCGCCCCCTCGCCGCCCGTGTAGACCTTGCCATTGGAATCGAACCGGATCCAGAGGTGATCGATCCGATGCTCCGACCAGATGTCCTTCATCTCGGAGATGTCGTAGTCGGTGCAGTCGAACCACGCGCCCTGGTCGACGATCGGCAGCGACTGTCCCGCCCACCTCACGACGTTCCAGGTGCCGACCAGCCAGGCCGTTCCACCTTCGTCACCCGGGTCCGAGGGGCTCGTGTCGCCGCACGCGCCGGTGCCGAGCGCAGCAATGAGAAGGAAGGGAAGGAATCGATTCGACATGGACAGCTCCAGGGTCCTCGATGGAGGGCGGGCCTCCGTTCCACATCAACCCCGGAACGCGGAATACGAAAACGGCGCCCCGGGATCCGTCGACATCCCGAAGCGCCGTTTCTCCTTCAGCTTCGGCAGCTGGCCTGTCTCCGATGGAGACGCCCGGCTTTGCGACCCCGCCTCACGACGGGTGTGCCCTTGTCGGCCGTCCACGCACGATACACGAACGCGGCCGCCCCCATCCATCGGAGCTTTCACGCCGCTGTTGTAGGGAATGCTCCGCACGTCGATGCGGGGGATTTCCCCACACATCGAACCGGCCGCGGCATCACCAGCCTGTGAGCGTTCGCTCCCGATGCTCGATGGCGCGCAGCCGGCGCTCGTGCGCCTCGAGAAGGTCGCTGCGCGTCACGATCCCGATGACGTCGTGTGGGGACTCCTGAGCTACGACCACGACGCGGCCGATGCCGTGGCGCACCATCGTGTCCGCGGCCGCGCGGGCGTTCGTCTGCGGCGCGACGGTGACGAGGGGACGTCGCACGAGATCTCCTACCTTTGCGGTCATCTCGACATCGATGCGAGCAGATCGCGGCCTGAGGTGTCCATGACGGGGAAGCCGTGGTGGTCGTAGCGCGGATCGCCCGCGGCCATGCGGTCGCGCAGCTCCTCCACGTACTCGTCCGCACGCAGTACCACGGGATCCGCGGACAGGATGTCGCGCACCGGGATCTGCGCGAGGTAGTCCATGGCGTAGTCGATGTCCACGTGCGTACCGCGGCGCGCGAGCTTCTCCGTCATGATGGACGTCCGCATGATCGCCCGCGCCACGAGCAGTGATGCGGCGCAGCCCGCGACCAGCGGCAGCAGACTCAGCGGCTGGCGCGCGGTCTCGAACGCGAACACCACCGACGCGAGCACGGCATGCGACGCTCCCGCGAACGTGGCCGCCATGCCGACGAGGCCTCTCTATGGATCATGGAGCCCCCAAACGGCGGCCTGCCGGCCTTCAGTGCAACCCTTGCACTTGCTCGCGCGGCGTTATATCGTGGCGCGATATAGGAGGCGCCCATGAAAAGCAGCCCGGACGCGCGGCCGCTGTCGCCGCAGGTACTGCACATTCTGATCGCACTCGCCGATGGCGAGCGGCACGGGTACGCGATCATGCAGGAAGTAGAGGCGCGCACGCGCGGCGAAGTCCGGCTGGGGCCGGGTACACTGTATGGCGCGATCCGACGTCTGCGCGAGGACGGGCTGATCGAGGAGCGGCCGAGTGATGACGAGCGGCGGCGGCTCTACCGCCTGACGAAACGCGGGCGCGCCGTGGCACGTCAGGAAGTCGAGCGACTCGAAAGTCTGTACGCCGCGGCGAAGGCGAAGCTGCGGCTGTCGGGGAGGTCGGCATGAGCACGTGGCTGCGGCTGTACCCGAGGCGCCTGCGCGAGCATCACGGCACCGAGCTGCAGGACGCGGTGCATGCGTTGCGCGCGCGTCCCGAGTATCGCGGACCTCTGGGCCGCATGCGGCTTGCGCTCTTCCTTGCGCGGGATGTGATCGGGAGCCTGGCTCCGGACACGCGCACGAGCGTCCCGCCATACCGGGATGCACTGCTGGCGGCGCTCGCGGTGCTCGCGCTCTACACGATCACGCTCGCACCGAGTGTAGCCTTCTGGGATTCGGGTGAATACCTGACGGCGGCGCACGTACTGGGGATCCCGCACCCGCCCGGCAATCCGCTGTTCGTCATGCTCGCACACGCATGGGAGCGGATGCTGGGTCTTGCCGGCGTTCCACCGGCAACCGCGGTGAATCTCTTCAGCGCGGCGATGAGCGCGGCAGCGCACGGCCTCTGGTACCTGCTCGCGTGGCGCGCCATGCGCGCGCTGACGACGAACGATGCGGTGCAGCGCGCGGGGGCTGCAGCGGCCGTGCTGCTGAGTGCCACCGCGTTCACGGTGTGGAACCACAGCAACGTGAACGAGAAGGTGTATACGCTCAGCCTGTTCACGATTGCGCTGAGCGCGTGGCTCGTGGTGCGCTGGCGTGACGCGGACCGGCGGCCCTGGTATCTGGTGGCGGCCACGTTCGTACTCGCGCTCACTGCGACGAACCATCTGCTGGGCGTACTCGTTGCGCCCGCGCTGCTCGCCTTCGTGCTGATGGTCGATGCACGCGCGCTGCTGCGTTCGAGACTGTGGGCCGCCTGCGTGCCGGCCGTCGTCCTCGGGCTGCTGCCGCTCCTATTCCTGCCGATCCGCGCCGCTGAACGGCCTGTGCTGTCGGAGACGGACCCGCGCTGCGAGTCGGTCGCGAGCGCCGTCGCCAGTGTGTATACCTGGGGTCGTGTCGGCTGTGAGACGCTGAACTCGACGCTGAAGCGCGAGCAGTACGACAAGCCCTCTCTCGCACTCGATCCGACGGTCTATCCGTACACGGAAGCGCCACGGCCTCCGAAACTGCTGGCCGCACAGTTCCTCAACTGGTTCCAGTACTTCGACTGGCAGTGGGCGCGGTCGATCGCCGGGAACGATCCGCTGTTCGGCGGCATGCGGCCGCTGGTCACGATGCTGTTCCTGCTGCTCGGACTCGCCGGCGCACATGCACACTGGAAACACGACCGGCCCGGCGCCGTGCTGCTCGGCGTGATGTTCCTGACCTTTTCCGCAGGACTCGTCCTCTACCTGAACTTCAAGTACGGCTACAGCATCGCGCGCAGTCAGCATCCGGATCCGTATTTCCACGAAGTCCGGGAGCGCGACTACTTCTTCCTCGTGAGCTTCTCCCTGTGGGGGCTCTGGTCCGGGCTCGGACTGGCCGCCGCGTGGGGTTCGCTCCGCGAGTTCTTCATGCGACGCCTGCGCTGCGCATCCCTCGCCGCGGCCCCGGTCTTCGGGCTCGCGCTGATCCCGCTCGGCCTCAACGCGGAATGGGCCAGCCGCGCCAACGACTTTGCGGCGCGCGACTGGGCCTACCACGTCCTGATGAGCGTGGAGCCGTACGGTGTGCTCTTCACGAACGGCGACAACGACACCTTCCCACTCTGGTACCTCCAGGAGGTGGAGGGATTCCGTCGCGACGTGACCGTGCTGGTCACCACGTATCTGAACACGGCGTGGTATGCGCGGCAGGCGCGCGATCTCACAGAACCGTGTGAAGCCGGCACCCGTGCGCTCGACGACCCGACGAGGATCATCTGCCAGCGTCCGTTCGATCCGCGCGAAATCCCTGTCGATCTCGCCACGCTCGTCTCGACACCGCGCCCGCCCGAGGACTCGATCCTGCCTCTGACCGACGCGGAGATCGTGCGCCTCGCCTCGAGTGACTACGTCGTACCCGAGGCCATGGAGTTCCGCGTGGGGGATGTCCGGGGAACCATCGAGCCCGGAACGCACCTGCTGCCCGCGGACACGTTCGTCGCAACGATCATCCAAAGGAATCTGGGCGGACGGCCGATCCACTTCGCCGCGCCGTCACGCACACTCGAGAAGCTTGGACTCGAGGACTACGCGGTTCGGCACGGTTTCACGCTGAGGCTGATGGAGGATGCGGAGCCGGCACCCGGGTGGGTACATGTGCCGGCGGAGCTGCGCGGCATCGGTGCGGCGTTCGTGGACCTGCCGTTCACCGATGCGCTCCTGCGCATCGCCCGGCCCCGCGGCCGCCTCGCCGACCCGGATGCGCCGTTCGTGGACCGCAGTGTGTCGGACATCGTGATGCAGTATGCGTGGGCGCACTACACGGCAGCGCAGGCGTACGCGTTGCGGGGAGCGGCGGCGGACGTCGAGCGTCACATGCGCGCTGCCGAAGCGTGGCAGGCGCGCATCGGCGACTAACTCGGCGGCCGGACTAATTCAGCAGCTGCTGGAAGCGAGGCAGTTCGCGCAGCGCGTCCCACGCCGGGTCCATCTGCAGGTGCGCGTGCGACAGCACCAGCCCTACCGTCGCAGTCCTGCCTTTCCGGTTCGTCCTCGCCGCCGCGCGTCACCAGCGCCAGCACGAGCGTGACCAGGAAACCCGCCGCAACGACGATGATCGCGCCACGCAG
>CAYUIG010000069.1:0-14716 GCA_964444685.1 uncultured Gemmatimonadaceae bacterium | reverse complement strand
ACGTCATCGAAGCGGAGAGACTTCATCTCCGCCAGCACGCGGGCGGCGAGGTCACCCTCGCCGCCCGGCGGGCTGGGGATGCGGATCAGCTCCTGCGCGAACGCGATCGCCCGATCGAAGGGCATCGCGGCCGCACTAGCCGAAGAGGGCGCCGATGAACTGGCGGACCGTGTCGAGGAAAGCGGTCCCCTCCCCAGTGCCGTGAATGCGCGCGAACCAGGGCGCGAGTACGAGCGAGACGATGCTCATCAGCTTGATGAGGATGTTCATGGACGGCCCGGACGTGTCCTTGAACGGGTCGCCCACGGTGTCACCGACGACGGCGGCCTTGTGGTGGTCGCTGCCCTTGCCGCCGTGCGCGCCCTTCTCGATGTGCTTCTTGGCGTTGTCCCACGCGCCGCCCGAGTTCGCCATGAAGAGGGCGAGCAGCACGCCGGACACGGTGGCGCCGGCGAGCAGGCCGCCGAGCGCGTTGATGCTCAGGTAGCCGACGATCACGGGAATGGCCACCGCGATCACACCCGGCGCGATCATCTCACGGAGCGCGGCGCGCGTGGAGATGTCGACGCAGCGTGCGCTGTCGGGCTTGCCCGTGCCCTCCATGAGGCCCGGGATCTCGCGGAACTGGCGGCGCACCTCGTCCACCATGCCGCCCGCGGCGCGGCCGACGGCCGTCATCGTGAGTGCGGCAATGAAGAACGGGATCGTGCCGCCGACGAGCAGGCCGATCGTGACCTCGGGATTGATGATGTTGAGGCCCAGGTCGCGCAGGCCCACGGCCGACGCGTACGCGCTGAACAGCGCGAGCGCGGTGAGGGCGGCGGAACCGATCGCGAAGCCCTTGCCGATCGCCGCCGTGGTGTTGCCGAGCGAATCCAGCTCGTCCGTGATCTTGCGCACCTCGGGGCCGAGGTGGCTCATCTCCGAGATGCCGCCGGCGTTGTCGGCGATCGGGCCATACGCGTCGACCGACATCGTCACGCCGACGGTCGCGAGCATGCCGACCGCCGCGATGCCGATGCCGTAGAGGCTGGCCATCCAGTAGGAGACGCCGATGCCGAGTGCGATCAGCAGCACGGGCGCGGCGACGGATTCCATGCCGACCGCGAGGCCCGCGATGATGTTCGTCGCGGAACCGGTGCCGCTCGCCTCGGCGATGCGGCGGATCGGCTTGGCGGCCGTGTAGTACTCCGTAACGAGACCGATCAGGATGCCGACGAGCGAGCCGACGAGCAGCGCCCAGAACGGTCCGAGCGCGGGTAGCGCGCGGCCCGTGGCCGCGTCGTAGATCTGGAAGTCCATCGCGCCGACGACGAAGTACATCAGCACGAGGAACAGCCCCGCGGCTATGAACGTGACGTTGCGGAGCGCAGAGGCGGGGCTGAAGCGCTCGAGCACCTTCATGAGCGCGATGCCGAGCAGCGAGGTCACGAGCCCGACCATGATCGTGACGAGCGGCAGCGCGACCGCTTCCGTCCGGCTGCTCGCGTACAGCGGGCTGGACGCCGCGATCGCGATCGATGCGATCACCGCACCGACGTAGCTCTCGAAGATGTCGGCGCCCATGCCGGCCACGTCGCCGACGTTGTCACCGACGTTGTCGGCAATGGTTGCGGGGTTGCGCGGGTCATCCTCGGGGATGCCCGCCTCGACCTTGCCGACCAGGTCCGCGCCGACGTCCGCGGCCTTCGTGTAGATGCCGCCGCCCACGCGCGCAAACAGCGCGATCGAGCTGGCACCCATCGCGTAGCCGCTGATGATCTCCGCGAAGCTCTGGAACTCGAGGCTGCTGATCGCGCCCGCACCCTCGAAGAAGTACCAGATGCCGACGCCGAGCAGACCCAGCGCCGCCACCGACAGACCCATCACCGCGCCGCCGAAGAACGCGATGCGCAGCGCCTTCCCGGCGCCGGACTCCTTCGCGGCCGCCGCGGTGCGAACGTTCGCGCGCGTAGCCGCCGTCATGCCGAAGAAGCCGGCCAGCACGGAGCTGAGCGCGCCGCTGATGTAGGCGAGCGCGGTGCGCGGGCCGAGATCGCCGAGCGCGAGCCACAGCAGCGCCGCGACTACGATTACGAAGACCACGAGCACCGTGTACTCGCGGCGCAGGAAGGCCATCGCGCCTTCGTGGATGCGGTCGGCCAGCTCGAGCATCGTCGCGTTGCCCGTGCTCTGCCGACGCACGTAGGTGTAGAGGATGAGCGCGCCGAGCAGGCCGATCACGCCCAGGATCGGCGACCACTGCGCCCACGTGCTGATGTCCGTCACATCGCCTCCCTTGCTGCGGCGCCCCCGCGCGCCGGCTGGTCGTTCCTCAACGGATTGCGTTCAGGTGATTCATCGCCGTCTCGGTGCCCTTCTCGATCCACAGGCGGATCCCCTCGACGGCATCCGGCAGCCGCTCGCGCAATGCCGCGGCTTCATCGGACTCGAATGGTTCCAGAACCCACTCGGCCAGGTCCACCCCCGACGGCGCCGGGCCGATGCCGATGCGCAGCCGGTGGTATTCCTGGCTGCGCAGCGACGCTTCGATCGAGCGCAGGCCGTTGTGCCCGCCCGCACTTCCTTCCGCACGCAGTCGCAGCCGTCCCAGCGGCAGCGCCGCTTCGTCCACGACGACGAGCAGGTCGCGCGTGAAGTCGAAGCCGTCGATCCCGCGGAGCCGCGCGACGGCGGAGCCGCTGCGGTTCATGTACGTCAGCGGCTCCATGAGCCAGACCTCGTCGTCACCAACGCGGCCGACACTGAACCGCGCCTGACCATCCCGGCGGAACGGCGGAAAACTCCACGCCGCGCGCGCCGCCTCCACAACCCACCAGCCCGCGTTGTGGCGCGTGTCCTCGTACTCGGCGCCGGGATTGCCCAGACCGCAGACGACCTTCACGGCGCCGCCGGCGCGTCAGTCGCCGGACTCCTCCTCGGCTTCGCGGCCGCGCCGGATCACCTCCGGCTCCGCCTGCGACGGCTCCGCAGCCGCAGCCGCCGTGGCCTCCTCATCCGTCGCCACCACCGTCGGCGCCATCACCGAGCAGATCGTACGATCCGACTCGATCATTACCTGCACGCCCTCCGGCAGCGCGAGCTGGCCGACGTGGATCGAGTCCCCGATCTCGAGGCCGCTCACGTCCACCTCGATCACTTCGGGGATCTGGTCCGGCAGGCAGCGCACCTCCAACTCGTCCAGCGACTGCTGGAGCATGCCGCCCGTCTTCACGCCCGGCGCCTGACCCGTCAGACGGATCGGCACCTCGACCGTGATCTTCTCGCCCGCATGGATCTGGAGGAAATCGACGTGCAGCACGTCCGCCTTGTAGGCGTGACGCTGGATCTCGCGCACCAGCACCTTCACCGGCCCCGACTCACCGTTGATCTCCAGGTCCAGGATCGTGTTCTCGACGTGCACCTGGTCGAACAGGCGGGAGAGCTCGTGCGCGTTCACCGACAGCGACCGCGTCGACTCGCCGTGGCCGTACACCACCGCGGGCACCCGGCCCTCCGCACGCAGCTTCCGGTTCCAGCCCTTCCCCGTCCGCTCACGCGGCTCCGCACTCAACTTCGCGCTCACTGCCATGGCTCTTGATCTCCTCAGTCGAAGAGCTGACTGACGGACTCGTTCGAGTGTGTGTACTGGCACGCACGCGCCAGCAGGTCCGCGATCGACAGCACCTTCAGCTTGTCGAACCGCTTCGACTCCGGTACGTGCAGCGTGTTCGTTACCACGACTTCCTTCACCGGCGCGTTCGTCAACCGCTCCACCGCCGGTGGCGACAGCAGTGCGTGCGTTGCCGCAGCGTACACGTCCTGCGCGCCGTGCTCCTTCAGTGCATTCACGACACTCACCAGCGTGCCGGCGGTGTCGATCATGTCATCCACGATGATGCAGTTCCGTCCCTCCACCTCACCCACCACCTGCATCACTTCCGCAACGTTCGGCTGCGGCCGCCGCTTGTCGATGATCGCGAAGCCGGCGTTGAGCCGCCGCGCGAACCCGCGCGCCATCTTCGCCGCGCCGACGTCCGGCGCCACCACGACCGGATCCTCGATCCCGATCGTCTTGAAGTACCGCGTCAGCACCGGCGCCGCGTACAGGTGGTCCACCGGGATGTCGAAGAAGCCCTGGATCTGGTGCGTGTGGAAGTCCATCCCCAGCAGCTTTTCCGCTCCGGCCGCCTCGATCAGGTTCGCCACCAGCTTGCCCCCGATCGCCACCCGCGGCTGATCCTTCCTGTCCTGGCGCGCGTACCCGTAGTACGGCACGATCGCCGTTACCCGCGCCGCCGACGCCCGCTTCGCCGCGTCGATCAGGAGCAGCAGCTCCATGATGCTGTCCGCCGGCGGCGGCGTCGGCTGCACGATGAAGACATCGCGGCCGCGCGCGTTCTGGTTGATCCGGACGAAGATCTCGCCGTCCGCGAAGCGCTTGACCGTCAGCTCCCCGAGCGGCAGGCCGAGCTGATCTGCGATCTCCTGAGCCAGCGGCTGATTCGCCGTGCCGCTCAGCAGCAGCAGCGGCCCCCGCGTCGGATCTTCCGCCATTCCCCTCGCCGGTCCGTGGTTGCGACAGCCGTGAAAGCTAGTGTGGCCCTTCGGGTTGTGTCAAACCCGGATGGCTCGGGGCGACGTGGGGCGGGCGACCTTTGGCGGGCGACTTGGGGCGGGCGACTTTACGGCGGGCAAGAGATTTACGACCGAACCGGGAGCGGCAGATGCACATCCGCGAGGCGGGCCATCGTCCGCTGGAATACGGCCTGGGCCCGGCCACCGGAGAGGTCGACGGCGGCGAGGTAGTGCTGGACGGAAGCGGCCAGCGGGAGGTGGTCGTCGAGGATGGCGGCGAAGGTGATGGCGTTGTCGACGTGCGTGGTGATGACGGCCTCCTCCGCACGGGCGAGTGCGAGCTCGACGCGCGTCTCGACCTCGTCCTGTCGCTTCTGCCGCTCGCGCACGCCCTTCATCACCACGTCGGGCCGGAATCGGCGCCAGCCCTCCTCGTCGGGCGGCCCCTCGGTCTCGGCATCGGGGTCGGCCGGGGGTTCATCCTCGATGCTGACGAGCACGCGCGTGCGAATCGCCTGGGCCATGGACTCGCCGAGATCCATCTCGAGCAGGTAGCGCGCGAGTGATTCCTCGAGGGGCATGAAGTCGCCCATCAGCCCGATGAACTGGAACGCGTGGTCCACGTGCGTGTCGACGAGTGACTCCCACGCCAGTGCGCCCGCCACGTCGAGCCGTGTGCGGACGGAGTCGGGAAGCCGGCGATTCGTTCGTGGCCGCGCCATGAGATCCCATCGAGAGAGGATTCCCGGGGGTGGATTCGAACCACCATAACGAGATCCAAAGTCTCGTGTCCTGCCGTTGGACGACCCGGGAATGAACGAAAAAGCTAATCCCGCCCGGACGGCCGATCAACGGCCGTGCGTGTGCGCAGCACCACGGCATCGTGCAACTGTGCCCGCGCCACGTCGTGTCCCCGATCGGCCGCGGAGACATCCTCGAAAATCGCGTAGACCGCCGAACCGGTGCCCGTCATGCCGGCGACGATTCCGCCGAGCGAGCGCGCGCATTCCAGCGCCGCGGCGATCCCGCGATGCCGTTCCGCTGCACCGCGCTCGAAATCGTTGTATGCGATGCCGGCGATGCCGGGCCAGGACGTGAGGTCACGCGGATGCATGAGCAACGCACCGGAACCCGACGGCGAAAGCGTCGCATAGGCTTCGGCCGTAGATACCCGGACGCGCGGCACGATCAGCAGCACTTCGGACGGCGGCGGCGCGGGCAGCGCGAGCAGCCGATCGCCGCGACCCCAGCCGAACGCCAGCGCAGCACGCGACACGAAGAACGGCACATCACTGCCGAGCGAGCGTGCGATGCGCCAGCGCGCCTCGCTGTCGAGCGCAACACCGGTGAGGGATTCCAGCGCGAGCATCGTCGCGGCCGCATCGCTCGAACCACCACCGAGGCCGGCACCGGCGGGAATGCGCTTCGTGAGTTTCACGTGCACTCCGACATCCAGCCCCACTTCGTGAAGGAACGCGGCGGCGGCGCGATACGCGAGATTGTCGGTGGCGGGACCCAGGTCGTCGTCGGCCGTGACCTCGAGTTCGACGCCCTTCCCTTCCAGCGCGATCTCGATCGTGTCGGCCAGCTCGAGGCGGATGAAGAGCGTTTCGATCTGGTGGTAGCCGCTCGCCTCACGCGCCAGCACGGCGAGGCGGAGATTCAGCTTCGCCGGTGCATCGACGCGCATCAGCCGCGCTCCGGCTCCGCGCCGCCGGCGCGCTCGACGGCCTCCTCCACTTCGCGTTCGGTATCGGCCATGCGCCGCACGGAAAGTCCCAGGCGCGAGGCGTACCAGATGCCGATGAGCGTGACGGGAATGTAGCCGACGATGTGGAAGGCGATCGCGTAGCCGACCGCGAGCGACGCCTCGTATCCCCACAGCTGCACGAGCACGACGTTGACCGCGAGCTCGAACGGACCGAAGAAGCCGGGCGCAGACGGCACCGCGACCGCGAGCGCGACCGCGCCGTTCAGGAACAGCGCGCCCGCGATCGGGAGGTCGATACCGAACGCGTACGATGCCGCCCAGAACCCGAGCGAATTGACGAACCAGAGGAAAAGGCTCCATGCCGCCGTCCGCACCACGAGACCGGGATTCCGGAGCACGCCGATGCCGGCGAGGAATGCCTCGAGTGAATCGATCACGAGACGTCGCAGACGGTTCGGAAGCACCCGGTTCGCCACCGCTTCGGCGAGCGCGACGGTACGCGCCGGCCATGCAACGACGAGCACGAGTGCGCCGAGCACGAGTCCCACGACGAAGGCGACGGCGCGCGCGACGGCAAGGTAGTCGACCGAGCCGCCCGCACTCAGTCCCGGGAATCCCGGCAGCGCGAGCGCGACGAACAACAGGCCGATGCAGAGGACCGCGTCGAAGAGCCGCTCGAGGACGAGCGTCGAGAAGGACGCGACGAGCGGCACGGGCTCCTGGCGCGAGAGTGCGAACGCACGCGCGAACTCGCCCACGCGTGCGGCCACCACGTTGTTCACCATGAACCCGATCATCACCGAACTGAGGCGCGATTGGAACGCGGTGTCGGGTCGGATCGGCTGGAGCAGGACACGCCAGCGCCAGGCGCGGATCCAGAAGACGAACGTTGCGAAGAAGGCAGCGGCGAGGAGCGGTAGCGGATCGGCCGCGCGGATCTCGCGCACGACCTCGCGCAGGTCCGTGTTGCGGAAAGCGAGCCAGAGCAGCACCACGCTGAGCGCGATGCTGACGACGGCCTTCCAGTGAGCGAAGCCCGGACGCGTACGCTTCACTCGAGCGCGAGGCGAATCAGGTCGAACAGTTCCTCGAGCGCCTCGCGCGCCGCTGGATCGCGCGCGACCGCGCGCTCGAGGATCGGCTGGAGCTCGGTCGCGCGTCGCAGCGCGCCGGGCCCGTCGAAGCAGAGGTCGCGGATGTCGACCAGCGGTGCCTCGCCATCCGCTTCCGGCGCGGCCGCATCGCGCGGCTTGTGACGATCGCGCAGCTCTTCACGCATCGTGCGCAGCCGGCTCAGCGCGGGCGAATGCTGCGGCTCCTCACCCTGCTCCAGCGCGGTCGCGGCAGGGCCGAGCACGTCGCGCGCCGCGCGATACACCTCCAGCCACTCGCGCTTGACCGGCGCGCCGAGACGCAGGATGAGCTTCGACATCTCCTCGAGCGCACGCAGCGATTCGCCGATCACGGACAGCGTGTCGAGGCGACTCGAGCCGAGCAGCGCCGCCTGGCTCGCAAGCGCGTGCTGCACGGCGCCGTGATCCTCCGGGTTCTCCACGAACGCCTCGATCGCAGCATCGAGCGCCTGCAGGACTTCCTTCAACTCGCGGCGCGTGAAATCGATGAACGCTTCGTGGGCCGCGGCCTCCTGTGTGCCCGTCGGCTGCGACGCCGCGGACGTCTCGCTCCAGCGCCCGACGACCGCGTCCGCCGCCTCACCCGCGCGGTCGTCCGGACCCTCCACGACCACACGCAGATCGTCGATCGTCGCACGCGCGCGCTCCGCCGCGCCATCATCCCATGCGACGCTTCCCTCTTCGGCCGCGCGGCACGCGGCCTCGAGCGCGGCGGCCGCACGCTGCGCGGCCTCCGCGCGCGCGAGCTGCGCATGGCCGCGTAACGCGCGTGCGATCGGACGCAGTCGCGCCGGATCGGATGGATGCGCCTCGACGGTAGCCGCCATGCGGTCGAGGCATTCACGCGCCTCGCTGCGGAACCAGTCGGTCAGCGTGGTCATGTCCGCGCCTCGGTAATGCAGCGGCGCATCTCGCGCACAGCCGACTCCATGCCCGTGAGCACGGCGCGGCTCACTACGCTGTGGCCGATGTTCAGCTCATCGATCTCGGGCAGACGCGCCACGGCCGCGACATTCTCGTACGTCAGGCCGTGGCCCGCATGCACGCCCAGTCCGAGCGAAGCGGCGAGTGCGGCGCCGCGGCGCAGTCGCCCTACCTGCTCGGCGATCGCTTCCCGCGAGCGCGTCTTCCACGCCTCGGCGAACGCACCCGTGTGCAGCTCGATCGCATCGGAGCCCATGTCCGCGGCGATCCGGATCGAGTCCTCATCGGGGTCGATGAACAGCGAGCTGATGATGCCCGCAGCGCGGATCACGCCGAGCATCTTCTCCACGCGTCGCCGGCGCTCGGGATCGCCGAGGGCGAGGCCGCCCTCGGTGGTGATCTCCTGGCGCGTCTCGGGCACGATCGTGAGTTCGTGCGGCCGGCCGAGCTCCAGCGCCGTCGTCAGCATTTCGGGATCGGCGCCCAGCTCGAGGTTCACGGGCGTGCGCGCCGTTGCCAGCACGAGCGAGACGTCACGGTCCTGGATGTGGCGGCGATCCGCACGCAGATGGACCGTGATGCCGTCGGCGCCGCCGAGCTCGGCGAGCACGGCGGCGCGCACCGGATCCGGCTCGTCCGTGCGGCGAGCCTGGCGAACCGTGGCGACGTGGTCGATGTTGATGTGCAGCCGCATTCAGTCCCGGGAGAGCGCCGCGTCCACCTGATCGGCGCGCCGGGGATCGAGCCCCGCCGCGCGTGCGTGCTGAAGCAGCTCGCGGCCAAGCGCGCAATATAGTGCGCGCTCCTCGCCGGACAAACGGCTGAGGTGCATGCGCACCGCGTCGGCGTCTCCGGTCGCGATCGGGCCCGTGAGCGCAGCGCGCAGCCCCAGCTTCTCGAGATCCTCCATCCTGCCGCGCGCGAGCGGCACGAGCGCCGCGAGAGCATCGCCCGGCGGCACACCCGCGCGTTCGAGGATGTCGGCCGCGTGCAGCAGCAGCGCCATGACGTGTCCCGACGCGAGAGTGGTGGCCGCATGGAAGAGCGGGCGCAGCGTCGCAGGCACGAGCAGGGCACGGCCCTCCAGCGCATCCACGACGCGGCGAGCCGCGCCGACCGCAGCCGGCTCGCCTGCAATGGCGTACGTGGCCCCGATCAGGCGGTCCGGCGGCTGCCACGCATCGGCCACGGTCACCATCGGAAAGAGCGAACCGATGGCGTAGCCCGCGCTGTGGAGCGGGCCGAGCACATCCGATGTGAGCGCGCCCGCCGTGTGCAGCGCCACGCACCCCGTTGGCGCTGGACCCAGGGCCGCGACATCGTACGCGACTTCCGCGACGGCCCGCTCCGGCACCGACAGGATCAGCACGGTGGTTCCTGCAGGGATCGGCACGGGTCCGAGACGATACTCCGCGGCGAAGCCGTCCGGGTGCGGCTCGAAGAGTGGATGCGGCGGCGGATCGAGCGCGCGGCCGATGTACACGAGACGCTCGGCGCTGCGGGTGCGGCGCAGGGCCGCGCCTAGCGCGAGCCCCAGCCGGCCCGGGCCGATGATGCAGACGCGCTCGCTCACGCGTCCGTGATGACCACGCCCTGCCGCCGCCGCAGCCGGCCGAGCGCGGCCACGGGCAGGCGCGCGACGAGGTCGACCGTGCCGTCGCTCTCCTCGCGACGCAGCACTTCGCCCTCGCGGTACACCGAGGCGAGTGCCTCGCCGTCCGCGGAAGGGATCACCACGTGCACTTCCGGCCGGCGCGCCTGCAGCTCGCGCCGCAGCAGCGCCAGCAGTTCGTCCAGGCCGTTGGGCTCGACCGTCGAAACGAACACGGCCGGTTCATCCCACAGCGCCGTCACGCGCTCACGCAGCGTGCGCTCCTCGCCGTGCGTCAGACGGTCGGTCTTGTTGAACACGAGTGAGGTCGGCCGGTGATCGAGGCCGAGATCCTTCAGCACTTCCTCGACCACCTGTTTCTGCTCCTCCCAACCCGGATGCGATGCATCGATCACATGCAGCAGCAGGTCCGCCGAACGCGCCTCCTCGAGCGTGGCGCGGAACGACGCCACGAGGTGGTGCGGCAGCTTGCGGATGAACCCGACGGTATCCGTGAGCAGGACGCGCTGACCGGGCGCGAACTCGACGATGCGCGTGGATGGATCGAGCGTCGCGAAGAGGCGGTCCTCGACGAACACGTCACTGCCCGAGAGTGCGCGCAGAACCGACGACTTCCCCGCGTTCGTGTAGCCTACGAGCGCGGCGCGAAACTCCTGGTCGCGCCCCTTGCGCTGCGTGGCGCGCCGGCGCGCGACGACCTCGAGACGCGCACGCAGATCGCTGATGCGCCGGCCGATCAGCCGGCGGTCCGTTTCGAGCTGCGTTTCACCGGGGCCGCGCAGACCGATGCCGCCGCGGATGCGCGAGAGGTGGGTCCACATGCGCTTCAGGCGCGGCAGCATGTATTGGAGCTGCGCCAGCTCCACCTGCATCTGCGCTTCGCTCGAGCGCGCGCGTGTCGCGAAGATGTCGAGGATCAGCTCCGCCCGGTCCATCACACGGACCTTCAGCGCATCCTCGAGATTCTTGCCCTGCGCGGGCGCGAGCTCCTCGTCGAAGATCACCAGCGTGGCACCCGTCTGCTCGACGAGCGACGCCAGCTCCTTCACCTTCCCTTCGCCGATGTACGTTCGGGGATGCGGCGCATCCAGCCGCTGCCGCAGCGTGGCCGCCACTTCGGCGCCCGCCGTGTCCGTGAGCCGAGCCAGCTCGTTGAGATGCTCCTCCGCTTCATGCGGCGGCAGGTCCTTCGGCGGTGCGGACACGAGCAGCGCGCGCTCGACGGGCTGCTCGGTCGGTATCGTTCGCTCCAGACGTCCTCCTCGTTCTACTCGCCCATCGTGTAGCGGCCCGTCTCCCGGTACGGCACGCGCCGGCGACTCGGTTCGCGCACGTCGACCTCGCCCGTCACGCGATACTCGAATACACCGCGCTCCAGCAGCGAGCGGATGGCACCTCCCATGCCCGCGTACCGGAAGTCCACGGGAATCTCGATGCGTACGCTGTCGCGACCCTCGACGCGCACGCGCTCTTCGTACGTGCCCTCCGCGAGCTGCGTAAACGTATCCTCATCGGCACCCGGCTCGCCTACGCGCAGGTCATAGGTCAAAGATTCCGCTTCCAGCACGAAGCCGTTCGGGTTGTACACCACGAACTCGGCGTGCAGCGTGCCGCCCCGCACACCGAGTCCGCCCAGGCGCACGTCATCCAGCCGCACCTCCGGCGCCTTCACGGATCCGCACGCGCCCGCGAGCGCAGCGAGAAGAGCCACGATGATTACCCGCATTTCAACCTCGACTCTCGACTCTCGACTCTCGACTCTGAGGCCTACCGCGAACCCGCTCGATCGGTTCCGCAGTTCCTTCTGGACTCCCAGTACGCGAGCCGCTCCGCGATCCGCTTTTCGAAGCCGCGATCGTTCGGCTCATAGAACGTGCGCCCGCGCAGCGCATCCGGAAGGTACTCCTGCTCGGCGTACGCATCCGGCTCGTCGTGCGCATACCGGTACCCTTCACCGTAGCCGAGGTCGCGCAGCAGCGCGGTCGGGGCGTTCCGGATGTGCAGCGGCACCGGCGCGGCCGGTGTCTCGCGTGCCGCCTCGAGTGCGCGGTGTAGTGCGAGCAGTCCGGAATTCGACTTGGGCGCGGTCGCCAGGTAGATCACCATCTCGGACAGTGCGAGGAACCCCTCGGGCGGGCCCAGCATGTGGTACGCATCGCGCGCCGCGATGGCGAGGCGGAGTGCATCCGGGTCCGCGAGCCCGATGTCCTCCGCCGCCATCGCGATCGCGCGGCGGAACAGCGTCATCGGATCCCCGCCGCCCTCGATCAGACGCGCCGCCCAGTACAGCGCCGCATCGGCATCGCTGCCGCGCAGCGACTTGTGAAACGCGGACAGCAGGTTGTAGTGCGACTCGCCGCCCTTGTCGTAGTGCGCGTGCCGGTGCTGCAGCGCTTCGCGCGCCAGCGCCTCTGTGATGCGTCTGTCCTCGCCGACCAGCGCGACGGCAGCTTCCAGCGTGTTCAGCGCGCGTCGCGCGTCGCCATCCGCGGCCTCCGCGAGGAACGCCAGCGCATCGTCATCGGCGACGAGTCCCCGTCCGCCCAGCCCGCGCTCCTCGTCCTCCAGCGCGCGCCGCAGGATGCTCTCGACGTGCGCGGGCGCGAGCGGCTCGAGTACGAAGACGCGCGAGCGGCTGAGCAGCGCGCCGATCACCTCGAACGAGGGGTTCTCCGTGGTGGCACCGATCAGTGCGACCGTGCCGGCCTCGACGTGCGGCAGGAAGGCATCCTGCTGCGCCTTGTTGAAGCGGTGGATCTCGTCGCAGAAGAGGATCGTGCGGCGGCCGGTGGCCTTCAGCCGCGTGTCCGCCTGCGCGATGATCTCACGCACGCGCGCCACGCCTTCCGTCACGGCGCTGAACGGCACGAACGTGGCGCTGGTCCGCTCTGCGATGATGCGCGCGAGCGTCGTCTTCCCCGTACCCGGCGGCCCCCAGAAGATCAGGCTGCCGATGGCATCCCGCTCGATCAGCTCGCGCAGCGCGCGCCCGGGTGCCAGCAGATGCTCCTGGCCGACGAACTCATCCAGGTCGCTGGGCCGCATGCGCGCGGCCAGCGGCGCGGATGCCGGCGTCGTCTCGGGCACCCTGTCCGGGCCGGGATCGTGACCGAACAGGTCGCCGCTCATGATGCGGGCAGGACCGCGCGCAGTACGAAGAACGCCACGGCTCCTGCGAACACGCCGATCTGCACACCCCAGCTCCGTTCGTGCTGCGCTTCGGGAATCAGGTTCGATGCCGCCACATAGATCGTCACGCCCGCGGCAAGGGCCAGGCCGTACTGCTCCAGCAACGCGATCGCAGGCGTCACGAGCGCGCCCACGACCGTTGCGGCGCCCAGCCCGGCCACCGCCAGCAGCGTCGGCCCGCGCGCGTTCCCGCTCGCCATCATCACGCTCGCGAGCGACAGGCCGGTCGGCACCTTGTGCAGCAGGATGGCCGCGAACACGAGCAGGCCGAGCTCGGTCGAGTCGAGGAAGCCGGCAGCGATCGCTACTCCGTCGAAGAAGGAGTGCGGCACGAGGCCGACGAGCGCGAACACGCCGACACCGCGCGACACCATCGCCTCTTCGTGTGTCTCCTCACCGAAGTGGAAGTGCGGCGTGAGCGTGTGCTGCGTCAGGTGCACGCCGAGATATCCGACGACAGCAGCGATGAGCCCCGCTTCCGCCTCGATCGCATGCGGCAGCATGCCGGCGAGAGCGACGGCCACCATGAAGCCGGCGCTGAAGCCGATGAGCGCGCCCATCAGCCTCTTGTTCCGCCTCTGCACGAGAACGACGAGCAGCCCGCCCGCCACATCGCCGAGCGCCGCGATGGCGGAGAACAGCACGCCGCTCATCATTCCAGCTCCCGGCTCACCATGCGCATCAGTGTTTCCTTCTCGTTGAGCAACGGGTCGTCGAGCACGCGCTCCAGCAGCGCGCGCAGGATCTCGCCAAACTCCGGGCCCGGCTCGAGGCCGAGACTGCGCAGCTCACCGCCACCCACGGCGAGGTCGCGGATCTCGAGGGGCGGGTGCGCGAGCAGCACGCGGTGCGCCTTCCGCCACCGCTCCACGAGGTCACGGTCGCCACGCTCCACCGGACTCGCACGCCAGAGTGCGATGCGCAGCCGGAACAGATCACGCACGCGCTGCGGTCCGACACGCACCAGCCAGCGCCGCACCTGCGCGTCGTTCGCGTCGGGCGGAAAGAGGTCACCCTGAAGCGAGACGAGGTCGCGCACGAACTCGACCTCCGCGTTCGATGCGCGCAGGCGGCGCATCACACCCTCCGCTTTCCTGCCCGCGGCCACTTCGTGCCCGGTGAAGCGCCAGCCCCCGCGCAGGTCACGTGTACGGGCCGCCGGATAGCCGGTGCCATGCAGGAACGCCGCAATGCGCAGCAGCGTCCGCGTGCGTGATATCGCGTCCACCGCGCACAGTGCACGCCGCCACGCATCCGGCTCCGGCTCATCGCCGGTCACGAGCCCGACCGTCTCCGCCACCTCGGGATACAGCACGCGCAGCGCGCCCGACCGCTCGTACAGCTCGAGCGTGACCGAAGCGCCCGCCGTCTTTGCGAGCACCTTGATCAGCTCTTCGCGGATGCGCTCGGCGGACAGCGTCGTGAGCTGGGGCGCGGCCGCCACGAGCGCGTCCCATGTAGCAGGATCGATCGTGAGGTCGTAGTGCCCCGCGAAGCGGAGCGCGCGTAGCACGCGCAGCCAGTCCTCGGCGAACCGCTCGGCCGGGACGCCGACCGTACGCAGCACGCCGTCGCGCAGGTCGGCTGCAC
>CAYUIG010000068.1:0-14768 GCA_964444685.1 uncultured Gemmatimonadaceae bacterium | reverse complement strand
GGCGTGCCCAGCATGCGTGCGAGCGACGGTCCGTTGAGGTCCGCGTCGAGTGCGCCGACACGCATGCCCGCACTCGCGAGGAGCGCGGCGAGGTTGGCACTGATGGCGGACTTGCCGACGCCGCCCTTGCCGCTCGCTACAATGACGATCCGCCCGATCTGCGAGAGGCGCGCGGCTACGCGCTCGCTCTGCTCGGTAACCTGGGCGAGGATGTCATCGGCGGCCTTTTCGGACGCTACCTGTGCGTAGGTGCGGAAGCGCGCCACGCTAGTCCCCGGCCACCGGCTCGCGCGCTACGCCGTAGCCCGGCTGCACGAGGTCCTGCTCGACGCGCGCGAGGCGCACGCCGCAGTACTTGAACTCGGGGATCTTCCCGAACGGGTCGAGTGCGGGATTCGTGAGGAGATTCGCCGCCGCCTCGACGTAGCAGAACGGCAGGAACACAGAGCCTGTCGGCACTGCATCATCGCGGCGCGCGAGCGCCACGAGCTCACCGCGGCGGGTCTCGAGCCGGATCGAATCACCCGGGTCGATCCCGAGCGCGACGAGGTCGCGCGGGTTCACGCTCACCGTGGGCACCGGCTCCAGCGCATCCAGGACGCCCGCGCGCCGCGTCATCGCACCTGTGTGCCAGTGCTCGAGCACGCGGCCGGTGATGAGGACGAACGGATACGCGTCATCGGGCGGCTCATCACCTTGGCGGTATTCGGCCGGCACGAAAAGCGCGCGGCCGTCCGGCGTGGGGAAGCGGTCGCGGAAGAGGACTTCGACGCCCGGGTCGCCTTCATTGAGGCACGGGTAGGTCACGGAGTCCTCGCGCTCGAGCCGCTCCCACGTGATGCCCGCGCAGCTCGGCACCGCCTTCCGGATCTCCGACCACACGTCCGCCGGGCTCTCGTAGCTCCAGTCGAGCCCGACCCGCCGTGCGATCTCCTGGATGATCCACAGATCCTGTCGCACGCCTTCCGGCATCTCGAGCGCCGGCCGTGCGAGCTGAACGCGGCGGTCCGTATTCGTGAACGTGCCCGACTTCTCCGGGAACGCCGAAGCTGGCAGGATCACGTCCGCGAACGAGGCGGTCTCGGTGAGGAAGATGTCCTGCACGACGAGCCAGTCGAGCGCGGCCAGCGCTTCGCGCGCGTGCGCTACGTCCGGATCCGACATCGCGGGGTTCTCGCCCATGATGTACATCGCGCGGATGTCCTTCCGCTTCGCCGCGTGCATGATCTCGACGACCGTGAGCCCGGCGTTCGGGTCCAGCTCCGTGCCCCACAGCGCCTCGAACCGCGTGCGGACCGCAGGGTCCGTAACCTTCGCGTAGTCGGGATAGACCATGGGGATCAGCCCCATGTCCGACGCGCCCTGCACGTTGTTCTGCCCGCGCAGCGGGTGCAGCCCCGTGCCGCGGCGGCCGATCTGCCCGGTCATCAGGGCGAGGGAGATGAGGCAGCGGGCGTTGTCGGTGCCGTGCACGTGCTGTGATACGCCCATCCCCCAGAAGATCATGGACCCGCGCGACGTGGCGTACAGCCGAGCGGCGGCGCGGATCGTCTCCGCGTCCACGCCGCAGATGTGCTGCATCGCCTCGGGACTGTACGCCTTCACGGTACGGGCGAGCGCCTCGAAGCCTGTGGTGCGCGCCTCGATGAACTCGCGGTCGATCAGATCCTCTTCGATGATGACGTGCATCATCGCGTTCAGCATCGCAACGTCCGTGTCCGGCTTGAACTGCATCACGTGCGTCGCGAGCCGCGCCAGCTCGGTGCGGCGCGGGTCCGCAAGGATCAGCTTTGCGCCCCGCTCGATCGCGTTCTTCATGAACGTCGCGGCGACCGGATGGTTCACGGTCGGGTTCGCGCCGATGATCATGAAGACTTCGGCGAACTGCACGTCGGAGACCTGGTTCGACACGGCGCCGGACGCCACGCACTCCATGAGCGCCGCGACCGACGATGCGTGACAGAGGCGCGTGCAATGGTCGACGTTGTTCGTGCCGAAGCCGGTACGCACGAGCTTCTGGAAGAGGTACGCCTCTTCGTTGCTGCCCTTGGCGGACCCGAAGCCCGCCATGGCGGAAGAACCGTACCGGTCGCGTGTCTCGCGCAGCCCGCGCGCGGCGACTTCGAGCGCCTCCTCCCACGTGGCCTCGCGGAACGTGTCGCTCCAGTCCGCGGGGTCCACAAGGCGCTTCGCATCCTTGGCGACGCCTTCGCGGCGGATGAGCGGTACGCGCAGTCGCTGCGGGTGGTGCACATAGTCCATGCCGAAGCGGCCCTTCACGCACAGCCGCCCGTGATTCGATGGGCCGTCACGGCCGAGCACACGCAGGATGCGGTTGTCGTCCACGTGCACGGTGGTCTGGCAGCCGACGCCGCAGTACGGACAGAGCGAGTGCACTTCGCGTTCGGGCTGCCGCCAGCCCGACTCCGGCCGCTCGACGCTCGGGCCCGTGCGCGCACCGCCCGCTGCGCCCGTTGGTCCCACGACGACGCCGGCCGTGCGGCGGCGGTCGAGCTGCGGACCGTACGCATGTTCGGGCGTCGGTGCGTGGCCGTTCGAACGTGCGTCCGCCGGGCCGGCGGCGGCCGGTGCCGCGGTCTCCGTGGAAACGTCGCCGGTATCGTGGCGGGACCAGCGCGGGATGGCCGGGAGGAGCGCGCCGGTCGGACACGCCTGCACGCACTCGCCGCAGCTCACGCACGTGCTCTCGCCCATCGGGTCCTCGAGGTCGAACACGATGCGCGCACTGGCGCCGCGGCCCGCGTAGCCGATCACGTCGTTGACCTGCACCTCGCGGCAGGCGCGCACGCAGCGCGTGCACTGGATGCACGCATCGAGGCGCACCTCGATGGCGGGGTGCGAGAAGTCGGGCGCGGGCTGCGTGCGCGGCTCGAAGCGCGGCGATGTCACGCCCAGCGTGTCGGCCCAGATGCGCAGCTCGGAGTCAGGGCGGTGCGGCGTCTCCGGCGCATCGGACAGCAGCAGCTCGACCACCATGCGCTGGGACTTGCGTGCACGCTCGTTCTCCGCGTGCACCTTCATCCCCTCCGCCGGCGCACGGCAGCACGATGGCGCGAGCACGCGCTCGCCCTCGATCTCTACGACGCACGCGCGGCAGTTGCCGTCGGCGCGCATCCCGTCCGTGTAGCAGAGGTGCGGGATGTCGACGCCGTGGCGCGCCGCGGCCTGGAGGATGGTCTCGCCGTCCTCGGCTTCGATCTCGCGGCCGTCCAGCACGAAGCGGATCACGATTCCAGCTCCTGCGGGAAGAAGCGTGTGACGCAGCGCATCGGATTCGGCGCGGCCTGCCCGAGTCCGCAGATCGATGCATCCGCCATCGCGTCGCCGAGCTCCTGGAGCAGCGGCAGGTCCCAGCGTCCGTTACCCATGAGCGCCACCGACTTCGACGTGCCGGCGCGGCACGGTGTGCACTTGCCGCACGACTCGTGCGCGAAGAAATGCATCAGGTTGCGCGCGGCGTCACGTGCGCTGTCGCGCTGCGAGAGTATGACGATCGCGGCCGAGCCGATGAAGCAGCCGTACTCTGCGAGCGAACCGAAATCCAGAGGCAGGTCCGCCAGCGACGCCGGCAGGATCCCGCCCGACGCGCCGCCCGGCAGGTAGGCGTACAGCTCGTGGCCGTCGGCCATGCCGCCCGCGTACTCATCGATCAGTTCGCGCACGGTGATACCGTTCGGCGCGAGGTAGACGCCGGGCCGCTTCACGCGTCCGCTCACCGAGAAGAAGCGCGCGCCCTTCGAGTTGCGCCGACCCTGCGACGCGAACGCTTCCGCGCCATACTCGAGGATGTCGCGCAGCCAGTACACGGTCTCGACGTTCTGCACCAGCGTCGGCCGTCCGAAGATGCCGCGCTGCGCTGGGAACGGCGGCCGGAGCCGCGGCTCGCCGCGCTTCCCCTCGATCGACTCGATCAGCGACGTCTCTTCGCCGCAGATGTACGCGCCCGCGCCGCGCCGCAGATGGATCGTGGGCAGCGCACAGGGCGGATTCGCCTGCAGCGCGGCCAGCTCGCGCGTCAGGATCGCGCGGCAGGCGGCGTATTCGTCGCGCAGGTAGATGTAGACGTCGTCCGCGCCGACGACCCAGGCCGCGATGAGCAGTCCCTCGATTACGCGGTGCGGATCCGTCTCGAGGCAGTGCCGGTCCTTGAACGTGCCTGGCTCGCCCTCATCCGCATTCAAAGCGACGCAGCGCGGCGCCGGTTCCTTGCGCACGAACTCCCACTTCTTCGACGTCGGGAACCCCGCGCCGCCGAGGCCGCGGAGTCCGGATGCCTCGACCGTGCGCATCACATCCTCGACGCTGCGCTGGCCGCCGACACACGCCGCGAGCGTGCCGTAGCCGCCGAGCCGGCGGTACTCGTCGTACTCCGTGTACTCGGGCGGCATGGCTTCCGTGCGTTCGGCGAGCACCGCTTCCTCGACGCTCTGCACGGTGGCATGGTCGATCGTATGCTGGCCGACGACGGCGGCGGGCGCTTCCGCGCAGCGGCCGATGCATGGCGCCGCGATCACGCGCACCGCCGGGCCCGCGCGTTCCGCGAGCTCGCGCAGCAGCGCATCGGTCCCGGCCAGCTGACAGGCGATCGACTCGCAGACGCGCACCGTCACCGGCGGCGGCGGCGCATCGCCTTCCTTCACGATGTCGAAGTGATGGTAGAAGCTGGCGACCTCGTAGACTTCCGCCGGCGTGAGGCGCATCTCGAAGGCGAGGGCGGTGAGGTGCGCGGCGGAGAGGTGGCCGTACCGGTCCTGGATCCTGTGCAGGTGTTCGATGAGCAGGTCGCGCCGCCGCGGCTCATCACCCAGCAGCGCGCGCACCTCCTCCAGTGCACGCGGATCCACCGACCGGCCCTTCGGCGCCGGCCGCAGCGCGAGACCCGCGCCTCGACGCTTCTGCTTGCCTCCGGCCATAGGTGCGAAGCTAGCCGCGGTGCTCCGCGCAGGGCAAGCGCCCGGGCCGCCTCCTGCGAACGACATTCACCGCAGAGGCGCCGAGGACGCTGAGCCCGAAAATCCGCCACCACTCCCACCCGATTTGAAAAATACATTGGGTGGGTTGGGTAGCTCCGCGTCCTCAGCGCCTCTGCGGTGAATGCTTTTCGGTCTGCCTCGCCGAAGCGCAGGAGGTCAACCCAGAGCGTCGAGGCAGCCGCGGATGTCGACCGCTCTGCACGTGAACGACGGCGTGTCGCGCAGCGTGTACCGGCTCGCCTCGGTCACGCGCAGTGCCATCAGCAGGTCCAGGAACCGTCCGATGTAGTCGGTCTCGAATGCCACCACGAACTCCTGGTCGTCGAGGCCATACGAGTAGGTGGTGTTGAGGCGCACGTCGGGCCATTCGTGACCGACGCGGATGTGCTCGTCCATCAGCCGCTGCCGCTCCTCGTGCGACAGCATGTACCAGTCGCGCGTCTTCACGAACGGGTACACGAAGAGGTACTTCGCGCCCTCGGGGTTGATGGCGATGCGGGCGTGCTCGAGCGGCTCGGAGCCGCCGTACTGCCGGAGGTACTGCTCCTCGTAGCGGTTCACGTAGATGGAGCGGCGGGTCATCGCGAAGTAGGAGTACGGCAGTGTCAGCCAGCCGCCCAGCGCAGTCGCGTTGATGCCGGCGCCGATGTCGTGCAGCCGGTCGGCGTCGCGGGACGCCTGCCAGAGCAGGAAGTCGCAGTCACCGCGCGTACCGACCAGCGAGTACGAGTAGATCATCGTATCGGCGCCGGCACGGCCGATGAACTCGACGAACTCGGCCTTCTGGGCGTCCCGGTCGGCAGCTGGCAGGCGGCGCCACTCCGGGTCGACCTTGTAGAACGCGAAACGGACGCACTCGCGCTCGAGACTGCGCTCCTGCGCTTCGCGGATTCGCTCGATCGCTTCGGGGTCGGGCGGCGGGCGGTGGGGGCGCGACGGTGCGCCGCGCGTGGGGTGTTCGGTGCGCGTGCTCATGGTCCCGGCCTTCAGGTGGATGGAGCGCGGAAGTTGCAGCCGCGGCGCGCGTAGGCGCAAGTTGACACGGGCCCGTGGACGGAGGACACCATGACCGCGCGAACCCTGCTCGCGCTCTCGCTGGCGGCCGCCGCGTGCGGCGCACGTGAAACGCCACCCGCCGCGCCGCATCCGGCCGAGGCGCCACCCGCGATCGCCGATTCCCTGCGACTCGACTCGCTGCTGGCCGAGACGCGCACGCGCTGGTCCGTGCGGCCGCTGCCGTTCACGAACGCGTTCCGCGCAGCCCTCGATCAGGGCACACGCACGACCAGCGGCCAGCCGGGGCCGCGCTACTGGCAGCAGCGCGTCCGCTACCGCATCGACGCCGAGATCGATCCTGCCAGCGGCCGCGTGACGGGCGCGGAAACGCTGCGGTACCTGAATCAGTCGCCGGATACGTTGCGGCAGCTCGTCTTCCTGCTCTACCAGAACGTCTTCTCCGAGGGCGTGCAGCGGGTGCGACGGGTGCCGGTCACGGGTGGCGTCTCGCTCGAGCGCGTCGCCGTCGACGGTCGCGCGGCTTCGGCCGAGGCGCAGCAGGCGAACGGCCCGCGCTACCGCGTCGACGGCACGATCATGACGCTCGACCTGCCGGTTCCGCTCGCACCGGGCGGCGAGACCTCGGTCGACATCGCATGGAGCTTCACGGTCCCGCCGCGCGGCGCGCCGCGTACGGGGCACGACGATCACGAGGCGTACGTCGTCGCACAGTGGTATCCGCAGGTGGCCGTCTACGACGATCTCCAGGGCTGGCACGCACGACCGTACTGGTCGAACGGTGAGTTCTACCTCGAGTACGGCGACTTCGACGTGACCATCACGGCGCCGGAAGGTTGGATCGTCGCGGCATCCGGTACGCTCCAGAATCCTGAGGAAGTGCTGTCGGAAGAAGTGCAGATGCGGCTGCGCCGCGCGATCGAAGCGGACCGCGCCGTCGGCATCGTGACCGCAGACGAGCTGGAGGCACAGGCCGCCACGGTGCGCGATCCCGGCGGCACGCTGACGTGGAGCTTCGCCGCGCGGGACGTGCGCGACTTCGCATTCGCGACATCGAACCGCTACGTGTGGGATGCCGCGGGTGTGAACCTGCCGGACGCCAACGGCGACGGTGTGCCCGAGCGTGTGCTCGTGA
Source organism: uncultured Gemmatimonadaceae bacterium (assembly GCA_964444685.1). Lineage (GTDB taxonomy): Bacteria > Gemmatimonadota > Gemmatimonadetes > Longimicrobiales > RSA9 > CAYUIG01. Next base: position 7,625 of record CAYUIG010000068.1, on the reverse strand, counting down.
ACGCACTCTACCGGCCGGAGGCACCGACGTGGGCAGGCCGCGCGGTGGACATGATGCGGCACTCCGTCCGCTTCCACGCGGAGCGCTGGCACCCGTACATCTATCCGCACATCACGGCGGCGGAAGGGCCGATCGGCGGAATGGAGTATCCGATGCTCGTGTTCATCGGCAACCCGCGCGACGAGATCGGGCTCTACTCCGTGCTCTCGCACGAGATCGCGCACCAGTGGTGGGCGATGATGGTCGGGTCGAACGAGTCCGAGTTCGGCTGGATGGACGAAGGGCTCGCGTCGTATACGGAAGATCTGAGTGTCACCGACCGGTACCCTCGCGTGGATGCGCCGGCACTCACGATGATGTCGTACCTGTCGATCGCCGGCAGCGATCAGGAGCGCCCGATCATGCGCGAGGGCGATCTCTACGGCATCGGGCCGCAGTACGGAGTCGCGACCTACTCGAAGCCGGCCACGCTCTTCCGCGCGCTCGAGTACGTCATCGGGCAACAGCCCATGCGCAACGCGCTGCGCGTGTACGCGCGTCGCTGGCTGCTCAAGCATCCGACGCCGTACGACCTCTTCCACACCATGGAAGATGTGGCGGGCCGCGACCTCGACTGGTTCTGGTGGCCCTGGTTCTACGAGACGGCCACGCTCGACCACGCCGTGGCGCGCGTGACCGCGGACTCGGCGGAAACGCTCATCCTCATCGAGGATCTGGGTGACGCGCCGATGCCGGTCCCCGTGCGAATCACCTTCGCGGACGGCACGACGCGCGACGAACGGCTGCCTGTGGAGCCGTGGCTCGACGGCCGCGTGCGGCAGCTGCTGCGCATCGAGAGTACAGCGCGCGTTACGCAGGTAGAAATCGATCCGGACGGACTGCTGCCGGACGTGGACCGGTCCAACAACGTGTGGAGCGGGTGATCCGTCGGCTCACGCTCCTCGCCGTATTCACCATCGCCGGCTGCGCACTGCCGCGCTGGCCCGTCGACGGGCCCATGACGTCACCCTGGGGGCTGCGCCTGCGCGGACTCTCGCCCGACTTCCATCACGGCGTGGACATCGGCGTGCCGAACGGCACACCGGTGCGTGCGATGAAGGCCGGACGCGTGGCGCACGCGGGGACGATGAGCGGCTACGGCCTGGTCGTGATGATCGACCACGGCACGAACCTGCGCACCGTGTACGGCCATCTTTCACGCATCGACGTGCGCGTTGGCGACAGGGTCGACCACCAGCAGGTGATCGGACTCTCGGGGGCTACCGGCAATGCCACCGGTCCGAACCTGCACTTCGAGGTCATCCGCTGGGGCCGTTCGGCGGATCCCGTTCCGCTCCTCGGCGGCCGCCCCGGCCGCTGAGTTCAGTCCGCAGAAACCGGCAGCGATCCGCGCAGCAGCTCCTCGTGTGCGAGCGTGGCGCCGCGCAGGGCCGCGCGACGCTGCGCCCAGCGGCGCTGCATGAAATCCGTGATCTCGGCCTGCATCCGCTCTGCACTCCAACCGAGCATCTCACCGATAATGTGCGCGGCAGGAATCGCGCAGTCGGAGCCATCGCACGGACCCGCGCCGACGTGGGCGTGCCTGCGCAGATCCTCGAGAGTGAGACAGCCCTCGACGGAAACGGCGCGACGGATCTCGGCAACCGTGACGGCCTCGGCGCGGCACACGGGCGCGAGCTCGCCGGGCGCGGCATTCTCGAGGACTTCGAGGACCAGCGCGCCGAGACGTCGCCAGATGCGTTCGATGGACGCGGCCGGTATGCCGTACTGCGACGACAGCGCGGCGAAGTCCAGTGGCTCCGACGCACCCGGAAGTGGCGATGAGCCGGTGACGCACGGCGCGCCGGGTCGCCCGAGACGTTCGAGGGCGAGGTCGACGACTTCCTCGGCCTGCATCCGGTACGCGGCGAGCTTGCCGCCGACGAGCGAGAACAGCCCGTCGACGCCATCGCGTTCGAGGTGATCGAGTGTCTCATGCCGGCGCGACAGCTGGTCCTCACCGACGCCCCACTCGAAGACCGTGTTGCGCACGCCGGCCCACGCGCGCACGGGACGCCACTGCGCGGCCTGCGGAATCGCGCGTGCCGCTGCCTCGATTACGTACGCCACTTCGTCGGACCCGATCGACAGGTCGACATCCGCGGGATCGCCGAACCAGTCATCATCGGTGGTACCGACGATGGTCTCCGCGCCGTGCGGCACGAGGAACATGGTGCGGCCGTCGCGGCCCTCGAGCATGATGCCGTAGTTGCCAATGCGGCGCTCGAACGTGACGTGGATGCCCTTGCCGGGTCGCATGCGCAGCTCGATGTCGGCCATCGCAGCGACGCGATCCGCCCACGGTCCCGTGGCGTTGATCACGATCGCGGCATCGACGGTTCGTTCCGTGCCATCGAGAAGATCGCGCGCGCGCAGGCCGCGCACGTTGCGTCCGTCGAGCACGAGCGATACGACTTCGGTGTGCGGGAACAGCTCCGCACCCGCGTCGCGGGCGGACAGCGCATTCAGTGCGGCGAGGCGGAAGACGTCGCAGCCCCATTCGTCGAGCGTGAGCGCGCCCTGCACGTCGTCGGCGAGGCCGGGCTCGAGTGCGCGCGCTTCCGCGGCCGACAGCCGCGCGTGTCGCAAGCCACCTTTCCGCGCCGCATGCGGATCGTATGCGGCGAGGAATGCATTGGTCGCCTCGCGCATGAAGCGGCCGCCGGGATAGAGTGGCCAGAGGAACGGGATGCGCCACGTGACGTGCGGTGCGATGCGGCGGATCCGGCCGGCGTCCTCGGATGACACCCGTGTCGTCGGGATGTCGTAGAGCAGGTAGCGGACGCCGCCGTGGACCATGCGCGTGGACGCGCCGGTAGTGCCGGCGCCCCAGTCCTCGCGCTCGAAGAGGGCGACCCGGAGCCCGCGCAGCGCGGCATCGCGGGCAATGCCGGTGCCGTTGATGCCGCCGCCGATGATGGCCAGATCGTACGTCACGGCGGCACGTTACGGGATCGGACCGGGCCGGCGCCACCGGGCCGGACCCATGACGAACCGGGGTGGTACCATCAGGGCAGTATGACCGAGATGACGCGCGCGAACGACGAGCACGACCGCCGGTGGAAGCGGGCGTGGTGGGCGGCCCTGATCGGCTCCGTCGTTCTGCACGTCCTCATCCTGCTGGCTTTCCGCAACGAGCGCCCGCTCCCGCCCTCGCCTTTTGCCGCCGCGGGCCCGCGCGCCGGTGACGACCAGGCCGCGGCCGGGGGTGGGACGCAGGTCATCGCCATGCGGATCGCGCAGCCGCAGGTCGTCCCGCCCGATCCGGTCGTCCCCGAGCCGATCGTGGAGCCGGTGATCGAGCAGGAGAAGGAGCCGGAGCCCGAGCCCGAGGTCGAGCCGGTCGTGGCCGTGACGAGCGAAGTCGATGGTCGCGGCGAGGTGGGCCAGGGCGTAGGAAAGGCTCAGGGCGCGGGCGTGGAAGGCGGCACCGGCCAGGGCGATGGTGGCACCTCGGACGAGGGGCTGTTCCGTGTGCTGCCGCCGTCGCCGCTCGCGCTGATCATCCCGCCCGCCGACCGCCCCTCGAAGGTGCGCGGCAAGGAAGTGGACGTGTGGGTGTTCGTGAACACGCGCGGCCGCGTGGTCCCGGACAGCACCCGCATCGCGCCCAGCACCGGCGACCGCAAGTTCGACACGAAGCTCCGCGAGCAGGCCGCCGAGTGGGTGTTCCAGCCCGCGCGCCGCGGCAATCAGGCCGTGGCGGAGTGGTTTCGGTATACGATCGTTCTCTGAACGGATCGAGACTGGAGTCGGGAGACTGGAGACTGGTTTACGACCGGATCCGCCCGTTTTCCTCCCGCTGTAAACCAGACTCCAGACTCTCGACTCTCGACTCCCGACTCCCTGAACCGATATAATCCCGCCCGACCGAACACGGAGGCGGTGACAGGTGATCGTTCGACGGTACGGCTCGAAGGTATTGAGCGTGCGCCCGAACTTCGATTCGCGCGCAATGACGGAGATCGGGTTCCAGCGGGATGGTGAACTCGAGGCGACGACGGAGGAGTTCGAGTCGTCGCACGAAAAGGTGTCGGAGCTGGCGCTGACGGCGGCGGCGACGGGCGCGGTGCAGGGCGACGTGGAGGACGAGCTGCTGAAGGAGCTGGCGGAGAAGCTGGCCGCGGCGGAGCGCGAGGCCGGCGATGGTGTGCTGCTGATCGAGAACCAGCCGGGCACCGACCAGCCGAAGACGGTGGGCACACAGAACACGATCGTGGAGGCCGGCGAGAACCGGCTGCGCTTCGGCTACACGGTAGAGCCGCCGCTGCGCGTGTCGGTGTACCGGCGGAAGTAGCGCGCGTGGCGCGTCCGCCGGTCGGCTACACCGAGGCCGCGGCCGCGGGCGCGCGGATCGTCGCGCTGCACGAGGCGCTCGACCGCGTGCGCGAGATGGTGCGCGTCACCGGTTCGCTGCACGACTACGCCGCCGATTCCCCGACTTCCTTTCCACTCACGGGCCGCGGTGCCGCGTACGTCCTCGAGGAGGGCGACGCGCGCTGGGTCGTGCGCCATTACCGGCGCGGCGGCCGGCTCGCGAACCTGCTCGTCGATCGCTACGTCCGCGCCGGGCGCCCGCGTCCATGGCGCGAGCTCGCGGCCAGCGAGAAGGCCCGTGCACGCGGCGTGCGCACGCCGCGCATCGTCGCCGCCGTGATCCACCCGCACGGCGCGTTCTACCGCGCTGACCTCGCCACGGAGTACGTGCCCGATTCCGTCGACCTCTTCGAGGCGACGCTGGGCCCCTCACGATTCGATGCGCCCGCACGCGTCGCGGCGTGGAGGGCCGCCGGCGCGTTGCTGCGGGAGGCGTGGCAGGCGGGCGTGACGCATCCCGACCTCAATCTGCGCAATGTGCTGGTGACGGCCGATGGTGCGTGGTTGATCGACTTCGATCGTGCGCGTGTCGCGCGGACGGTCGGCGCGCGCGCGCGGCAGCGGATGCTCGAGCGGCTGCACCGGTCGCGTCGCAAACTCGAAGCGCATTCGGGTGAGACGGTGGGCGCGGACGAACTCGCGGCGTTCGAGGAGGCGCTGCGTGGCTGATCCGCGCGCGCCCTTCGGCGGCCGGCCGCCGGAGAGCGTGCTGATCGTCATGCTCAGTGCGCTGGGCGACGCCGTGCACGTGCTGCCCGTTGCGAATGCGCTGAAGCGCGCGTGGCCGGAGACCCGCATCGCGTGGGTGATCCAGCCGGTGGCGCACCAGCTCGTCGCACATCATCCGGCCATCGACGAGTTCTTCGTGTTCCGGAGACGGCGCGGCCTCGAGGCGTGGCGATCGTATCGCGAGCTGCGCGCGACGTGGGCTGGACGGACGTTCGATGTCGCGCTCGCGCTCCAGGTCTACTTCAAGGCGGGGCTGATCACGAAGATGGCGCCGGCGCGCGTGAAGCTCGGCTTCGACCGTGCGCGCGCGCGCGACCTGAACTGGCTGTTCACGACGCACAGGATCCCGCCGCGTCCCGTGCAGCACGTGCAGGACCAGTACTTCGAGTTCGTGCGTGCGCTGGGCGTCGATCCCGAACCTGTCGAGTGGGGACTGGGTCCGACCGATGCGGAGCGTGCGGAGCAGCGCGCGTTTTTCGAGCGGCTCGACCGGCCCGCGGCGTCGCTCGTGATCGGGACGAGCAAGCCGGAGAAGGACTGGCCGGCGGAGCGCTGGGCGCAGCTCGCGGATGCGCTGTACGCGGACTTCGGGCTCGTGCCGATGCTGGTCGGCGGACCGTCCGCTGGTGAGCGGCAGCGTTCGGACCGGATCCGCGAGCTGGCGGCTGCGCCGGTCATCGATGCGCTCGGCGACGGCGTGCGCCGTCTCGTCTGGCTGCTGGATGGCAGCCGGATCGTGATCAGCGGAGACACGGGCCCGCTGCACATGGCGGTCGCGCTCGGGAAGCCGCTGGTCGGGCTGTACGGCTACACGAATCCCAGGCGGACGGGCCCGTACCGGCGGCCGGAGGCGGTTGTGGACGGATATGCACGTCATCCCGGTGAGGACTATCCGCCGAGCATGGAGAACAGGCCGGGCGGCATGGAGCGGGTGACGGTCGAGGCCGCGATCGCAACGGTGGAGCGGGAGCTTTCCCGTTGAACGGCAAGAAAGTGGTTGCAGGCTCGCGGGTCACCGCGTTTTATTGGAGCGGTTTCGCGTCGAGGGGATGGGAGGCGGGGTGTTGTCGAACGCGACGCTGCTGCTCCTGCTCCTCGTGAATGGCGTCCCGGATCGATCCGGCCAGGAACGAAGGAAGCCGGGCCGATCGTGGTGCCCGTCGATCTGAGCTTCGGCGGCACGTGTGGTGGCTGGACGTGCGGCGCAGCAGGGGTGCCGACGTCCCGAGGTGATGACCCTGCACCGGGCATTCGGCCGGGGTGGCCGCGTGCTCGTGAACTCGGAAAGGGAGGCACGATGAAGGCACTGCGGATGGGAGTTGCGGCGCTCGCACTGATGGCGGTGGGCGCAGGGGCGGCGGAGGCGCAGCGGTTCGGCGTTCAGGCCAACTACTCCACGGAAGTCGACCTCGGCTTCGGTGGCCGGGTCGAGATCGATGTGCCGTTCACGTCGACCGGTACGTTTTCCCGCACCTTCCTGATGGGCAGCTTCGACTACTTCCTGTGGGATTGCGACGGCTTCGACGAGCTGGACTGCTCGTTCTGGGAGATCAACGCGAACGTGGGCGTGCCGCTGGTCGCTTCCGGCGTCGATCCGTACGTCGGCGCAGGCATCACCTACGGAAACGCGAACGTCGACGTCGACACGCCGTTCGGTGACGTAGGCGGCGACAGCTCCGACGTCGGCCTCAACCTCCTGGGCGGGCTCCGCTTCCCGCTGGGCTCCCTCTCCGCGTACGGCGAGGGCCGATTCACGCTGGGCGGGGCGGAGCACCTCGTACTCACCTTCGGCATTCTCCTCGGCGGCAGTAACTGACCGTCTCGGGGGCGGCGCGCGCGTGCGCGCCGCCCCTTGGCCGGACCATTCGGAACCCGCGGTGTACCAGAGGGATGACGCCTACTCCCACCGCGGAGGCCATGCAGGCTCCCACGAAACGGATCCTCTGGATCGACGATGAGGTCGAGCTGTTCGAGCCGCACCTGCTCTTCCTGAGGCAGCGCGGCTACGACGTCGATACGACCACCAACGGCGACGACGCGCTCGAGCTGGCGCGCGGCCAGTCGTACGACCTTGTGCTGCTGGACGAGCAGATGCCGGGCCGGCGCGGGCTGGACGTGCTGGGCGAGCTGCGCCGGGTCGAGCCGCACGCGCGTGTCGTCATGGTGACCAAGTCGGAGGAGGACCGGACGCTGGTGGAGGCCATCGGCCGGCGAGTGGACGAGTACCTCGTCAAGCCGGCCACGCCGCGGCAGGTGCTCTCCGTCGTGACGCGGCTGCTCGAGGGGGCGCAGCTCCGGCAGCAGCGCGCCGCACAGGACTTCGCCGCCCGCTTCGCTCAGCTTTCCCGCATGCGCGACGAGGCCGCGGAGTGGGAGCACTTCTTCGCGCTCTACGATGAACTGGTCGACTGGGAGTTGCGGCTGCACGACGCGGGCGAGTCCGGCCTCGTCGACTCCGTGCGCTCGCTCCAGGCGGACCT
>CAYUIG010000067.1:0-15180 GCA_964444685.1 uncultured Gemmatimonadaceae bacterium | reverse complement strand
AACAGGTTTGTCTCAGGACATGAGTAACACCTGGTTTCCGCCGCGTTCGCGGCGCACGTTCCCACCGAGGTGCCATGCGCGACCGGAAATCGGCGCTCGCAGGCGGACCCCACGCGAATCCGCCGCAAACTCGTCAACGGGCGATTCTCGAGGGGGACGATTGACGCGTTGACGGCGAATGGCGCCGCAAACTCGTCAACGGCAGATTCTCGAGGGGAGCGATTGACGCGTTGACGGCGAACGGCGCCGCAAACGCGTCGAACGGCCGATTCGTGCCGCTGCGGTTGACACGTTTGCGGCGTCCCCCGCGGAACCAGGCGAATCCGACGCAAACGCGTCAACGGCGGATCCTCGAGGGGGGCGATTGACGCGTTGACGGCGAATGGCGCCGCAAACGCGTCGAAGGGCCGATTCGCACACCTGCGGTTGACACGTTTGCAGCGATTTCGTCCACCTTCGGGCCATCGCCGCTATGCTGGGGCCGAGCGACGCCGCGCAAACGGGTCAACGGCTGATGCGCTCAAACGGCGTTTGACGAGATCGGCGTATGGCGCCGCAAAGGCGTCCAACACAGTCGATTCGAGCCGCTGCGGCGCTTCGCCACCAACAGCCTCACCAGTCCCGGCGCGTCGCGCCGGGATTGGAGCCTCGGCGCCGGGACCGATCTCGCAGCGCTTCCACCGCTCCACTCCGCCACCGCCGCAGCCACAGGTGGCCCGATTTCCGGCTCACTGTTACAGGCGGCACAGCTCGGCAAAGCGGTACAGCCCCGATTGGGCGTCGCATACAAAGCGCTCCCGCTCTTCCACTTGGCTCGTCTGCCTCCATGGCATCGGTACCTCCTCTGGTGCCGTACTCTACGTCGCCAAGTGTTACCGATGTCCTGCCACATCCTGTTACCCAAGTCCTGAGACCGTACCGAGATGCGGGAACGGGACCCCCGCCGTCCCGCCTCCCCGCCTTTCGCCTCACGCCTCCCGAATTCCCGCCTCCCGTAGTCACCCGCATTTGACCCCGCAGTTGGCGTAGTACGCCTCCCGAAGTATGTCTCCCGCAGTACGCCTCCCGCAGTTCTCAGCCGATGAGCCGGTAGGTACGGTTGCACTCGGCGCACCGGAGATCGACCTCGGCCGCGTCGAAGCGCGACGGGATGCGTCGCTCGTGACCTTCGGGGCATTCGGCGATGCGGCCGGGATAGTCGGTCTGCTGGCCCTCGCGTTCGAGGGTCAGGCGCGACGCGGCGCGGACCTCCCATGCATCGTCGGGGGCGGGACGGATTTCCACCTCGTCGATCGGGCGCGCGGTCGTGGCGCGGCCTTTCATGAGTACGACCGTCTTCCCGTCCGACGTCAGCTCCGCGGGATACCAGCGACCGGGCTTGAAGCGGCCGGGCAGCAGGCCGCCTCGCAGAATCTTCGCCCTCAACTTCCTCTGCGGTTCGTTCCGGAACGTGCGTGCCCGGCAGGGTACAACGGTTGCGCCGGGCGTTGCCGCGGGCCAAGATCGGCCCGATCGTGCGGCGTCGCAACGGCGCCAGCCGAACGTCGGAGAGAACAATGCCTCAGATAGAATGCGTGCGCTGCCGCAAGTCCGGCGAGCAGCTACCGAAGCCGCCGCTCCGCAACGAGCTGGGCGAAAAGGTGTTCGCGTCCGTATGCGCGGACTGCTGGGGGCAGTGGCTTCGCTATCAGACCGCGCTCATCAACCACCACGGCCTCGACGTCCGCGACAAGCCCGCGAAGGAATTCCTCATGGCCAACATGGAGGCGTTCCTCTTCCGCTCCGGTGAGACGACGGAGATCGATACGACGAAGCAGGGGAGCATTTCCTGGTAGGGCGGGCGACGCCCGACGGGCGGTAGGGCGGGCGACCTACGGCGGGCGACCTGCTTCGGGCGACTTACCGCGGGCGACCTGCTTCGGGCGACCTACCGCGGGCGACTTCCTACGGGTTTTTTGCTGCGGGTTGTTGCTGCGGGAGTAACGTCGCGGCTCCCTGCCCTGGCTTCTACCGAAACTCAACGCCGCATTCGGATCGAATTCGCTACCGGGGGATGGCGAGGTCGACGACGCCAGCGGAGACGGCGATCTCGCCGGGGCCGGGTCGCACGTAGGCTTCGAGGCGATAGCGGCCGTCGGGTAGCGAATCACGGAGGATGGCGGCGGCGTTCGTACGGACCTCGAATGTCCGGGTCGAGCGCGGGCCTACGGTCACGTCTACGATGGCCATCGTGCAGGCCACGTGTTGTGCCATATCCCACACCGGCTCGTCGGAATCCGCCGGGTAGGCCCGCAGCAGGACGACGCAGCCGTCCGGGAAGCTGACCTGGACGGGGACGGGGCTGGGGTTTGTGATGTAGAGCGTCGTGGCGAGCTGTACGGGGAAGCTCTCCATGACCGCGGTGTCGGCCGAATAGACCAGCCCGTCCGCGACCACGCCCCGGGCATTCGGTTCGAGCGGCGCATCTCCCTCCGCGCAGGCCACCAGGCCTACCAGCGCGAGCGCCAGGACTCCAGACTTCATTCCTGCCTCCTTCTGCCCCCTACAACGTTCGAGGCGTGCCCCGCCGTGACAGGATGGGACTGGCAACCTGCGGTGAGCGACGAACCGCGGGCGACGAAGAGCGGGACATACTCGGGCGACGAACGGCGGGCGACCAACCTGGGCGACCAACGGCGGGAACTGCGGGCACTGCGGCACCGCATGGAATCGCACGATCGGCGGCTCCTGCGACGCGCCCGGCCGATTGGGTGCGAGTAGCGCACGAAATCGGACACGACTCCGTCCGGCTGGTCTGGTCGTGTCCGTTTTCATGCGGATAGCTCACCCGATCGGACAAGCGGTCGCTCCGGACCCCTCGCGTGTCCGATTCCGTGCGGACGGTCCGCCCCGCCTCAACCCGCCCCAGGTCGCCCGAAACAAGTCGCCCGCCTCACGTCGCCCGCCCCACGTCGCCCGTCTATCCCAGACCTCACGGATAGAAGTTACGCCTCCACGCATGCTCCCTCAGCGCCTCCCGCACTTCCTCATCCAACGCACCCATTGAGCCCGCCTCGGCGTTCTCGGCGATGTGCCGCGGATTCGCGGATCCCGGGATCACGACGGACACGGCGGGATGCGACAGGCAGAACCGCAGCGCCCCCTGCGCCAGCGTCTGATCCGGGGTCTCGAGGACGGGCCGGAGGGCTTCGACGCGACGGACGGTTTCACTCAGGCGGTCGCCCTTGAAGTACACGTTGCGCATGTCACCACGTGGAAACCGGGTGTCCGCGCGCAACGCTCCCGTCAGCGATCCCTCGTCGAACGGGACGCGCGCGATCACGGCTACATCGTTCTCGAGCGCGGCAGGGAACAGCTCATCCTCGGGCGAGTCGTCGAACACGTTGTAGATCACCTGCACCGAATCGATCCGCCCCGACCTCGCGACTCGCACCGCTGCGTCGGGCTCGTGGTCGTTGGCGGACACGCCGAACGCACGGATCTTCCCCTCCGTGCGCAGCCTCTGCAGCGCCTCGAACCACTCGGTCTCATCCACCCATGCGTCGGTCCACACGTGGAGCTGGAGGAGATCGATCGGGTGGTCGCGCAGATTGCGCAGGCTCATCTCGCAGCACTCCCGTATCCACTCCGCGGGAAAGACTTCCCGCAGCGGTACATCCGCCCGCGCAGGCCACTCCATGTTCTGCGGCGGCACCTTCGTGGCCACGCGCACGGCCTCCCTCATCCCCGCCGCATCCAGCCCCTTGCCCAGGAGCCGCTCTGACCGGCCGTCGCCGTAGACGAGCGCGGTATCGAAGAAGTCCACGCCCGACTCGAGGGCGGCGTCGATGGCAGCGCGAGCCTGCCGCTCCTCGACGGGGCCGAACATCTCACCACCGATCTGCCATGCGCCGTAGCCGACAGGGTTGATCTCCCAGCCGGCCCGACCGAATCTCCTGCGGTTCACACGTCCTCCAGACGGCCGCGTTCCCCGGAACGACGGCCAGGGTGTCAGGTACCAACCGGATGCATGTGAAGCTGGCGCTTCTGGCGGATTACGCCAACGTGACCTCGGACGGCAAGCTCAACATACTGGGCGTGTTCGACCGGATTCACGTGACCACGCTCCCGGCCGTACACCCGCAGATGCATCTCGTGCTCCGGCTCGAGGCGCATCCGGCCGAGCGCGACCGTACGCACGTCGTCGAGATCCGACTGCACGATCCCGATGGGGGCACGGTCTTTGAAGTGCGCGGTGACATCGTGCCGCGCGGCGCACCCGGGCAGACGATCGCGACGAACCAGATCCTCACGTTGAACAACCTCCAGCTGGCCACGCCGGGCGGATACACGTTCGTCGTGTTCGTAGACAACGACCTGAAGATGGAGGTTCCGCTCGGCGTCGAGGTGGGTCCGCGGCCTGCGGATCCGGGCTCCATACAACACTGAACGCACGCCGGCGCGCTGCGCCGAACGGCGGTGTGGAGCCGCCGGAGGGAGAGAAACGCATGCTGGAAGTCATCCGACAGCGGCTCGAGGATGAGATCGAGAAGCTCACGACGGAGCTGACGGTCACCCTCCCCGCTGCGATCCAGAAGGCCGTCGAGTTGGGCGACCTGTCCGAGAACGCCGAATACAAGTCGGCGCTCGAGCGGCAGCAGTTCGTGCAGGCGCGCCTCAACCACCTCACGCAGCGCGCGAGCGAGATCTCGCGCATCGACGTGAAGACGATCCCGCCCGACGAAGTCGGCTTCGGGTCGCGCGTGAAGCTGCGCGAAGTCGCCACGGGCCGCGATGTGCAGTACAGCATCGTGTTCGGTGACTTCATCGAGCTGGACACCGACCAGATCTCGATGGCGTCCCCGATCGCGCGCGCACTCCTCGGCCACAAAAAGGGCGACGAGGTCACCGTCAACCTCCCGGCCGGTGAGCGCCGCTTCGTCATCGAGGAACTCGTCACGCTCCCCCAGATGCTGGAATCGTGAGACGCTCGCTTCTCTTCCTCCTCCTCGCCGCCGCACCCGCGTCGGCGCAGCAGCGCGCATGCCCTCCGGGCGACGACGCGTGCGCCACGATCGCGGCGTTGGCGTCGCACGACGCGGTGAGCGCCGCGCTCGAGTTCATCGTCACCGACGACGAGCGCACGATGCGCGACCTCGTCGCACTTACACAGATCCCGGCGCCACCCTTCGGCGAGGAAGCGCGCGGCGCGGCGTTCGCGGATTATCTGCGCGCAGCGGGCGCCGACTCGGTGTGGACCGATTCGGTCGGCAACGTGATCGGCCTGCGTCGTGGCACGCCCGGCGGCCGCACATTCGCGATCTCCGGACATCTCGACACCGTCTTCCCCGCAGAGACCGACGTCACCGTGAAGACGCGCGGCGACACGCTGTACGCGCCCGGCATCGCGGATGACGCGCGCGGGCTCGTCGCCGTGCTCGCGCTCCTGCGCGCACTCGAGACGGCCGGCATCGAGACGGAGATGGATGTGCTGTTCATCGGCACGGTAGGCGAGGAGGGGCTCGGCGACCTGCGCGGCGTGAAGCATCTCTTCCGTGCCGGTGGGCCGCGCATCGATGCGTTCATCTCCATCGACGGCACCGGCGACGACTTCGTCACGCACATGGCGCTCGGATCACGACGGTACCGCGCAACGTTCCGCGGACCGGGCGGCCATTCGTGGGGCGGATTCGGGATCGCGAATCCGGCGCACGCCCTGGGGCGTGCGGTCGCACGGTTCGATGCGGCCGCGGCGTCGCTGATCCGGAACATGCCGCGCACCAGCTACAACGTCGGGCGCATCGGCGGCGGCACGTCCGTGAACGCGATCCCGTTCGAGGTATGGATGGAGGTCGACATGCGCTCGGAGAGCCCGGACGCGCTCATGCGGATCGACTCGCTCTTCCATGCGGAGATGCACGCGGGCGTGGCGGAGGAGAACGACGGCGCAGCGCGCGGCGATCCCGTCTCGGTAGAGCTGGAGCTCGTGGGTGACCGTCCGAGCGGAGACGTCGCGGCGAATGCACCGATCGTGCGGCATGCCGCGGCCGCAGCACGCTTCTTCGCCATGGAGCCCGTCCTGCGGCGTTCGTCCACCGATGCGAACGTGCCGATCTCGCTGGGCATCCCGGCGATTACGATCGGCGCGGGCGGCGAGAGCGGCCCGACGCATTCGCCCGACGAGTGGTACCGCAACGTGAACGGGCCGCGCGGCATTCAGCGCGCGCTGCTCGTTCTCCTCGCGCAGGCCGGCATGGCGGGTCAGAACACGACGCCGAGCAGCCAGTAGAGCAGCAGGAAGATCAGGATCGTGCTGATGCACCCACCGCCGAGCTTCTTCGCGCCGTAGCCGGCGATCAGCGCGCGAAACAGGTTCTTCAAAGGCCCACCTCCGTTCGAGAAAGTGGCGCGGCCGGGTGCACGCGGCGTGCCGCGGCACGGATGATGAAGCGCCCGTATGCGTGCAGAATGCGCGCGGGACGGACCGGCGATCGCTGCGAAGCCGCCTCGAACGCGCCGGGCTCTCGCCCCGGCAGCGGCGCGGTCTCGACATCTTTCTCGTCCTGGCGGTGCTGCTGTTCGCCGCCGGCTGGTCCTGGGAGGTCGTGCGCGCCGTGCAGTCGGGCGAGCCGCCGCCCAGCGTCGGCCAGATCGCACTCAGCCCACTGGCCGCCGATGCGCCACCGCCCGCCGTGTACCTCCTCGATGCGGCGATCCGCGCCTTCACCTCGTCCGATGCGCTGAGAGGCGAGAGCGGGGCCGTGCGCGTGATCGTGCGCGAGCCCGGCGACACACTGCCCCTCCCCGACTCGCTGCCGCCCGGTACCGTCGTGGAGTTCCGCGCGCACGGGGACACCACAGACCGTCGCGGAAGCGGAGCAGCCCGGCATCTGGAGCCTGCTGCTCTCACTGCACGGCGCGGTGCGCGCGGTGCCCGATATGAGCGTCGTCACACTCGTACCGCTGTCGGAGAAGCGCGGCGGCCGGATCGGCGTCTACCGCATTGGCGATTGGCCCTGGGAGAGCGGCGGCACTCCGCGCTCGCCCGCCTACGCGCCGCCCCTGGGCCTCGTGCGCGTCGATCGCGACGACGTCGGCCTCGCCGTCTCCGAGCACTTCACCCTCGGCGACTTCCTCACGAAGGGACAGGCGGACGTGTGGCCGAAGTACGTCGCACTGTCGACGCGGCTGCTCGACAAGCTCGAGCTGGTCATTGACGAGCTCGAACGGCGCGGCCACCCGGTCGAGAACGCCGGTGTGATCAGCGGATTCCGCACGCCGTACTACAACGAGTATGGCGGCAGCACCGCGGGCCGCGGCGCACTCTCGCGCCACATGTACGGCGACGCGATGGACTTCTTCGTCGACAACGACGAAGACGGCCGCATGGACGACCTGAACGGCGATGGCAGGATCACGGCCGCGGACGGCCGAGTCATCGTCGATGCGGCCGAGCAAGTGGAGCGGCGCTATCCGCACCTCGTGGGCGGCATCGGACTCTATCCACCGACAAGCGCCCACGCCGGCTTCGTTCACGTGGACACACGCGGGTATCGCGCCCGCTGGTAGCACAGGAGGACCGCATGACCCCCTACGAACCGCACGACCGACGCGGCACCGCCACCGCGGAGCCCGAGCCGACCGACGGCCTGCCGATCCGCGAATCGTCGCCCAAACCGCCGCCCGTGGCACGCGTGCGCGAGGAAGACCTCGAGCCGCACGCGGGACTGCGCTACATCGCACGCCTGTTCAAGGCGCTCGCGATCCTGCTCATGCTCATGCTGATCGCCGAGATCATCATCGGCTTCAATCAGCAGGGCGTGTCCGCACTCGGCACGCTGCTCATCGAGGCCACGCGCATCCTCGTGTTCGCCGGCCTGCTCTGGGGCGGCGGCGACATCGCGCTCATGCTGATCGAGTCCAACCACGACCTGCGCGCCACACGCATACTGCTGGGCCGGCTGAACAACCGCCTCGCGGAAAAGGACGAATAGCGTCAGGCCTGGTGCCGGCGTCGCGCCGTGATGGGGGCGCTGCGCCCCCGTGACTGCGCAGTCCCTAATCGAGAGCGCGGTGGAGCGAAAATGTGACGCGGGGCCGGGTGTGACAGGTCGGTGTGGCGGAAACTGGTTCGCAGGGGACCAGGATGTGACACGGCTCGCGGCGCTCCCGCCGTACTGTGGCGGATTTCGGTTCCCTGCGAACCAGGATCCGCCACTCGATTGAACCGTGTCACATTTTCGCGCCGAGGAACAACCCGATCAGGCCATCCTCCACTCGAGAGGACGAACCGCGCCGAAGCCCCCAACACGGAGCAAGGGAACCGCGTCTTTCAAGAGTCGGACGCGCGCTCTAGACTAGGCGCTTCACCCCCTGTCCCACGAGGATCGCTGACATGCCACGTTCGCTCTCCGCGGCAGCCGCAGCGCTGCTGCTCACCGTTTCCGCAGCCACTGCCCAGTCCCCGTTTTCGCCGGAGCGGCTGAACGCGTTCACGTTCCGCGAGATCGGACCCGCGGTCACGGGCGGCCGCATCCACGACGTGGAGGTGCACGCGTCCGACAATGCCACGATCCTGATCGGCACCGCGTCGGGCGGCATGTGGAAGACCACGAATGCCGGCACCACGTGGCGGCCGGTGTTCGACGACCAGCCGGTGAGCACGTTCGGCGACATCGCATTCGCGCCGTCGGATCCGAGCATCGTGTACGCCGGCACGGGCGAGCAGAACAACCGGCAGAGCACGTCGTGGGGGAACGGCGTGTACCGCTCGAACGATGGCGGCGAGACGTGGACGCACCTCGGCCTCGACGGCACGGCGCACATCGGCCGCGTCATCGTGCACCCGTCGAACCCGGACATCGTGTGGGTGGCCGCGCAGGGCAACCTCTGGCGGCCCACCGAGGAGCGCGGCGTCTACAGGACACGCGACGGTGGCCGCAGCTGGCAGCGGGTGCTGTACGTGGACACGCTCACCGGCGCTTCCGACCTCGCCATCGATCCGAACAATCCGGACGTACTCTACGCGGGCACGTACCAGCGGCTGCGGCGCCCGTGGGGCTTCAACGGCGGCGGCCCGGGCAGCGGCATCTGGAAGAGCACGGACGGCGGCGACACGTGGACTCGCCTCACCAGCGGCATCCCCAGCGGCGACAAGGGCCGCATCGGCCTCGCCATGGCGCCCTCCGACCCGCGCACCCTCTACGCTGCGATCGAGCACGCGGATTCGGGCGGCGTCTACCGCTCGAACGATGGCGGTGAGAGCTGGGCGCGCATGTCGACGACCAACCAGCGGCCGATGTACTACAGTCACCTCATCGTCGACCCGAACGATGCGGAGCGCGTCTATCAGCTCGCCGTCAACTTCTACAGGAGCGATGACGGGGGACGCACGTTCCGCAGCATGCCGATCTCACCGACGTACGACGTGGGCGTGCACGCGGACCACCACGCGCTCTGGATCGACCCGGACGACTCGCGGCACCTGGTGCTGGGCGGTGATGGCGGCCTGTGGGAGTCGTGGGACATGGGCGAGACGTTCACCAAGAGGAACACGCTCCCGATCGCGCAGATCTACGACCTCGGCGTCGACATGCGCGACCCGTACTACGTCTACATCGGGCTCCAGGACAACCACTCCTGGCTGGGCCCGAGTGCGACGCGCCACTGGGCGGGCATCCTGCACGACGACTGGAAGCAGATCGGCTTCAGCGACGGCATGTACCAGCAGGTGGACCCGACGAACCACCGCTACGTCTACAGCAACAACGTGGGCGGCGGCTGGTCGCGCGTGGACTCGGAGACGGGTGACATCCTGAACATCCGTCCGGCCGAGCCGGAAGGCGACGACTATCGGTTCGACTGGGCGTCGCCGAGCCTGGTCTCGATGCACGATCCCGCGACGGTCTACGTCGGTGGCAACCGCCTCTTCATCTCCCGCGACCGCGGCTTCTCATGGGAGCGCACGGAGGACCTGACGCGCCAGGTGGACCGGGACACGCTGACGATCATGGGAGTGCCCGGGTCGCAAGCGATGCTGTCGAAGAACGACGGCGAGTCGAACTACTCGGAGATCACGAGCATCGCGGAGTCGCCGCTCGACGCGAACGTGCTGTGGGTCGGCGTGGACGATGGCAGCGTGCAGGTCTCGCGCGACGGCGGCCGCACGTGGACCGAGGTCTCGCGCAACATGCGAGACGTGCCGTACGGCGCGTACGTGAGCCGCGTGATCGCGTCGCGCGCGGGAGCGGGCGTGGCGTACGTCACGTTCGACAACCATCGCATGGGCGACTGGACGCCGTACGCCTTCCGCACGAGCGATTACGGCGCCACATGGACGCGCATCACGAACGGGCTGCCGAGCGGATCGGTGAACGCAATCGCGGAGGACCCGGTCAACCCGAACGTGCTGTACCTCGGCACGGAGCACGCGCTGTTCGCGTCGGCCGATGCGGGCCGCACGTGGACGAAGTTCGCGGCGAACCTGCCGACCACGCTCTACGACGACATCGTGATCCACCCGCGCGATCACGATCTCATCCTCGGCACACACGGCCGCGGCGTGTTCATCCTGGACGACGCGCGCCCGCTCGCGCAGCTCACGCCGGACGTGGTGTCGCAGCCGCTGCACCTCTTCCCGATCCGGCCGGCCACGCCGTTCCACTACTGGAAGGACACGTCGTACCGCGGCCAGGGCGCGTATGCGGGCACGAACCCGCCGAGCGGCGCGATCCTCACCTATCATCTCGGCAGCGCCGCATCCGACGCTGCGCTGATCGTGACGAACGCACGCGGCGAGGTGGTGCGCCGGCTGGAGGCCGGAACGACGCCCGGTCTGCACCGGACGAACTGGGACCTGCGCTGGGATGCGCCGCCCGCGGGCGGCTTCGGCGGCGGCTTCGGCGGTGGCGGCGGCGCTGCACGGGCCGCGGCGCTGCCGCAGCCGATCGGGCCGCGCGGGCCGTTCGTCTCGCCCGGCACGTACACGGTGACGCTCGAGGCCGGCGGCCGCCGGGTCGCACAGACGGTCGAGGTGCGCGGGGATCCGATGGTGGCCGTGACGGACGAGCAGCACCGCGAGCGCGAGGCGTTCCTCGTCGGCGTGCTACGCATGCAGCAGCGCGTAGCGCCCATGATGCAGGAGGCGACGCGCATCCGTCGCGCCGCGGAGCAGGAGGTCGAGTCCGCGGGCGAGTCCGCGTCACCGGAGCTGCGCGCCCGCGCCGAACGGGCCGCCGAGGCGGCAACGCGGCTGCAGACGGCGAGTCGCACGCTGGGCGGGATCGGCAACGCCTACAACGGCAGCGCGGTGCGGCCGGGCAGCATGTACGGCCCGACGCGCACGCACATGGACGAGTTCGCACGCGTGAGCGCGCTGGTGGACGAGGCCGAGCGGCTGCTCGCGGACCTGGACCGGCGCTAGCGCATTTCGTCCAGCAGCGCGTCGGCCACGCGGTCGGCGAGCGCCATGATGGTGACGTAGGGGTTGATCTCGAGCGAGTCGGGGAAGAGGCTCGAGTCCGCCACGCGCAGCCACGGCACGCCGTGCACGCGCCCCCACGCATCCGTCACGGAGTCCGCCGCCGTGCGGCCCATCCCGCAGCCGCCCATCAGGTGCGCGGCCGACACCGTCGTGCGGTTGGGAATGAACTCGCGCGCGGTGATGCGATCGTCGATGTCGTCGCCGCGCTCAAGGATGTGCGGCCATGCGGTCGGCGCGTGCACGCGCACGGCACCGGCGCCGAAGAAGATGCGCGCCGATGCGCGCGTGCCTGCGGCCATGGCTTCGCGCACCTCCGGCGTGAACGTGTAGTGCACGACGGGCCGGCCCTCCTCCGTTACATCGATGTGGTTGCCGGGCACCGCGCGGTCGCACGCGAGCACGAGGATCATCTGCAGGCGCGGGAACGCGGCCATCATGCGCGCGTGCTCCTCACCGAAGCCGGTCAGGTTCTTCGCGGTCGTGAACGGGAAGTACATGCAGGTCTCGAGAACGAACCCTTCCTCCTGCGCACGGTCCACGAAGAAACTCTTCGGATGGCCGACGTCGTTCGTGATCTCGTGCTCGTGTTCGCCGACGAGGATGAACGCGGGATGGCAGGTGAACCCCTCGCCCAGCCGCGGCAGCCGCGCACCGAATCCCGAACGCAGCAGCAGCGCGGTCGAACCGATCGATCCGCCCGCGAGCACGATCGTGTGCGCGCGCACGGTGTGGTCTCCGGCAGACCACTCGCTCGCACCGCCCTTCGAGCCCGAAGGCTTCGGGTGTACGCGCACCTGCATCGAACGTTCGCCGAGGCGCATCACTTCTGCGCGCGTCACGACCTCCACACCCATGCGCTCTGCGGCCGGGAGCTGCACGCGATGCGTGCCCTGCTTGGCGAGGTTGGGACAGCCGAGGTTGCAGAGGCTGGAGCCGCGGCAGCCGTCGACGTTGACCGGGAACTGCTCGCAGTGGTAGCCGGCCGCGCGCGCGCCCTCGAGGAAGAGCCGGTTGTTGTCGTTGATCTGTTCGGGCGGCAGCAGGTGCACGCGGTTCTCGCCCATGTAGCGCTGCGAACGCGCGACAATGTCGGCGTGATCGAGGCCGGGGACGTCCCAGCCGCGGATCACGCGTTCGGGTGCAATCAGCGACGTCCCCGTGTACACGACCGTCGAGCCGCCGTACGTGCGCCCGAACGCGAGCGTCATCGCACCGTCGGCCGTCAGGAACCCGCCGCCATCCTCGTACAGGGCCGCAGCCATCTCGATTTCGCGCCCCGTGAACTCCTCGGGCGCGAGGCGCGCACCCTGCTCGACCACGAGGACGCGCTTCCCCTTCTGCGTGAGTTCACCGAGTCTCTGTGCGACGGTTCCCCCGCCGGCACCGGAGCCCACGATGACCACATCGTACTCGTGCGTCACCGCCGCGCCTCCCAACCCAGTGGACTCGCACGCCAGTCGACGGCACCGGGCCGCGCGTACCAGCCGAGCATGACGAGCGTGCGCAGTCCCCAGAAGCCGCGCCGCACCGCGGTCACCTTCGAGCGCTCGACGTGCTGGAGGAAGGCGGTGCGCCTGGGCATGCCGAGCGACTGGAGCCGCTTCCCGAAGCGGACGAGCGGCAGCAGGTCGAGAAGGCGGATGAAGGCGCGGAGCTGACGTCGCATGGACTCGGGGCGGTCGGCGAGCGCGCGTTCGATCGCGGCCTCGACCTCGAGCCACTGCGCATCATCGAGCCCCGCGCACGCGGGCACGATCGCGGCCGCCGCGGCTCGGAGCTGTGCGCGTACGGGCGCCAGCACCGGTTGCTCGTCCTTCATCCTCGCCCTACTCTCCGTCTCGATCGAATCCACGCCCGGAGGCCGCGATGCCACGCCTGCTCCGTCGCCTGTCCGTCCTCGCACTCCTCGTCGCCGCCCCGCTGTCCGCACAGGAGCGCTTCGACCTGATCATCCGCGGCGGCCGCGTCATGGATGGTACCGGGAACCCGTGGTTTCGTGCGGATGTCGGCGTGCGCGCCGACCGCATCGTCGCGGTCGGCGACCTCTCGGGTGCCACCGCCGCGCGCACGATCGACGCGCGCGGCAGGATCGTGTCACCGGGCTTCATCGACATCCATTCCCACGCCGATGACAACGTCGGCCGCGTGGACGGCACGCTGCGCGATCCGGACGCGCGCGTGCGCGCCGCGCCGAACCTCGTGAGCCAGGGCATCACGACCGTTGTGGTGAACCACGACGGCCGCTCGCCGTGGCCGATCCGCGACCAGCGCGAAACGATCGAGCGGCTCGGCCACGGCCCGAACGTCATGCTCATGGTCGGGCACGGCGAGGTGCGGCGGCAGGTAATGGGCAACGACTTCCAGCGGCCCGCAACCGCGGACGAGATCGCGCGCATGAAGGCGCTGGTCCGCCAGGCGATGGAGGAGGGCGCCGCCGGCCTCTCCGCGGGTCTCGAGTACGTGCCCGGCCGCTACAGCACGACGGACGAGGTGGCCGCACTCGTGGAAGAGATCGTGCCGTTCAACGGCGTCTACATCTCGCACGAGCGGAGCGAGGGCTCGGACCCGATGTGGTACTGGCCGAGCCAGGACGAGCCCGGCCCGCCCACGCTCATCGACGCGGTGTCGGAGACGATCGAGATCGGCGAGCGTACGGGCGCACGCGTGGTCGCGTCGCACATCAAGGCGAAGGGCGCACACTACTGGGGGACGGGCCACACCGCGATCCAGCTCATCGAGGCCGCGCGCGGCCGCGGCGTGCAGATCTGGGCGGACCAGTATCCGTACGACACGAGCGGCAGCGACGGCAGCACGGTGCTGATCCCCGGCTGGGTGTTCCAGGACATGCCCCGGCAACAGGGCCGGCGACCCGACTACGCCGCACATCTCCGAACCGCACTCCAGGATACGCGTAAGGCCGCCGAAATCCGGCGCGACATCGCGCACGAGATCCGTCGCAGAGGGGGGCCGACGAACGTCGTGGTCTTCGACTATCCGGACTCGTCGTATGTCGGCAAGTCGGTGGGTGAGCTAGCCGAAGCGCGCGGCGTGTCACCGGTCGAGCTGGCGATCGCGCTACAGCTCGACGGCTACCCGGACCGGCGCGGCGGCGCGCGCACGCGCGGCTTCTCGCTATCCGAACTCGACATCGAGGCGTACGCCGCGCGGCCATGGGTCGCGACCGCCACGGACGGCGGGATCGCCCTGCCCGAGGACGGACCGGGGACGCACGCGCGCTTCTACGGCACGTTCCCGCGCAAGATCCGCTACTACGCGATGGAGCGCGGCGTGCTCTCCGTCGAGGATGCGATCCGCTCGGCCACGTCGATGCCCGCTCGAATCATGGGACTCCAGGACCGGGGCATGATCCGGGCGGGGATGTTCGCCGACATCGTAATATTCGATCCCGAAAACATTCGGGACACGGCCACGTTCTTCGAGCCCCACCAGTACGCCGAGGGGATCGACTACGTGTTCGTGAACGGCGCCGCAGTGGTGGATGCGGGCCGCCTGACGCAGGCGATGCCGGGGCGGATCCTGACCAACCATCCGCCCGGTCGTACGGCTACGGACGCAACGAGCCAGACGCCGTAGGACGTTCGGGTCCTACCTGCGCAGGAGCTTGATCCGCAGACCCGCCGCGGAATCGTCGATCAGCTCGCGTAGCCGGCGTTCCTGCGTCTCGGTGCGCTTCGCGCTCATCACGTACCACAGCGCCG
>CAYUIG010000066.1:0-15186 GCA_964444685.1 uncultured Gemmatimonadaceae bacterium | reverse complement strand
ACGGGTGTCGCGGCCGCGACGACCAGCGCCGCGCCCGCCTCCGGCTCGGCGGCCGGCGGCTCGCACGCGGCGAGCGCGGCAAGGGCGAGTATCAGCAGAACGCGACCCACAGCATCATCCCGATCAGTGCGAAGCCAAGACCCAGTGTAATGAAGCCGAACACGGCGGCCCACGTGGTCGCGCGGCGCGTCGGCGGCGGTGCCGCGGCGTCGAGCACCGGCCGCTCGCTGTACGGCTTCGGTTCGCCCCCGAGGTCCTCCACGACCATCGGGTGCTCCTCCTCCATGTACTCCATCGTCGCGCGGCCGGTCATGATCACCGCATCCAGCGGGAACTTCTCGGGCCGCATGTGCACGTTGAAGAAGTGGATCGTGAAGATGAATGCGGTCGCGAGGATCGCCTCGTCGGCGTGCACGACCGCGGCCAGGTTGAAGGCCCAGCCCGGCAGAAAACCGGCGAAGAACTCGGGGAACCACAGCAGCACGCCCGAGCCGCCGATGATGAACATGCCCCAGAACACCGCCAGGTAGTCGAACTTCTCCATGTAGGAGTAGCGCCCGAAGTGGGGACGCGGCCCCTTCCCGAGGAACCACTTCACCTGCGCGATGAAGTCCTTCACATCCTTCGGCTGCGGCACCATGGACCCGTGACCCCAGAACATCCCCTTCTTGTCGTCGCTCCGGATGAAGCGCACGAACAGGAAGCCGAGGTGCGCGGTGAAGTAGCCGAACGTCATGATCGCGCCGAAGCGGTGCAGGATGCCCGCCATTTCCACTCCGCCGAGCAGGCTCACGAGCGGTGCAGCCCAGGGCGCGCAGTGCATCTTCAGCGGCATCCCGGTAATGACGAGCAGGAAGAACGAGAAGACGACGACCGCGTGGGTGAGGCGGTGGTACAGGTTGAAGCGCCAGATGAACGGGCCGCGCCCGCGCTGCGCCGAGTCGATCGGGACGTGGCGTTCGGTCGCGCTCATTCGCCGCCCCCGTGTCCATGCGCGGGCCGCCCGCGCGCCCGGTCGATCGCCAGCCGCACCACCCAGAGCAGCGTGTGCAGCCCGAAGACGCCGAGCACGCCGAAGAGGAGCACGGTCATGAATTTGTACGTCCAGTAGAGCGTCGGGTTGGCCTCGCGGTCGTGCGGGTTCGCGTGCGGCTGGAACTGCACGAACGATGCATTCGCGGAAGGATGACAGGTCGCACACGTCGCGATCAGGTTCTCCTCCGAAACGCTCGAGCGCGGGTCCTCGTCCGGATGCACGTCGTGCGGCGTGTGGCAGTCCGAGCACGTCGCGGCCGCGGTCCCGCCGAGCGCCACCGCCTGGCCGTGATAGCTGTCCAGGAACTCCTCCGCGTAGGACTCGTGGCAGGACGCGCACCGCTCCTGCCCGACCACGTTCGCGAACAGCGGGTCCGATGCCGGCTGCATCCCGTGGCCGTCGTGGCACGTCGTGCATGTCGGCGCCTCGATGGCCTCGCCCTCCCCGATCTCGACCGCGCCCCCGCGCTGCACGCGCGTGCCATGGACGTCGCCCGCGAACGTGGACGCAGCCTCCTCGTGACAGGCGCCGCACGTCGCGATCTGTGCAGCCGGCGCGAGCCGCGACTCCGGTGCGTCCGGCGGCCGCACATCGTGCGGTGCATGACAGGTTCCGCACGCCACACCCGCACCGTGCGGCATGTCCGCCGCGATCGCCGACGTCTCGTGGCAGGCGATGCAGCGCACGTTGAGTGCGCCCGAGCCGGCCTCCGACAGCAGGACCTCGGCGCTCTGGACGTCGTGGACCGTGTGGCACGCCTCGCACGGCACCGGATCCGTCTCGGCCGCATGGGCGCCGAGCGACCACGCCGAGTCTGCCGGTGCGTGGCACGCGGCGCAGGTCTGCGTCGAGGTGCCCGCGGGATGGGGGAACCGGCCGAAGCCGGTGTGGCACTCGCCGCAGCCGAGCTCCGCGTGCGCACTTGCGCGCACGAGCGAATCGGGGACGAGCCACGCACGCGCCGAGTCCACCGAAGCCGTATGCTGGCGCAGCAGCTCCAGCTCGGCGTGGCAGCGGTCGCAGGTGAGATCCTGCCCGCGGGCCATGGCCGGGAGCGCGAGCAGCAGCACCGGCAGAAGCGCCCACGCCAGCACGCGCATCCGGACGTCAGTCACGCGCCAGTTCATCCAGCAGCGCAGCCGAGGCCATGGTGCCCTTCTCGAAGTTCTCGAGGCTGAACCACTCGTCGGGCGCGTGTGCGTTCTCGCCCGGCAGACCGAATCCAAGCAGCAGCACAGGCGTGTCCAGTATCTCCTCGAACTCCGGCACGATCGGGATGGACCCGCCCTCGCCGGCATAGATCACCGGCTTGCCGAACGCGCGCTCGAGTGCACGCGCACCGGCTTCGACGAGCGGTCCACCCAGCTTCGCGCGCCAGGCGCGCGCGCCATGCAGCACGTCCACCTTCACCTCGACACCCTTCGGCGCCACCTTCGCGACGTGCTCGCGGAACGCCTGCGCGATCTTCGCGGGATCCTGGTTCGGCACGAGGCGACAGCTCACCTTCGCCATTGCCTTCGACGGCAGCACCGTCTTCGATCCCTCGCCCGTGTATCCTGACAGCAGCCCGTTCACCTCGACGGTCGGACGGATCCACACGCGCTCGAGCGTGCCGTAACCGGCCTCGCCGCCCAGCTCCGGTACGCCGACCTCTTTCCGGTACGCGCCGTCGTCGAACGGGAGCGCCGCGATCTGCTTGCGGAACCCCGGATCCACAACGACGTCGTCGTAGAAGCCTTCGATCGCCGCGCGGCCACTGGGGTCGTGGAAGCTGGCGATGATGCGGGCAAGCGCGGTTGCCGGATTGATGACCGCACCCCCGTAGGTGCCGGAGTGCAGGTCGCTCGCGGGGCCTGTGACGTTGATCTCGAAGTACGCCATGCCGCGGAGCGACGCACCGATCGTCGGCATGCCGTCCGCGAACATCGTCGAATCCGAGATCACGCAGTAGTCCGCGGCGAGCAGGTCGCGGTGCGCCTTCACGAACGGCAGCAGGTTCTCGCTGCCGACTTCCTCCTCGCCTTCCGCAATGATCACGACGTTCACCGGCAGCCGCCCGGACGACTTGAGGTGCGCCTCGAGCGCCTTGATGTGCAGATAGAGCTGGCCCTTGTCGTCGACGGACCCGCGCGCGTAGATCCGCCCGTCCCGCACAACCGGCTCGAACGGCGGCGACGTCCACAACTCCAGCGGCTCCGGCGGCTGCACGTCGTAGTGCCCATAGATCAGCAGCGTCGGCGCACCCTCCGCACCGCGCCATGACCCCGTGACGATCGGATGCCCCTTCGTGTCGTGCAGCTCGACATCGAGCCCGATCTCGCGCATGCGATCTGCGACCCACTCCGCCGCACGCCGCGTGTCCGCCTTGTGCTCGCTCCGCGCACTCACGCTCGGGATGCGGAGGAAGTCGAACAGTTCCTCGCGGAAACGGTCGCGGTTCGCTTCGATGTACTCGTCAGCCCTCATCGGTCATATCCTTGTCCAAACGAACGATAGTTTCACCGCAGAGGCGCAGAGGGCGCAGAGCCCCACCCCGCCGTTTGAAAACTTCTCACATCCGTTCTCCGTGCTCTCTGCGCCTCTGCGGTGAATTGACGTTCACCGCGAGCCGCCGGTGAGCTCGGCAACGAGCGCATCCGCTCGATACACCGAACGCAAAGCCTCCAGGATCCCCGCCGAATGCACGGACACGGTGCGCCCCGCGGTATCCCGGAACACGAACTCGTTCGGCAGCTGCTCGATGTTGCCGTCGAACGCGATGCCCACGACGCGTGCGTCGCGATCGATCACGGGGCTGCCGCTGTTGCCGCCGGTGATGTCGTTCGTCGAGACGAAGTTCAGCGGCTTCGACATGTCGATGTCGGCGCGCCGCTCGGCGAACGTCTCCGGGAGCGTCCAGGGCATCGCGTTCGCGAAGGCGGCCGCGCGGCCGAACATCCCGAAGAATGTCGTGTGCGGCGGCGCCATGGTGCCGTTGTACGGATAGCCGGCCACGACGCCGTCGGAGATGCGAAGTGTGAACGTCGCGTCGGGCGGCACGTCGGTGCCGTACGCGGCGAACAGCGCCTTCGCGAGCCGTTCCCGCTGTACGGCCTCCTCGTCCTGGATCTGCTCCCACTGCGCGGCCATCTCCTCCTGGATCGGCGCGGCCGTTACCGCGAACCGCACGAGCGGATCGGTCGACGCCTCCAGCGCCGACGCACCGCCATCGATGAGCGACGTGCGGAACGCAGCGTCCATGATGCGCGACGCGCTCTCGATGCGTGCGGCGGCCTGCTCGGGCGTTTCGCCCGTGTTGAAGAGCGCGGCTCGCAGCGGATCGTTCGACTGCAGCCAGCGATCGGCCATCGAGAGGTGCAGACGCAGCAGCGCGCCGGCGATCTGCGGATCCGCGCGTGACGGTGCACGCAGCGTCGCACCCAGCGCCTGGACCTCCTGCGCCGCCTGGCCATCGGCCATCGCTCGGACGTATTCCACGAGCTGCGTGGCCGTCACGAGGTGCGGCGACTGCAGGAACGCACCGTTCGACATGTTGAGCCGCGGGCTCACGATCAGCTTCTGACCCTGGAGTGCAGCCAGACGGTTCCAGACGTCGCCGTACTGCGACTTCAGCGCGGGATCCGCATCGATGCGCGAACGGAACTCGCGCTCCCACGCGATCTTTCGGGCCACGAGCAGCGTGTCGCGCAGGCCTTCGAGCTGGCCGCTGTATGCCTTCAGGCTGTTCTCGATCGAGAAAAGATCCTGTCGCACCGCCTGCTCGGCCTGCGGCCCGCGACTCGCAACCTCCTGGAGTACGTCGCGCTGGCCGGCGAGCAGGCCGACGAGCAGCGGATGGCGGTACTGCTGTTCGTAGAGCAGATGCGCGACCGTGATCAGCCGCGTCGTCGAACCGGGATTGCCCGTCACGAACACCAGCTCATCTTCCTCCGCGCCATCCGGATCCCACTGGAAATAGTGCGGCGTCGACGCCGGCTGGTCGTTCGGTCCGTACGCGCGGACGAAGCTGACGTCGAGGGCGTAGCGCGGGTAGGTGAAGTTGTCCGGGTCGCCCCCATAGAAGCCGGCCTGGAGCTCCGGCGCGAACACGAGCTTCACGGGTGCGTAGCGACGATAGACGTACAGCTGGTACTGCCCGCCGTTGTACAGCGATACGACCTGGCAGAACCGCTCAGCTTCACATTCGCCTTCGATCTCCTCGGTCTCGGCTTCGTGCGCGGCCGTCACCTGATCGGGCGAAGCACCCGCCGGAGCGGCGGACTGCATGCGCTGCGTCACGTCGCGGATCTCTATGAGCTGATCGAGATGCAGATCGGGACAGACGCGCTCTTCCGCACGCGTCGCGGCGAGGAAGCCTTCGACGACGTAGTCGGTGCCGCCGGTCGACTGCGCTTCGACGCACTCGCGCGCGCAGTGGTGGTTCGTCATAACGAGGCCATCCGGTGACACGAACGATGCGGAGCAGATCTCGCCATATCGGACGGACGAGAGCCGCACGTGCTCGAGCCACTGCGCGTCCGGCCGGAACTGATAGCGCTCGGCCCAGTAATCGAGCGGCGGATTCTCGAACGTCCACATCGTCCCCAGCTCGCGACCCGTCAGCGTCACGTTGTCCGCCGCACGCAGCGCCGCTTCGGAGGGCTGCGGAATAGGCGGCGAGGGAACCCGCCGTTCGAGTTCCCGCTGCGGCGTCGGCGGCATGGTCTGAACGGGCTCGGGCGAGGATGCGCAGGCGGCGAGCAGCGGCAGGAGCAGGGCAAGGCGCAGGCGATTCATGGTGTCCGTCCTTTCGTGCTGCTGATGTAGCCGGCTGGGGCGTGCGGGGCAACGGCGGTCACGGCGCCTCGAGGTAACGGGCGAACGGCGGCGGCAGCGTCACGTCAGCGAGCCCGGGCACGTCCGGCTCGGTCGCGCTGAGCGTATGCACGAAGAGCGCCGGTGTCGGGTCGGCCAGCAGCGCCGCCGCCGCCTTGGCCGTGTAGGTGATGTCCAGGGGCAGCCCCGCGGCCGTGAAGATCTCGTTCGCAGCGTCCGCGGCGGGTGTGGAATGGCCGTACCCGATCCCGAGCTGGTCGTCGCGCAGGTCCACCAGCCGCGCCGCCTCACCCGCAGGCACGGCGACGTCGTACGGCTCCAGGATCGCGGCCACCCCTTCCATCAGGTTCTCGAGCACGCGCCGGTTCGTCACGATGCGCGACGTGATCCGCGATGCCACAATGGGCACCGGCCGCCCGCCCATCACGAGACCGAGCGCGAGTCCGGCCGCCGTCCCCATCGTGCCCGCAGCCACGTGGACGACTTTCGGTGTTTCACGCTGTCGGATGAGCTGCTGCGCGAGCTCGAGTCCCGCGCTGACCCAGCCGAGCGTGCCGATCGCATCCGATCCGCCGGGCTCGATCACGAACGACCCTTCGCCGCGATGCGCGATGCGTGCGAGTGCGAGCGCGAACGGCACACCCTCCATGCGACTCGTGAAGCGAAGCTCCGCGCCGAGCGCCGCATCGAGGAGCAGCACGCGTCGGACGTGCGGTGTGCGCTTCTGAGGGAAGAGGATCAGCGAGATGTCGAAGCCGAGACGTCGCCCGTAAACGGTGGTTGCGAGCGCGTGATGGGAGCCGGCCGCGCCGACGGTGATGAGACGTTTCGCGCCGCGAGCGCGCGCTTCAGCGAGAATGAACTCGAGCTTGCGAACCTTGTTGCCGCCGTATGGAACGGCCGAAAGATCCTCGCGCTTCACGAGGATCTCGCGCGCTCCATCCGGCGTTTCGATGCGCATGCGCTCGAGCGGCGTCGGGAAGTTTCCCAGCGGCACCCATGGAATCCGGCCCTCGACGGCCGGCGCATGCTCGAACAGCGCGGGCTTCCCCCACCCCTCCGTCATCGACGGTCAAAGTACGTGCCCGACCGGGCTTCCGGCTACCCGGTCGGGCACGCGAATCACGTCCTGATCAGGCCCGGAAGTCCCGTGTGCGGCCCGGGACCGAGCGCGTTCACGACGCTGGCGCACCAGAGCCCCGCGGCGGTTTCCACCGCCTCCTCGATCGTGCGCGTTTCGATCGTCGCGGCCAGCGGCTGTGGCATGGCGAGCATCACGGGCGTGTCGTTCTCGACGCGCACCATGCGGTCGAGTACCGCAAACACCATGAACCCGCCCTCGGGGGACGGTGCAACCTCGAGCACTTGCCACGGCGCGATCCACGTCACACCGTCCGCCGTGCGCACGCTCGTCGAGAGCTGGTCGGTCTTCAGACGGCCGACGCACTCCTGCGCGTTCGGCACTTCGGCGACGGCCGTGATCGTATTCGGCTCGGCTGCCGGCAGAAGGATTGCCAGCAGCACCGCATTCATGAATGGGGGCATCCTGCTTCCTCCCTGCTCTGGGGGGCGCTGCCCCCGGTTGCTCTGAAGGGAGCAAGAATGGGTCCGCGCGTCGCGCGCGCCGCGCTGCACGCTCGTCGAGGATGCGATGAACGGTCCCGATTTCGTGCCGATGAGGGACTTTCGGCCGCGACGACCTGCCCTTCGTTATGCTGGTGCGCCAGGACGCGGACCGATCACCGCCAGTCGGGTGAGAGGTCGTCCGCCTGGTTCTTCGTGATGTTCGTGAGCGCGTTGCCGGCGGCGGTCATCACGAAGATCTCGAGGTCGCCGTCGCTCGGCCTGCTCTCGAACGCGATCCGGTCGCCCTCGGGCGACCACGACGGCGCGCCGTCGAAGTTCGTGTTGAAGGTGAGCTGCGTCAGGCCCGTGCCGTTGGCCTGCATCACGAAGATTTCGAAGTCCCCGTCGCGATCGCTCTGGAAGGCGATGCGATCTCCGGCCGCGGAGCAGTTCGGCTGCGTATCCTGTCCGCCGTCGAACGTGAGGCGGGTGACGCCGGTGCCGTCGGCGTTCATGGTGTAGATGTCGTAGTCGCCGCCGTCGCGCGTGCTCTGGAACACGATGACGTCGTTGCCGCACCACTCCGGGCGCTGATCCGCGGCCGCGTGGTTGCTCACGTTGACCACGTTGCTGCCATCGGCACTCATGACGTGGATGTCCATGTTGCCGTCGCGCTGGCTGGCGAACGCGATCAGCGTGCCGTTCCCGTTGGCGGACGGATGGCCGTCGAACGCCCCGTGCGCCGTGAGCTGGGTCGCGCCGGAGCCGTCCGCGTTCATGCGCCAGATGTCGAAGTTGCCCGAGCGCGTGCTCTCGAACACGATGCCACCGCTGGCACCGATCCAGCCGGGCAGGTGGTCGCCCGTTCCGTTGGAGGTGAGCTGCACGACGGTCGTGTCGGCGTTCAGCGAGTAGATCTCGGCGTCGCCGTCCCGATTGCTGACGAACAGGAGTCCTTCGATTCCGTCCTCCTCGGGCGGCTGCTCGTTGTCGGGCCCGGCGGCACTGTCGCTGCATGCGGCAACGAAAGTGGCGGCGAGGATCGTGACCGTTCGGCGGTGGCGGCGGACTCGCGGTGAAGTCGGCATGGTTCGCTCCCGATCAATTCGGAGGACTGACCGCCGAACGGTGTGATGAACGCAGCGGGAGCCGGTATCGCACGATCATGCGACCGGCCGGAAGATTTCCGGGGGTTACACCAGACCGTCGCGCAGTGCGCGGCTCACGGCTTCCGCGACGCTGTGGACCTGGAGTTTGGCGTACACGCTGCGGATGTGGGAGCGAACCGTGTCGATGCTGATGTCGAGGTGGCGCGCCGTCGCTTTGTAGCTGCGGCCTTCGACGAGGCAGGCGAGGACGTCGTGCTCGCGCTCGGTGAGCTGGAGCCGCGGGCGCGCGCGCCGCGCCGGCTCGGACAGGGCGAGGCGGCCGGCCTCGCCGAGACGCACGACGTCCAGAACGGTGCGCGCCACGGCGGCGGAGAGCGGAGAGCCGCCGGCAAGTACGGAGTGCAGCTGTTCGAGCAGGCGGTCGGCTGGCGTGCGCTTCAGCAGGTAGCCGTCGGCGCCGGCGCAGATGGCCTCGAGGATCGTCGGGCGATCCTCGAAGACCGTGAGAACCACGACGATCGCCTCGGGAATCCGCGCCTTGATCCGCCGCGTGCATTCGATCCCGCTCATCCCGGGCAGGCCGAGGTCCATCAGCACGAGATCCCACTTCGGCCGCCGGCCTTGGGCGACGCCATCCTCGAGAACGGCGAGCGCGTCCGTCGCGGACGCGAAGCAGCCCGCGACGCGGAAGTCCGGCGAGTGCTCGAGCAGCGTCTGGAGTCCGGCGCGGTAGCGCGCGTCGTCCTCGACGGCGATGACCTGGATCGGCGTCATGCGCGGAAGATGCGTTCTCGCGCGTGCCGCCGCGTCCGCATGTTCATGCGAGGTGCTCATGACGCCAGCGTGAAGTCGAGCTCGATCCGCGTTCCCTCTCCCGCCGCCGCGCGCACGTCGAGCCGCGCGCCGATCTCGTTCGCCCGCCGCCGCATTCCTGGCAGCCCGCGCCCGCCCAGCGGTGCGGCCGCACCGTTGCCGGCGGCACGGATCCCCCGGCCGTCGTCCTCGATGATGAGGCGCCACGCGTCGCGCTGACGCTCGAGTCTCAGGACGACGCGCTGCGCGCCGGCGTGGCGCGCGGCGTTGTGGAGGGCCTCGAGGCCGATCGCGAGCACGTTGCGGCGCAGCCCGAGCGACAGCGGCGTGGCCGGCGCATTCGGCGGCAGTTCGGCCGAGAAGTCGGGGCCGTCGTCGGCGCTGAACAGGCGGTTCCCGTGTTCGGCGAGGCGCGTGCCGAGGTCGTGCAGCGTCGCACTGCCGGGGTCGAGCGCCCAGACGATGTCGGAGAGAGACTCCCCGAGCTGTTCCGATGTCCGTGCGATCGTGCCCGCGAGCTCGCGGTCCCGTCCGCCGTCGTCGTTCCCGGCCGACAGCACGCCTGCGAGCATGCCGATGCTGCCGAGGCCGGAGCCGATCTCGTCGTGCAGGTCGAGCGCGATGCGCGTGCGCTGGCGCTCGAGCCCGAGCAGGACGCGGAGGCGCGCGTGGTGGATGCCGAAGCCGGTGGCCGCCAGCAGCAGCGCGAATAGTGCGAACGCCCACGGCTGGAGGTACCACGGCGCCGCGACGCGGAACGTGACGCGTGCCGGAATCTCCGACCAGCGGATTCCGTCGAGCGATGCGCGAAACTCTGCGGTGTAGCGGCCGGGACGCAGATCGATCCAGCGGAAGTAGGAGGAGCCCCGAGCGTCCTGCCAGGGCGCGTCGTCGCTCATGCGCAGCTGATAGCGGGCGAGCTGCGGATCGCGGAACGTCGGGGCGGCGAAGCGCAGCTCGAGCCGGTTACGGCGGAAGGGAACGTCGATGCTGGACGCGCTGGGGACGGCCGTTCCGTCCACGATCACCTCCGCGATCGCGACCGGTGGCGGGTCGGCGGTCGCGAAGCGGGCGGCAGCCGGCACCTCGACGGCGCCGAGCGACGTCGTGATCCACACCGTTCCGTCCGGATCCTCCAGCAGGTCCTCGCCGCCCGTGATCGGCAGGCCGTTCCACGCGCTCAGCCGTTCGACCTCCACCCAGTCTCCGGCTGTCTCGTTCACGCGCCGAACGATGCCGTGCCCGAGCACCCACACGCCGCCCGAGCGCGCGTGACGCAGGCGGAAGATGGCGGCGGTCGGCAGCGCGAGGCTCGCGGGAATCGGAGCCCAGCGGCCGTCGCCACTCTCGGCGAGCACCCCGGCCTGCATGGTCGACATCCAGATGGCTCCGCTGGGCAGCTCGATGAGTCCGGTGACCTTGCCGGTGGCATCGAGGCGGCTGCAACGCCATGCGGACGTCGCAGGCTCGCGCGCACAGACGCGGCCGTTCCGCGCGACCCGGAGCCGTCCGTCGCGATCCTCGAGGATCGCCTCCCATGCCGCCGCTTCGCCGGCGGGACCCGGAACGCGCACCGGTCGGGCGCCGGGGCCCGCGATCCGCAGGATGCCCGCGGAGCCGGCGACCCAGACGCCGCCTGCGCGTGCGGGTGCGCAGCCGTGGACTCTGTCGGGCACCGAATGCAGCCGTGTGACGACGCCCGCGTCGATCTCGACGATTCCTTCCCGCGAACTCGTCCACGCGACGCCGCCGTCGCGGCCGACGCAGAGAGGCTCCTGCGAGAACCAGTCGGTGACCGGCTCGGCCCGCAGCCGGTCGGGTTCGGTGTCGATGCGGGCCGGGCCCTGCCAGCTCGTGATCCAGATCGTCGAGCCGGTGCGGGCAAGGAAGCGCACGTGGCGCGACTGGAGTCCCTGCCGCTCCGTCCAGAGCCTGGTCTCGGGCTCGGGCAGCTGCAGCAGCGACGAGAACGTGCCCATCCAGAGGCTGCCTTCACGATCGACGAAGAGCGGCCCGCCCGCATCGATGCCGTCCGGTCCGGCCAGAACCTCGGAGCGACCGCCGGGCCGCACCGCCACGAGAAAGCGATCGAATGAAACCCAGAGCGTCGCGCCGCGCCGCTCGAGCGATACGGGCCGGGCGCCGGTCAGTCCTTCCTGCGGTGTCCAGACCGTGCGCGCGCCGGCCGCATCCACCTCGGTTACGCCGTTGTGCAGGATGAGCAGGCGCTCGGGGAGTCCCAGGAGGTCGGCAGCGCGGCCGATGCCGCTCAGTTTGCGGACCCGGCCGTGACGTGTTGCCCGCCAGACGCCTCGGTCGGTCGCCACGAGCAGATCCCCGCCCGCGTCGGTTCGGATCAGATGGGGCTGTTCCCCGTCCAGCAGCTCGGGCGGGAACGTGCTCCACTCACGGTTGCGACGCACGAGCGAACCGCCGCGGATCGTCCAGAGCGCACCATCGCCGTCGTACGCAACCATGCGCAGCGAGCGAGGTCCGGCTGTGCCGGGAACATCCAGCCGGGCCGGCGTGCCGCCGCGGACCTCGTAGACCTCGCCGCGATCCGTGACCGCGGCGACGCGTCCGTCGGGTCCGGCCGCCAGGGAGACGACCGCGCCAGGAACGGCGCCGCCCGGCGGGACGTGCGGAGCGCCGCCGTCGTGAACCAGCAGCCCGCCCTCGGTCCCGACCCAGAGGAAGCCATCGCTGTCCTGCACGATGCCCCACACCGGCGGCACCACACCGGCGTCCTCACCGAGCCGCCGGAGCAGCCGGCTCTGCGCTTCCGCCCGGGCTGGGAGGAACACGAGCAGGAGCAGGATGGCGCGGACGAATGGCGAGCGCATGACCGGGCCAAGGTACCCGCCGGGCCGGGCGTGCGGCTACCCGGTTCCGTTCGCGCAGCCTATCGTTGGCGGCGCTTCGAGGTTCCGGGACGGGAGGGTTATGAGTCAGGCCGGCCTGCGCTCCGTGCTGCGCGGAAACGTGTTGTGGCTCAGCCTCGTCTCGCTGCTGAACGACACGGCGAGCGAGATGGTCTATCCGCTCCTGCCGCTCTTCCTCGTTGGAACGCTGGGCGCGTCGACCGCCGCGCTCGGTGCAATCGAGGGAGCTGCGAATACGACATCCAGTTTGCTCAAGCTCGCGAGCGGGTGGCTGTCGGATCGATTCGACCGGCGCAAGCCGCTCGTGGCGGTCGGCTACGGATTGGCGGGCGTGGCGCGGCCGTTCCTCGCGCTCGCCACGGCGGCATGGCACGTGCTCGTCATCCGTGTTTCCGATCGCACCGGCAAGGGCATTCGAACGGCGCCGCGCGATGCCCTGCTCGCGGCGGCCGTCGAGCCATCATACCGGGGCCGCGCATTCGGCGTGCATCGCGCAGCGGATCACTTCGGTGCGCTGGTCGGTCCCCTGCTGGGCGCACTGCTGCTCCTCGTTCTCGCCGATCGTTTGCGCCTGGTATTTCTCATCGCCGCAGTTCCCGGCATCTTTGCGTTCCTGCTCGTGCTGCTGCGCGTGCGCGAAGAGTCGGGCGCTCCGGTCGCGGTGAAGGCTGCGCCATCGCTGCGCGGATTGGATCCATCGCTGTTGCGTTTCCTCGTGGTGGCCGGCCTGTTCACGCTAGGCAATGCGACGGAGGCCTTTCTGCTCCTGCGCGCCTCGGATCTCGGCGTCGCTGCCGCTGCGATCCCGGTGCTCTGGGCCGTGCACAACGGCAGTCAGATGCTGAGTGCGGTGCCCGGAGGTGCATTTGCGGATCGCTTCGGGCCGCGCCTCGCCATCGGTGCGGGCTGGGCGCTGCACGCGCTCGCATACCTGGGCTTTGCATTCGCATCCGAGGCGTGGCATGCGTGGGCGCTGTTCATCCTGTACGGGCTCGTGCACGGGGTGGTCGAGGCGCCCGAGCGCGCACTCGTGGCCGCGCTGGCACCGGCGGAGCGGCGGGGTTCGGCGTTCGGTGCGTATCACTTCGTCGTCGGGATCGCCGCGCTGCCGGCCAGCGTGCTGTTCGGTGTGCTGTGGTCGCGCCACGGGGCGGCCGTGCCCTTTCTGACTGCGGCGGGGTTCGGCCTGGCTGCGGCGGTCGCGTTGCCGCTCGTACTGCGCAGACACGCTTGACGCCGCCGTCGGCCGCGGGCAACCCTTCGGCCATGAGCATCCTCGAGGTCGAGCGCGTCACGAAGCGGTTCGGTGACCTGGCGGCGGTCGATGACGTGTCCTTTGCTCTGAACGAAGGCGAGATCCTGGCGTTGCTGGGGCCGAACGGTGCGGGCAAGACGACGCTGCTGCGGATGATCGTGGGCATGTTCCGTCCCGATGCGGGGCGGATCGTGCACTTCGCGGGCGGCTCGCCTTCGCAGGAGCCGCCGCGCCGGCTGCTGGGCTATCTGCCTGAGGAGCGCGGGCTATACCAGGACATGCCGGTGCTGCGCACACTCGTGTACTTCGGCGCGCTGCACGGCATGGATCGAGGCGAGGCGTCGCGAGCGGCGGAGCCGTGGCTGGAGCGGCTGTCGCTTGCGGATCGCGCCGGCGACGACGTGAAGACGCTGTCGAAGGGGAACCAGCAGAAGGTGCAGTTCGTCGCGGCGGTTCTCCATCGGCCGCGGCTCGCCATCCTCGACGAGCCGTTCTCGGGGCTCGATCCCGTCAACCAGGATCTGTTCCTCGAGCTGATCCGGGAACTCCGTGCCGCGGGCACGACGGTGCTGTTCAGCGCGCACCAGATGCCTCTCGTGGAGAAGCTTGCGGACCGCGTGTTCCTGCTGGGCCGCGGGCGCGAGGTCCTGCACGGCACGATCCCCGAGCTGCGTCGCCGCTGGCACACGGGCGACCGCCTCATCCTCCAGCTCTCGAGCGCTGCCGACGTGGCGGTGCTCGCCAGCCATGCCGCCGTCGACTCCGTCGAGAACGGCGGCGACGCGCGCGAGCTGCGGATCCGGCTCCGGCCCGACGCGCCGATCGGCGACCTGCTGCGCGTGATCGGCGAGCAGTTCGCCGTGTCGTCGATCCGCAGCGAGCACGTTTCGCTGCACGAGATCTACGTGCGCACGATCGCGGCCGATCCGCAGGAGCGACTCGAGTGA
This sequence comes from uncultured Gemmatimonadaceae bacterium, assembly GCA_964444685.1. Lineage (GTDB taxonomy): Bacteria > Gemmatimonadota > Gemmatimonadetes > Longimicrobiales > RSA9 > CAYUIG01. Next base: position 763 of record CAYUIG010000066.1, on the reverse strand, counting down.
GCGAGTGGCCGCAGCGACTCGAGGTCGCGCGCTGGGAGTTCCGGCGCTACGTCAAGCCGAAACAGCTCTTCTGGTCGGTCGTCATCACGGCCCTCATGGGAGCGGTCGGCTTCGCCTTCGCTCGGCTGGCCGAGCGCAACTCGCACGTCGAGGCGACCATCGTTGTCGTGGGCGGCGACATCGTCGGGCTTCAGGCGTCGTCTACGGCCGATACGATCGGCGACGGGCTCACGCTGGTCGCCGCACCGGCGTCGGCGGTGGACTCGCTCCGTTCGCAGGTGGCCGCGCGCGAGCTGGACGGGCTCCTGGTCGTGCGGGCGGTGGACGACGCGGAGCTGGTGGTCGCGCGGGATCGGCCGTGGCAGACCCTGGTCGAGGCGCGGCTGATGGGAGCGCGTCAGGCCGCGCGGCTGCGGTCGTCCGGAATGACCCCGCAGGCGCTCGCCGAGCTGCTCGCGCCGGTCGAGCTCGAAGTGTCGTACGCCAGCGAGGACGGCGGCGGTCCGTCGCGCCGTGCGACGCTGCTCACGGTCCTCGCCGTGATGTACGGCATCTTCGCATCGGCCGCGTACATGTTCGCGAGCGTGACGGGCGAGAAGCAGCTCCGCATCTCCGAGCAGGTGCTCGCGACGATCTCGCCGCAGACATGGATGGACGGGAAGCTGATCGGCCTCACCGGAGTCGCGGCCGTTTCCGTCGCGACGATCGGCATCGGCGTGCTGCTCTTCATGGGCGGCATGGCACTCGCCCGCGGCACGTTCGC
>CAYUIG010000065.1:0-15553 GCA_964444685.1 uncultured Gemmatimonadaceae bacterium | reverse complement strand
GTCGCCCGTCAGGAAGCCGCGCCTTTCGCCAGCCTCCACGGCCGGGCGTGCGAGGATGATCCGCTTCACGCTGTCGTTGCGCAGCGCATCCACGGCCGCGGCCACGGCAAGGTAGGTCTTGCCCGTGCCCGCGGGGCCGATCGCGATGACGATGTCGTTCTTCGCGATCGCGTCGAGGTATTCCGCCTGCCCCTCGGACTTGGAGGAGATCAGCTTCTTCAGGCCGGCGAGGAGAATGCCCGGGTCTTCGGGGCGCGGCGCGCGCGCATCGACGCGCGCGGTGCGCCCCGATTCGAAGGCGCGGCGGATCTCGTCCGGTGTGACCGGCTGGGACAGCCGGGCGCGCCGGACGAGATCCGCCGCGACCGGCGCCGCCCGCTCCACATCCTCCAGACCGCCCGAGAGTATGAGGTGATCACCTCGCAGGACGACGCGCACACCCGACAGCCGCGCCAGCTCCTGGAGATTCGCATCGTTGACGCCCGCCAGCAGGAGGTAGTCCGCACCCTCCGCGTCCAGGCGGTGTTCGACCGTAGTGCTATCCGCCAATCCTTCAGGCTCCTTCCTGAATCGTCCGTATGTGCAGCTCGCGCAGCTCGGCCGCGTCCACCGGCGCGGGCGCGCCCTCGAAGAGAGCGCGCGCGGCCGTGGTCTTCGGAAACGCGATCACGTCCCGCAGGCTCGTGCCGCCCGCCAGCAGCATCACCAGCCGGTCGAACCCGTATGCGAAGCCGCCGTGCGGCGGCACGCCGTAGCGGAACGCCTCCAGCAGGAACCCGAACTTCGCCTCCGCCTCCTCCGCACTCATGCCGAGTGCGCGGAACACCGCCTGCTGCAGCGCGCCGTCGTGGATCCGGATCGATCCGCTGGCCATCTCCATGCCATTGTACACCGCATCGTAGGCACGGGAGCGGACATCCGCCTGGAACAGCACCTGCGCCGCGCCTGCATCCAGCGGGCCGCCTTCCGTCCGGCGCAGCAGCTCGGGCGCGTCCTCCGCATGCGGCGCCGTGAAGGGATGATGCGCGGCGACGAGTCGGTTCGAGTCATCGTCCCACTCGAACATCGGGAAGTCCGTCACCCACAGCCACGCGTGCTCCGTCTCGCGCACGTTCAGCCGCTGCGCCAGGTGGCGACGCAGCGCGTCCAGCGCCTGCTCCGCCCCGGGCGCAGGATCGCCGGGGCCGCGGAACCGCCCGACCACCACGACCAGCAGGTCGCCCGCTTTCAGCCCCGCATCACCGAGAGCATTGGCCGCGCCTTCATCCAGCGCCTTCGCGAACTGTCCGGTGATGCCGTCCGCGCTGCGCTTCACCCACAACGCGCCCGCAGCGCCCGCGGACTTCGCGATGTCGGCGAACGCATCCACTTCCTTGCGCGAGAGCTCTGCGCCGCCCGGCGCGATGATGCCGCGGATGCGCGCACCGCCCGCGACCGCTTCCGTGAACAGCCGGAAGCTCGTCGCTGAGAGGATGTCCGTGAAATCCACGATCGGCATGCCGAAGCGCAGGTCCGGTTTGTCCGTGCCGTAGCGCTCGATCGCTTCCGCGAACGTGAGCCGCGGGAACGGCCGCGCCAGCTCGACACCGGCGAGTTCGCGCCACAGCGCGCTCACCATGCCCTCGCCCACCGCGAACACGTCCTCCTCGGCGACGAATGACATCTCCGCGTCGATCTGCGTGAACTCCGGCTGCCGGTCCGCACGCAGGTCTTCGTCGCGCAGGCAGCGCGCGATCTGGAAGTAGCGGTCGTACCCGGACACCATCAGCAGCTGCTTGAACAGCTGCGGCGACTGCGGCAGCGCGTAGAACTCGCCCGGATGCACGCGGCTCGGCACGAGATAGTCGCGCGCGCCCTCGGGTGTGCGCCGCGTCAGCAGCGGCGTGTCCACCTCCCAGAAGCCCTCGCCGCTCAGATGGCTGCGCACGAGCTGCAGCGCGCGGTGCCGCACGTGCAGCGCGTGCTGCAGCGCATCGCGGCGCAGATCGAGGTAGCGGTACCGCAGGCGCAGCTCCTCCGCGGGCAGTTCGTCGCTCGGAGAAACCGCAACCGGAATCGGTGGCGTGTCCGCCCGTGAAAGGACTTCCAGACTTGCGACGTGTACCTCGACCTCGCCCGTCGGCATGTCACGATTCGCCATGCCCTCCGGCCGCCGTGCGACCGTGCCCTCGACCGCGATCACCCACTCGCCGCCGAGGCGATGCGCTCGTTCGAGCGCCTCGTCGGGTGTGTGCGGCGGACCGAAAGAGAGCTGTACGCGGCCCGAGCGGTCGCGCAGATCGATGAACACAAGGCCGCCCAGGTCCCGCCGGCGATGCACCCAGCCCGCGAGACGGACGCGCTGGCCCGCATCCGCGGCGCGGAGGGACCCGGCCGTGGCCGTTCGGAAAGCAGTCGTGAGTCGGTTGGTCATCGGGTTGCGACGCGTGCCTCCGCCGAGGCCGCCATCACGCCTCGGCGTCCCGCAGCGCGCTCAGGAACTCGTCTGCGTCCTGCGCCGCTGCCAGGCGAGTGCGCACGTCGTCGCGGCGGACCAGTCGTGAGATCCGGCTCAGCGCCTTGATGTGCGCCCCCGCCGCGCTCTCGGGTCCGACGAGCAGGAAGAACAGGCCCACGGGCTGGCCGTCGAGGGCATCGAAGTCGAGCGGAGCCGAGGACCGGCCCGCCGCCAGCTTCAACTCCGAAATCGCCGCCGACTTCCCGTGCGGGATCGCCACGCCATGACCGATCCCTGTGGACAATACGGACTCGCGCTCGCGCACGGCCCGCAGGATTTCGTCGCGATCCTCGATATCGCTCCGCTCGGCCAAAACCCCGACCAGTTCGCGGAGCAGCTCATCCTTCGTCCTGGCCTCCAGCGGGATCTTGATGCGATCTCGCGTCAGGAGATCCGTCAGCTGCAAACACCCACCTCGCCGACACGCGGGTTTCCGGGTTCATGAGGATCCGGCTAACTTAGCGGAGCCTCGGAACAGCATCAACCAGCGGAATCGGCATGAGATCGGCCACCCTGCTCGCCTTTGCGCTCCTCGCCGCGCCCTCCACCGCGGCCGCCCAGCGCCTGCTCGACCTGCCCGTGCGTACGGGCGCCGAGCCGGAGGCGCTGGTCGTCGGCGCGGCCGCAGCGTTCTGGAACCCGGCGTCCGCAGCGGAGCTGGCGGGCCGCGGCGAGGCCGTGCTCATGGACGTCAACGGCCCGGAGGCGACGGGGCTCGGCGGCTTCGCGGGCGCCGCTGCATTCCGGCTGGATCCACTCACCGTACTGGCCGTGGGCTACCGCCACGCGGCGATCGAGGACATCGAGCGCACGAGTACGTCGCCCATGCCTGATCCCGAGGGGCTGGATGTCGCCGAGGACGTGTTCGGGCTTGCCGCAGGCCGGCGCGTGGGGACGCGCGCGGCGGTCGGCGTCAGCGTGGAGTACACACGCCCGGCCGCTGAACTCGGCACCGACTCACGGATCGTGATCGGTGCGGGCGGTCGCCTGGCGTTCGGCGGACCATGGCGACCCGTCGTGGCCGGAGCCGTGCAGGCGGAGGAAGGTGAGCCCGGCTGGCTAGCCGGCGCCGAAGCCGCTCCGCTCTTCCTGAGCCGCGGCGACTGGGCCGGCAGCGTGGCCTACGGTCTGTCCGGCGGCCCGCGTCGGCGCGGACTTGAGCACCGCGCGTCGGGTCGCGTCACATGGTCGGATCGGGTGTCCGTTTCGGCCGGCCTGGCCGCCGCGGATGATGACGGCGGCACTGCCGTGACGTTCCTCGGAGGGATCCTGGTGCACGTGAGCCGCTACACCGTCGGGATCGTGCGCGAACAGCTCGCCCACGACTTCGGCGCGGTTCACTCCCTGCGACTCGGAGTAGGTTTCTGACCTCGAGCACTTCCGCCGCAACCACGCGCAAGGATCTCATCGCGGCGACGCGTACCGAAGCGGAGTCGCTCCTCGCCGATTACTTCGAGCGGCGCGGCCAGCCCTCATACCGGACCGCGCAGGCACTCGCGTGGATCTTCGAACGCGATGCCGTATCCTTCGATGAGATGAGCGACCTGCCCGCCTCGGAGCGCGCCGCGCTGGCCGAAGCATTCGTGCTCACCGCACCCGAGCCCGCGCGAGTAGAACAGTCGCGCGACGGAACCGTAAAGCACCTCTGGCGACTCGAGGACGGCGAACTCATCGAGTCCGTACTCATCCCCGCGCCCGATCGTCTGACGTTGTGCATCTCGTCACAGGCCGGCTGCGCAATGGCCTGCGTCTTCTGTGCCACCGGCTGGTCCGGCTACCGCCGCCAGCTCTCCGCTGCCGAGATCGTGGCGCAGTTCCGCGGCGCACGCCGCCACGCCCGCGACCACGACATGGGCGCAATCACCAATATCGTGTTCATGGGCATGGGCGAGCCCCTGATGAACCCCGATGCGGTCTTCCGCGCACTCACTCTCCTCAACGGGTCCTACGGTGTCGGCGCGCGACGTATGACCGTGTCGACGGTGGGCGTCGTGCCCGGCATCCACGAACTGGCGCGTCGCCCCGAGCAGTTCCGCCTCGCGGTCTCGTTGCATGCACCGGAGCACGGGCTTCGTCAACGCATCGTGCCGATCGAACGGAAGTACCCGCTCCCCGTACTCCTCGATGCCCTGCGTGCATTCGATGCCGCCGGCGGCCGACGCATCACGTACGAATACGTGATGATCGACGGCCTCAACGATGCGCCCACCCACGCACGCCAGCTCGCCGCACTAGCCCGCGAGTTCTCCGCACACGTGAACCTCATCCCCTACAACCCCATCCCCGGCCCCGACTGGAAGGCGACGCCCCGCGCGCGCATCGAAGCGTTCGCCCGTATCCTCGCCGACGCCGGTGTAGCCGTCACCATCCGCGAATCGCGCGGCCAGGATATCGCCGCCGCATGCGGCCAGCTCCGCGCCGAACACGCCGTCCACCCACCCAAGCCCTACCTGACCCTCATCTCCCATCGCCCCGCGCGATCCTCGCAGGACTGACGACACGAGCGAGCGGCGGTTTTCGGAACCACCACGAACGCCCCACCACACAATAAAACCCGTCAGGCTCTGTTCGCGGGAAGTGGGGGTGGCTCTTTCAGCTATGGCTTCGCCCCGTTCGTGAAATGAACGTTGGGCATGACCGAAGCAAAGATCCTCGACGCCATCCGTACGACGCGTTTCAGTCACGGTCTTCGGTGTCCTCGATGTGGCGGGCTCGACTGTCCGCGATGGGGACAGTTTCGCGGCAGGCAGCGGTACCGTTGCAAGGCGTGCACGCGGACGTTCAGTGATCTCACGGGCACGCCCGCAGCGTACACGAAGCGACTGACCCTCTGGCCGCTGTACAGCGAGTGCATGAATGCATGCGTTCCCGTTCGGAAGGCCGCGATGCGCGTCGGCATCCATCCGTCGACGGCGTTCCGTTGGAGGCATGCGTTCCTGTTCGGCTGCCGGCAGTGCGACGGGAATCAGGTCCTCGGCTGGACCGAGGTGATCTCGGACTGGTTCGCATACTCGCAGAAAGGTCAGCGGAATCTCGATCGCCCGGCTCGAGATCGACCGTTGCGTCAGCATTGGCCGGACGCGCGACTCGGCGTCAACGTCCTGTTCGCATGCGACCGACGCGGCAATGCCGTCGCCGAATTCGTGGGCCCCGCGAATTCGCGCGTGCTTCGCGTGAACGAGCTCGAACGTGGCCTGCGCGACCGGCTCACAGGTCCACGAACACTCCTGACACACGAGAGGCCCCACGGCCCCGTCGGCCGCTTCGTCGCAAAGAGCGGCGGCGAACGCCTCAACGTGCGACCCATGGGAGACGGCAGGAAACTCGAGCACCTCCGCACGGTGTGGGACTACCGTCGCCGCTTTCGTGCATGGCTGCGCCCGTTCCGGGGCGTCGCCACGAAGTACCTTGCCAACTACCTCGCCTGGCACCGGATCGTCGACAACGAGATCCGAAACCGCCCTGCCGCCGTCCTGATGCGTTGGCCAATCGAACTGGAATTCCCGTAGCAAATTGTAACGAATCGACTCACTTCCCCACCTTCCCGCCCACACTTCCCGCGAACAGAGCCTGAGGGGTTAGGAAGGGAGGACCCAGGGGGGTGGGTTGAATGGGGCGAGCCGCGATCCGCGGAGCGACCGAACATCTCTCGAGCGCCATCGACGATGGTTTGCAGACGGATCAGCATTCGATGAACTGCGAATCCGATACCGGAGGTGTGCGGATCAGCGGCGCTCTTCGATGCCGGACCAGTCGCGGCCGAGGATGACCGTCACGTCGAGCATTGCGGTGGAGTCGACCTCGGTGCGCACGACCGGGATCGACAGCAGATCTGCGACGGCGCGAGCGCGCGACGTCTCACCCGAGCGATCGAGGACGACCGAGGTATCCGGGGATGTGCCGGGGCGTGCGTTCTCGTACGTGAGGACATCGAAGCCGGCTTCGCGGAGCTGCTCGGTGGCGCGGCGGGCGAGGCCGGAGATGCCGCTGGCGTTGAGCACCTCGACGGTGGCGCGGGGTTCGGGTTCCTGGGTGCGGGCGCGCTCGGGAGGCGGGTCGGCGACGGCGGATGCGGGCGTTTCCTCGCCGGCGAAGGCGGCCCGCAGGAACGAGGCGAAGAAGACGACGATCGCCGCGAGAGCGAGCGCGAGGAGAACGCTCTCAGTGCGCCGGCCCACGCGATTCCTCCACGAGGCGGTTCCAGAACCCGAGGGACTCGGGCTGGATGGGGCTGCGTACTTCGATGAGGTGTGCAATGCGCGCGGCCAGGATCTCGCGCACGATCACATGCAGGTCGTCCGGCATGCGGGCACGCATCGAAGCGCGCATCCCGGGCAGGATCGATCGGACGGGATCGAGCCAGTCGGCGCAGAAGAGCGCGCGGCCGAGGTCGCCGAAGTCGGCGTGACCGGTGGTGTGAAAGCGAACGGCTGCGAGCAGTTCGTGATCCTCCACCCCGTCGGCGGCCAAGCGGTGCGCGGCGGCGGGGCCGTGCAGGAGGGAGCCGGGCCAGTCGCGGAAAGGCGCGGGCAACTCGGTGCGCAGGCGTTCGGGCATCTCGTCGCGCAGGGCGTCGTGGAGCACGGCGGCGGCGCGCCAGCGGTCGCTCGCGTGCGCATCGAGGCCGAGATTGCGGGCCCATTCGTCCATGAGCGCGGCGACGCGATGGATGTGGGCGATGCGCAGCTCCGTTGCGACGGCCCACGAAGGCAGCACTCCGGCTGCGGCGTCCGCGAGGACGTCGCGTCCGGACACGCGGATTCGGCCGACGGGGGCGGAGCTCATGGGGGCGATCAGGGAATGCGCGATTGCGTTGACGCCGATTCAAAAAAGTAGGAGCATCATCGACTGAATGTCAAAGATCGCATACGACTCACTGCTGACGGCCGCGCTCGGGCGGGAGCTGTCCGAACGACTATCGGGAGCGCCGGTGCGTGGGCTGAAGCTGGATGCCGAGACGCAGCGGCTCGAAGTCGAGACGCCCGCGGGCACGCTGCTATGGGACCTGCGTGCGGATGGCGGTGCGTTCGTCATCGAGCGGGTGCGCGTGCACGGGCCCACAGTGCTTCCGGGCGGAGCGCGCATCGGCGCGATCGGCGCACGGAAGGACGAACGCACGCTCGAGATCGAGATCCTCACGGCGGATTCCACGTGGGGCCGGCTCGTCATCGAGTTGGGTGGCACCGCTCGCAACGCGATCCTCACGACAGAGGACGGGCGCATCGCCGCGGTGCTCACGGAACGGCGTCGCGGCGCACGACCGCTCACGCCGGGCGGCACGTTCGCAACGCGACCCGCCCCTCAGCGCGCAGACATCGAGGGCATGGATGCCGACGCCTGGCGTGCGCTGCTGCGGGACCACGCCGACCTGCGGGACCGCCTGCTCCGGGACGTTGCGTGGACGAGTCCGCTCAACGTCGATTGGCTGCTCGCGGCGAAGGATCCGGACGCGATGCGCGAGCGCTGGCTCGAACTCATCGATCCGGCGAACTGGTCGCCATGCCTGCTCGACGGGACACAACCGTACGTGCACCGGCTCGGCACCGATGCGGAGCGGTACCCATCGCTGCTCGAGGCGATGAAGGCGTTGGAGGTCGGACTCGTCCGTCCGCGCGACGAGGCGCTCAAGGACGAAGCGCTCATGGAGCTGGAGCGCCGGCTTCAGCGCACGCGCAAGCGCATCGAGCGGCTGGAGTCGGACGCGGCGGTCGCGCAGCAGGAAGCGAACGACCTGCGACATCAGGCCACGCTTCTGCTGGCGCAGGCGGGACAGGTTCCGCGCGGCGCAACCAGGGTGGAGCTGGATGACTTCGCGGGTGGAACCATCACGGTGACACTCGACCCCGCGCGCGATGCGGCAGCCAATGCGAACGAGCTGTTCGCACGCGGGAAGCGACGCGCGCGGGCGGCGGAGCGGCTGCCCGAGCTGCTGGCACGTGCGCGAGCCGAGATCGAGCGGATCGAGGACACGATCCGCGCTGTCGCGGAGGGTCGCACGAAGCCGGAAGCGGTGATCGGTCCGGCGGCGCCGAGTGGGAGGCGGAAGGTCGCGACGGCTGCGTCGCTGCCGTACCGGCGTTTCATGACGACGGGCGGTCTCGAGGTGCGGGTGGGACGGAACGCGAAGACCAACGACGAGCTGACACTGCGCCACGCGCGTCCGAGCGACATCTGGCTGCATGCGCGTGCCGACGCCGGTGCGCACGTGGTGCTGCGATGGAGCGATCCGGAAGCGAACCCGCCGCATCGGGACCTCGTAGAGGCCGCGGTGCTCGCGGCCGTGCACAGTCGCGCACGCACGGCGGGTACGGTGCCCGTGGACTGGACGCGACGGAAGTACGTGCGGAAGCCGCGTCGTTCGCCAGCCGGGCGCGTGACGATCGAGCGGGCGAAGACCCTGTTCGTGGAACCGTCGGAAACTCTGGTGGAGAAGCTGCGGGCCGATCCGGACTGATCAGCGGTCCATTGCCGCCCGGAAGGAGCGGATGAGCTCGGCGGCCGCGGCATCGCCGCCGCGATCGAGCGCGTCGATCAGCGCGCTTCCCACGATCACGCCGTCCGCCACGTGCGTCACGGCTGCGGCCTGTTCGGGCGTGGAGATGCCGAAGCCGACCGCGACGGGTACGCGCGCCACGCGCCGCAGCGCGGCGACTTCCTCACCGAGCTGATCCCGCAGCTCCGCAGTCGCGCCGGTCACACCGGTGCGCGCGATGGCGTAGAGGAAGCCCTGCGCGCGCGCGGCGATCGCCTCGACACGATCGGGCGGCGTCGTCGGTGCAACGAGTCGCACGAGGGCGAGCGGTCCCTCCTCGAACTTCGACTCCAGCACGGGATCCGCGCCGAGCGGCAGGTCCGTCAGGAGCACCGCCTGCGCACCCGCCGCCGTGCACTCCTCGATGAAGCGGTCCACCCCGCGGGCGAGCACGGGATTCAGGTAGGTGAACACTACAACGGGTGTATCGCGGCGCGCGCGGAAGCGAGCGAGCATGTCGAGCGTGGACTCGAGGGTGACACCCTGATCCAGCGCGATCTGGGATGCACGCTGGATCGTGGGACCATCGGCGACCGGGTCGCTGAAAGGGACACCCAGCTCGATGATGTCGGCTCCGGCATCGGCCAGCGCCTCGAGCAGCGGTACCGTGCGATCGGGCGCGGGATAGCCGGCGGTGACGTACGTGATGAGCGCGCGCCGCTCCTCACGGGCCAGCCGTTCGAAGAAGGGGGCCAGCGGATCCACGTCAGAGGAAGTATTCGGCGACGCGGATGCCATGCTTCTCGGCGTTGGTCGTCTTCACGATGCTGCGGCGCGGCAGGCCCGTGGCGGGATCGATCTCGGACAGGTCCACGTCGAACGGCGACGCGAGCATGTTGCCGAGCGAGTCCGCAATGACGCGTACGAGCGGCTGGTGGATCGCCTTTGCATCGGGATTGCGCGCCATCACGATGGCCAGCTCGTGCGAATCGAGAATCACGACGGTCCCGACCGGGAAGACGCCGGTCACGTTGATGAGCGCCTTCACGAGGAGCGGGTCGAAGCCGCGGCGCAGGTTGTCGCGCATCTCGCGCAGCACTTCGTCGGCCGTCCAGGGGACCTGCTGATAGCTGCGCTTGGATGTGGCGGCATCGAAGCCATCGGCGGTCGCTACGATCCGGCTGAACAGCGTGAGGTCGCGCGAGCGCCGGGAGGACGGGTACCCGGTCAGGTCGACCTTCATGTGATGCTCGTACGCCATGAGCATCGTGCGGTACGGCACCTCGCTGAGCCCGCGCATCGAGAACAGCGACAGCAGCCCCTCGGTGGGATGCCGCTGCATCTGGCGCCACTCGTCGTCCGTGAGCGCCGCGCTCTTGTTCACGACGTCGGCGGGGATGCGCTGCTTGCCGATGTCGTGGAACAGTGCGCCGAGGCCGAGCTCGTAGAGCTGCAGCTTGGAGAGGCCGAGCTTCTGGCCGATGATGACGCTCAGGATGCAGACGTTGACCGAGTGCGTGAAGGTGTACTCGTCGTAGTCGCGCAGCGCAGTCATGCCGAGCATCGAGACTTCGTCGTTCAGCACCTGATCGACGATGGACTGCACGGCGCGCTTGACGCGGCGGCCGTTGACGGCGCGGCCGATGCGCACGTCGGTAAGGACTTCGCGCGCGACCGCGACCGACTGGAAGTAGGTCCGCTTGGCGACCTCGTGCGACTCCTCGTCGCCGAGCCCGGCATCCTGCCCTTCCCTTTGCACGTCGACGGAGATCGCCTGCACGCCCGTGGCCGCGAGCTGCTGGCGGAAGCGCTCGAACGGGTTGTCGCCCTGGGCCTCGCGGATCAGTAGTGAGAGGAAGGGCGCGATCTCGGGCAGGCGCAGGTCCGAGCGGAGCTCGAGCGCACCGATGCCATGGCGCTGGAGCAGTCCCGTCACGTGCGAGAACGCGGCGTACTGCGAGAGCTCGAGGCGGAGGCGGGCGTCGTTGATGAAGAGGAAGTCTCCCATCATGCGCAGCTCGACCACGCCCTCGCGGTCGAGCAGGCGGCGCGCCGCCTCGAAGTGATCGTGGAGCGCCTTCTGTACGGTGGCGTTCTCGAGCGGATAGATGCGCAGCACCTGCGCAGCGGAGTGCAGCGTGGCCACGAGGTCGCGGCCGAGCGGCTGGAGCGCCTTCTCGCTGTGTACGAGCTGGGCGTCGCTCAGCGTGCACCTCCCCGCATCGCGTTGACGACCGCGTTGCGGACCACGGGGTTGGGATCGGAGGCGGAGAGCTGCAGTGCTTCGCGTGCTGCGGGCGTACCCGCCTTCCCGAGCGCGAGGGCCGCGCAGGCCCTGAGTTCGGGATTGGGCTTTCCGAGGAGACGTCGCCCGTTGAGGATGTCGGCGAGCAGCGACACTCCCTTCGCATCGGTGACCGCGCCGTAGGCCTCGAAGAAGGCGATGCGCTCGGTGAGATCGGCATCGCGCAGGCCGCGCCCCGACACCATCGGGCCCAGCACCTCGAGGGCGGGACGGTAACGCGTGGACGCGATGCCGCGTGCAGCGGCAATGCGCACCTCGCGGTCGTCATCCTCGAGCGCGGTGACCACGGGCTGCATCGCGGACGCGGTGCCGATCGCGACCAGCGCGTCGATGGCAGCGCGGCGTGCACTCGAGTCTGCGGAATGCGTGAGCGCCGCGAGCGCGGGGATCGCACCCTGGATCCGGACGGCACCCGCCAGCCGCGCGGCACCAGCGCCCACCACGGGATCGGCATCGCGGATGCATGCAATGAGATGCTCCGGATGCATGCGCGCGACGCCCTCCATCGCCTGGCGCAGCCGCACCTGCAACGCTTTTGCACGCGTGGACTCGGCGGCCTGGATCAGGCGCGGTAGCGAAGCCGGGCCGAGATGCTCGAGGAACACGCCGAGCTCGCGGCTGTCGGGTTCGATCGAGCCTTCCTCGAGGGCCAACAGCAGCTGGTTCAGCACGCCCTCGCCGGACAGCTCATCGAGGAGGGCACGCGCTTCGGTCGCGGCCGCCTCCTGCATCGCGGGTGCGCGCTCGAACGCGGACACTTCGGTCACGATACGCGCGGCCGAGGCGAGGTCGCCGCGGCCGAGATAGACGGGCAGGAGCTGGCGGAAGATGCCGAAGATCTCGACGCCCCACGACGGGTCGTCATCCTCGAGCCTGTCGAACAGCGCGTCGAGGACGCTCTCCTTGAAGTCGCGCGACTCCTCGTGCTCGAGCTCGGCGCGCACGCGCGCGAGCTCTTCATCATCGAGGAAGTAGAGCGTCTCGGCGAAGTCGCTCGGGTTCACCATCTGCGCGACCGGCGGCTGCCCGGCCGCGACCGCCGGCGACTGCTCCTCCGGCGGCGTGCCCGTCTGGATCTCGGCGAGCAGCTTGTCGAAGTCGACAGCACCCGCGTCGGCGAACGACTTCGGCGGCCCCGGCAGGTCGACACCCTCGGCGAGGACATCGACGTAGCCGTACTGGAACGAAGCGAACTCCTGCTCCCAGAGCAGCGTCACCATGTCGTCGCCACCGTCGCGGCCGACGCGACGTGCTTCATCCACAACGCGAACGAAGCGCTCCACCTCTTCCTCGAATCCCGGCAGGAAAACGAGCTGGCGCACGCCGTCCTTGTAGAAGAGGAACGGCAGCGTTTCGCGTGCCTCACCGGGCGAGTAGCGATGCACCTCGTTCCATGTGAAGGACTGCTCCTCGATGTCGACGACGAGCGAATCGGTCCGGCTCCACAGCTCGGCGAACATCGCGCGCAGGCTCTGCACGAAGCCTTCGTACACGGGTCCGGCCGCCTGATAGAAGCGGCGCGCACGGATGGTCTTGTCGAGGAGGATCAGCAGGTCGCCGACATCGGAGGGGCGCAGTTCGTCCAGGACCCACTCCGCGGCGCCGCGCTGCGGCCGCGCGTTCGCGAGACCCGGGTCCTCCGGCCTCATGACTCCCGCTCGAGCGCAGCGACGTGCGCGACATCCTTGTCGCCGCGTCCGCTGAGGCAGACCAGCACGGGTCCCTGCCCCGCGAAGCGGCGGCCCTCGCGCAGCACCCACGCGATGGCGTGCGCGCTCTCGAGTGCCGGGATGATGCCTTCGAGGCGGGCCAGCGACCGGAACGCGGCCAGCGCTTCGGCGTCCGTGACGGACTCGTACACGGCGCGGCCGCTGTCGCGCAGCCACGCGTGCTCGGGACCCACACCCGGATAGTCGAGGCCGGCGGAAACCGAATGTGCGGGCGCGACCTGCCCGGCCTCATCCTGCAGGAGATAGCTGAGCGAACCGTGCAGCACACCCGGCCGCCCCGCCGAGAGCGAGGCCGCATGGTGGCCGGTAGACAGGCCCGAGCCTGCCGCTTCGACGCCGATCAGCGCGACGTCCGCATCTGCGATGAATCCCTGGAACATACCCATGGCGTTGGAGCCGCCTCCGACACATGCGACGACGCCAGCGGGGAGCCGACCATCGGCCGCCAGGACCTGCTCGCGAGCTTCGCGACCGATGACGGACTGGAGATCGCGCACGAGACGCGGGTAGGGGTCGGGGCCCACTACCGAACCGATAATGTAGTGGGTGTCCGCGACCGAAGCCACCCAGTCGCGCAGCGCCTCGTTGGTCGCGTCCTTGAGCGTACGCGTACCGGAGCCGACCGTCCGCACCTCCGCGCCGAGCAGCTCCATGCGGTAGACGTTCAGCGCCTGCCGCCGCGCATCCTCCTCGCCCATGTACACGACGCAGTCGAGCCCGAAGAGCGCGCACACGGTCGCCGTGGCGACGCCGTGCTGCCCTGCCCCGGTCTCGGCAATGATGCGGCGCTTGCCCATCCGGCGCGCGAGCAGCACCTGGCCGAGCGTGTTGTTGATCTTGTGCGCGCCCGTGTGCAGCAGGTCCTCGCGCTTGAGCCACACGTCCGCACCCGCCGCCTCGCCCAGGCGAGAAGCGCGGTACAGGGGTGTCGGCCGGCCGACATAATCCGTCAGCAGAGCGCCCAGCTCGTCGTGGAACGCGGCATCGTCGCGCACGGCATCCCACGCCTCCGACAGCTGGTCGAGCGCCGCCACCAGCGTCTCGGGGACGTACCGTCCGCCGAACGGACCGAAGCGGTCGCGCGCCGCCGTACTCATCCGGGCGACCCGGCCGCCGCACGCGCGGCCGCCACGAATGCCTTCATCTTCTGCGCCGACTTCCGGCGCGGCCCCGATTCCACACCCGAGCTCACATCCACCACATCCGGCAAGAGCAGCGACGCCGCCTCCGCGACGTTGTCGGGCGTGAGTCCGCCACCGACAATGCACTCGACATCGTGCGGAATCAGCGAACGGATCCCTGCGACGGCTTCCCAGTCGAACGACGTGCCGGTTCCGCCCGCGGCGCGCTCCGACCAGCCGTCGAGGAGCAGACCGTGTGCGACATCGGCGTACCGCTCGATCGCGGCGGAGACGTCATCCGCGTTCCGCACGTGTATCGACTTCCACACGCGCCACGCGCCCGCGTCCCGCAGCGCCGCAACCCGCTCGGGGGACTCGGCGCCGTGAAGCTGGAGCACATCGAGCCTCAGCTTCTGGGCAATGTCGGTGATGGTGTCATCGGCATCGACGAACACGCCGACGCGGCGTGCATGTCCTGCGCAGCCGAGGATGGCGGCGGCTTCCTGCACGGTGGAGCTGCGCATGAAGCCGGGCGTGAGGATCACACCGACGAGGTCGGCGCCTGCACGCACGGCGAGCGCAGCATCGCCCGGTCGGCAGAGGCCGCAGATCTTCACCCTCATCGCGACGCCCCCGCGCGGACGCGCGGCACGCGCGCAACCGAAGAGAGCGAGCGGGCGGACGAAACGACGTCGCCGGATGAAACGAGCGACTCACCGACCAGGATCGCATCGGCGCCCGCATCCGCGAGCGCGCGCACGTCCGACTCCGTCCGGATGCCGCTCTCCGCAACCGCGACGACAGCGGGCGGGATGCGCGGCAGGAGCGACAGCGATACGTCGAGGCTCGTAACGAACGTCGACAGATCGCGGTTGTTGATGCCGATGAGGTCGGCGCCGGCGTCGAGCGCGCGGTCCAGCTCGCGCGCGTCGTGCACCTCCACCAGCGCCGCCATGCCGTGCGACGCCGCGGCCTCGCGCAGCTCGCGCAGCCGCACGTCACGCAGCAGCCGCACGATCAGGAGCACCGCGTCCGCGCCGGCGGCGCGGGCCTCATCGACCTGCACCGGCTCCAGTACGAAGTCCTTCCGCAGCACGGGGAGCGACACGGCGGCCCGTGCGTCCTCGAGGTCGGCCAGGGACCCGCCGAAGAAGTCGCCGTCGGTCAGGACGCTGAGGCAGGAAGCCCCGCCTGCCTCGTACTGCCGGGCCACCCCGGCCGGATCGAGCCCGGCGTTGATGTCACCCGCGGAGGGGGAACGCCGCTTTACCTCCCCGATCAGCGCCACGCGGGGACCGGCCAGCGCGGCCCGGAAATCGCGCGCGGGCGAGGCCGAGGCGGCGGCGGAACGCAGGGCGGCCGCCCGGTCCCGCAGGGCCGCCGCCTCCGCCCGCTTGACCGCCGCGATCCGGTCCAGAATGTTTTCCG
>CAYUIG010000064.1:12870-15697 GCA_964444685.1 uncultured Gemmatimonadaceae bacterium | reverse complement strand
GGCCACGTTCAACAGCGGAAAGTCGATGGCGTTCCGCTGGCGCAGCTTCTCGAACGCCGCGAAGCGGCCCGCCGGCGGCAGCGGCACGCGCACGCGCACCACGATCTCATCGGGGCGACGCACGCTGTTCCAGATTCCGTCCGCAACAAACCACTCCGCCAGCTTCACGTTGCGTTCGCCAGAAGCCGAGACGAGATCGACGGACGCGTTCAACGTGTGCAGTACGGGCGGCGTGTCGGCCGAATGTGCTGCGACACACTTCTTCCCGGTCTTCGTCACGTGACAGACCTCGCCGTCCTTCTTCAGGCAGAAGCCGAGCGCGCTGCGCCAGAAATACGTCTGGTTGTAGTACGTGCAGCGCGTGTCGAGGCAGAGGTTGCCACCGAGTGTGCCGGCGTTGCGGAGCTGCGGCCCGGCCACGAGTCCCGCAGCCTTCGCAAGCGACGGCGCATGCTGCATCACGAGCGGATGCATCGCGATTTCGCTCAGCGTCATGCCCGCACCGATCACCAGCTCGCCGCCCTGCACCTCGATGCCGCGCAGCTCGTTCAATCTGCGAATGGACACCACGTGCGCGGGCGAGAACAGCCCGTGCTTGAGATTCGGCACGAGATCGGTGCCGCCTGCAACGGGAACGATGCCGCCCGCGTGTTCCGCGAGGAGCGCGACGGCCTCCGCGAGCGAAGCCGGACGGTGATACCGGTAGGGCGCGAGTCGCAGCATCAGTCCACCCAGGTCGTGAGCTGCTCGGGCGAGATGCGCACCTTCGGCTCGGGCACGCTCTCCGGCACACCGATGTGAATGGTTGCGACGATGCGCTCGTCATCCTTCACACCTACCGCCGCGCGCGCCGCGGGGTCCTGCATCACGGCGCCGCTCTTGATGTGCGCACCGAGCCCGAGCGCCTCCGCGGCAAGGCAGAGATTCTGAATGGCCATCATGGTGGCCGCGTAGTCCTCCTCGCGAACCTCGGGATTCTCATCCTGCACCATGGCCACCGCGAGCATGGCCGGCAGCGCTTCGTGCTCGGACGCGACCTTCTCCCTCACCTGCACCGCCGCATCCGGATCCTCGACCTTCCGAGCCTTCCGCACACCCAACGCCTCGCCGTACGCACGCCGTGCCTGCGGCCCGAGCACGTAGAAGCGCCACGGCTGGGTCATCCGGTGGTTGGGGGCCCAGGAACCCGCTTCGATGAGCTGTTCGATCTGGGAGCGCGTCACCGGAGTGGCGGTGAACCGCTTTATGGATCGGCGGCGTTTTATGGCTTCGAGAACGTCCATGCTTCCTTTTCGGGTCTGGAGTCTGGGGTCTGGGGTCTGGGGTCTGGTTTACGGCGGGGTGCTGTCAACCAGATACCAGACACCAGACTCTAGACACCAGACACGGCTGTTGTCGTCCGGGCACCCTCCCACCGCTCCCGCGCACCCTCCTGCAGGGCGCGCCAGACACGCGGCGGCGAAAACGGCATGCTGTCCATGCGCACGCCCACCGCATCGAAGATCGCGTTCGCGATCGCCGGGATGGATGGGTGCAGCGGACCCTCGCCGGCTTCCTTCGCGCCGTACGGCCCCTCGGGGTCGTGCGACTCGATGATGAGCGAGACGAGTTCGGGCGTATCGAGCGATGTCGGGATGCGATAGTCGAGCAGCGAAGGGCCGTGATGCAGCCCGGCCCGGCCCTCGTCCGCATTCTTGAAGATCTGCTGCTCCATGAGCGCTTCGGCGTATCCCATGTACGCCGAGCCTTCCATCTGTGCTTCGACGAGCACCGGATTGAGTGCGCGGCCGCAGTCGTGCGCCACCCAGATGCGGTCCACACGTACGAAGCCGGTCTCGACATCGACGTCGACTTCCGCGACGTGCGCGGTGAACGAGTAGGCAGGCGACGAACCGATGGTGCCGCCGCGATACTCGCCGTGGATGTCCTTCGGCGTGTTGTAGGATCCGACGGCAGCGAGAGGACCGTGCTTCGCCTCGGCGAGGTTGAAGGCTTCGGCAATCGGCATGCGCCGCTCCGGCACGGCGGCATCGAACGCATCGTATGCCCAGCCGCCTGTAAGCCGCACGCGCGCAGGATCGATGTCCCACACTTCCGCGACGACGTTGGTCACGAGCGCGCGCAGCTTGCGCGCAGCGTCGAGGCAGGCGTTGCCGACCATGAACGTCTCGCGTGACGAATACGCACCCAGGTCGACGGGGACCATGTCGGTGTCGGTGGCGTGCACGCGCACGTAGGAGACGGGCACACCCAGCTCCTCGGCTGCGATCGCCGCGACCATGTGGTTCGAACCCTGCCCGATCTCCGACGCACCCGTGAAGACGGCGACGCGTCCGGACCGTTCGATCTGGATCTGGATCGCGGCCTGCGGCATGTCGTTCGGGTAGATCGGGTAGTTCGTGCCGGAGATGTAGCACGATCCCGCCACGCCCACGCCGCGCCCGTACGGCAGCCTGCGCCACTTCCGCTGCCAGTCGCTCGCGCGCTCGACCGCATCGAGACACTCGAGGAAGCCGTTGGACGTGATGCGCAGCTCGTTGATCGTCCAGGTGCTCGAACCGAGGAAGTTGCGGCGGCGCAGCTCGATCGGATCGATGTTCAGCGCCTCGGACAGCTTGTCGAGCTGCACCTCGAACGCGAAGCGCGGCTGCACGCTGCCGTGCCCGCGCTTCGGCCCGCACGGTGGCTTGTTCGTGTACACGCGCGCCGACTCGAAGCGGTACGAGCCGAAGTCGTACGGCGCGGTGAGGAGCTGTCCCGAGTAGTACGTCGTGACCAGCCCGAACGACGCGTACGCGCCGCCATCGATCAGGATCCTGCCATCGAC
>CAYUIG010000064.1:6699-12770 GCA_964444685.1 uncultured Gemmatimonadaceae bacterium | reverse complement strand
CCGATCGCGCAGTGCGGCTCGATCGGCGTGTGCGTCGTGCCCTCGAAGTAGTAGTCGCCCTCGATCACGACATCGCTCGACGCGAGTTCGTCATCGACATCGCCGAACGCGAGCTTCACCATCTTCGTGATGTTGCCGTTGCGACCCGGCTTGGAAGGGTCGTGGATCTGCGGCGCGTCCGGCTTCAGTGCATCCTCGGGCTCGAGGATGGCCGGCAGGATCTCGTATTCGACGCGGATGAGCCGCAGCGCCTCGTTCGCGGTTTCCTCATCGACCGCGGCCACCGCCGCGACGCCATCGCCGATGAAGCGAACGCGGTCCACGCAGAGCGGCGTCTCGTCGCGCGTCCAGGGGATAATGCAGTAGGCCACGGGCATATCGCGGCCCGTGACGACTGCGTGGACGCCCGGGAGCGCCTCCGCCGCCGACGTGTCGATCGAGACGATGCGCGCGTGCGGGCGCGGCGACCGCAGGATCTTGCCGTGCAGCATTCCCGGCAGCGCGATGTCGTCCGTGTAGACCGCCGCGCCCGTGACCTTCCCGAGCCCGTCCACCTTGCGCAGGCGGGCGCCGATCACCCGTTCTTCCACCCCGGGTGCGTCGCGGGTCTGGCGTTCGCGGAGTTCCTCGGGTCTCATCGCTCTCTCTCCCCGCCCCCAACTCCTCCTGTTTCCGGA
This sequence comes from uncultured Gemmatimonadaceae bacterium, assembly GCA_964444685.1. Classification (GTDB taxonomy): domain Bacteria; phylum Gemmatimonadota; class Gemmatimonadetes; order Longimicrobiales; family RSA9; genus CAYUIG01. Next base: position 12,093 of record CAYUIG010000064.1, on the reverse strand, counting down.
GTCTGGTGTCTGGTGAAGGCGGGAACCCGCAGTAAACCAGACTCCAGACTCCAGACCCCAGACTCCAGAAACAGCTTCACCTACACTACCCCAGCCCCTTGAGCCCGACAAGCCGATCCGTCATACTGGCGAAAACCCGCAAGGAGGCGTCATGCCGAAGCCCATCCCCGACGAGTACCCGCAGCTGTCACCCTATCTCAGCGTCGACGGAGCCGAGCGCGCGATCGAGTTCTACAAGGATGTCTTCGGCGCAACGGAGCGCATGCGACTGCCCGGACCCGACGGCCGCATCGGTCACGCCGAGCTGCAGATCGGCTCCGCGGTGGTCATGCTCGCGGACGAGCACCCGGAGTTCGGGCACCTCGGCCCGAAGACCGTCGGCGGGTCACCGGTCATGCTGAATGTCTACGTCGAGGACGTCGACTCGGTGTACGAGCGCGCAGTGCGCGGCGGCGCGCGTGTGCTCCAGCCGGTCTCCGACCAGTTCTACGGCGACCGCTCAGGTTCCTTCGAGGATCCGTTCGGGCATCGCTGGAACGTGTCGACGCACGTGGAGGATGTGTCGCCGGAGGAAATGGAGCGGCGGGCCCGCGAACTCAGCGCTTCCGGCTAGGAAGGAAACTTCATTCACCGCAGAGGCGCGGAGAACGCGGAGAACGACCGGCGTTTGAATAATCAAATCAAGAAAATGGAGGTGGTCGGGCTCTGCGCCCTCTGCGCCTCTGCGGTGAATGAAGTTCTAGCCCGACCGGGAAGCCGCCTCGACCGCATCGATGATCTTGGTGTAGCCCGTACAGCGGCACAGGTTGCCTGAGAGCGCTTCCTTGATCTCATCGCGGGTGGGTGAGGGGTTGCGATCGAGGAGCGCGACGGCGGACATGAGGATGCCGGGCGTGCAGAAACCGCACTGCGCCGCGCCGTGCACCTCGAACGCTTCCTGGAGCGGATGCAGCGCGCCCGGCCGCGCGAGTCCCTCGACCGTCAGCACATCGGCGCCCTCGGCCTCGAGTGCAGGCGTGATGCAGGAGAGCACCGGCCGGCCATCCAGCAGCACCGTGCACGCCCCGCAGTCGCCCTTGTCACAGCCCTGCTTCGAACCCGTCAGCCCCAGGCCGTAGCGCAGCGCCTCGAGAAGCGTCCAGTGGTCGGGGACGCCGAGCTGACGGCGGTCGCCGTTTACGCGGCAGGTCAGGATCGTCTGCATGATGCTGAACGTATCGTGACGTGTGGGTCGGGTCGAGGGTCCGCTTCTTCGGGTCTGGTGTCTGGGGTCTGGAGTCTGGAGTCTGATTAGTGCGGGGCGGTTGCCTTGCCGCTCATGACCCAAACGCGGATTTTCGCAGAAAGGCGTACTCCATACACCAGACCCCAGACCCCAGACTCCAGACTCGTGACAACCGGAATCGTGCTTGCGGCCGGACGGTCGACACGGATGGGGTCGCCCAAGGCGCTGCTGACCGCCGAAGGAAGGACGTTCCTGCGGCGGGCGGTCGAGACGCTGCGCGCGGGCGGGTGCGGCGATGTCGTCGCCGTGGTTCCGGTGGACGACGCCATCCGCGCGGAGGCTGAAGCAACGCACGCCGGCGTCGTCACGAACCGCGATCCGGAATCCGAGCAGGCTGCGTCCCTGCGCCTCGCACTCGATGCGCTCCCCGATGGTTGCAGCGCCGCCATCGTACTCCCCGTGGATCATCCGCTCGTCGCACCGGCAACGGTCCGCGCATTGATCGACGCGTTCGAAGCGTCCGACGCGCCCGTGGTGCTGCCCACGCGCAACGGCGAACCCGGACATCCCGCCCTGATCTCGAAGGCCGTTTTCGACGAGGTAACGGCGGATCTTCCGGAAGGTCTGCGCACGATCCTCGCGCGACACACCGGCGCCACGACGTTCGTCGAGGTCGAGGACACGGGCGTGGTCGCCGATCTGGACACGCCCGCGGATCTCGCGCGACACCTCCCGCATGGCTGAGACGATCGGTCCGCTCGACGCCGCGCGCGCCGCGCTCGATGCACTCGAGACAGGCCGTGATCTGGTCATCGTCACGCGCCTCGATGACGAACACGCCGTTCGGAGGCTGCTGGTCTACGGAGATGGAGAATCGCGCGGCTCCCTCGGGGACGCGTCGCTCGAAAGGAAGGCGCTCGACCTTGCACGACGTGCGCTCGACGCCGACGAGCCGATCCGTGAAGCCGAACTGCTCGCGGAGGCGCACCGGGCGCCCGAGCAGCTGATCGTCGTGGGCGCCGGCCACATCGCCGTCCCGCTGGCGGAGCTGGGGATCAAGCTCGGCTTCCGCGTCACGGTCCTGGACGACCGGGAGGCGTTCGCCACGGATGAGCGCTTCGCCGTGGGGGTGACGGTCCGCCGGGTGAACTTCGAGGCGGACCCGTTCGAGGACGTACGGATCGGGGCGCGCGATTACGTTGCGCTCGTCACGCGCGGCCACAAGTGGGATTTCGACTGCCTGACGCGCCTGCTGTCGAAGAATCCGCGGCCGCGCTACATCGGGATGATCGGCAGCCGGCGGCGGGTGCGATCGGCGTTCCGGGCCCTGCTGGCCGCGGGCGTGCCGCGCAGCGATCTTGCAGGTATCCGCGCACCGATCGGCATCGAGCTGAACGCGGAGACGCCGGAGGAGATCGCGGTGTCGATCGTGGCCGAGCTCGTGGCTGTGCGGCGCGGCGCGGAGGCCGGCTCGATCGCCGCGCGCGAGCGGGTGCTGGACCGTTTTCTCGAAGGAGCGGAATCGTAGTGGATGCGGAAGTCTATCGCGCGCTGGTGCGCGCGTCGGAGGAAGGGCGCACGGTCGCACTCGCGACCGTCGTCGATGCGAAGGGAAGCACACCGCGGCACGTCGGCAGCCGGATGCTGATCGATCCGAATCGCGGACTCGTCGGCACGATCGGCGGCGGCTGTGGCGAGGCGGATGTGATCGCGGCCGCGGAAACGGCGGTCAGGACGGGCAGACCGATCCGCGTGCGCGTCGAGCTGACCGACTCCGAGGAGTCGTGGAGCCCGGCCGTGTGCGGCGGTGTGATGGACGTCCTGGTCGAGCCGGTCTGATGCCTGGCACGGAGTCGCGCCGCGAGGACGCATGGACGCGTTACGCCGCGTTCCTGCGCGTCCCGCCCGAACTGACGGTCGCATGGACGGACCCGGTCACGGGTGCGCGCGCGTGGCTGATCGCGAATTCGCAGCGCGGCGGCGCGTTCGGCGGCGGCACGCGCATGCGCCCCGGCGTCCAGCCGCGCGAAGTCGTCTACCTCGCCAAGGCGATGGAGCTGAAGTTCGCTATTGCGGGCCCGCCCATCGCGGGTGCAAAGACCGGCATCGACTTCGATCCCGCGGACCCGCGCAAACAGGGCGTGCTCGAGCGCTGGTACCGCGCGATCGCACCGGTGCTGCGCGACCGCTACGGCACCGGCGGCGACTTCGGCGTGGATGAAGTACTCGACGTGCTGCCGGCATTCGAGCGGCTCGGACTCGGTCATCCGCAGACCGGCGTCATTCGCGGCCACCTGCGTCCTGCGGACGGAGACTTCCCCGGCATCGTTCACCGCATGGAGCAGGGCGTGTCCGCCGCGCTCGCGTCGCCGTGGGCGCTCGAAGGCTCCGGCTTCGTCGTGGCGGACGTGATCACCGGCTTCGGTGTGGCCGCCGCCATCCGCCGCTATCACGAGCGCACCGGTCGCGGACTGGATGGCGTGCGCGTCGTGATCGAGGGATTTGGCAACGTCGGCGCCGCGTGCGCGCTCTACCTCGCCCGCGCGGGCGCACGCATCGTCGGCATCGGCGATGCGCGCAGCGTCCTGATCGAACCGGAAGGACTGAGTGCGGCCGGGGTCGAGGATCTCGTGCGACGTCGCACCGACAAACTCCTGCCGCGCGACGACCCGCGCGCCGCTGCACGCACCGACGACGACATCCTTGCCGACACAGCGGCGGATGTCTTTGTGTGCGCGGCACTCTCCGGCTCACTCACGGATGCGCGTCTCGCACGACTGGCGAGGTCCGGTGTAAGCGTGATCGCGAGCGGCGCGAATCAGCCGTTCCGCGAAGCGAAGATCGGCTCCGTGCGCGTGGCTCGTGCAGCGGACCGGCGCTTCGCCGTGCTGCCCGACATCCTCGCCAACTGCGGCATGGCGCGCACGTTCAGCTACCTGCTGGAAGGCAGCGCGGAGCCATGCTGTGCGCCGATCTTCGAGTGCGTCGAGCGCACGATCGCAGATACGCTGGACGAGGTGCTGGACCGCACAGCGGACGGCCGGGACATCATGGCCGGCACACTCGAGGTCGCACTCGACCGGATCGAGCGCTAGCGACGCACGAACAGATCCGCGATGCGACGCGTGTCGGCAAGGCTGACACCCGCGTGGTCGGTGTTCGTGAGCCACGCCACGACCACACCCGCTTCCGGCAGAACGAGCAGCCGCGCGCGTCCGCCGACCGAACTGCCGCTGTGACCGATGGCGCCCTCCCCCGACTGCTGCCAGCCGATGCCGTAGCCCGTGCTCTCGCCGTTCGCGAGCGTCTGCGGCTGCCACATCTCCGCGATCGTGGTTTGCGTGAGCAGTGAGCCCTCGAGGTGCGCGAGGCCGAAGCGCACGAGGTCCTCGGTGTTCGATGAGAAGCCGCCGCCCGCCCACTTGGAGCTGCTGTTGACGTACGGCGCGTTCATGAGCCTGCCGTCGCGGGAGCGCGTGTAGTAGCGGACGCGATGGTCGATGAGGCTGTCCATGTGCTCGGCCGTGATGCTGCGCAGGCCGAGCGGCTCGAACACTTCGCGTCGAATGAAGGTCAGGAACTCCTCTCCCGATGCGCCCTCGACGACGGCACTGAGCAGGTTCCAGCCGTAACTCGAGTACGAGTAGTCGGTGCCGGGCTGGAACATCAGCGAATCGGCCGAGAAGATTCCCAGTGACTGCCGCACCGTCGGGAATACGCTGTCGATGAGGAACTCGGTGCCGCGATAGTGGCGGATGCCCGCGATGTGGCCGGCCACCTGCCGCACGGTGATGGGCCAGCGCTTCGCCGGGAAGTATGGCACGTACGTCTGGACGATGGCGTCGTAGTCGAGCTGTCCGCGCTGATGCAGCAGTCCGAGCGCGGCGGCCGTGACGGGCTTGGACACGCTGCCGATGCGGAAGCGCGACTCTGTCGTCACCGGCACGCGGTTCTCGATGTCCGCCCAGCCAAACCCTTCGGACCATACGATCTTTCCGTCCGCACCCACCGCCACCGAAAGGCCGGGTAGTCCGAGACTGTCGACCAGCTGCTGCGCGATGGCGCGCGCCTGTTCGATCGCGTCACCGTAACGCAGCGGTGTGGGCGCTTCGGCTACGGCAGGGATCTGCGCACGAACCGGCGGCGCCGCGAACGCGAGCGCGGCGACG
>CAYUIG010000064.1:0-6599 GCA_964444685.1 uncultured Gemmatimonadaceae bacterium | reverse complement strand
CACGCCTTCGTGGACCCGCGCGACCGCACCACGGTCTGGGCCGCGACCCGTCACGCGGTCTGGGGCGCGCACGTGCATCGGAGCCCCGACCTCGGCGGGACGTGGGAGGTGCTGGAGGCCGCGCCGCACTACGTGGACGAGCGCGGATTGCGGGCGATCTGGCATCTCGCCGCCGGTACCGCGCCCGGCGAGCTCTACGCCGGGATCGAGCCGGCGGGGCTCTTCCGCAGCACGGACGCGGGCGCATCGTGGGAGCCGGTGTCGTCGCTGAACGAGCACAAGACCAACAGTACATGGCAGCCGAGCGGCGGCGGGCTCGCACTGCACTCGATCGAAGTCGATCGCGATGACCCGAAGCGCATGTGGTGCTCGATCTCCGCGGGCGGCGTCTATCGCACGAAGGACGGGGGCAAGACCTGGAAACCGGTGAATCACGGTGTGCGCGCGGACTATCTCGCGAAGAAGAATCCGGCGACCGGACAGTGCGTCCACAAGGTACGCTCGCATCCGCTGCGACCCGAACGCCTCTATCAGGTCAGTCACAGCGGCGTCTATCGCTCCGATGATGCGGGCGACTCGTGGATCGAGATCACGGAAGGACTGCCGAGCGACTTCGGGTACGCGCTCGCCATCGATCCGCAGGACCCCGACGTGGCGTTCGTCATTCCGGAGGAGTCGAGTCACATGCGCGCGACGGTGGGCGGGAAGTTGCGCGTCTACCGCACGCGGGATGGCGGCTCGAGCTGGAGCACACTGCGGCGCGGGCTGCCGCAGGAGCATGCGTGGGTGTCGATTCTGCGCGAGGCGATGGACAGCGATGCGCTGGATCCCTGCGGCGTCTACTTCGGCACGTCCACAGGGCACCTGTTCGCGAGCCAGGACCGCGGCGAGAGCTTCCGCATGATCGCGGGCTTCCTGCCGCCCATCCTCTCGGTCACGACCGCGGTCGTCTAGCCTCGTACTCGAGCAGCAGCCGGCAGCAGAGCGATCCGCGCTCGGCCCCGGGCACGAGCTCGTCACCCGTGCCCCATCGCCACGCCACGTACTGCGTGACGCTCGCGTCCGGCTGCGGTACGTCAGGCTCGCCGTTCACGATCTGCGCGCGTGCCAGCCGCATCTCGAGCCCCGCGTCTCCGCGCTGCTGCGACCCGGCGTGAAGCCACTCGATCCCGTCGATCTCGATTCCGAGCTTGTCACGCGCTGCTCGCAGCGCCGCATCATCCCATGACTCGCCCGACCGCAAGGATGCGGCGGGCAGACCCCAGACATCGGGAAGATCTTCGTCGTCGGGCGGCCGCTGGACGATGAGCAGCCGGTCTTCGGCGTCGTATATGGCGAGAGAGACGGAACGCTTCACGCGGACTCTTCCTCCTCCGCTTCTTCCCAGCCGAAGCGCCGCCAGTCCACGCGTCCCGTTCTGTCGAAGCGCACGCCTTCGGCCTCCAGCAGCTTCCGCTGCACGATCGGGCCATGCAGCATGCCGCGGATCGAGATCTCGCCGCGTGAATTGATCACGCGCCACCAGGGCACGTCACTGTCGTCGGGCAGAGACGCCATGATGCCGCCGACGGCGCGCCCGGCGCCCGGATGCCCCGCGAGCGCCGCCACCGCGCCATAGGCAACGACGCGTCCGCGCGGCACGCGCCGCACGACGGCATGGACGTCCTCGCGAAATCCCACCGCTTCCCTCTCCTGTCCGCGCCTCGCTACTTTGCCCGCATGGCCGAGACCCTGATCCTCGTGCGCCTCGGCGCGGAGCTGACCATAAAGTCGCGCCGCACGCGCCACAACTTCGTGCACCGGCTCGTCGACAACATGCGCGACGCGCTGTCGTCAGCCGGCATCCGCGCGCAGGTCGAACCCGGCTGGGGCCGCATCTTCGTGCGCGCCGACTCGACGGCCGCGCTGCCCGTGCTGGCCCGCGTCTTCGGCATCTCCTCGATCTCCCCCATCTCGCGCGTGGTGCCCGCCACGCTCGAGGACATCGTGAGGGCCGGTGAGGAGGTGTTCGGCGAAGAGGTGGCGGAACGGCACTTCGCCGTACGCGCGCGACGAACCGGCAACCACGACTTCTCCTCGCACGACATCGAGGTCCAGCTCGGCGCCGCGCTGCTGCCGCACTCCGCGGGCGTGGACCTGGACGACCCCGACATCACGGCCACCGTCGAGGTGCGCGATGGCGACGCCTACCTCTTCTCCGAACGCCTCCCGGGCGCGGGCGGCCTCCCGCTCGGCGTGGAGGGCAGCGCGCTGGCGCTACTCTCCGGCGGATACGACTCCGCCGTGGCCGCGTACCTGATGATGAAGCGCGGCGTCGCGCTCGACTACGTCTTCTGCAATCTCGGCGGGGACGCGTACGAGCGCGCGGTCGTGCAGGTGGCGAAGGTCATGGCCGACGACTGGAGCTACGGGTCGCGGCCGAATCTGCACGTCGTCGATTTCGCCGAGCCGCTGCGCGTGCTGCGCGAAACGGTGCGCCAGAGCTACTGGCAGGTCGTGCTCAAGCGCCTGATGTACGGCGCCGCCGAGCGCATCGCGAACGAGATCCAGGCCGAAGCGCTCGTGACAGGCGAGGCGATCGGACAGGTGTCCTCGCAGACGCTCCACAACCTGCGCGCCATCGAGACCGGCACCGCGCTGCCGGTGCTCCGTCCGCTGCTCGGCTTCGACAAGGAGGAGATCATCGCCCGCGCGCGCGAGATCGGCACGGCCGCACTGTCGGAGCAGGTGAAGGAGTACTGCGCCATCGCACCCGGCCGGCCCGTGACCGCCACGAGCGCGGCGAAGGTCGACGCCGAGATGGTGAAGCTCGACATGTCCGTGCTCGACGCCGCTGTCACCGCCCGCAAGGTCCTCGACCTGCGCAGCCTGGCGGCCACCGACCTCGTGGCGCCGTACCTGTTCATCAACACGATCCCCGACGACGCGGTCGTGTTCGACTGCCGCCCGATGGCGCAGTTCCGCACGTGGCATCTGCGCGGCGCCGAGCATCGCGACGAGTGGGAGCTGCTGCGCGACCTGCGCAAGCTCGACCGCAACCGCACCTATGTCCTCTACTGCGCGCACGGTATCCAGACGGCCTACATCGCGGAGAAGATGCAGCGCGCCGGCTTCGAGGCGTACTCGTTCCGCGGTGGTCTGCGTGGGATCGTGAAGTATGCGCAGCAGAAGGGATTGAATGTGACGTTGCTGCGCTGAGTCTGGCGTTCTGGAGTCTGGGGTCTGGTTTACTGCGGGATCACATGCGTTGTCATAGACCAGAGGCCAGACTCCAGACCCCAGACTCTAGAAACGAACAACGACTTTCCCGAACGTCTCATCCTTACGCATCGCCTCGAATGCATCGACCGCCTCTTCGGGCGGCACGACGTTGGAGACGACGGGACGCACGCGGCCCATCGCGATCAGCGGCAGCGCATGTCCGGCGAAGGCCTGTGTGGCGATGGCCTTCTCTTCATCGCTGCGGGAGCGGAGTGCGGTGCCGATAATGCGGGCGCGCCGTCGCAGGATGGTGCCCATGTCGAGCGGGGCCTCGCGTCCGCGCACGAGTCCGACGACCACGATGCGTCCGCGGTGCGCGAGTGCGCGCACGTCACCCGCGAGGTAGTCTCCGCCGACGAGCTCGAGCACCACATCCACGCCGCGTCCGTCCGTCGCGCGCAGCGCGGCCTCCGCGAAATCCTCCCGCTCCGTGTCGATGGCGACGAGCGGTGCGAGCTCCGCGGCGCGCCGCAGCTTCTCCTCGCTGCGCGAGGTGCCGATTACGCGCGCGTCTACCGCGTGTGCGAGCTGGAGCGCGGCGGTTCCGACGCCGCTCCCGACCGCGTGCACCAGAACCGTTTCGTCCTGTGTCAGGCCGGCCTGGCTGAAGAGCGCATCGTGCGCGGTGATGAACGCTTCCGGGATCGCGGCGCCTTCCTCGAACGACAGTGCGTCCGGAATGGTCATCGCGTGCTCGGCGGGGCATCGTACGTACTCGGCGAGGCCGCCGCCGCCCACGAGGCCCATCACGCGCTTGCCCGGGACCCGGCTGCGCACGTCGGCGCCGACTTCCTCGATCGTGCCGGCGAACTCGAGGCCGGGGATGTCCTGCGGCCAGCCGTCGGGCGCAGGATAGCGGCCCGCGATCTGACTCAGATCCGCGCGGTTGATGCCGGCGGCGCGGACGCATACCAGCAGCTCCCCCGGTCCGGGACGCGGACGGGGGACGTCGCGCAGCTCCAGGACCTCGGGTCCGCCGGGACGCGCGATGACGAGCGCGCGCATCCGCGGCCTAGACGACCTTGCGACCGATGAAATGGTAGAGGAAGGGGAACGCCAGCGAACCCAGCCCCGCACCGATGAGCCCGCCCATCCGCAGCGGAATCGGGTCGTGGAACACGTACGGCGACATCCCGAGCATCCCGCCGATGAACGCGCCGAACACGGCGAACGTGAACGTCAGCCAACCCTCCGTGTGGTCCGCGCGATATACGGCGCGCACGATGAAGCCGGCAATGACGGCAAAGACCACCCAGACGAGGAAACCGGCAAGGAAATCCATGAGCATCTCCCGTTCGTAACGGCGAAGACGGTAGCCGGAAGCGGGGGTCGTTGCAAGGGTGCGGATCAGACCCGCGCGATCGCTTCGTGCCTGCGACCGTGCGCGGGCAGGCGGGCGGCGAGCAGCCATGCGAGGGAGACCAGCACGGCGCCCAGCAGGAACGGGCTCTCGATGTGCATGGACTGGAAGAGCAGTCCACCCCAGACGGGGCCGGTGACACGGCCCAGGCCGCCGACCACCTGGCTGCCGCCGAGGATGGACCCCTGCGAATCGGCGTCCGTGGCCAGGGAGACGAGGCTGGTGAGGGCCGGGAACAGTGTGCCCGCGCCGAAGGCCCACATGGGCACGACGATCCCGAGCCAGAGGACGGAGGGGATGAGGGCGAGTCCGAGCATCGAGCCCGCCAGCGCCATGGTACCTATGCGCACCACGTCCTTCTCGCCGAAGCGGCGCACGAGCTGGCCGAGTACCACGCCGCGCACGATGACGGTGGCCCCGCCGGCCAGGGCGAACACGAGCCCCATGTCCTGCGCGCCCACCTCGAACCGACGCTCGAGGAAGAGCGCGAGCAGCGCGGTCAGCGCGGAGAACGAGGAGATCCCCAGGAAGTAGATGACCATGAGCAGCGAAAGCGGCTTCCGGGTCATCGCCGTCAGCCAGCCGCGCAGCGTGGCGGCCTCGCCGCGCGTCGCGCCGGCCGTACGGTCGCGAGGTCGGGACTCGGGCAGCAGGAAAATGGCGGCCACGGCGTTCAGCGTGCACAGCCCGGCCGCAACGAAGCCGGGAGCGCCAAGGCCGAAACGGCTGAAATAGCCGCCGATCGCGGGCCCGAGCATCACGCCGATGCCGGCGGCCGCACCGATCAGCCCCATGCCGTGCGCACGGCGGTCCGGCGGCGTGTTGTCGGCAACGTAGGCGTGCGCGACCGAGATCGTGCCGCCCGCCGCACCCGCAGCCATGCGCGAGAGCAGGAGCAGCGTAAGCGTGTGGGCCAGTCCGAAGATCAGATAGGACACGGCCGAGGCGAACAGACCTGCGATGAGGAGCGGGCGCCGGCCGCGCCGGTCGGAGATCCGGCCCCATATGGGGGTCGCCACGAGCTGCATCGCCGAGAACGACGCGATCAGCAACGTCACCTCGAGCGGCGTGGCCCCCATCGACTCGGCGTAGAACGGCAATACCGGGATGACGATGCCGAAGCCGAGCATGTCGACCAGCACCGCCGCGAAGATGACCGCCGTCGGAGATCTCTTCATGTCACGCATTCCACGCGTCTGAAGCTAGCGGGGGTCGATCAGTCGGTCCATTGCGCCACAGTGGCGATGAAGTCGTCCCATCCAGCCATGGTTCCCGCCGGGGCCCTGCATCATCTTCGGGTCAACCCCAGGAGGTGTCCATGTCGTCACGATTCCGCATCGCGGAGCGCGGCCCCGGCCGCTGGCCGGATCGCCGTTCCGCGTACCCGTCGTCCATGTGGACGGTCGCGCGCGAGCCGTATCCGGGTGCGATCGCGCTCGACGATCTCGAGCTCTGTCCCGGCGACATCCCCGGCTGCACGCGCGTGCTCGCCCGGTTCGCGGCGCTGCGTGTGGCGTTGCTCGCTGCGGGCGGCGCGGGTGTGCGCATGCTCGACCGCGAGCGCAATGCCGCGCGTCCCTACGTCGAGGCGCTGCCGCCCGGCGCCGAGGCCGACACGCTGACCGAACTGCTCGCGGCTGCGGTGCCGGAGCCCGGCCGGGTGCTCGTCATGGCGCTGCGCGGCGCGGCCGCCGTCGCCAGCCCGCACCCGGCGGGTGCGTATGCGCTGCTCCGGGCGGCCTGGGCCATTTCGGTGGCGCGCCGCTGGGACGCCATCGCGGCCGCGGCCGCACTGGACATTGCGCAGCTCGCGCGCGAGACCGGCCATCCGCACGAGGCGGAGCCGTGGGAGCGGCGCGCGGCCGAGAGCACACGGCGCACGTGAGCAGCTACGAGCCCGAACAGCGGCGCCTCATCGCCGAGGCGCTGCGCGCCGGTACGGAACCCGCCTGCCCGGCGTGCGGCGGACGACTGGCGA
>CAYUIG010000063.1:0-17230 GCA_964444685.1 uncultured Gemmatimonadaceae bacterium | reverse complement strand
TCGAGGTCGAAGGCGCCAGCCAGGAATGGGAGACCGAGCCCGTGCCGCCCGGCGGCACCGCCACGCTGACGGTCGAGCTGACGCCCGGCACATGGACCATCTACTGCCCGGTCAACGACGATCACGGCAAGCACGAAGAGCTCGGCATGAGGACCACCATCCTCGTCCGATAGCCGGCGCGGCGGCCGGCGGATGGATCGGAAGGGGCTGGCCGAAGGCGCCCGCCCCTTCGTAACCGATGAAGCGCGCGGGACGAGTCTCTGACACGTCGACCAGCCCCACATCGAACCTGTTCCTGGTAACGAGCGCTGAACCATGAAGTCGCACGGGCCTTTCACCACGGCTGAACTCACCCAATCGCTCCGAGAATCGGAAGAGGCTGTGGCCCGGTTCTTCGGGTCTCTGTCCAGCAATGAGTTCGTCACGTCCGAAGGGCAGGCGTGGTCACCCGCCCAACACGTCGACCACCTCAACATCGCTGTAGGCGCCACCGCGCGAGGGCTTTCGATCCCGCCCTGGATTCTAGGGCTGCGCTTCGGAAAAGCCCGGCGACCATCGCGCACATTCGATCAACTCAGAGCAGACTACCTGACGCTTCTTGGCGGCGGGGCTGGTGCTCCAGGGCGGTTTGTGCCGACTTTCCAATCCGACGCAGCGAGCCCCAACGATGTGCAGAGCTCGCTCCTTGGCCGGTGGGGGCGAGTGAACGAGCGCTTGCGGAACGCGCTGGGGCCCTGGTCCGAGAAGCGCCTGGATCATGTGCTGCTCCCGCATCCGTTGCTCGGTAAGATTACTGCACGCGAGCTGCTGTACTTCACGATTTACCATGGGCCGCACCATGTGGCAGCGGCGAAGCGGAGACTACCTCGCTTTGCCGCGGAAGGTTCTGCCTGAGGAAATCCTTGAAGCTGTCGAGCGCCCAAGGCAGTCATTGGCAGCTTGGTGAGAACTCGTATCGCCATTCACTCGTAGGGGTGCTGGACGGGCTCGCAGCCTGACTCCCGCCGTTGATGGGTTAGCGCGATGCCAACCGATCGAAAGGCGGCGGCAGCGGACGCTGAGATCATCGTCGGGATCCGGTTCATCCGGCTAACAGATGTCGACAGCGTCCGCGCACGTTAGCGACGGTTACGTCTCATTCCGGGGCTTCAGAACCTGGTACCAGATCATGGGAGACCGGAGCAGCGGTGTGCCGCTGGTTCTGCTGCGCGGTGGTCCGGGCATCCCCGGCGAGACGTTCACTGGCCTCATGAGGCAGCTGAGCACTCGACGCCCGGGATCGCAATGGCGGGTATTCGAGCGCAGCGCTCACTTTTCATACCTCGAAGAGCCTGAGCTCTATGCCGAAGTCGTGACCGACTTCCTGGACGGCATCGACAGGGGTGTTTCGTTGAGCCAACTGTGACCTGCGTGCGCCAGGTCTCCATCGTTCTCTTGCAGGCATGTCCAATGCGTCGACACATTCTCGCGATCATTTGCACGATCGCTGTGGGTGCCTGCTCAGGGCCGGGACCCCGAGAACAGGGGCAGGCTCAGGCAGAATGGGGCGACAGCGAGTCGACCCGCTGGACCGGAACGTGCCTCTACAGCACCAAGACGCGATGGGCGACTGGACTCCCGCACGTCGTTCGCCTGAGCGCTGACGATTCCGAGCTGGCGATCGTTCTCTCCTCTCCCCAACGGCTGTCGACTGGCCGGACTGAGCTGTCGCCCACGGGCGAGGGCGGAGTCCAGGGTATCGTCTTCGATGGTGGAACCGTTCTCGGCAGCGTGCTGGGCAGCCTTCAAGTGACTCGTCGCGCAGATAGTACATTCATCGATTTGAACGGAGCCTTGGCCCATCGAGATACTGTCCCCCTCGAAGCGGCGTGTCGGCTCGGCCCCATTCCTGACCCTGGATAGGCCAGGCGGCGTTGAACAGGTTCCGAAGAAGACGAAGACGAGCGGCGCGTGATGAGGGCCGAGGCGTTTCCGCCTGCCGTGTAGAGTCGAGCGCAACCGTTGCCGATAGATCGGGATTGGGGGATGGAGCGATGAACATGCAGGACACGGTGCACCGAGTGCCGCACGTTCTGGGCGTAGCGCTGTTGTCGTTGTCTCTGGCGTCCTCCACGTTCTCACCGGAAAGCCTTCCGAATCAGGCTCCGGTAACGCAGATCGTCCTCCTCGGAACGGGCACGCCCAGCCCGGATCCGGACCGCTCAGGACCGGCGACCGCGATCGTGGTGAACGGCACCCCCTACCTCATCGACTTCGGTCCCGGCGTCGTTCGCCGGGTGGCGGCTGCGCAGCAACAGGGAGTCGCCGGTTTGACGGTGACCGATCTGCGAGTCGCATTCCTCACGCATCTGCATTCCGATCACACGGCAGGATACCCTGATTTGATTCTCACGCCCTGGTCGGTGGGCAGGACGGCTCCGCTCGAGGTTTACGGTCCCAGGGGACTCGAACACATGACCGCGCACATCCTGGAGGCCTATCGGGAAGACATCGCGATCCGGACCCGGGACAAGAGAACACTGGGACGGCCGGAGCAGGCGGAGGGATACCGCGTCAATGCACACGAGATCGAACCCGGCGTGATCTATCGGGACGAGAACGTCACGGTCACCGCGTTTCGCGTGCGGCACGGGGCTGTGCCCGATGCGTTCGGATACCGCTTCGAGACCCCGGACCGCACGATCGTCATCTCGGGTGACGCAGCACCGAGCCAGAGCATCGTCGACCATTGCCGCGGCTGTGATGTCCTGATTCACGAAGCCTACAGCATGATGACGTATGACTACGTATCCGCGCCGTACCAGAGGTATCGCCGGGAGCATCACACATCGTCAACGGAACTGGCAGAGCTTGCGACGCAGGCCCGTCCCGGCTTGCTGATCCTCTATCATCGGGCCAACCCAGGCGGGGTCGGACGTCCGAATCCGGAGGAAGCGCTGCTCGACGAGATCCGACGGTCGTATCGCGGCAGGGTCGTGACTGGGCACGACCTGGACGTGTTCCAGTAGCCGGACAACGCCCGAATCCCCAGATTGCCGGCGTAGCCCCCACCGCTGACGAACCAAACGAACGGGAGGTCCATGATGCCGCGTCGCAGCTTCGCGCGCGCCGCGCTCGCACGCGCCGTCGCCCTGCTCTGCATCCTCACCGCCGCGCCGCTGACGGCACAGGAAGCGCCGCCCACGATCGAGGAGAAGGTGCGCGGCATGACGAAGCTGGATGGCTTCGTGCCCGTGTACTGGGACGAACGCACGGGCAAGCTCTGGCTCGAGCTGTCGCGCTTCGGCGAGGAGATCCTGCACTACACGTCGCTGCCGGCGGGCGTGGGCTCGAACGATCTCGGCCTCAACCGCGGCGACCTCGGCGGCTCGCACGTCGTGGAGTTCGAGCGCGTGGGGCCCAAGGTGCTGATGGTCGAGCACAACCTCCGCTTCCGTGCGGTGAGCGACGACGCGATGGAGCGGAAGGCCGTCGAGGACGCGTTCGCAGATGCGGTGTTGTGGGGCTGGACGGTCGCCGCACAGACCGACGACCGCGTGCTCGTCGATGCCACCGACTTCTTCCTGCACGACTGGCACGATGTCATCGGCTCGCTGCGACAGTCCAACCAGGGCACCTTCCGCCTCGACGCCAGTCGCAGCGCGCCGTACCTGCCGCGCACGAAAGCGTTCCCGCAGAACACGGAAGTGGAGGTGACGCTCACGTTCACGTCGGACAACCCCGGCGGTCTCGTGAGAAGCGTCGCCGCCGAGCCGGGCGCGCTGACGGTCCGGCAGCATCATTCGTTCGTGCAGCTGCCCGAGCCGATGGAGATGCGCGAGGCCGATCCGCGCGCCGGCTACTTCGGCGTGGCCTACATGGACTTCGCCACACCGCTCGGTGAGCCGATGGCGAAGCGCTTCATCTCGCGCCACCGTCTCGCGAAGGTGGACCCGAGCGCGCCGGTCAGCGACGCCGTCGAGCCGATCGTCTACTACCTCGATCCCGGCACGCCCGAGCCGGTCCGCAGCGCGCTGCTCGAGGGCGGCAACTGGTGGAACCAGGCGTTCGAGGCGGCCGGGTACCGCAACGCGTTCCGCGTCGAGATGCTGCCCGACACCGCGGACCCGATGGATGTGCGCTACAGCATCATCCAGTGGGTGCACCGCTCGACGCGCGGCTGGAGCTACGGCAGTTCGATCAGCGACCCGCGCACCGGCGAGATCCTGAAGGGTCACGTCACGCTCGGCTCGCTGCGAGTGCGGCAGGACTACCTGCTCGCGGAAGGACTGCTCTCGCCGTACGAGACCGGCGACGAGGTCTCCGCGGAAGCGCGCGCGCTCGCACTCGCGCGGCTGCGACAGCTCTCCGCGCACGAGATCGGCCACACGCTCGGCCTCGCCCACAACTACATCGCCAGCGCACAGGCGGACGCGGGCACCATGTCCGTGATGGACTACCCGCACCCGCGCGCGCGACTCGTCGACGGCCGCATCGACGTGTCCGATCCGTACGAGGACCGGATCGGCGAGTGGGACAAGGTCGCGATCCGGTACGGCTACAGCGATTTCCCGGATGGCGTGAACGAGGACAGCGCGCTCACCGCGATTCTGAATGAGGCGACGGCGCGCGGCGTCACCTTCATCTCGGACCAGGACGCGCGTCCTGCAGGCAGCGCGCACCCGCTCGTGCACCTCTGGGACAACGGCGGCAACGTGGCGGCGGAGCTGGAGCGGATGCTGGACGTGCGACGCGTCGCCCTCGAACGCTTCGGCGAGCGCGCCATCCGCCGCGGCATGCCGATGGCCACGATCGAGGAAGCGCTCGTGCCGCTGTACCTGCACCACCGGTATCAGACCGAGGCCACGTCGAAGGTCGTGGGCGGTGTCGAGTACGCGTACACGCTGCGCGGCGACGGCGCGCCGCCGCCCCGGCCCGTCCCGGGGAACGACCAGCGCACCGCGCTCAACGCGCTGCTCCGCACGCTGTCAGTGTCCGAGCTGATATTGCCGGAGGCGGTGCTCGATGTGTTGCCACCGAGACCGTACGGCTGGGGCATGCACCAGGAGCTGTTCGACCGGTACACCGGGCTCGTGTTCGACGCCGTGGCGCCCGCCGCCACCGCCGCGGACATGACGCTCTCCATGCTGCTCCAGCCGCAGCGCGCCGCGCGGCTCGTGCAGCAGAACGCGCGCGACGGCTCGCTACCCTCGCTCATCGAGGTGCTCGACGCCGTCGAGGGCGCCATTCTGCGTGACGCGCCCGCCGATGGGTACGAAGGCGAGGTCGCGCGCGCGGTGCAGCGCGTGTACGTGGACCGGCTCACGACGCTTGCGACGAATGCGGACATGCCGCAGGTGCGCGCGCTCGCCACGTACCGGCTCGGTCAGCTGCGCGAGACGATGCTGCGCCAGCCGGGTCGCAACGATGCGGAGCGGGCGCACCGCCAGATGATTGCCATGGATGTGCGGCGCTTCCTCGAGCGGCCGGCCCAGCCGGTGCCGGTTCAGGCCGACGCGCCCACCGCACCGCCGGGACAGCCGATCGGTAGCCGCGGCTGGTAAACGGAGGCTGATGTCCAGACCGGAAGCCCAGTTCGAACTCGATCTCGGGGCGACGCCGTCGCCGCCGGCCGCCGTGCGTGCGCCGGCGTCGTCTCCGGATCGGCTTCCGGACCAGGACGCCCGCGATGTGATCCGCAATCGCCTCGACACGAACGTCCTCGTCGAGGCCGGTGCCGGTGCGGGGAAGACGCACGAGATGGTCGGGCGCATGGTCGCGCTCGTCGAGGCGGGGAAGAGCATCGAGCAGATCGCGGCGGTCACGTTCACCCGCAAGGCGGCGGCCGAGCTGCGCGAGCGTTTCCAGACCGACATCGAGAAGGCGATCCGGTCCGCGCGCGATGACGGCGATGCGGCGCGTGCACGTGTCCTCGATGACGCGCTCCGCCTCATCGATCGCGCCACGATCGGCACCATCCATTCTTTCTGTGCGCGCATGCTGCGCGAGCGCCCGCTCGAGGCGCGCGTGGATCCGGGGTTCCGCGAAGTCATGGAGGCGGACGCGGCCCGGCTCACGCGCGCGTTCTGGCGGACGTGGGTCGAGCGCACCGCTGCCGCCGGCGACGTGCGGCTCGCCCAGCTTCGCGATGTCGGCGTTTCACCCGATGAGCTGTTCAACCTGTTCGAAACGCTCGTCGAGAACCCCGACGTCGAGTTCCCTGCTCCGCCCGCGCCGCGGCCGGAGTCGGGGCCCGTGCGCGCAGAACTCGAGGCGCTGCTCGACGACGCGCTCGCGGCCATGCCGTCGCGCGAGCCCGACAAGGGTTGGGACAGGCTCCAGCAGAAGGTGCAGGCGCTGAAGTACGCGCGCGACGCGGGCTGGTCGGACGACCTGCGTTTCCTCGACGCCGTGGTGTCGTTCTGCGGATCGGATCCCGGCGTCGTGCAGAACCGCTGGCCGTCGAGCAGCGTGGCGAAGGGTCTGCAGGAGCGCGCGCGCGCGTTCCGGAACGGGGCGGGCGAAGATTTTTTGAAGGCGTGGCGCGAGCACAGGTATCCGCTGCTGCTCGACTACACGCGCGATGCCGCGAAGGAGTTCGAGGCGACCCGGCGCCGCGACGGCACGCTGTTCTTTCAGGACCTGCTGTTGCTCGCGGCGCGGCTGCTGCGCGAGCGGCCGGTCGCGCGGCGCGAGCTGGGCGAGCGGTACCGCTACATCCTCGTCGACGAGTTCCAGGACACTGACCCGATTCAGGCCGAGGTGCTTCTGCTCCTGGCCTCCGCGACGGGCGACTGGCAGGACGCCGTGCCGCGACCCGGCGCGCTGTTCGTCGTCGGCGACCCGAAGCAGAGCATCTACCGCTTCCGGCGCGCCGACATCTCGATCTACAACCAGGTGAAGCGACGCTTCCGCGAGTTCGGCATGGTCGTGGAGCTCACCGCGAACTTCCGCTCGACGAAGCCGATCGAGAACCTCGTCAACGCTGCATTCGAACGTCTCTTCCCGAAGGAGGCGACGGAGCATCAGGCCGCGTTCGCGCCGTTGAACACGCGCCGCTCGGACGAGCGTTCTGCGGTGCGGAAGTATTTCCTTCAGGGGCCCACGCAGGCCGAGATGCAGCGCGACGAGTCGAAGCAGCTCGCCGAGTGGATCCGGCAGCGCGTCGACTCCGGCGACGCGCGCGCGGGTGACTTCCTCATCCTGGTCAGTCGCAACAAGGAGCTGGCGCCTTTCGCCTCGGCGATCGAGGCCGTGGACCTGCCCGTGGACGTGACCGGGTCGGGCATCAGCATTGAAGACGAGGTGAAGGAGCTGCGGCTGCTGCTGCGCGCGCTCTCCGATCCCGGCGATCCCGTGCTCACCGTCGCCGTGCTCGTGGGGCGGTTCTACGGCCTCGACTTCGAACAGCTCGCCGCGTACGTGCTCGATCAGAATCAGCGTATCCGCATGCTGCCCGTGGCGCCGCCGGAGGCGACCGGTCCCGTGGCGGATGCGCTGCGCGACCTCCACGCGTTATGGGAGCTGTCGCGCCGGCAGCCCGCCGACATCCTGGTGGATCACATCTGCGACCGGTTCGGCCTGCTGCCCTACGCGGCCGCTGGCGAGCTGGGCGGGAGCCGCGCGGGCGCTCTGCTCTTCGTGACCGAAGCCGTGCGCTCCGCTGCGCTGGCCGGCGATGCATCGTTGCGCGGCGCGCTCGATGCCATCGAAGCGACGCTCGAGGCGAAGGAAGCGGAAGCGCCGCTCGAGCCCGGGCGTTCGGACGCGGTACGGGTGATGAACCTGCACCAGGCCAAGGGACTCGAGGGCGAGATCGTCATCCTTGCCGCGCCGCGCGGCAAGAACATCTGGCCGCCCAGCCGCCACATCGCGCGTCGCTCGAGCGGTCCGGCGGAGGGGTTCGTGCGCATCGTGCGTCGCGCCGAGAAGGGTGGCAGCGATTTGATCCTCGCGGAGCCGCCCGGCTGGGAGCTGTACGACATGGCGGAGCGGCAGTACGAAGGCGCCGAGGATCTGCGCGAGCTGTACGTCGCCGCGACGCGCGCGAAGCGCGAACTGGTCGTCGGCTGCTGCTCTACGCAAAAGTCGCCGTGGAAGGAGCTCGAACCCTTCCTGCGCGAGGCGGAGATCGTTGATTTGCCTGCTTCGACGCAGCGCGTTTCGCTGCCGCCGCCGACGACACCCGAGGAGATTGCCGAGGCCATTGCGCGGATCGAGGCGGAGCGTGCTGCGCGCGCGGCGCCCGGATACCACGCTGCGCCCGTTACGGACCGCGTGAAGCCGAAGGCGTTGGAGGTCGTGCCTGCGTTCACGGGCGAGTACATCCGTGGTCGCGGTCCCGACTGGGGGCGCGCGTTGCACGGTGCTCTCGAAGCTGCCATGCGCGGTGTTCGTGGTGAGCGGCTGCGTCGGGTCGTTCGAGATCTGCTCATTGCTTCCGAACGGCCTACTGATGCGGACGGCGAGCCCGAGGAGCTCGACGAGGCGATCGGCGTGATCGAGGGCGTTCAGCGCTCGGAGCTATGGACGCGCGCGCGTGAGGCTTCCAATCGCCTGGCGGAGGTCCCATTCGCACTGGCGCTCGAGGCATCCGAGTACGCCGCCATCGAGGCGGCCGCGCGCGGCGTGCCGGTCTCCGAGGTGAACATCAGCGCTCCGCTCCAGCTCATCGAGGGCGTCATCGACCTCGTCTTCCGCGACGGCGATGGCTGGACCATCGTGGACTACAAGACCGACGCCGGCGGCCTCGGCGTCGAGGAAGAGCGCCTGGTCAAGTACCGCGCACAGGTCGGGCTGTACGCCGAAGCGTGGCACCGCCTCACAGGCGAGCCCGTGCACGAGCGCGCGATCCTGTTTACAGCCACCGGGGAAGTCGAGCGGTGGTGACATGATCCGTCGCGTCGAGATTCCCGTTGCACCCTTCGACCTCGGTGCGACGTTTCACATGCAGCTCATCGGCAAGTTCGACCCGACCGGCAGCCGCAGGGGCCGCGCGCTGCGCAAGGTTCATCTCGATGCGCGTGGGAACGTCGTCGTATGGCGGTTCACGCAGCTCGATTCCGGATTGCGGATCGAGGTGGACGGCGACGATGGATCCCTGCTCGAGTCGTTCGTCGGCCAGTTTCCGTTGCGAGACGGTGCCGAGGAGTTCGAGCCGGAGCATCCGTTGCTCTCGCGCCTGGCTCGTCGGCTTCGGGGACTGCGGATACTGCGGGTGCCGTGGGTGTTCGATGTGGCCGCTGGGTCGATCCTCCAGCAGCGGGTGCGCTGGCAGGAGGGGTATCGCGACTTCCGGAAGGTGGCTCTGAAGTTCGGTGTGAGGGTACCGGGTGGAGCGGCGTTTCCCAGCTCGGCGCGCCTCGCCGAGATCCCGGTCGCGCGGATCGAGGCACTCGGGATCGACCCCAAACGGGCGTTCGCGTTGCACCGGCTGGCCGTGGCCGACGCGCGACGGGTGTTCCTGCGCATGGACGCGGATTCCACGCAGGCAGTCCGGCGGTTGCTATCGATCCGCGGCATCGGTCAGTGGACTGCGGGCCGCGTGGCCGGGCTCGGTTATGGGGATCCAGATGCCGTGATCGTTGGCGATCTGCACATGCCGTCGATGGTTACCGCCGCCCTTGCCGGCGAGCCCGAGGGCACGGACGAACGCATGCTCGAATTGCTTGCGCCGTACGCAGGCCAGCGGTTTCGCGTATTGAGACAGCTGCTCTGGGCAGGTCATCGGCTCATGTCAGTGCCCGAGCGGGTTGCCATGTCCGCTACTGCGATTGGCACCTGAGCAAATTTCATGGTTGCCTAGTCGTCGGTTCGGACACATAATGCCGACGGCGAAGCATCGCGACGCAGTACACTTCGATCGAAATTTTTGCAGCCCGCGTCGGGCATCAGGCCAGGACGCGGCTGTAAGTGACGGGACGGCAGTGCGCATGTCCCGTTCGGCCATGGCTTTGCCCCATCGTGCGGGATGCAGAACGATGAGAGATCAAGGGCACTGCCTCATCCGCCGGCCGAGTCGCCGAACGCTCCCGGCGTAAAGCTGCTCCAGGCCGTGAAACTGGCCTGCCGGGCCAGACAGTTCAGCGATCGTACCGCCGAGGCGTACACCGGCTGGGTCCGGCGGTACGTGCTCTTCCACCTCTTCGCCCTGGGGCGTCCTTGCCTGGCGTCGCGGAATGTCGCGCCATGTCGTTGCCGATGGCTGACGGCATGCTTCGGACCGGATCGGCTGGAGCGCCGCAGCTCGCGACCGGAGCGGTCACGTTGACACGCGTCGTGCACGGCGAATGAGCGGGGATCGAATCGATGCCGGCGCGATCGACAGTCTCGTCGAGCCGCTTCGCCGTCTCGTCGACGCCGAGCTCTCGGCCGGCAACGCCATCACCGATGCCGATGTCGGGCGACTGGGGCCCGGCGTCGTGTTCGTCCTGCTGGCGCGCCCGTTCGCGGAAACGCGACCGACGCTGGACGAGGGGGTGGTGCGGGTGGAGATCAACGACCCGCACTGGTGGCAGACCGAGTACCGTCACCCGGCGTCCGGGCACGTGGTGGCCTGCCGCTTCGGGTAACGGCCATCGGCCGCTCACGCGCCGTGTGAGCTGGCCGCCGTTCTGACCACGGCGGTGGTTCCGTGACGTGACTGGCGACACGAGGTGCATGCCATGAGTTCGATGACCGTTGCCGAGTACATGCTCTACTCGACGACCAAGCTCACGAGCTACCGGGGCGGAGCGGTCTCGGGAACCGGGACCGGCTTCTTCTACAACGTGCCACTGGGGCCCGACGAAGTCGCGTTCCTGATGGTGACGAACAAGCACGTCGTGGAAGGGGCCTCGGAGATCGCGATCACGTTCCACGTCAGCGCGCCTCCACCGGCCGAGGGCCCGAGCGGACAGGTGGTGACCTGGAAGTTCGATGTCCGTTCGCGCGGGAGTGGCCGGCAGTTCCTCGTGATCCCGCATCCCAGGGATGACATCGACCTGTGTGCGATCAACCTGAGCTCGGAGCTCGCGCGCGCCAGCCAGAAGGGCTTCCGGTTCTTCGCCAGTCCACTTGCCCGCGAATACCTGCCCGGCCCCGAGGAGTGGCAGAACTTCGACGCGATCGAGGAAGTCACGATGATCGGCTGCCCGCGCGGGATCTACGACGCCAGCCACAACATCCCGATTGTTCGGCGAGGGATCTCGGCCACGCCGCTCCTGAAGGATTACAACGGGAAGCCCGAGTTCATGGTCGACATGGCCTGCTTTCCGGGATCGTCGGGCTCGCCGATCTTCGTCTACAATCGTGACGGCTACTTCGACCGCAGGACCCGGAAGTTCCTCAGCGGGCGCCAGCGGCTCCATCTGGTCGGGATCCTCTACGCCGGACCGCTGATCCGGAGCGACGGCCAGGTCGTAGCGACGGGCAGCCCGAGGGTCGAGGTGGCGACGGCCATGCATCTGGGGTATGCGATCCGCTCGACCCAGATCCTTGCCATCGAGAACGAGCTCATCCGTGGGCGATCCGCGAAGGGGCTCGCCGTCCCACCGCCCCAGGGCGCGGATTGAGCGTGCACCCATGAGGTCCGCACGCGCTGGGCGGCCGGGCTGCCGCACATGATCCGGCTCGCCGCCGAGCGCGGAGTGGTCGATCGTTATTTTCCGCGCCCCGGGCGTTCCGGGAAGGACGCATGTGGATCATCCAACTGACATGAACGTGAAACAGTCGATCTCGCACGTCGCGCTCGTGGTCCGGGACTACGACGAGGCGATCGCGTTTCTTCACGCAGAAGCTGGGCTTCACTCTCGTGGAGGACATCGATCAGCCGGAGCAGAACAAGCGATGGGTTACCGTGGTGCCTCCCGGATCCACGGGCACGGCACTTCTACTTGCGCGGCCGTCGCACCAGGGGCAGGAGCCCTACATCGGCAACCAGACGGGCGGGCGCGTCACGTTCTTTCTGCGCACCGACAGTTTCTGGCGGGACTATCGTCGCATGAAGGAAGTCGGCATCGAGTTCGTGCGCGAGCCGGCCGAAGCGGTCTACGGGACCGTCGCGGTGTTCAAGGATCTCTACGGCAATCTATGGGATCTCGTCGGACCGGGACCCGGCCCGAGCGTTATGCAACCCGCAGCTTCGCGGTGCTACGCGAGCGGAGATCCCGGTGCTACGCCGTCAGATTCACCGCCGCTATGCGATCAGGATTCATCCAGTTGGCGCCCTCAGCCTTTGCGGCGCTACGCGAGCAGGGACGCCGGTGCTACGCGAGCCAGCTCCTCGATGCTACGCGCGCATGTTCCGGCTGGCGTACTCTTGGGGCTTCGCGGCGAACCGGTCGAAACCGCGGCGGCCTATGTCTTCAACCCGGCGTCGGAAGCGCCGCCGGCCTTGCGGCGCCGATGGGCCGGTTGCATAACGATGCGGTGAAGCTGACGCGGATCGACGAGCTGACGTGGCCTCGGCAGCGTGGGCCGCGCAGCTTACCTCAGGTACGTTAGGCTCCCGAACCACCTTCATGGGGAACACCAGCGTAGATGAAAGTCGATGAGAAGGTTCTCGAACGACTTCGGGAACTTGTCCAAGCAGGCGAACGCGTCATAGCGACGCGCCGGAGTCTTCCACCTAACTATATTGGCTTTAATGACCCGGTAGACTCAGAAGCTGCATACCAGTGGTTCACGAGCGTGCAGAGTATCTTGGTCCGTGTGTTTGGTGAAACCAGCGAGCACTACAGAAACTTCACCGCGCAGGAAACCTCCAAGGGGCTAACGATCACCCCCGTGCGCAAAGCGCAAGGCGTTCTTAAGGCAGCCGTGGAAGACTACGAGGGCGGCTACCTTCTCGACTTAAGAAAACTGGTCGAGGCAGAGGTACTGGATGATTTCCTGGATCAAGCCGCCGCCCTCCTCGCTGCCGGATATTACCAGCCTGCGGCCGTCGTTGGCGGGTGTGTCCTCGAAGATGCCCTACGCGCTTTGGCAGCAACCAACGGAATCGCGCTTCCGTCGCGGCCCAAGCTCGATTTGATGAACGCGGAGCTAGCCAAAGCGGGCCGATATACGAAACTCGTACAAAAGCGAATCACCGCCATTGCGGATGTCCGGAATAACGCGGCCCATGGTCACTGGGACCAATTCACTGAGGATGACGTGCGCGACGCACTCCAGTGGATTCGCAACTTCGTAACTGAACAGTTGGCATGATGCACAGCTCCGGGCCGGGAGCCTAAGGATTTGTTGATAACTGACGCGCGTGCAGTGCAGATGTGCAGAGCCTGGAAAGCGTTCGGTAGACTCTGGTATCACTGCGCCTTGACAAGCGCGCAGCATAACAAGTGAAGCGTTAGGCCTCACTGATCAACCTGGAATACTCATTAGCGAATGTCATGGCCAGACTAAAGCGCGTACATCGCAGCGGCGCTTCGTGGCACCAGGCCGTTTTCAGCGAACGGGATCTGCCGGCGATGGCGTGCCCTCGGGCGTTCATTAGTTACTCCACCCGGGATAGAATCGCTGCTGCTCAGATCCGCGATGCGTTGGCCGAAGTCGGGTTCCGCTGCTTCGTCGCTCATGACGATCTTCTTGTATCGGAGGAATGGCGCGACCGAATCATCGAGGAACTCCGCGCTTGCGAGTTGTTCATCCCGCTGCTTAGTGCTGCATTCAAGAGTTCGGAATGGACCTCGCAGGAGGTTGGCTTCGCAGTGGCACGTGAAATCCCGATCATTCCGTTGTTATTGGATGGCACCGTTCCGTACGGCTTCATTCGCAACTTCCAGGGCCGCGCCGTTGAAGCGACGAGCCTAAAGGTCGAGATGATCCTCGTGCCCCTCGCGAAACGTAACCTTCGTCTGGCAGCACCGGCAATGATCCTCCGAGTGCGGGAAGTTGGGAGCTTCGACGCGGCCGAGTTTGCAATGGAGCAACTCACCCCCTTTCTGGGGAGTCTGACCCCCACGGAAGTGGAGCATCTTGCCGACGCAATCGCCAACAACGGGCAAGTGTGGAATTCCGGCGGGTGCCGCACCGTACACATTCCCGCATTCTTCAATGCTGCTGAAGCTCACATTCCCGGCTACTTGCGTGAGGCAATTGAGTATCAGATCGAGAACAGCAGCTACCAGCCGAGGGTGGAGGCCTAACGTAGGCGTTGAAGCTGGCCGG
Organism: uncultured Gemmatimonadaceae bacterium; assembly: GCA_964444685.1. GTDB lineage: Bacteria > Gemmatimonadota > Gemmatimonadetes > Longimicrobiales > RSA9 > CAYUIG01. The sequence continues at coordinate 3,103 of CAYUIG010000063.1, read as the reverse complement.
TTCTCTGTTGAGAAGTCTGGGTGTTGGTGAGAACTCGTATTGCGGTTCAAATGTGAAGGCGCTGTCGGTCCCGGCAGCTTAACTTGAGGCGTTATGCCGCAGTTCGAATAGCTCCGCGGTCGCTGATCATTCGTTGGAGTCGGCCGTGCCTCGCATCAATGAGGCCTGAACTCTCTCAGTGGGATCTCCACCCCTGCATGAAGTGTCAGACTTGGGTATCCATCGTCTTCTGATTGGACCGGCCATGCATCACAGCTACCGACCGTACATCGCAGCTCCGCTCGTTGGCGTCTTGCTCTTGGCTGGCTGTGACTCCGTCTCGGAGCCCCAGGACGAGATCAGCGGGGAATACGCTGCCAAGACCGTCGGAGGCGGGCCGCTCCCTACGGTTATCGGAGGTGGCGGGGTGACTCTGATTGCCGATTCTCTCACCTTGCGTTCTTGGGGCACGTTCGAGGAGCGAATCACCGCGGTCGGCTTCGAGGGCACGACCGAGGTAAGACTGAGGGGCCATTGGGACGTACGGAACGAGGTCGTGCGTCTTGAGTCCGATGACGGGCGATACGAGCACGAACTGGTGCTTGATCGTTCGGGTGCTCTAACAACGAGGTCCCGCCGCCTCGATCCGGGATCGGGTCTGCTGCTTATCTTCGTGTTCGAGAGAACCTCTTGAGCTTGGGCATTCGCACGACCTGAACAGCTCGAACCGATTGGGCTCGTACGCTGCGTCATAACAAGCTGCTGCACCTGGCGCGGGGGACAGGTAGCCTCGTTCCGTTGGCGCCCAGCTCGCGCAGGTTAACAGCAAAGCCGCTATGCAGCTTGTGGCGTTCGCAGTGCGCAGCGAGGCCACGCTCGCGGGGTGCGGGCCCGGTCGATCGTGCGTATCGATCGCCCTGGTGCGTTCTCAAGCAGTGGGTGTCATACGGATGATTCTGGAAATCGGCAGGTCCTCGACACGATATCGCGACCCGCTACTCGCAATTCTCCTCGCCGCAACCGCGATCGCAACAACGGCCTGCGAGAACCCAACGGGTGTGGACGGAGAGTGCCAGCAAACCGGTGAGTTCGGTAACACCGGTTGCATCGAAGTCCAAGGAGTGGTGCTTAGCGACACCGGTGCTCCGCTGGAGGGCGTCAGCGTGGGGCCAAGGTTCTTCCAGGGCGGAGCCAGCTTCAATACCGTATACGCTCAATCCGACCGCGAAGGCAGCTTCCGATTCCGCGTATCCCGGTTCAGCGGTCGACCGCCTCTGGCTGGCCCCGACACAGTCAGCCTCTATGTTCACGCCGCAGACCCGGGGAGCGCCGTGAATGGCTCGCCTGCGACTGTCCATGACAGCGTGCTCGTGATAGCGACAGTGGCGCCAGTCGGACGTGCGCCGACGCCGACGTTCGTGACGATAACACTGACGCAAGACGAGTGAATCCCGCAGCTGCATAACGGAATCGTTGAAGCTGTCAGGCTCGCAGTTCAGTCGTACGTTGCTGGATCACTCGTACCGCAGTGTGAATGTGAAGGTTCTGGACGGGCCTGCAGCTTAACTCTGGACGTTATGCGGCACGCGAGTCAATGTGACCTACAACTCATCGTTTATCATTTGCCACACGAATGCCTGAAGTAACTTCTTTCGAGGGTCTGCCAGCTACCTATTGGAAGGCGCAGATCAAGCGTGTCGAGAGTCTACGCGCAAAGATCGCGAGCCGTGCCGCCGCGCCCTCAGGTCGCGTGGTGCCCGACGACGCTGACTTGGTTATCGGAACTGGTCGCCGGCTTACGGCCGCGGTGATGTTCACAGACATCACCGGCTTTTCAGCCAGACCTGCATCGACGTCCGATGAGCAGGAGCTGATGCTTCGAGTGCTGAATCTGTATTTCACCGAGATGATCCGTATCATCGAGGATTACGGCGGCCATGTGGAGAAGAATACAGGCGACGGCCTAATGACGTATTTCGAGAGACGCGGATCTGGATCCCCCGGTGCGAACGCCGTTCAGCGAGCGGTAGCTTGTGCTCTAACTATGTACGCAGCCAACGAATACCTCATCGCCCCAGTTCTTCGCGCGAGCAATGTCGATCCGATCCACTTCCGCGTGTCAATGGACTATGGCGAGATCACCGTGGCCCGGATCGGCGCGGCCCGAGGCTTCAATGCCAACGTGGCGATCGGAAACATCGCCAATTTTGCGTCGAAGGCGCTGTCCATGGTGTCTGCGGGTGAAATCGGTCTCGGACACCGCGCGTGGTCCGAGTTACCTCCCCTTTGGAAGGCAGCGTGGACCAGGCAAGCAGATGTGAGTACGGGATGGGTCCAAGGTGCCACAGCAACGCCTTACCCGCTGTACCTCTACACGGGCCGCTGGGCGAAACTGCTATGAACGAGCCCAAACAGAGTGCTGACGCACAGTCCACGGGGGGTGAGCAGCTCCCGGTTCCGTCCACGGTTGTGGCTCAAGCAATTCCGCACCCGACTGCAGAGGAACCTGCGGCGAAGCCCTCCGTTGATCCCGCCCCGCCGAGCGTTTCCGGCCCGAAGGAGGTCCAAGATCGTGCCCAGTTCGCCGAGCAAGTCCACCAGTATATCCGTGAGTACATAAGATTCGCCGATCAAAAGGCCGGCTTCTTCTTCGCCGTGTACACAGCGCTACTTGCGTTCCTCTATCGGAACGAAGTGTCCGCCCGATGGATGAAGCCGGTAATGAACTGGAATATCATTGACACGCTCGGTTTCATTGCAATGGCTGGTCTATCCGTATCGGCGTTGCTCTGCGCGTATGTCGTAATCCCCCGCCTTGCCGGTTCGCGGCGGGGCTACATGTTCTTTGAGGCGATTGCGGAATACCCATCGGCCCGTGACTACTCAGATGACATAGCCACCAAGACGGCTGCAAGCCTCGCACAGATCAAGTCGGAGCACTGCTACGACCTCGCAAAGGTTTGTCGTTCAAAATACAAGATGCTGCGCGTTGCGCTCTGGGCCGGTTCGATCGGGCTTGCAGCGTCGCTAGCCGTCTTGTTGTTCTCGTGACCGGTCGCGACTGTGCCGCATAACGGAGCGGTGAAGCTGTCAGGCGTGCAGAGCTGCCGTGCAGAAGCTGGAT
>CAYUIG010000062.1:0-17343 GCA_964444685.1 uncultured Gemmatimonadaceae bacterium | reverse complement strand
ATTGTGATTCCGGTTGTCGTGGGTTCGAATCCCATCGCCCACCCCAACTTTCTCCCGAAAGTTCAAAGACTTAGCTGAAAGTCAGTTGCCTAGATTTTCAGCAGATTTTCTAAGTCCTCCGAAACTTTCTAACATCAGAGCGCCTTGACCTTCACCACGCGGCGCCGGTCGTACACCTTGTACGTCGTCGCCGGGTTCGCGTGCGTGGCCGGATCCTCGCCGCGCTCGAGCTTCGTCGACACGAAGAGCGCGCGCAGGTCGTGCGCCGTGAAGTGCTCGCCGCCGGCCTCGACGTAGTCGGTCATGATGCGGTTCCAGATCGACTTGAATCCACTGTCGCTGTATGGCCCGCCTCCGCGGCTCGCGAACAGATAGATCGACGTCGTAGGTCGCTCGAGCGCGCGCGCTTCGTCGACGACTTCGCGCAGCGTCGGCGACCATTGCACGAGGAACGGGCGCCCCCTGCGGCCGCGCTTCGCTTTCGCTTCTTCGCCGACGACGCCCTCGGGTGTCAGCGATGCCAGCGTCAAGCGCCGGATCTCTACGCGTCGTCGGCCGGTGATCGCAACCATCACGCCGATCAGTGCGACCATGTAGCTACCTACTCCGCGTGCCCTTGCCGTAGCGATCAGCCCGTTCATCTCGGCGATCGTGACGCCGCGGCCGCGTGGGATCTCGGTGTTGCGCTTCACGCCGCGGCACGGGTTGGCTGCCACGACGCCGAGCCGCATCCCGTAGTCGAACATCGATCCGAGCGCCGCGATCTCGCGATTCGCGCGCACCGCGCGACCCTTCTCGGCCATCTTCGCCAGGTACTGCGCAGCGTGTGTCGGCCGGAAGTCGGCTGGCCGCATCTTTCCGAACACCGGCATCAGCCGATCCCGCAGCGCCTCCGTGTAGTCGGCGATCGTGCGCTCGGCCAGCGCCGTCTTCACGCCCCGCTCGCGCTCGCGCTCGATGTGCCGGATGAACCGCTCGGAGAGATCGTGGATCGTCCCGGAGACCGGGCGGCCTTCGACCAGGTCGCGCAGCAGCTGCTCGGCCTCGCGGCGATCGGCACCGAGTCCGTAGTACTTGCCTCCGAGCAGCGTCCAATACGTGTCACGGCGCTTGCCGCGCTTCACGTACAGGCGTGGCACCAGGTGCTGCTCGTTCTTCCTCTTGCCGGGCATTCGCATAGCGTAGCCCGTCAGGCGATCGCGTTCCAGTTGGGGGCGGTGGCAAGCTCCGCGGTTTCGCCCGAGCTCGGCACGCCCATCTTGAGCAGGAAGTACGCGCGCGCCACGCGCGGCGAGCCGTCGCGGGCTACCGCGTAGCGCCAGCTGTTCTCGTCGAGCCACTTGCGCTGGCCGCGCGCGCTCGTGTAGCCGGTGAGTTCGACCAGCGCTTCGTCGCTCAGAAGCTCGGGCGGCGCGGCGTTCATGGTCAGCCGCGCGCCTTCGCTCGTCGCCATGCGAACGGCAGCGGCGCCGGCATCAGCCACAGGTGCCGCAGGTTCCCGACGTTCACGACATCGCAATCCGGCGGGTAGACCTCGACCGCATCCACGCCGCCGAAGCCGCACTCGCTCTTCACCCGTTGCAGTTCGTCCCAGGTGATACCGTCGGCCCACCGATCGCCCTTGATTGACGTGCGCGTTACGCTCAGGCGGGGCAGCGACTCATGCCCATACAGCTGCGCGAGAAATTCGCGGGATCTCCACTCGATCTTCGACTCGCGACTCACCGCGACGCGCTCCACGCCAGCAGAACGAGCACGAGGAACAGCGCGCCGATCACGTACGGCCAGTCGCCTTGCGCGATGCTGATGTAGATGTGGGTCACGCTGCGCTCCGCCTATTACGCGGTCATCAGCACCGGCACGCCGATCTCGGCAGCGGCTTCGATGTACTTGGCGAACGCGTCCTCGATCGCCTTCTCCGGTCGATCGAGTTCGAACCAGAACTTCACGGTGCTCGAGTGCAGGCGGTACTTCAGCCGCGCCTTGACCTTGTAGCCTTCGCCATTCTCGAACAGGCGAACGCCGATCGCGAACTCGCGCGGGATCTCGAGCGAGCCGTCACCCGCCCGGGCGTCGATCGTCTCGACGTAGGTGAGTTGCACCTGCCCATTGTCCAGCCGCTTCGACGATCGGAACTCGACGTCGGTCTTCGCCTGCAGCGTCATCGCGATGCGCATCAACATGTCGCCCGAAGGCTCGACGATGTCGGCGTGGTTTTCTTCGACGAACTCCGCGAACGCTGCCTGATCGAGCGGCTTGCCGTTCTGGCCTATCCACTTGCTGAACTCCCGTGACAGCGCGACGGTGTAGCTGGCACTGAAGTCGCGCCAGCCAGGCCGTGACGGGCCATGATCGTTGAAGACGCACGAGAGGGATCGGTGCTTCACGCTCGCATAGACGCGAGCGCTCGGCCACAACCCCCCAGCGCGCTGCTGCTTGCAGAACAAGACGAAGCTGGGCATGTCGCCGAGCAGCACGTTACCTTTCGCGCGGTGCGGCGCGTCCTGGGCCATCCGGACCTGTTCGGTGAGGTCGGTGTAGTTCCACCCTGCGGGAACGATGATGTGCTTCGTGCCATCGATGTCGGTCACGTCGAGTGCTGCGCCGAATAGCTTCTGCAGGCGTTCGATCGTCTCGCCGTCGGCGGAAAATTGGGCGGGCGCGGTGCTCATGAGATCTCCTTCAGGTCGCCGACGGCGGCGGCGGGCGCTTCGCGCAGCTCGAGGCTGCTCTGTCGCGGGTGGTTGCGGGAAAGCTCGGCGTCTTCCGTCATCCAGAAGAAATCCTCGCCGGCATCGTTCATCGGCAGGTCGACCTTGACCTCGCCCTTCAGCGTCACCTTGTCGACGATCCCGGCGCTGCGCGCGGCCGGCTTCACCTTGATCGTCACCGTGAGCGATCCGGCCTTGCCGGTGTCGCGTACCGCATGCAGGAGCGCGTCGAGCCGTTCGGTCGCGCGGCCGTGGACGCGGCCCTCGTTGATCTCCTGCAGAAACACCCCGAATGCCTTCGCCATCGGTTCCTCGTTTTGGTTGGGGTTACCCGTTTATGCGCCGGCGCATACCCGGCACGCACGCATCTCGAAAGACATCGACCGCGACCTTCGCGAGCTGCTCTGTCTTGCCGTCATTCACGATCACGGCGTCGACGCGCCACGCGAGGTGCTGCTTCTCGGTCGCGTCGCCCGAGGGCGGGTGCGGCCTGGCGGGATTCACGACGCGCCAGATCAGCCCGCCCTGCGAACGAAGCCAGTCGCGCTCGTGATCGAGCCTCGCATCAGTGATCAGAACCGCCGCTGGATCGGTCGAAGCGATCTCGGCGACCGTCTGCGCGGCCAGGCGCACGTACCGGCCCGGGTCGCGGTGGTGCATCCACTTGCCCCAGCACTGCATGACCGTCCTGGGCTTGAGCGTCGACAGGCCGGCGAGGTGCCAGTGCTCCGCGACGAACTCCGAGTCCGTGCAGCGGCGCAGCGCGAGCGCTTCGATGCTGCGGTCCTTCTCGTCGCCGTAGAAGACGGACGTGTCGACTTGCCAGGCGGCGGCGACCTCGCGCTTCAGTGGATCGGCGAACGCGACGAGACCGATGCGGTATTGCTCGGCGAGCATGCGCGCCATCGTGTCTTTGCCGCTGCGCGAGAATCCGCAGATGCCGATCAGGGGGACCGTGGTCATCGGGAGTCCTTCTTCGGGCGTGGCAGCGCTCTGCGCAGATCGAACCGCGTGCGCTCGATCAACGCGCGGCGCAGCGTTTCGTCACGCGCATCCGGAATCAGCTGCGCGCGACGCAGCGCGGCGTCGTCGAGCGGCGTCACGGGCACGTCGCCGTCGGCCGGGACTGGGGTTCGACTTGGCATCGGGAGCGGCGCCGGGTCGCGCGCTGGCCGAACATCGGCGGCAGTCGCAGGCCGCGCGGGTTGTTGCGACAGATCGTCGCGATGAGCTGCGCCTGCGCCTGGTACTGCTCGGACGCGAGGCGTAGCGCTTCGATCTCGTCGGCGCGGTGGCGGCTCATTGCGACAGGCCCTCCACGCCGTCCGCGGCGGGCGTCTCGCGCGCACCGAACAGCAGCGCCAGCACGACGATCATTGCCGCTTGCCCGACGATCAGGCCCGCGACGAACCAGAATGCGTTTCCAGCGAACTCCATCATCAGATGCCTCCGTCGAGCGTTTCCAGAAAGGCGACGAGCGCCGGGATCACCGTGTGCGGCCGACCCATGGCCCAGTCGAGCAGGCTGATGGCGATGCACTCGGCGAGAAAGAGCAGGGCGAGGAAGCCCGCAAGCATCACGCTCGAGCCGAGCACATCGGCCGCGCGAACCTGGCGGGCCGCGTGCAGCGGGCGCAGCATGCGTTCGGTGGCGAGCCTCACGGCGTCACCTCGGCGGCGGCGATCTCGCTGTCGGCGTCTTCGGGGTCGGGTCCTTCGTGGTCGGCCGCGCTGCGATCGACGAGCGCGAGCATGTCGATCAGGTTGGCCGCTTCGGTGAAGAGCGCGGCCATCTCGCGCAGCTGGTCGGGGCGGCTGTACATCTCCATTGACCACGATGATTGCTGCACGCTGATCTGCGCCCGGCGGGGCGGTGAACTGCGCATGTGAACGTTCACGCGGAAATCGAAAGCCGGCTCGTACTGGTCGACTGGCATCCTGGGGCGGCCCCGCCAATGGCCGTCGGGGTCGAGCTTCATACGCGGCGCTTCCCCCGCAGCGGTGTGCTCGCCCTTCATGCCGCGACTCCCTCGATGCGCGTGCGCTGCGGGAGCAGCATCTGCGCGCTGTGCAGGCGGTCGTGCAGGGCCTGCGAGGCGACGAGGATCAGCGTCTCGCTCGGGTCGGTGTAGAGCGTGCCCTCGGCCGGGTCCCAGCCCGATGCGAAGAGACGCAGGTCGCCCGACTCGCTGTCGCTGAAACCACGGGTGAGCAGCTCGTCGGCGCTCCAGATGTTCTCGACGACCAGGTCATCGGCCGGCACGCGCCACACGCGGACCATCAGATCCCGGAGCACGTCCGCCCGATCGCGGTGGACCGATTCGAAGAACACGGTCGCCTCCCGGTCGCGCTGGCGCGAGGAGACCCGCGCGCGGTGCAGGTTGCCGACGTATGCCGGCAAGGTTGCGGCTTCGGGCGCCTGGCGGCGGCGCTTGTTGAGGCGCGCGAGCCCGGCCATGGCGAAGGACGGTAGGTCGGCGACGAACGCGCGGACCAAGGGCTGGTGCTGCGAGAGGGTTGCGAGGTGGCGTTGCATGGCTGCCTCCGTGGTGGACGGGAGGCAAGTTTACCCGAAGGTACAGGCTTGTCAATACCCACAGGTAAAGTCTAGGCAGAAAAAAAGCCCGCGAAGGCGGGCAGGTGCGCGTGCGCCGGCGCTTCCTCAGGCGGGTACGATCCGGATCGGTTTGTTGAGCGGTACGTCCAAGCGGACCCCGAAGGAGCCCACGTCATCGCCGCCGCGGTCCCATCCGCCGACAATGATTGCGCCGGTGGAGATCGGTCCATCGACGCTTTGCTCACGCAGCAGCGCGCGTAGCGTCTTTGCATCTCTGCGTGAGAGGTAGCCAACCGTCATTCCTTCGATGTCCACGCGCATGGCGTTGGGGTCATGACGATTCGTTGGTTCGGGAACGATCAGCGCGATGCACTCATGGTCGGCGCCTTCCTCGGTGCGTTCGCCGACGATGCGCTCGAGAGCATTTTGATAGTGAGATTCCCCGACGACCTCGCAGGTGTAGTCGCCGCTGGCCTCCACCATGCCGCCAGTGCGTGGTGACCTGGCATTCTTCACGAGCAGGCGGAGGAGCGCCACGATGATGACGATCCCGACGAGTCCGACGATTAGATCAACCATCCCGCGCTAGCTCCCTCATAGTTCGCCACGAGTCCACCGCCCGAGCTTGTCGGAGAGGTCCATTACCATCCCGCGCGCGAACGTGGGCGAGCGACGCGCCTCGCCGGCGGCATCCGTGAAGTAATCACGCCCTTTGCACATCACGGCGAAAGCGATGCCGATGACCTTCCCCTTGTGCGCCTGGTCGAGCAGCTCGGTCAGTGCCTCGACGGTATCGTGCGAGATATCCGACGGGACGAGCCGAAAGGGACGGCGGCTCATTTGCGCTTCCCGGTCTTGCCGCCGGGCCTGCCCGACGGCCCCGGGGTGTCCGCCGCAGGCGCACGCTTTTCCGGAGGTTCGAGATGGCGCGCTCTCGTCGACGGGAAATGCGGCGCCCTAACGTTGTCGGGTATGGGCATCGCGTCCTCTTCGTGCTTGCCCGTCTCGCGCTCTCGCATCAGTCGTTCAGCGAACACGCGATAGCGCTCGGCCCGCCGGCTGAGGTCACGAAGAAGTTCGTCCTGTTCGTCGTCCGGAAGCAGATGAAAGGCCTTCAGCAGGCGATGTTCGGAAGCCGTCAGCTGAATGCTGTTCTTGGGGTTGTTGGCGCTGCTTGGGGAAGCCGTGGCCACGTGGCTTGCTTCCAAGCGACTGACGCGACCTTTCTCGTCCAGAGTGAGCCCCTGCGGAATTGCCGAACCGAGCGGCAAGTCGAACCATCCGGGATCAAGCTGTAGCACCGACGTGGCAGCGTTCATGATCGCGTCGCCGATGTTCTTGCCGTGGGGGTGTCCCTCGGGATGTAGCAGGCGCGCGACATAGCTTTCCGAACGCCGGATCGCGGTCGCGAACCACGCGCGCGGCGCCGGCTCAAGCGCCTTCAGCAGTTCGGCCAGTCGCGCGCGGCGATGCTCATAGCGGCGCAGCTTTTCGGCGGGATCCATTCCAACGGATTCTCCCGACAGAGTACCGGGAGGTACATTCCCCGAAGGTGTTGCCATATTCTTTACCCTCAGGTAAAGTTCGCGCCGATGGACAAGCTGCGTACCTACCTCAATGCGTTGTCGGTTGCCGAACAAACCGCCTTTGCCATCCGATGCGGAACGTCGATCGGCTATCTCCGAAAAGCGCTGGCCGTGAGGGCCAAGATCGGCGAGGGCTTGTGTATCGCGATCGAGCGCGAGTCGGGTGGCGCCGTCCGCTGCGAATACCTGCGCCCCGATGTCGATTGGGCCTACCTGCGCGGTTCGGCGCCGGCCGAGAAGGTCGCCTGAAGTGCTGATGCTCATGGTCACGCAGCCTCTTCTTTTTTGCCCGCTGCAGCCACTCAACCGGACTCAACAGTGATGAGCGACGTTGAACAGAACGAGCTTCCGCTCTCTCGACGAGCCGTCATGCAAGACGTGCCGCTCGAACTTGTCGCCAAGCGTAAATCGCTGCTCGGCGCGATCAACCTGTGCATCGACCTCTCCGGGCTGGACGATAAAGAGGTGGTGCTCTCGCTCGGGCTCGACTCGGGGCACTTCAGTCATCTGCGCAAGGGCAAGGGTCATTTTCCGCCCGACAAGATCAGCGCGCTGATGGACCTGTGCGGCAACGAAGCGCCGCTGATCTGGCTGGCGCATACGCGTGGATACGGCCTGGTCGTTCTCAAGAGCGAGGCCGAGCGCCGTGCCGAAGAGGCCGAGGCGCGCGCGACACGCGCCGAAGAGAAGGCGAGGCTGCTGCAGGAGATCCTGCAGGGAAGGGCTGCCGCATGAGCCCGCTCGACCACTACGCCCGCCGCGCCACCGTCCGCGCGCGCCGACTACGGATCATCGAGGTGCGGATCCGGGCGCTGGTCGCGCTGTGGCTGAAAGAGGCGTGCCGCTGATGGCGCCTCGCAACGAACTCACCAAAGGGGGCGAGCCGGTGCAGTCTGCCGGCGGTCGAGTCATGGTTCGCGCGGCTTGCAGAAGGGACGCGCGCTTGGGCAGTGCGAGGGACTGCCCCCGGCTTCCGCGACCGACCCCCGTCACGACGGCAGTGCCCGAGGAAACCCGCGCCGGGGAGGCTAACCCCGTTGACGCCGAGCCGGCGCGGTCTTGGGTGGAGGCGTGCCGCTGATGCGCGACGCGATCCACGCTGAGGCTCTCGTCCTCATGAACGGCCACCTCGTGATTGAAGGGTACGCCGATGTCGACGAGTTCTGGGTGAGCTTCGGCGACGTGCTCGGGTGGATTCGCTTCGAGCGAGTCACGGGCTCCGGAGGAACGTTTCGAGCAGTCGAACGGCGTCCGGCGCGTGATCCAGCCCCTTCTCCACGAGCTTCAGCACAAGGTGTCTGGTGGCGTCGGCAGGCAGCGATCGAAGCCGAGCGAGGAATCGCTGCTTTTCTGGCTGGGGAAGCTCCGATTGCTCGATCCGAGCGGCAATCAACTGCTTCAGGGTCTCGTCGTGAATCTTGATCGTCACCACGCCGAGGATCGCCGACAGGCCGCCATCGTCCTGCAGGAAGTCGACGCCGCGCGCTGTCAGTTTCGCTTCGGCGACCGGCATCGTTTCGGAGATCGAGCGCGGGCGTCGCACTTCGATGAGGCGGTGCTCGGCCATGTAGATCAACTCTCGCGCGACGCTGTTGTCCTCTTCCCAGAGACGGCGAACGTCAACGAAATCCGGGTAACCGTTTGCGAGCAGCTCAAGGATGCGCAACTGCCGTCCTCGATCCATGTGCATGGCAACCCCTCCCGTGGTGGGCTGGTGTGTGGAAGCTCGATTTCATCACGGGAGTGGGGAGGGGAGTCGACGTGCTGACGCCCCAGTTCCTGCTGCCGATCTCCGACGAGCTCGTGGTCGACCTCTTCGCCGGGGGCGGCGGAGCCAGCACCGGCATCGAGCGCGCGATCGGACGTCACGTCGACGTCGCGATCAATCACGATCCGCAGGCCGTCTCGCTGCACCAGGCCAACCACCCGCAGACGCTGCACTTCGTGAGCGACGTCTTCGAAGTCGATCCCGTGGCGGTCGCCGCGGGTCGACCGATCGGTCTGCTGTGGGCATCGCCCGACTGCAAGCACTTCTCGAAGGCGAAGGGCGGCAAGCCCGTGTCGAAGAAGATCCGCTCGCTGGCGTGGGTGGTGGTGAAGTGGGCGCAGCTCGTGCGACCGCGCGTGATCTTCCTCGAGAACGTCGAGGAGTTCCAGACCTGGGGTCCGCTGGCCGGAGACGGTCGACCGTGCCCAGAGCGCCGCGGCCTGACGTTTCGCCGCTGGAAGGCGCGGCTCGAGAACCTCGGCTATCGCGTCGAGCATCGCGAGCTACGCGCGTGCGACTTCGGCGCGCCGACGATCCGCAAGCGCCTGTTCCTCATCGCGCGTCGCGACGGTGCGCCGATCGTCTGGCCGATGCCGACGCACGGCAAGGGCCGCAAGCCGTATCGCACGGCCGCCGAGTGCATCGACTGGTCGTTGTCGTGCCCGTCGATCTTCGAGCGCGAGCGACCGCTGGCCGAAGCGACGCTGCGTCGGATCGCGCACGGCATCAAGCGCTACGTGTTGGACAACCCGAAGCCGTTCATCGTCGGCGTCGGAGGTCGTGCCGGGCAGAGTCGGCCGCGCGGCGTCGACGAGCCGTTCCAGACGGTTACAGCGAAGGCTGACTCCGCGATTGCGGTGCCGACGCTCGTGCAGACCGGATACGGCGAGCGGCCCGGGCAGGCGCCGCGCGTGCCGGGACTCGAGAAGCCGCTCGGCACCTGCGTCGACGGCCAGAAGCACGCACTCGTCGCGGCGTTCTTGGCGCGCCACTACGGAGGAGTGGTCGGCACGATGCTCGCGCGACCCCTCCCAACGGTTACGGCAATCGACCACCATTCGCTTGTCACAGCGGATCTGGGGTGCGTGCATGGATGCGATGAAGGCGGCATTGCTGCTGATCGAGCGCGGAGTGATCGAGGTCCGACCGGATGGAATGATCTGGAAGCTTCGCAACGAGAACCGCATTCCGTTCTCCGGGCCGCGCCGGCTGGAAACGACGACGAAACGCGGATACCTCGCGATACGGTTCTACGTCGACGGGAAGCCGTACATGCTGGCGGCGCACCGGCTGGTGTGGACGGTTCTTCGGGGGCCGATTCCCGAGGGGATGGATCTCAATCACGTCGACGGGAACAAGACCAACAACGCTCCGGCGAACCTCGAGCCGGTGACGCGCGGAGCGAACCACCAGCACGCGTACAGGACGGGTCTGCGCAAGGTTACGGACGTTCCAGCGGCGATCGCGGACAAGGCGAAGGCCCTGCGGGCGCAGGGGATCAGCTATTCGAAGATCGGCGTGGCGCTCGGGGTTTCGCAGACGACCGCTTTCCGGGCCATGCGCGTGAAGTAGCGGCGCTGCTGTGTAAATACTACGGCAACGACCGCGACGGGCAAGGGCTCGCCGAGCCGCTGCACACGGTTCCGACGCGCGATCGCTTCGGGCTCGTGACGGTCGAGGGTGCCGACTACGAAATTGCCGACATCGGCATGCGCATGCTGCAGCCGCGCGAGCTGTACCGCGCGCAGGGGTTCCCCGACAGCTACGCGATCGACCGCGGCGCCGACGGGCGCGTGCTGCCGAAGTCTTCCCAGGTGCGCATGTGCGGCAACAGCGTATGCCCTCCGGTCGCGGAGGCGCTCGTGCGAGCGAACTTCGCCGATGCGATGAGGGCGGCGGCGTGAGCATCGCCTACGAAGCCTTCCTCCGCGAGAAGATCGCCGCGGCGCCGTCCACGGGTTTTGACGTGCCGCTCGAGCAGATGAACCCTGCGCTCAAGCCGCACACGCGCGACATCGCGCGCTGGATGCTGAAGGGCGGCAACCGCGCGTGCTTCGCGAGCTTCGGTCTGCACAAGACGGCGACGCAGCTGGAGTTCCTTCGCCTCATCGGCGTACACCGGCCAGGCCTGCGCCTGCAGGTCCTGCCGCTGGGCGTGCGACAGGAGTTCTTCCGCGAAGCCGCGCTTCGGTTCGCGGGCGACTGCGCCATCGACCTGCGCTTCATCCGTAGCGACAGCGAGATCGGCGACGAGCGCACGATCTACTTGACGAACTACGAGAGCGTGCGCGAGGGGAAGATCACCCCGCGTCTGTTCCGTGCGGCAAGCCTCGACGAGGCGAGCATCCTGCGCAGCTTCGGCAGCAAGACGTATCAGGAGTTCCTGCCGGCGTTCGCCGACGTCGAGTTCAAGGCCGTCGCCACCGCGACGCCCGACCCGAACCGGTACAAGGAGCTCATTCACTACGCCGGGTACCTGGGCGTGATGGACACCGGCCAGGCGCTCACGCGCTTTTTCCAGCGCGACAGCGAGAAGGCCGGGAACCTGACTCTGTACCCGCACAAGGAGGCGGAGTTCTGGCGCTGGGTGGCGAGCTGGGCCGTGTTCATCACGAAGCCGAGCGATCTCGGACACGACGACACCGGGTACGTGCTGCCCGAGATCGACGTGCGCTGGCACGAGATCCCGAGCGACTACGGCGCAGCGGGTGTCGACAAGATCGGGCAGGGCCTGCTGATCCAGAACGTCGCGATGAGCCTGCCGGCCGCTGCGCGCGAGAAGCGCGAGAGCCTGCCGGCCAGGGTGGCGAAGGTGCGTGAGATCGTCGAGGAGGATCCGGCCGATCACTTCATCGTGTGGCACGACCTCGAGGACGAGCGGCACGCGATCCAGCAGGCGCTGCCCGATGCGGTCAGCGTGTGGGGCAGTCAGGACCTCGAAGAGCGCGAGGCGCGCATCATCGGCTTCAGCGATGGCGAGCATCGGCTGCTCAGCACGAAGCCCGTCATCGCCGGCAGCGGCTGCAACTTCCAGCGCCACTGCCATCGCGAGATCTTCGCGGGCGTCGGGCACAAGTTCAACGACTTCATCCAGGCCGTGCACCGCACCTACCGGTTCGGCCAGACCGGGCGCGTTCGCATCGACATCATCCACACCGAAGCCGAGCGCGAGACGGTGGCGAACCTGCAGGCGAAGTGGCGCCGCCACGATGAGCAGCAGGCCCGCATGGCGGAGCTCTTCCGCACGCACGGGCTCGACGGTCTCGCGCTGCACGATTCGCTCGCCCGCACCATCGGCGTACAGCGGCGCGTCGAGAAGGGCGATCTCTTCGAGGTCGCCAACAACGACGCGGTGCTCGAGGCGATGGAGCAGCCCGAAAACTCGGTCGACCTGATCGTTACGTCGATCCCCTTCGCCAACCACTACGAATACACGCCGACGTACAACGACTTCGGCCACACCGAGGACAACGCGCACTTCTGGCGGCAGATGGACTTTCTGACGCCCGAGCTCTTTCGGATCCTCAAGCCCGGGCGCATCGCCGCGATCCACGTGAAGGACCGCGTGCTGTTCCAGAACGTGACCGGCCTGGGCGCGCCGAGCATGGACTACTTCCACGAGGAGGCGAGCTTTCACCTGAGGAAGCACGGCTTCGTGAAGATGGCCATCGTCACGGTGACGACCGACGTCGTGCGCGAGAACAACCAGACCTATCGGCTCGGCTACAGCGAGATGTGCAAGGACGGGACGAAGATGGGCACCGGGTGCTCGGAGTACGTGCTGCTCTTTCGCAAGCCGCAGTCGGATCTGCTGCGCGGCTATGCCGATGAGCCGGTCACCAAGCGCCCCGACGAGTACAGCCTCGCGCGCTGGCAGATCGATGCGCACAACTACTGGCGATCGAGCGGCAACCGCCTGCTCTCGGCCGACGAGATGGCGCGCATGGGGCCCGGCAAGCTCGCGAAGTTCTTCACCGAGGAGAGCCTGCGCCACGTGTACGACTACGAGCGGCACGTCGAGATCGGCGAGCAGCTCGGCGCGCGCAAGGCCTTGCCGAAGACCTTCGCCTGCCTCGAGCCGGGCAGCCCCGACCCGAACGTGTGGACCGACGTCAACCGCATGCGCACGCTCAACATGGACCAGGCGCGGCGCGCCGTCGAGCAGCACGTGTGCCCGCTGCAGTTCGACATCGTCGATCGGGTGATCGAGCGGTACAGCGCGCGCGGCGAGACCGTGTACGACCCGTTCCACGGCATCGGCACTGTCGGTGTTCGCGCGATCAAGCTCGGACGCCGCGCGCGCGGCTCGGAGCTGAGCGCCTCCTACTTCGCCGACCAGGTCCACTACCTGCGGGCGGCCGAACGCGAGATGTCGATGCCGACGCTCTTCGATCTGGAAGCGGCGGCATGACGAGCCTCGCCCCGACCGGCCGACAACCGCTCTCATCCGAGGCGATGCTCGCGTACCTGCTGCGTCGCTGCTACGCCGATGGTGACTGCCTCCTGTGGGCCGGTGCCTGCCATTCGAGCGGTGCACCCATCGTCATGTGGAAGCGCCAGCGCTGGCTCGCGCGGCGCCTGCTGCTCGTGCTCGAGGGCAGGCGCATCGACGGCAAGTCGGTATACGACACCTGCGGCGAGGCGCGGTGCATGAACGAAGCGCACCTGCGCGCCGGAACGCAGGGCGACGCACTGCGCAACGCTGCGCGCAACGGCGCATACCCGTCCGGCGTACGTCGCTCTATGATCACCGCGCTCGGCCTGGCGAAAAGTGCTCGGCTCGGTGTGCACGACATGCCGCAGGTGCTGCGCCTGCGCGCCGAAGGCCAGACGCTCGAGGCGATCGGTCGGCGCTACGGCGTGACGCGCTCGGCCGTCGGCAAGGCGATCACGACCTGGCGCCGCGCCGGAATCACCGAATGGCGGGCCGCGGCATGATTGACCAGATTGTCATCGCATGCTGTGGCGTCTCGTCGCTGTGGCTGTCACAGTCGCCGAACTTCGACGCGCGGCGCTGGGCGCCGATTCTCGGCCTGGCCGCTCAGCCGGCGTGGCTCTACGCATCGGTGGTCGCCGAGCAGTGGGGCATCGTCGCGCTGTCCTTCGTCTATGCCGCAGGCTGGATGCGAGGCCTGCGCACGTACTGGTTTGCAAGGGCTTCCACATGACGTACACCCCGAGGACCGGCTCGGCCGCCGCGCTCGTCATCGAGCATCTGAGCGACCCGGATGCGCCGGAGTTCGTGACGCTGGACTACATCACCGGCATCGATGGTGCCGCGCGGGCGAACCCGGTAGCGGTGCTCGACAAGGCCGTGAAGGCGGGGTTGCTCGTGCGAACGATCGACGAGAAGGGGCGCATCCTGATTTCGCTGCCGCCCGGCCAGCGACCGCAGCCGAAGCCACCGGCAGCGGTCACTGTGCAGCCCGTGGCGCCGGTCGGATTTCGCGCGTGCATCTGGGAGAGCGGCGAGATGCATCTGTACGGGTGCGAGCCGATCGCAGTCAATGGCGCGCACGGTGTGCGCCTGTCGCGCGAACAGGCCGAGCACCTGGCGCGCCTGATGTGGGCAAGGCCATGAACGCGATCCAGTGGACCGTGGCGCAGTCGCGCCGGCTGGACCTGCCGTGCGATGCGGGCAAGGCACTGTTGCAGCCGTCTGCACCTGCGCGCCCGGATCCGGTCGAGCGGGCTGCAGCGTGGATTGTCGACAGCGGCCGTCGCGTGACGTGGGTGGATCTCGCGGAGCACCTCGGCGTCGGCCGCTACCGCGCGATGGCGCTGCTGCGCGAGGGCGCCAGGCGAGACTTGTTACGCCGGATCGTGTCGTCGCACCGGGCCCGTCCGGACCTGTTCGAGGGGTGCCGCTGATGAACCCTGCGAAGGAAGGCGAGAAGGTGATCGTGCTGCGTGCGCGGAGGCTTGGTCGGTCTGCGCAAGTCGAGCCGAATCACGACGCGTTCGACGCGATCATGCAGCGGTTCCACGTTTCGTGTCCGAACGCGAGCGTCGATGAGTACTTCGCCGTCAAGTGCACAGCCGCGCGCATCACCGGTGCGCTGGTGAGCCTCGGTGAGAAGCCCGAGTAATCGATGCCGAACCGCGTTCTTCGCGAGGGCATCCTCGATTCCGACCGTATCGACCGGCTCGACTGGCCGGAGGAGGTGTTCTACAGGCGTCTCATGAGCAAGGTCGACGATCACGGCCTGTTCGATGCGCGTCCTGCCATGTTGCGTACAGCTCTGTATCCCCTGAGGGTTGACCGAGTCCGGGAGGCCGACATTACCCGTTGGATCGCTGCGTGCGAGAAGGCCGGTGTGATCGCTCTCTACGAGCACGGCGGGAAACCGTATGGGCAGATGCTCGATACGAAGTGGCAGACGCGGTCGGAGCCGAAGTTCCCGACCCCACCGTG
Organism: uncultured Gemmatimonadaceae bacterium; assembly: GCA_964444685.1. Taxonomy (GTDB): domain Bacteria; phylum Gemmatimonadota; class Gemmatimonadetes; order Longimicrobiales; family RSA9; genus CAYUIG01. The sequence continues at coordinate 2,307 of CAYUIG010000062.1, read as the reverse complement.
GGGCAAGTGCCCGCAATTGCGCACCGATGTACATGGTCCGCCAGCAACTGATAGCGGTCTGCAAGCAACTGCAAACAGTTGCGCGCAATTGCAAACATCTGCGCACCTAGACGGAGACGGAGACGGAGTCGTTGTCGGAGTCGAAGACGAAGGCGTAGTCGAAAGGATGGAGCGCGCGCGCGCAGCGCCGAAGAAGCCGCCTCGTGGCACGCGGATCCCCGATGGCTTTCCAGGGGAGGCCGACGTCGCGTGGTGCAGGGCGGAGCGGCCATCGCTGGACCCGGAAGGGCTTGCAGAGAAGTTCCGCGACTACTGGCTCGGTGTACCGGGGCAGCGCGGGAGCAAGGCCGACTGGCCAGCAACGTGGCGAAACTTCGTACGCAGCGAGTGGAGCCGATCGCCGCCGGGCAAGGGCGCGTCGTCCCGACAGGATCGCATTGCCGCCACCGTGGCCGGGCTGACCGGCCGAACCCGTGAACCGGAGACCATTGATGTCGACGCTACCGAACGCGTATTCGCCCGCTGACCAGCGCCTGCCCGAGGCGTGGGTGAATCGGCTTTTCGACCGATTCTTCGCGCTCTACGGGGTGACCAAGGTCACGTCGATGTGGGAGGGCCTCGACCTCCGGGAGGTCAAGGGCATGTGGGCCACGGAGCTCGGCCGGTTCGATGCGCAGACGTTGGGCCGCGCGATGCGCACGATCATCGATTCCGGGAGGGAATGGCCACCGACCATTCCGGAGTTCGTGGCCGCGTGCCTGGACGTGCGCCCGCCGCCGGCGTCGCCTGGCGGGGCGGCGCTACCCGATGCCGGTTGTGGTCACACCGACAACGAGACGGCGCGACAGAACCTCGCACGGATCCACCAGATGCTGGCCAGCGCGATCAAGCGGCCAGCGATGGGAGGTCGGCCGTGAGCGAGTTGTCATGGGAACGCTGACACCGCGCGACCGCGCCGCCTACCTGCGGGCAGTGGGCAGAAACAAGACCGGATTCATCGGCGTTTCAGCCAAGAAGGGAGGCTTCGAGGCCCGGATTCGAGTGCCTGATCGAAAGGAGAAGCTGTACTGCGGTCGCGCGAAGACGGCAGTTGAGGCGGCGAGGATGTACGACGCGAAGGCGATAGAGATCTTCGGACCGACGGCAGTGGTGAATTTTCCAGCCGATGAGAACCAACAATGAGCGAACTCGAAACAATCATCCCCGCCAGTGCCGACGAGGCTGACGTCGCCGCGTTCCGATCGCTGGATGCCGCGCTGCGGTTCGCCTTCAGCAACCGGCATCGTGGCGAGCCCGACTCGCTCGCCCAGCATCAGAAGCAGGTCAGCGCCAGGGCGCCGCGGTTCGACAGTCCCGAGGAGCGGGCGGCGTGGGCCGGTGCGATTCGCCGGCGCATCGGGACGCTGGGCGAGCTGCAGGTGGCGATCCTCGTCGTGCGCTATGCGCCACGGGCGTTCCCGTGCGCCTGCAGGCGGGCCTGCTGCTCGGGGTGGACGCGTAACGACGAGTGGACCGAGGCTGCTGCGCTGCTCACCGAGCGCTCGATCGAGGCGGTGCCGGGATCGCTCTCCCCGCGGCAGTTGCGCGCGGGCATCGTGCGACGCTGGGCGGGAGCAGAGAAGGTGAATATCGGCATCCTCGCCGACCGGTGTGCGGTACATCGCAACACGGCCGGCACGCACGCGAAGGCGATCCGCAAGTGGCTCGAGACCGCCTACCGGAAGGCGACCGATGATGCGGATCTCGCACTTCGATGCACGCCGATTGACACGCATTGTGCAAACCATGCTAGATTTCCGACCTGATCCGGTATGCCGAAGAGGTGCCGGTACAGAAAGCCCGCCAGCGCGAAAGCCCGGCGGGCTTTTCGTTTCTGGGGTCGGTGCGCATGGCGAAGCTGCAGTCGTTGAAGCCGCGCATCGCGACGCTTTCTACGCAGCTGCGCACGGTGGCCGCCCCAGTGCAGACAGGTCGAGCGTGGCCGACCGAGCAGCGCGTGCGCGGTCGGAAGCTGCAACGCCAGCGCGCGACGCTCTTCCGGCGCGAGCCACTGTGCGCCGAGTGCGAGCGTCACGATCGCGTTGCAGTCGCCACGCAGCGTGATCACATCGTGCCGCTGATCGACGGCGGCACGGACGACGACGAGAACATCCAAGGGTTGTGCGACGACTGCCACGCGGCGAAGACCGCGCGTGAGGCAGCCGCACGCGCACACGCACGAGCCGCCGAGCGCTGGCGCTGAACCGCGCCGGCCGGCGCGGTGACGGGGGGGGTGGGTCGAAAGTTCACGGGCCGCGACGCGGAAAC
>CAYUIG010000061.1:0-17700 GCA_964444685.1 uncultured Gemmatimonadaceae bacterium | reverse complement strand
GTGAACATCGGCGCGTGCGTCGGCACGCTGCTCGCCTCGGACTATCCGCGCTTCGAAGTCGTGATCGTGGATGACGGCAGCGTCGATGGCACGACCGACATCGCACGCATCCTCGCCGCGCGCGCCGATGGTCGCGTGAAGCTCATCGAAGGCGATGCGCTGCCGAGCGGGTGGCTGGGCAAGTCGTGGGCGTGCTGGCAGGGATACCAGGCCGCACGCGGCGAGCTGCTGCTCTTCACGGATGCGGACACGCGTCACGACGACGACCTGCTCGCCCACGCGGTCGGTGCGCTGAGCAACGAAGGCGCGGACTTGGTGAGCGTGCTCGCGAAGCAGCGCATGGACACGTTCTGGGAGCGTGTCATCCTGCCGCAGGTGTTCACGCTCATCCGCATGCGATTCCTCGAGGCGCGCCGCGTCAACCGCGCGAAGCGTGCGCGCGACCTGCTCGTGAACGGCCAGTTCATCCTCGTCGATCGCGCCGCGTACGAGCGTGCGGGCGGGCATGCGGCGGTGAAGGACGACGTGGTCGAGGATGTCGGGCTCGCGCAGCGCGTGGCGGAGACCGGCGGGCGCGTGTACCTGGCGCACGCGGAGGACCTGATCGAGACGCGGATGTACCGCTCGCTCGAACAGATCCTCGAGGGCTGGAGCAAGAACCTCGCGGCCGGAAGCCGGCACACGGTGCCCGGGCCGATCGCCCCGGTCGTGCCATGGCTCATCGGCGCGTTCGTGATCGCGTTCTGGGTCACACCGCCGGCCATCGTGGCGGCGTCGCTGATCCAGTTCTCGGTCGGTCCGATGCTCGGCTGGGCGGTGGCGGCGACGGCGGCGTCCCTTTTCTTCTGGCTGGCCATTCACGCCCGTCTGGGTGCTCCGCTGCTGCACGCGATCTTCTACCCGATCGGCGCTCTGTTCACCGGAATGCTGTTCCTGCGCAGTGCCGCGCGCGGCCGGCGGATCCAGTGGCGCGGCCGGAGCTATCGCGTCGGGCCTTGAGGCGGCGTCGCTGCCCGTCCCATATTTCCAGCATACGCAACAACCCGCGCGCCGAGGCCGACTTGCTGACGCAGATCCTGAGGACCATGGAGACGCGGCGACCCCGCATGCTCGGGCTCGGAGCGCTGCTCGTCGGCATGGTCGCGCTCATGGGGATCATGAGCTGGCAGGCCTATCGAGCCGACCGCGCGCGCGAGCAGCTCGGCCGCGAGATCGTCGGCCACACGGCCATGCTGGCCGCGGACGCATGGAGCGAAGCGGCTTCGGTTACCCTCTTCCGGTCGCTCCAGCTGCTCTACGCACCCATGGTCGAGAGGCTGAGCGATTCTGAGGAGCTCGCCACGCCGGATGCCGTGCTCGAGTCGCTCGACTTCACGGGCGCGTGCGAGTGTGTCGAACCCGAGGACGTCCTGTTCGCCTATACCGTGGATCTCGCGAACGGCGAGGTGAAGACCAGCGGAGAGCAGGTACCGACGACGGCACGCAGGCTGGATCGCAGGATCCTCTCCGCCCGAGTGGCCCGCTTCTCGGGGCGTTTTGGTGTGGGGCTCCTGCGCGGAACCGATGCCGACGGCTCTACGATCGTCTTCGTCCATCTCGTGGATCATCGCGGCGTCGAACCCGTCGCCGCGTACGGCATCGCAGCACGGCCGGTCGTGCTCGAGTACTTCCTCGGCAACGCGTTCGACCACGGCCCGCTCGTCCCGGTCGAGCTGCTGCGTGCCGGCCGCAACGACAGCACGTTCGTCTTCAGCGTAATGGACAACCGCGGACGTGCGCTGTTCCGGACAGGACTCCCGGTTGCCGACGCGGCCTATTCGCGCGATCAGCAGCTCGATGAGCTGCTGGAGGGACTCACGCTTCGCGTCGAGGTGCTGCCGCAGGCCGAGGCGGCGATCGTCGGTGTGTTCCGCTCGCGCGTGCCGCTGCTGCTCACGCTGCTCACGTTCACGATCGCGGTCGCGGGATTCGGCCTTTACCTGATCAAGCGCGAGACCGAGCTGGCCGCCCTGCGCGACAACTTCATCGCCGGTGTTTCACACGAGCTGCGCACGCCGCTCGCACAGATACGGATGTTCGCGGAGACGCTCCGGCTCGGCCGCATGCGCTCACCCGCAGACCGGCGGCGCTCCCTCGAGATCATCGACAACGAGTCGCGCCGGCTCGCACACCTCGTGGACAACGTTCTCCAGTTCGCACGCTCGGGACGCGGCGCCATTCACCTGCGTCTTGCTCCTGCGCATCTCGCCGAAGACGTGCGCGATGCCATTCACGCGTTCGCGGTGCTCCAGCGCTCACCGGGTGTCGAAATCCGCCCCGAACTCCAGGAGGGAATCGTCGCCAACGTGGACCGCGACGCGGTCCGCCAGATCCTGCTCAACCTGCTCGACAACGCAACCAAGTACGGACCGCTCGAGCAGCGCATCACCGTCGGCATGGCGCTCTTCGCAACGACGGTCCGGATCTGGGTCGACGACGAGGGCGCCGGCATCCCGGCCGAGGAACGCGAGCGCGCGTTCGACGCGTTCTACAGGCTCTCGCGCGATCAGAACTCCGCCGTCGGCGGCAGCGGCATCGGCCTCGCCATCGTGCGCGAGCTCGCACGTGCACACGGCGGCGGCTGTCGCATCGATGACGCGCCCGGCGGCGGCGCGCGCATCATCGTCGAGTTCCCCGACGCCCGCCTCGCCGCCGCGTCCGCCGCCGTCGTCGCCTGAACGTGGGCCGCATCCTCATCATCGAGGACAGCGACGACCTCGCGTTCGGGCTCCAGAACAATCTGGAGGTCGAAGGTCACATCGTCGAAGTGGCCAGCAACGGCATGGACGGTCTCGAACGCGCAACTGCGCGCAAGTGGGACCTCATCATCATGGACGTCATGATGCCGCGCCTCGACGGCTTCGGCGTGCTCCGCCGCCTGCGCGACGCCGGCATCGAAACACCCGTACTCATGCTCTCCGCACGCGCCGAGGAGACCGACAAGGTGTACGGCTTCCGGCTCGGCGCCGACGACTACGTCACCAAACCGTTCGGGCTCCTCGAGCTCATGGCGCGCGTCGAGGCCCTGCTCCGCCGCGCACGGCCCACTGTCGCGGCGCGTACCGTCCGTTTCGGTGACGTCATCATCGACGTGCCACGCGAGACGGTCACACGTGCTGGCGACGAGGTGGAGCTCACGCGCCAGGAACTGCGCGTGCTTCTGACGCTCGCACGCGAACCCGGCCGCACGATCTCGCGGCAGCGGCTCGTCCGCGAGGCGTGGGGGGACATGGGCGCGGTCAGTACGCGCACCATCGACTCCCACATGGTCGAACTGCGCCGGAAGCTCGAACCGGATCCGGGCCACCCCCGCCACCTGATCACCGTCCGCGGGCAGGGTTACCGGCTCGACGAGTAGTATTTAGGCCGAATTGTGGAGATTCTCCACAATCTCCACCGATTCTCCACAAACTCCACAGAATCTCCACAGAATCTCCACACAATCTCCACCAACGGCGCACTGCGACTCCTTAGTTTCGAGGCAGGACTCAACGGAGGTGCGTCGATGCTATGGCGGTTCCTTAAGCGCTGGCGGATGCGCGTGGACGCGCGACGTGCGCGACTGCGTCCGGCGGAGCTGGTGCAGCGGGTGGAGAAGAACGGCCTGAGTGTGCTGCTCGATCTGGACAATGAGCGGTACTACGGAGTCGACGAGGTGGGGACGCGAGTGTGGGAGCTGCTGCGCGCGGGAATGGAGTTCGATCAGATCGTGGATCATCTGGCGACCGAGTACGAAGCGCCGCGCGATCAGATTGCAGCGGACGTGACGCGCTTCCTCGAATCGCTGGTGGAGAAGCAGCTGGTGGAGGCACGATGAAGATGCCGAGTGTCTGGAGAGTCGCGCTGCTGCTGGCCGTGATCGACACCTCGCTGCGCGTGTTCGGTATGCGCCGGACGCTGGCCTGGGTGCGTCGCATGGCTCGGCCGTCGGGCGCACGTGTGACGGAGTCTCCTGCGGACGTGGTGGAGAACGCGGCGCTGTGCGTTGCGAAGGCGGCCGCGTTCCATCCCGGCCGTGCCGAGTGCCTGGAGCAGTCGCTTGCGCTGTGGCTGCTGCTGCGGCGGCGGAACATCGAGGCCGAGCTGCGGATCGGCGTGCAGACGTTGCCGTTCATGGCGCACGCGTGGGTCGAGCACGATGGCCGGCCGGTGAACGAGCGGACCGAGTACGTGGAGGGTCTCGCGGCCTTCCCGGCGATCGGAGGCTAGGGTGTTCGTCTGTGGTTACCGGGCAATGGGCCCGGTGGATGCCGCGGCGCTGGTGTGGTCGCGTGGAGGAGCGGAGGTGCAGCCGGCGATCGTTGCGGACGGTTCGTTCGCGGCGGCGGTCGGGCAGGGACCGCGTTTGCTGCGCCCCCTCCTCGCGCGCCACAGGCGCCTGATCGGCGTGGGCGACGTGCGGCTCGACGATCGCGCCGCGGTTGCCCGCATGGCGGGGCTGCATTCACCGGGCGGCGCATCCGACCTCGCACTCGTGCTGGCCGCGATCGATGCGTGCGGGGAACGTGCTGTCGGAGAGCTGATCGGCGACTTCGCGTTCGTCGTCTGGGACCCGGGTGCGCACAAGCTGATCGCGGCGCGCGATGCATTCGGCGTGCGCACGCTCTACCAGCGCCAGGTCGGTGACCTCCTGCTCTTCTCCGATCGCATCGATGCATTGCGTCCGTCGGGCGACTGGGACCTCGAGTACTTCGCGGACTATCTCACCGGCATGGTAGCGCCCGGCACGCGGACGCCGTGGCGCGACGTGCAGTGCGTGGTGCCCGGCGGCTTCGTGCTCGCACGCGGCAGCGTGTCGACGGAGCGCCGCTACTGGTCCGCGCACACGTTCGAGCCGGTCGAGCGCGATCCCGGTGCGGTCGACCGCTTCCGTTCGTTGTTCGAGGAAGCCGTGCGGACGCGCATGGGCGGGCCCGGTCAGACGTGGGCGCAGCTCTCCGGCGGAGTGGATTCGTCGTCGATCGTTGCGGTCGCGCACGATTCCGGCCTCTCCGGCACGATCACGTCCGTCGACACGCTCGGCCGGGGCGACGAGCGCCGCTTCATCGAACCGGTGCTGCGCCGCTTCCGTGTGCGCAACGAACAGGTGATCGACCACTGGCCGTGGCAGGGCGACGAGGGTCCGGCTCCGATCACCGAGCAGCCCGGCGTGCTGTATCCGTTCTTCGCGCGCGAGCGACGCATGCATACGGTGCTGCGCAGCGCGGGCGCGCGCGTGCTGCTGTGCGGCATCGGCTCCGACCACTACCTGTCGGGCAGCCTGGACTACATCGCCGACATGGCCGCTTCCGGGCGGTGGCGCGCCGCGCTCGGCGAGCTCGCCGACTGGTCCGTCGCACGCCGCACATCCTTCTGGAAGCTCGCGCGCGCGCAACTGCTGCGGCGTCGGCCCGACGCGTCGTTGCCGGGCTGGATGGAGACGGGCTTCGCTGCGCGCACGAACGCGGCCGCGCGGGTGCGCGAAGAGCGCGACGCGTTGATCGGTGCGGGCCGACGTTTCGCCACCCCGATCGCCGAAGGGCTCGATGCGATCCACGTGTGGCTGCACCGCTGGCCGTATGGCGAGGACATCGAGGTGCGCTACCCGTTCCTGTACCGCCCGCTGGTCGAAGCGTCGCTCCGGCTCGCGCCCGAACTCCGCATCCGTCCGCACGGCGGCAACAAATGGGTCCTGCGCGAGGCCATGCGCGGCCGCCTGCCGGAAGAAGTCCGGACGCGGAACGGCAAGGGCAGCATTGACGACCGCATCCTCTGGTCGTTCGCACACGAGCGTGCGCGCCTGGATGCGCTTCTCGCGAATCCGATCCTGGCCGAACTGGGCTGCGTGCGACCCGACGCACTGCGTACCGCTGTCGAGCTCGCGCGCAACGGGCGGCGCCAGAACATGCTGCCGCTCATGAACGTGCTTTCACTGGAGACATGGCTGGCCGTGCGTGCAGGCACGTGGCAGCCGTCCAGGCATGCCGCGCCAAGCGCGGCCTGATGCTGCGGCGCCGTCACGCGGGCGGCGTCGCCAACAATCCAATACGGAGGCAATACCATGCAGAACGAGAAGAAGCCCTGGGTCGCGCCCGTGCTGGTCGATCACGGTGACGCCGTCGAGGAGACGAAGGGGTTCTGCGGCGAGATGTGGGAGTACCACGGCATCACGCCGCTCATCGATAACGACGACTGAATCCTTACGCGGGCAGGCGGACGGTGCGCCCGCGCCGTCCGCCGCCGCGGGGCAGCAGAATGAACAGTTTCGCCCGACGCCATCACGAATCGGACGGCCCGCACGCCCAGGTGCTGCGAGCCGCACTCGAGCTCGTATGTGATCGCCACGCCGCCGGCCTTGCCCTGGTCGACGGCGCGGGCCGGATCGCGTACTGGAGTGGCGAAGCCGCGCGCATCACCGGGCGCGGCGAGGGTGAGGCGCTGGGAGAACCCGCCACGCGGGCTCTGGGGGGCGGTGCGCCGCTGCTGCGACTGCTCGAGGAGGCCGCGCGCCGCGGAGACGCCGCGCAGGAGTTGTCGTTCGGGCGACCCGGTGGCGGCGATGTCCAGGCACGCATCACCGTCCGTCGGCTCGGCCGCGCCCGTAGCGACTGGCTCGCCCTCCTGTTCGAGCCCGCCATGGTGGAAGGGGTACACCATGGCGAGGTGCGGCAGGCGCAGAAGCTGGAAGCCGTCGGCCGGCTGGCGGGCGGGATCGCGCACGACTTCAACAACCTGCTCACGGCCATCCAGGGGCACGCGCAGCTTCTGCTCGAGGAGCTGCCCGCGGAGTCCTCGGCCTGCGCGGACGCCGAGGAGATCCTGGCCGCCGCCAGGCGCGCCACCGGCCTCACGCGCCGGCTCCTGTCCTTCACGCGGCGGCAGGACGTCGATCCTCGCGACATCGACGCGAACGCCGTCGTCGTGAATCTCCAGCAGCTCCTGCGACGACTCATCCCCGAGCACATCTCGGTGTCCGTCGAGCTCGATACCGCGCCGCAGCGCGTGATGGCGGACGTGGGCCATCTCGAGCAGGTGCTGCTCAACCTCGTGCTGAACGCTCGCGATGCGATGCCGGGCGGGGGCACACTCGCCATCCGCACCGCGGGCGTGTTCCTCGGCGCCGAGTACATCGGCCGGGGCGGCCGCGTGCCCGCGGGGCGGTACGTGCAGATCTCCGTCAGCGATTCGGGGATCGGGATGAGCCGCGAAACGCAGCAGCGCATCTTCGAGCCGTTCTTCACGACGAAAGGCGAGGGAACGGGTCTCGGGCTCGCCACGGTGGCCGACATCGTACGGCAGTACGGCGGTCACGTGAACGTATACAGCGAGCCGGGGCAGGGCACGACGTTCAAGATCTTCCTCCCTGCCTTCGGTGTCGCGGATGTGGAGCAACCCATTACCTCGGGTTCCGGTTCCGAATCGGTGCTCGTGGTGGAGGACGATCCAGCCGTGCGTACGCTCGTGGTCCGCGCGTTGCGCGGCCGCGGGTACCGCGTGCTGGATGCGGAACGTGGTGACGCCGCTCTTTCGATCGCGGAGGAGAGCGGCGGCGTGGATCTCGTCGTTACCGATGTCGTCATACCCGGCATGAGCGGCAGGAAGCTCGCCGAACGCGTGCGCCAGCGCTGGCCGCGCACGCGCATTCTCTACACCTCCGGATTCGCAGTGCAGGATGCGGTGCGGCAGGGACTCGCCGACCGCGGCGCCAACTACCTCGAAAAGCCCTTCAGTCCGGACCGCCTCGCGCGCACGGTCCGCGAAACGCTCGATCAATCGGAGTAGCGCGCGACTGCTGTAAAAGCCTGCCTCGTAGCCACTGGCGCCGTGCCGGCGGGTTCCCGCCGTGTCGCAGGGAGGGTGAGATGGGGTAAATGAAGTTCTCGATCCGATGGGGCGGCTCTATGACGAGTGGGCAGAGCGGCTGAAGGCCATGCTGCGCAGGAAGGGTGCGTCGCCGGAAGACGCTGAGGACATATGTGAGGAGGCCTTTATGGCGCTCCTGCGTCAGATCGAGGCGGGGCCGGACGGCTGGGAGAAGTTCTGCAATCCGAACTACCTCTTCAGGATTGCGTCCAACCTGCTCTCCAGAACCCGCCGGAAGCAGGTCGTCACGATCGGCATCGATCCGCGCTACCCGAGTCCGGAAGATGGTCTGAATCTGGACGATCGGCTCGCGCTCCAAGAGACGCTTGGCAGGCTGTCCGACCAGCAGCGCGAGGTCCTGGATCTGGTTTGGCTGAAAGGCTTCAAGTACAAGGAGGCTGGCGAGATCATGGGTCTAGCTGAGTCGACGGTGGCCAACCTTCTCCAGCAGGCCAGGAAGGAGTTGAGGCGATGGTTCGATCGGACTGAAGGCACGAGGGTGGATCAGGCAGAAAAGTAGGATTCGGACGTTAGATGCCTTCTTGTAGATGTAGGCGCTGAATCATCCAGCGTGGCAACCGAGATGGAGAGGCGATCATTGAGTCACACACACAAGGTTCGAGGCGGCCCATGGCGCAGCGTGCGGGGTCTCCGCAGAAGCGTCTGCCCGACTGGCCTCCTCATCACGTCATTGCTTCTTACCCACGTTCATGGTGTGGCAGCAATGCAGCTCCCGCCGGATGGTCTTCTGCAAGTAGAATCAACCATCGTATTCAAAGACGATACGTTGGGCATCCCAATCTCTGCATCGGTAGGACATGATGGGACGCTCTACATCGCGGATCTCGCGAACTCGCAAGTACTTGCTGTTTCGACCGGCGGCCAGGTCCTCTGGCGCGTTGGCCGGGCGGGCAGCGGACCTGGAGAGTTCCGAACCCTGTATCGTGTCGCTGCGACGCCGGACGGCGGCCTGCTCGCCTTCGACCGCAATGCTTCGACGCTCACGGAGTTCGATGCTCGCGGGAACTACATTCGCACAGCGCGTTTGCCATTTCAGTTCAGCCAGATTGATCAGATTGTTTCACTCGCGGGTGGCGTCGTTGCTATTGCGGGCAGAACACACTGGGGTGGATATGCAGCCGATAGTGCGATTCATTTGTTCGACCACGCCCTACGCCACATTCGATCCTTTGCACCAGTTCCTCGATCGCGTGAATCCTGGGTTCTGGATTTCTGGGGCGTGGGCGGTCTCACCAGAGCGAGCGATGGCCTTCTGCTCTACACGCGACGTATACCGTACGAAGTATATCGGTACTCGTCGAACGGCGAGGGGCGACGGATGGTTATTGCCGATCTTGAAGGGCGCCCGTTTCCTGACGACGTGATCAAGGTTGCGACGACTGCGACTGGGCGGCGAACCTATTCGCAAAGCGACGCAGACATCGAGATTCCGCTGACTGCGCATGAGTTGCAGAACGGCTGGATTCTCGCAGGTAGGCGCCGAGGCGCGAACAGGCAGTTCGAGTATTATGCAGCGAACGGCGAACTGATTGGGTCAACAACGGTTCCGGCGGCGACGCGAGTCATTGGCCTTGATTCTGCGCGGAATCGTATTTGGGTTCAAGCCGAAATTGACGGTGTGCCTGTGTTTTTCTTGTACACTGTGAAATACGATTGACGGTTCGGCGATCAGCTCTCAGAGCGAAAGTCGTTGTGCAGCGCGTGATGAACGCGTTGACTGTTCTCAGTCCGAAAAGGAGGATCAGATGCGATGCTTCAAAGGCGTGGCTCCGACTGTGTTCGTGGTGCTGGGACTTGCACTATCCAGCGCGCGAGCCAGTGCCCAGTGCCCGGACGGCTGCAAGGAGGCCTGTGCCGTCGTCAACGATGAGGAGGGACGGAAGATAGGGCATGCGTGCATCTTCAGTAACACTCCCCCGGCCTGCGGTACTGAGTGCGTTGCGACGGTTGCCGATTGCGACATCGAGTTGTGCACCGAGACGGCCCCAGAGCTCGCGTTCGGAATGGATGGCGCGCTCGTCGCCGAGGTGAATACATGCGGCGGCGAACTACGTGTGCTCCGAGCACACGATCGTGCCAGTGTTCACCCTATCACGGTGGTGCTTACCCCAGAGAGCCGTCAGGTGCCTTCGGGATCCAGGCCGACGCTGTGGGGAGATCGAAGCATTACGTCTTTAGTACTCGAAGCGGCAATGCCTTGGCATCTGGCCGCTGATTTCAGGGCGCCACTGGACTTGCGCGCGGGTCGTGAGTGAGGTCGTCAGGAGGTAGCCAGATTCTGTAATTGTTGGCTGCCGGCCTGGGAGAAGGCTGGGGCCGGCCGGCATGCGACCGGCTGGCCCCTTGCACGACGCTGATTTTGGTGCTCAGGCACCACGCGACGACGGCAGGGTACGAAGACGGCGCAAGACTCAGGAGGGCTTCGATGGCGTCGGAAGCGCGTGTCATTCATAGTGACCCCGAGATCCTGGGCGGAACGCCCGTCTTCGTCGGAACGCGGGTCCCGGTGCGGTCACTCTTCGATCACCTCGAGGGCGGCGAGACGCTGGACGAGTTCCTGCGCCAGTTCCCCCCGGTCCCGCGTGAGCAGGCGCTGATGGCGCTGGAGCTCGCGCGTGATTCGCTCATCGGCCGTGCGCGTACTGCTTGACGAGAACCTCCCGCGCGACTTGGTAGACATGCTTTCGCCCCATGACTGTCGCTTCCGTTGCCGGGCTCGGGTGGTCCTGTGTCAGGAATGATTCGATGGGTCGGTGCTCCACCGTGCAGATGACACGCGCGTAAGTCGCGCGTAAATGGGATCAGCTCGGGCACCAGGAGCTGCAGCCGACCCTGTTCCTGGATGGGCACGTGCTCCGTCTCGACGCAGGGCTGCTCGGCGTCCTGGTCCCCGCGCAGTCCGCCCGACTAGTCCGTGAACTCGACGTCGACGCGATGCGGGATGATGCCCGCCTCGTGTCCGCGCTCCAGGAACAGCCGCACCGCCCGACGCCCCTCCTCGCCGTAATCCAGCGTCCGCGCGTTCACGTACATGCCGACGAACTCGTCGGTCTGCGCGTCGTCAAGGCCGCGGCCATACTGCTGTGCGTGCGCAAGCGCATGCGCGCGGTGTTCGAGTCCCCATGCGATCGACTCGCGCAGCAGCCGCGACACGCGCGTGATCAGCTCGGGGCCGAGGTCGCGACGGATTACGTTTCCGCCGAGCGGCAGCGGCAGACCGCCCGTCTCGCTCGCCCACCACTCGCCGAGGTCCGCAACCAGGTGCAGGCCGGCATCCGCGTACGTGAGCTGACCCTCGTGGATGATCAGCCCTGCGTCCGACTCGCCCGCGGCCACGTGCTCGAGGATCTCGTCGAACGGCACGACGACCGTCCGCACGCGCGGCTCCATCAGCTTCAGCGCCAGATACGCCGACGTCATCTCGCCCGGCACCGCAACCGTGCGTCCGACCAGATCCGAAACCGAGAAGGCCGAACGCGCCACGATGCGTGGACCATAGCCCTCGCCCATGGATGCGCCGTGGGGCAGGAGTGCGTACCGGTCGGCAAGGTAGGCGTAGGCGTGGATCGAGACGGCCGTGACCTCCAGCTCGCCGCGCAACGCGCGCCGGTTCAGCGTCTCGATGTCCTGGAGCTCGTGGGCGAACTCGAGGTCACCGGTGTCGATATGGCCCTCGGCGAGGGCGCAGAACATGAACGCGTCGTCGCTGTCGGGCGAATGGGCGACGCGGATTACTTGCGGCATTGGCACCTCTCATCGAAAGCGGCCGCGAAGGGTAGCCGCCCGAAGGATCGGTGTCAAAGCAGCTCCGAACGCGTGCGCTTCAACCTTCCGTGATGAGTACATCGAGCGGTACTCCGAGGAGATCCCGCAACCGCAACGCCTGGTTCCTGGAAAGGGGGCGCTTCCCGTTAAAGAAGTCAGAGACTCGCGACGCGCCACCCATCGTTTCCGCCAGGTCGGCGCGTTTCATCCCCCGCTGTTCGAGTATGAAATCCACCACGGTCGCCGGATCAGCACCTTCGACAGGATGCTCACGATCTTCGTACTCCTCCACCAGCACGGACAGGAAAAAAAGCTCCTCAGCCTCATCGCTGTCGTCAGGCACGTCCAGCCTCAGCAGTTCATCGATGCGGGCAACGGCCGCTTCGTACTCCCCCTCGTCGCGGAGGACGTGTGGCTTGCTGAAATCCAGCGTGGTTCGCATGGGTGCCTCCTCGCGGCTTCCTTGCCGCTACAGATCGTCCACGTTCACGCGGTCATACTCCGCGTGTATCAGGACAGCCACGATGTACACACGGCCCCACCGGTATCTGATATCTGCAACGAGCCGATAGCGGTTACCACAAATGTCGAAGATCGCACGTCCTTTGCCGGTGAAATCCACGCTGGGAAAGACCGCGCGAACTTCATGCGGTGTAGCGAACGTCGTGGCCTTCATCGTCGTCCACCATGCTCGCAGCGGAAGTTCAGCATCCGGATGCGCCATCCAGAACGCCTTGAGCCGCTTCTGACTGATGACATGCACCCAGGTCCTCCAGCGAGATGGCTGTTACCAATATGGTAATACGGGCCGTGGTCGTCAACTGACCCGACCGTGACGATGGGTCCTTGCTTCAACGCCCTGCGGTAAATCTGTAGAGCGACTTGTGGTAGAATTGACAAGTGGAGCCTGGTAGAGATGTAAAGTGCGGGTCCTCGCGATGCACACGCTCGGCCTGGCTCGAGTCGGGCAATGCCTCACGCGGCTTCAGGACTGGCAGCCGGCCCATGGGCTACGCGACACGAATCGTCTCGGTTCCGACGAACTCTCCCTCGAGCTCCGGATCCCCGTCCTCCAGTAGCATTGCGATCACTTCGGCCAGGTTCTCACGCAGCTCCGAGATGCTCGCGCCCTGGGAATGCGCACCCGGAAAACCGGGAACGTACCCTACGTACAGCTCGGTCTCCGGATCCTTCTCGATCACAGCCGTGAAAGTCCGCATTGCGCACAGCTCCGTTCGGGAATCACTTCAAGTTCAAGATAGAATCGGCTGAGGGCAAACAGGAAGTGGAGGAGGGTACGGATTGCGATCGTGCCCAGCCACTGGCCGCAGGCCCGGACCTTTCCCTAGATTGGACGAATCTCCCCGCACAACCGGAATCTCCGGGGGGCCATGACGGAACCCGCGCGGGGGCGGGAGTCACGCGGACTCTCGCTCGAAATCAAGCTGCCCCTGCTGATCACGGGGGTGATCGCAGCGGTGGCGATCGGTATCGCCGCGGCCAGCTACGGTGAGGTGCGCAGGTCCGCGAAGGTGGCGCTGTACGCGCGGCTCAATGCGATCGCCGATCTCGCTGAGGCGGCCGGCGGTGCGCTCGATCAGCGACTGGCCGGACTTCGTCGCGTTGCATCAGACCCCGCGATCGTATCGTTCCTGCGCGGCGACACCTCCGCGCTGGCCGCGGCGCAGGAGGCCCTCGACACGCTCCCCGACCCTGCTGGCCCGACCGGGCCACGCTTGTGGAGCGCCGACCGCCAGATCGTGCTGGGTGCGCCCCCGCTGAACCAACCCGAACCCGGAGGCGGCGTCGGCGAAGGCGCTACGGCGGTACCGGACAGCGGCGGCGTCGGGCCTCTCTTCCTCTCCGGGGATTCGGCATTCTTCTGGACCGCCGTACCCGTCGAGGACCGCGGCGAACGGCTCGGCTGGGTGGCCGTGCTGAGTCAGGCGCGCGGCGGCAACGTGAACACGGTGCGTTCGCTCCTGGGTGAGGACGTCGAGGTGCGCTACGCCGACGCGTCGACCGGTCTCTGGCTCTCGATGGGCGCCGATCCCGAAACGCCGCCGCCGGAATGGCCGTTCCAGGGAGAGGCGGAGATCACGCTCGATGGCGCCACATGGCATGCCGTGGCGACGCGTATTCCCGAAACATCCATCCACCTCGTCGCGCTCGCGCCGGAATCGTCGCTCGGTGCGCGGCCGCGGGCGTTCCTGCGCGCGATCATGCTCGCTGCGCTCGGACTGCTGGTACTGGGCGCGCTCGTCGCGTGGCTCGTGTCGCGCAGCGTCACGCGTCCGCTGCGCCAGCTCGAGATCGCATCGGCGGCGATGGCCGCCGGCCACTACGACCAGCGCGTGGATCTCGATCGCGACGACGAGCTCGGCGCCCTCGCCGCGACGTTCACGCACATGGCGTCGCAGGTTCGTGATGCACGCAAGGAGCTGGAGCATCAGTACGGCGAGGCGCGTGCACTGGCGGCGGAGCTGGCGCACACGAACCTGATCCTCGAGCAGGCCATTGCCACGGCGGAGCGCTCGCGCATCGAAGCGCAGCAGGCCAGCCGCGCGAAGTCGGACTTCCTGGCCACGATGAGCCACGAGATCCGCACGCCGATCAATGCGATGATTGGTTATACGGACCTGCTCGACCTCGGCATTGCAGGCACGCTCAACGACAAGCAGCGCGACCAGCTCGCACGTATCCGCGCGAGCGGCCGGCACCTCATCGGCCTCGTCGATGAAGTACTCGACCTCGCCGGCGTCGAGTCCGGCCGCATGCGCCTCGAGCCGCAGGACGGCCGCATCGATGAAGCGGTGCGCACCGCGGTGGCCATCGTGCAGCCGCAGGCGTTCGCGAAGAAGATCGATCTCTCGGTCGTGAATCGTGACGGCGACGGCACGCCCTACCGCGGGGACCCGCGCCGCGTCGAGCAGATCCTCGTCAACCTGCTGACCAATGCGGTGAAGTTCACGCCGAACGGCGGACGCATTCAGGTCGAATGCGGTCCCGCGTTCGACGACGGCACCGCGTGGAGCGAAGTCGTGGTGGAGGACTCCGGTCCCGGTGTGGAGCCCGAGATGCACGAGCGCATCTTCGAACCGTTCGTGCAGGTGGAGAGCGGTTACACCCGCCCGCACGGCGGCGTCGGGCTCGGCCTCGCCATCAGCCGTCGCCTCGCCCGCATGATGGGCGGCGACATCACCGTCGAGAGCGAGCCCGGCTCGGGCGCACGCTTCCGGGTCCGGCTGCCCACGGCCGCCGAGGAACCCCAGCCGGCTGCGACCGGATGAGCGCAGAGCTCATCGAGCGGCTGCGGCGCTTTCGCGTGGAACACTTCCCGCGCTGGCGCGATCACTACCGCCGACTCGTCGAAGAAGGGCAGAAGCCGCGCACGCTCTTCATCGGCTGCTCCGACTCGCGCGTACTGCCCGATCACCTCCTCGACGCCGGCCCCGGCGACCTCTTCATCGTCCGGAATCCCGGCGCATTCGTGCCGCCCTTCGAGGCGAACTCCGGGTACCACGGCGTCTCGGCGGGAATCGAATTCGCCGTGGGCCTGCTCGACGTCAGCGAGATCGTGGTATGCGGCCACTCGCACTGCGGCGCCGTGCGCGCACTCTACGAGCCGCTGAATCCCGATACGCCGCACATCAACCGGTGGCTGGAGCTGGGTGTGGAAGCGCGTGTGGATGAGCCGGTATCCCAGGCCATGCTGCGTCGCACCGAACAGCGCTGCATCGCGTTGCAGCTCGAACGGCTGCTCACCTTCCCGATCGTCCGCCAGCGCGTCGAGGCCGGCCGCCTCGCCCTGCACGGCTGGCACTACATCATCGAAGAGGGGACGGTCTTCCTGCTGGATCTCGAATCAGGCCGGTTCGTGCCCGCGGGGGATTGACCGGACGGAGCGTCGAGTCGGGGATTTCCCTACTTGACAGCGGGCCGCGAGAGACCAAAGTGATTCCCGTCCGTTTCACGGCGGGTCATACATGGCAGATTCTCGAGGGCAGGATACGTTCCGACTGATGGCCGGCATCACGCTCTTCGTGCTGCTCGGCACGCCGCTGGTTGGCTACATCTGGGATACCCTCAATCACCTCCTCGCAGGCATCGTCGAACCCGTCCGTCTCCTGCTCCTGATTCCGGCGGCGCTGCTCTTCTGGCTCCTGCTGCGCGGCATGCGGCGCACGATCGAGTCGTGGCACGCGAGGGCGACATGAACGAGCGCGACGAAGCCGGCCGCGTGCCTGCGACCGGCTCCACGGACCCGGCGGAGACCGAGATCCTCCCCGAAGAGGAGCCCACGACGACGGGCACTCTGTTCCTCGTGATGATCATCCTCATGATCATCGCTGCCGTGTGGATCATCATGTACATGCGGATGCTCGAGCGATGAAGGTCCACCACTGGGAGAAGGCGTTCCTCACGGTCGGCATCGTCGTGCTCATTGCGTGCGCCGCGGCGATCGCCTACGCGACGTTCGCACACGGCATCCACCTGCCCGGAGCATCCGGTCGCGTGGATCCGAGCACACTCGCCACGACGGCGCCCTTCGACCGCCCCGGCGTCTACCAGCGCGGCGCGAACGCGTACGAGGTGGTGATGATCGGGCGTGCCTGGGTCTTCCAGCCGGACTCCGTGCGCGTGCCCGCGGGCGCGGAGATCACCTTCACGGCCACGTCGCCGGACGTCCTCCACGGCTTCAACGTGGAAGGCACGCGGCTCAACATGATGCTGATCCCCGGACAGATCTCGCGGAACTCGTATCGCTTCACCGAGCCCGGCGAGTACCTGCTCATCTGTCACGAGTACTGCGGCCTCGGACACCACACCATGTACGGCCGCATCATCGTCGAGCCTGCGGGCACTGCGGTGCCCACGGTGAACTGAGGCGGCGATGGCAAAGCTCACATCGATCGTGCTCGACCCGCAGGGCTACGACCTGCCGGACAATCAGCGGCGCGTACTGCGCTGGACCATCTACATCGGCTACGCCGCACTGACCGCAGGCGTGTTCCATGGCCTCGCCAACGCGTTCGGCTACGCAGGCATCAGCCTCCTCAACTGGTTCCCCGGACTCTCGACGTACTACCAGGGGCTGACAGCACACGGCGTCGCCAACGTTCTGATCTTCACGTTCTCGTTCGCCAACGCGTTCCTGCCGCTGATGACCGCGCGCGCACTCGCGCGGCCGCTCCACACCGGACTGCTGTGGGCGTCGCTCGGCGCGCTCGTGCTCGGCAACATCCTCACGATCTACGCGGTCGTGGGGAACAAGGCGAGCGTGCTGTACACGTCCTACGCGCCGCTCCAGGCGCACTGGACGTACTATCTCGGCCTCGCCCTCGTCGTGGTCAGCACGTGGCTCGCGCTCGCAAACATGCTGATCGCGCTGCGCGGCTGGAAGCGCGAGCACCGCGGCGAGCGCATTCCGCTCCTCGCCTACATTTCGGTCACGTCCTACCTGATGTGGCTGCTCGCGTCGCTGCCGATCGCCGTCGAGTTCCTCGTCTTCCTGCTGCCCTGGTCGCTCGGCCTGCGCGCTACCGTGGATCCGCTGCTCACGCGCACGCTCTTCTGGTTCACCGGCCACGCCATCGTATACGCGTGGCTGCTGCCGGCCTACGTGTCGTGGTACGCGCTCATCCCGCGCCAGGTCGGCGGCGTGCTGATCAGCGACTCGTACACGCGCGTCGTCTGGATCCTCTTCCTGCTGCTGTCGATCCCGACGGGCTTCCACCATCAGTACGCGGACCCCGGCGTGCCGACGGCGATGAAGGCCGTGCACGGCGTGCTCACCTTCGGCGTCTTCTTCCCGTCGCTCGCGACCGCGTTCTCCGTCATGGCCGCGCTCGAGATCGGCGGCCGGCGCGCGGGCGGGACGGGATTGCTGGGCTGGATCAGGAAGCTGCCCTGGAACGATCCGTCCGTTACCGCCCAGATCCTCGCGATGCTCACCTTCGTACTGGGCGGCGCGACCGGCCTCGTGAACGCCAGCTTCACGATGAACCAGGTCATCCACAACACGACCTGGGT
>CAYUIG010000060.1:0-17726 GCA_964444685.1 uncultured Gemmatimonadaceae bacterium | reverse complement strand
GGAGCGAGCAGGGCCTGGAGTTCGGCGCGGGCCTGCTCGACTTCGGGAAACCGGGACGGCTCAGGTTCGGCCCGCAGGTCGAGGTACCGGCGGTAGGCTTCGATCGCTTCGTCGCGCCGTCCCAGACGTGCGGCGAAGCGGGCCTCGAGCAGGAAGTGACGGGCCGTCTCGCTCACGTAGCCGTGGTAGTACGAGCGACGGCGCGCTGCGTCGAGCGCGCGTTCGATGTCACCGTTCTGCTCGAAGAGGTGCGCCAGGGCGATGTTGGCATAGTAGGGATGGTCTCCCTCGATGATCCCCGTGTAGGGTCCGGTCCGCAGCAGATCATCCAGTCGCTCGAGCGCACCGGCGTTTCCGGCCAATGCGTCGAGCACACCGGCGCACACCGCAAGCAGGCTCCCGTTCAATCCCCTGCCGCTCCCGGCGCCCGCACGTACACGCGCGACGAGTCCACTGGCAACCGGCGATCCCTGCCACGCGCGCCACTGCGCGGCCGTGCATTCGTTCAACAACGCGAGCTCGGAATCGTCCGTGCGTGTCGCATCGAGTGCTGCCGCGGCCTGCACCGCGCGTGCACTGTCGCCGCCCGCGTACAGTGCATCGAGGATCGCGCGCCGGTGTGTCCATGCCGGATCGAGCGCGAGCGGCTCGATGCGCTCGAGCAGTTGCAGCGCCTCCGCCGGTCGGCCGGCGTTGACCGCGAGCGCGTAACGATCCTGCAGCCGGACGCGCTGCTCGCCGCGCGTCGCAGCGCGGGCGAGGCGCAGATCGTTGGTGGCGAGGGCATCCTCGATGAGGAAGCCGTTCTCCGCCGCGTCGCCTGAAATGAAGTCCCACGACCCGTCATCCCAATCGGCGAACGCGCTGCGGAGGCGACGCAATTCGGCGGTATCGTTCGTGGTCGCCGCCGTCCGCCACTCCGCGTAGCTCCCGAGGGAGCCCGGCCCGCCGGCGGCTGCGCGTGCGGCGAGTGCGCGCAGGCCAGCGGTGTCACCGATCAGACCGGCGATCATGATGGAGTGCTGAAGCGGCGCCGCGAAGTTTGGATCCAGCGCCATCGCATCAGCGAACCCTTCGTACGCTTTCCCCAGCGGATCCGCCTCGCCCAGCACGAATCCGTGGTGGAAGTACAGGTCCGCAACTTCGTAGAGCACCTCCGCACGGTCGGGCATCAGCCGGGCCGCTTCCATGCGCGCCTCGAGCAGCTCGCGCGCAGTCGGATGTTCGGGATAGCGCGGGCCGATGCGCCCGATCAGATGGGTGCGATCGAAACGTGTGAGCCGGTCGCGATTGCGCCAGGCAATTCCGCGCGCACGCTCGCGTGCATCCTCCCAACCGCCGACCCAGGGCGCGCTCCGCTCGAACCCGAAGGCCGCCATGGCGAATGTCGAGTCCAGATCGAGCGCCTGACGGAAACTCTCCAGCGCATCTCCATACTCGCCGCGCCGGTACGATGCCTCCCCCGCGAGATAGTGCCGCAGCGCAGGGAGCGACGTACCGGTGAGCGGCCCAACCTGCGTGGCGTCGTGCCCGGTCTCGAGCGCCAGGAGCTGCGCGGCCAGTCGGTCCACGAGCGCGGGCAGGCTGTCCGTCGGTCCCGTGACTTCCGTCGACTTGCGATCGCTATCGTCTGCGACGTTCACGAGCGTTGCCGTCAGCGTCAGATTCGACCCCGCGGCGACAACCGCCCCCAGGACGGCGCGCCCTGCTCCCGTCCTGCGCGCCACCTCGAGTGCCGAATCCTCGGGCAGCTCGCGGTCGGATGAGCCCGCCGCCATCCGCCACGCACTGATGAGCGTCCGCGGATCCACCGCCCGCGGCCCGACCTCGCCGGTGAGCTTCGTGTGCAGCAGATCGACCATGCCTTCGCGCAGGTCGTGCAGCGCGGTGCTCGACCCCGGCACGCGGAACGGCAGCACGGCCACCATGTTCTCGTCGAGCGGAACGGACTCGGCTTCCGGCCGGAGCCATGCGGCCCATGCGCCGGCGCCGAGCGCGATGGTGAGCAGCGCCGCGCCGACGAGCAGCACGCGCGATCCCGGCACCGCGGGCGCGACGCCTTCCTCGCGGCGCACACCGGAGCGGCCGAAGTCGAAGATCCAGGCGAGCGCGATGACGATCGGGAAGGCGAGCACGGCGGACCACACGACCAGCGTGATTCCCCAGTCGGGAATGCCAAGGCGCGGGAAGACGGTGTCGGCCACCTCAATGGCCAGCCACGCGCCAGCAAGGTAGATGGCGCCGGCGCGGAGAACGCCGCGGCGCCGCAGCTCGTCGACGAGGGAGCGCTTTTCGGTCATTCGCGCCGGTAGAGAAAGGTTGGCCCCAATCTGGCGGCGGGATGCCGAAGTGCGCCAGTGAAAGGACTTGACCGCTCCGCCGATTGCGACGACAATGCGGCATCCCACCCACGCTGGAGCGCGCATGGCGATCACCTTCGAAGTCAACGGCCGGTCCGCTACGGTCGATGTGGCACCGGACACGCCGCTGCTCTGGGTCCTGCGCGATACGCTGGACCTGAAGGGCACGAAGTTCGGCTGCGGCGTCGCGCAGTGCGGCGCGTGCACCGTGCATCTGAACGGCGCACCGACGCGCGCGTGCATCACACCGGTGTCGTCTGTGGCCGGCGCGCGCGTGACGACGATCGAGGGACTCTCGCCCGACGCGTCGCATCCGCTCCAGCGCGCGTGGATGGAGCTGGACGTGGCGCAGTGCGGCTACTGCCAGGCGGGGCAGCTCATGTCGGCCGCGGCACTGCTGGCATCGAATCCGCGCCCGACCGATGAGGACATCGACGCCGCGATGAACGGCAACCTGTGCCGCTGCGCAACCTATCTGCGCATCCGCGAAGCGATCCACCGCGCCGCGGGCAACACGTCCACCGAAGCCGGCTCGAACGGGGAGGGCGCATGAACACCGTGACGACTCGCCGCGGCTTCCTGCGCGTCAGCGCACTCGCCGGTGGTGGCATGCTGCTCTCCACATGGCTCGATCTCGGCGACGTCTTCGCTTCGGCGCCGTCGTCCGCCGCCGACTTCGTCCCGAACGCATTCATCCGCATCACACCGGACGGCGCGGTCACGATCATCGCGAAGAACCCGGAGATCGGGCAGGGCGTGAAGACGATGCTGCCGATGCTCATCGCGGATGAGCTCGATGTGCCGTGGTCTTCCGTGACGATCGAGCAGGCGTCGCTGGACACGGATGTGTTCGAAGCGCAGACCGCGGGCGGCAGCAACGCCACGCCGTCGAGCTGGCTGCCTATGCGTCGCGTGGGTGCGGCGGGTCGCGTGATGCTCGTGACCGCGGCCGCGGAGGCGTGGGGCGTGCCGACTTCCGAGTGCGTCACGGAACCCGGCGTGGTGGTGCATCCGCCCAGCGGCCGGCGCCTGACATACGGTGAATTGGCGACGCGTGCTGCGTCGGTTCCGGCGCCCGATCTCGAGACCGTGCCCCTCAAGGACCCGTCCGCGTTCCGCATCATCGGACAGCCGGTTCCGCAGGTGGCCGTGCGCGAGATCGTGACGGGACAGCCGATCTTCGGCATCGACTTCACGCTGCCGGGGATGCTGTTCGCCGTCTTCGAGAAGTGTCCGGTGTTCGGCGGCCGTGTTGCTTCGGCGAATCTCGATGAAGTGCGCAATGCGCCCGGGGTGCGGCACGCGTTCGTCGTCGAAGGTGGAACGGCTCTGAACGGTCTGCTCGGCGGCGTGGCCATCGTGGCCGACTCGTGGTGGGCCGCGCAGAAGGCGCGGCGCGATGTGCTGCGCGTGACGTGGAACGAGGGGCCGACAGCGTCGCAGAGCTCGGCGGGCTTCGCCGCGGAGGCGGACCGGCTCGCGTCGCAGCCGCCGCAGCAGTCTCTGCGTTCGGACGGTGATGTGGCTTCCGCTCTGGCGGGTGCTGCCACGCGGCTCGAGGCGGCGTACGCGTATCCGTTCCTTTCGCACGCACCGCTCGAGCCGCAGAACTGCACCGCGCAGTGGCACGGCGACCGGATCGAGATCTGGGCGCCGTCGCAGCTGCCGGCATCCGGCCGGCGGCTGGTGGCGCAGACGCTCGGCATCGACGAGAGCGCCATTACCGTGCACCTGCTGCGTGCGGGCGGCGGCTTCGGGCGGCGGCTGTCGAACGACTACATGGTCGAGGCCGCGCGGATCGCGCGCGAGATCGATGCGCCCGTCAAGCTGCTGTGGACGCGAGAGGACGACATCCGGCACGACATGTATCGCCCGGCAGGATTCCACTACTTCACGGGCGGTGTGTCCGATGGCCGCATCGTCGCGTGGCGCGATCACTTCGTGAGCTTCGGCGAGGGTGAGCGGTTCGCGTCGAGCGCGTCTTTGAGTCCGATGGAGTTTCCGGCGCGTTTCGTTCCGAATCTCGCGATCGATGCATCGGTGATGCCGCTGGGCGTACCGACCGGTGCGATGCGCGCGCCCGGCAGCAACGCCATCTCGTTCGCCATCCAGGGATTCATCGACGAACTCGCGCACGCGGCCGGAGAGGATCCTGTCGAGTTCAGGCTTGCTCTATTGGCTGCCGAGCCGATTCCGCTCCCGTCGGACTTCCGCGGGCTGCCGTTCGATGCGGCGCGCATGCACGGCGTCGTTGCGCGCGTCCGCGATGTCAGCGAGTGGGGGGCGCCATTGCCACAGGGAACGGGCAAGGGCGTGGGTTTCCACTTCAGTCATCGCGGCTACTTCGCCACGGTCGTGCAGGTGACCGTGAGCCGTGCGGGCGAACTGAAGGTGGACCGCGCATGGGTCGCCGGCGACATCGGCAGCACGATCATCAATCCGCTGAACGCCGTGAGCCAGGTGCAGGGCGCCACGCTCGAAGGGTTCTCGCACGCGCTCGGTCAGGAGATCACGATCGAGAACGGCCGCACCGTGCAGAGCAACTTCCACGACTATCCGCTGCTGCGGTTGACCCAGGCCGCGCCCGTCGAGGTGCACTTCGTCGAGACGGACAATCCGCCGACGGGCCTCGGTGAGCCCGCGCTGCCGCCGGCCATTCCGGCGCTGGTGAATGCGATCTTTGCGGCGACCGGGCATCGGATACGGTCGTTGCCGCTGTCGCGGCACGATCTCTCGTGGTGAGAACTGGGTCGGGCATCGTTGTATCCGGAGTCGAGGTTACATTGGGGTATCAGATCGGCTCGTTTGGCTATCGGCTGGTCCGGTTGTAGCGCGTAAACTCAAACCATGGCACGGTCCAACATGACCTCATCTACGACGCCCTGGACATGGACGTACTCGGAGTACGCGCGCTTCCCGGATGATGGCAATCGCTACGAAGTCATCGACGGCGAGGTGCAGGTGACGCCGGCGCCGACGCCGATGCATCAATTCGTCCTGGCAACGCTTCAGCGCGCGCTGTGGGACTACGTGGAGCGCCACGGGCTCGGATTCGTGTTCTACGATGTGGATGTGCTCTTCGCGACGGGTCAGTTTCTCCGACCTGATCTCGTAGTCGTGCCCGCGGACCAGCGCGACGGCATCTCCGACCGGGGTATTGAGGTGCCGCCGGCGTTGATAGTCGAGGTGCAGTCGCCTACGTCATCCTCGATCGACCGCGTGAAGAAACCCGCACGTTACGGAGACTTCGGCGTGCCCGAGTACTGGGTCCTCGATCCGGCGGACGGTGCGCTGTACGTGTGGCGCTTCGCGGAGGGTGCACGTGAACCGGAACGCTACGCCGACCGGTTCACATGGCAGCCGGTCGGCGCGCCCGAGCCGCTCCATCTGGATGTGAAGGACCTGCTCCGACCGTTCTGAGGGAGTCGCGGCGGCACACGCATTGCTCAGCATGACGCCGTCCGAAAGAATCAGGAGGCGTAATGCGCGTCGGTGATCTGCTGAAGGCGAAGGAAGGAACGCTCATCACCGTCCGGTCGGATGCGAACGTCGGCCGTGCGACCCGATTGCTGATCGACCATCGCATTGGCGGACTGCCGGTACTGGACGAGGCACGCGAGCTGGTCGGGTTCGTTTCCGAGCGCGACATCGTGCGCGCACTCGACATCGCACGCGCCGGCGCGGCCGACGTGCCGGTGCACCGCATCATGCAGCGGCCCGCGCCGGTCTGCAGCGTGGAGGACTCGCTGCACGACGTGATGAGCCGGATGACGCAGGGGCGGCTCCGCCACCTCGTCGTGCTCGACGGCCGCCGCATTGCCGGCGTGCTGTCCGTCGGCGACCTCGTGTACCACCGGCTGCGCGAGCTGGAAACCGAGCGCGGCGTGCTGCGCGACTACGTGGCCGCGCAGCGGGCCTCGGCCTGAGGAACGGCGCTACAGGTCTTCGGGCCCGACGTCGGCAGCCTTGCAGTGCCGCGCGCGCGGTCTTGAGCGCGCGGTAGACGCGGTTATCGACGGCCTGCGTGTTCGGCCAGCCCAGGATCCGCGCGACATCGGCCGCGGGCGCCCGCTGTGAAACCCGCCGTCAGTCGCCCGCCGTAAGTCGCCCGCCCCAGGTCGCCCGTCGTAAGTCGCCCGCCTCACCGAGATCGGGGCCTCTCCACCTGCAACTCCACAATGTCAGCATTCCACCGATGATCCCCCAGCAGGTGCCTGACGAAGTACTCCGCGCGCAGCCAGAACCAGTAGTCACTCATGTTGCCGTAGCCGTGGCGCTGGCCCGGGAACACGAAGTAGTCGAATCGCTTGTTGGCGCGGATGAGCGCTTCGGCCATGCGCAGCGTATTCGCGTGGTGGACGTTGTTGTCGATGTCGCCGGTGGTGAGCAGCAGGTGGCCCTTGAGATTGGCAGCCAGGTCCGAGTTCTTGTCGATGTCGTACTCGAACGTGACGTTGCCGCTGTCGTCCACGACTTCCTTCACGCCGTGATGCGTCTCGGACCACCAGCGGTTGTAGACATCGTTCTGGTGGTTCCCTGACGACGACACGGCCACCTTGAAGAAGTCCGGATAGACGAGCATCGCGGCGGTCGACATGAAGCCGCCGCCCGAGTGGCCGTAGATGCCGACGCGCGAGATGTCGATGAAGCCGTGCCGGTCCGCGAGCTGCTCGATCGCGACCTTCTTGTCCTCGAGGCCGTAGTCGCGGAGGTTGCCGTAGCCGTAGTTGTGGTACCACTTCGACCGCGACGGATTACCGCCCCGGTTCCCCACCGTGATCACGATGAAGCCGAACTGCGCGAGTGCGGTCTCGAAGCGGCTGGTCGAGAACGACTTCGCCACCGACTCGGTCTGCGGCCCCGGATACACGTACGCGATGATCGGGTAGCGCTTGTTGGGATCGAAGTCGAACGGCTTGTACATCACACCGTACAGATCCGTCACACCATCGCCGGCCTTCACGGTGAACGGCTCGGGCATCGCCCAGCCCGCCTCCTCCAGCTTGCCGAAGTCCGCCGTCTCCAGCTCCGCCACGACCTCGCCCGTGCGCGCGTCCCGCAGCACCGACGTCGGCGCGGTGTTCACACGCGAGTAGTTGTCGACGAACCAGCGGTTGGACTCGTTGAGCGAGCCGCGGTGGTCCTGGTCTCCCCCGTTCAGGAGCCGGAGACCGCTGCCATCGAGGCGCACACTGTACAGATGCTGGTAGTACGGATCCTCGCCACGCTCGCGGCCTGCGGCATGGAAGAACACGAGGCCGTTCCGCTCGTCGACACCGTCGATGGAGCGCACCGAGTACGATCCCGATGTGAGCTGGTTCTTGAGCGTGCCGTCGGGGCCGAAGCGATAGATGTGCGCCCAGCCGTCGCGCTCGGACCACCACAGGATGTCGCCGTTCGAGAGCAGCTCGGGTTCGCGGACCTCGAGGTACGTGTTCAGCCGCTCCTCGATGATCGGCCGCGCCTCGCCGGTCGACGCGTTCGCCACCATCACATCGACCCTGTGGCGGTCGCGGCTCATCCGGACGAAGTGGAGGTTCTCTGAATCATCGGAAAGCCAGAGCGGCTGGCGCGGCTCCTCGGAGTCGGGATAGAAGAACTGCCGGTCGTTCGCAATGTCGAGCGACGCGTCCTTCCAGCCGTCCGTGTCGATCTTCAACGGCCGGCGATCGACCAGGTCGTAGACCCACAGCTCGTTCTGCGTGACGTGCTCCTCACCGGGCATGTCGTACTTGTAGGTCTCCAGCTCGGGCCGGTCGTTGCCGACGGAATGAATGACCCACAGATCGCCGACCTCGCGCTGGTCCATGCGCACCATGGCCACGCGGCGCGAGTCCTTCGACCACGACACGGCAGCACGCTTGCGCTCCGCCTTGTTCTTCTCCTTCTCCTGGTCCGTGTCACCGAAGTCGCGCACCGCCCAGCTGTAGTGCTCGACGCCATCCTGGGTGAGCTGCACCTCCGGCACCTGCACCTTCTTCTCCGCGCTGTCGGCCTCCGCACCGCTCTTGCCGCGGCGCGCGTCGAGGATGCGCGCGTAGTCGGCGCCGGTCATCATGTAGAGATTGTGATCGCGCGCGAACACGATCGTGTTACCGTCGGGTGACACACTTGCCCAGTTCGGATGGTTGTCGGGCGCCTCGTAGTCCTCGAGCTCGCGCAGCGTGCGCGTGTCGATGTCGTACTCGAAGTGGTGCACCTTCTTCTGCGTGCGCGGCCGGCCGCCGCGGCGCTGCTGCTGCTGGACCGTGTCCTGCTGCTCGTCGCGCTCCTCCTCCATCACCGTATCGCGCGTGGACTCGACCTCGAACTGCAGCCGGTTCCCGCTCAGGAAGCGGATGCGGCGGATGGGCAGGTGCTGCGCGTCGTACGGGTCGCGCGTGATGCGCGTGAGTTCCGCGGCGAGCCGCTCGTTGTCGAAGATCTCACGCTTGCTCCGACGCGCCGGATCCACGATCCAGTACGTCGTCCCGTTCGACGTGTCGTACTGGTACCAGAAGCGCTCCGTCCCCTCGATCCACCGCGGATTGACCGATGTGCTGTAGATCAGCCGGTCGATCTTGTAGGGCGCCCAGCGGGCCGCGAGCGAGTAGTTGGCCGAACCTTCACCCTCGACGACCACCGGCGCGGCGGCGCCGTTGCCGTTCTGCGCGACCGTCGATGCAGGCAGCGTGGCGAGAAGGAACAGCACGGAAAGGGCGGTGCGACGGGCGCGGCAGCGCGTCCGGTTCATCGAGGCCTCCGACGTCGGATTCGTGTGTAGTTCAGTTCGACTTCATGTCGCGTCAGCTGATGCCGACGCGGCCCTTCACGGCCTCGAGCAGCTTCGCCGAGTCGTAGCCGATCCCGTCCTTGAACACGGTCACCGTGTTCTTGATGACCGCCGGATCGGCGACGAGGTCACCGCGGACCACCACGAGGTCCGCGAGCTTCCCGGCTTCGATCGAGCCCAGTTCATCATCGACGCCCAGGACACGCGCACCGTTGAGCGACATGATCTGCACCACCTGCTCGGCGGTGAATCCCGCTTCGCGCAGCAGCTCGAAGTTGCGCTGATCACCGTAGCCCGGCAGCGCGCCGCCGTTGCCGGTCGGGTCCACACCCGCGCCCAGCAGCCCGCCCGCCTCGACGAACGCCTTCTCGTACGCCATGCCCTTCTTCAGCATGTTGAGCGAGATGAACGACTGCGGCGCGTTGTCGATCATGTCGCGCTGACGCAGGTAGTCCGCCTTCACTTCGGGAGACATCGCCTCCAGCGCACGCGGGTCCTTCGTCGGGCGGTTCGGCACGAACAGCTCGTACACGGCGAGCGTCGACGTCATCGGTACGCCGGCATCGATCATCGCGCGGAACGTGCGCTGCGCCTCCGGCCCCGCGGGATCGATCGCGCCCGCATCCGCGATCAGCGTCGTCGGACACTGGCTCGGCTGCTTGTCCGGGCTGTAGTCCGAGTTGGTGAACAGGCCGTGCTCGAGGTTGTCGATCCCCATACCCACGGCCTCGGTGAAGCTCACCGAGCAGATGTGGCCGGTCACCTTGATGCCCTGCCTGTGCGCCTCATCGATCGCCGCCTTCAGCTCTTCCGCACCGATGTCCGTGTACGCCTTCAGCCACGTCGCACCTTCCTGCGCCCAATAGGCGACGAATCGCCGCGCCTGCTCCGGGCTCTCCAGCAGCGTCATCGTCGTGATCCCTTCACCGCCCGTGATGTACGGCGCGGTGATGTGGATGCGCGGGCCCGGTGCGCCGCCGCGTTCGATCGTCGCCTTCAGGTTGATCTCGTTGTACGGCGCGCGGCTGCCGGTCGTGCGCACCGTCGTCACTCCCGCACCGAGATAGAGCCGCGGTCCGCTGAAGGTAAGCTGCGCCGAGCGGCCGCCCGCGGCCGTGTAGTAGAGGTGGTCGTGCAGTCCCACGAGCCCCGGAATCACCGTGTGCCCGGCGAGGTCGATGACCTGGGCGCCTGCTGGCGCACGCACCTGCGACGCCGGACCCACGGCCGTGATCCGGCCGTTCTCGATCACGATCGTCTGACCATCACGCGCAGGCGCGCCCGTACCGTCGATCACCTTCACGTTGGTGAGCGCGATCGCGGGCGCGTCCACGGTCACGTAGTTGCGTACGGCCGGCGCCATGTCCGCGGCGCGCTGCGCACGCGCGGGCACGGCCGCAAGCAGGAGGAGCAGTCCAGCCGTCAGCGTTCGCTTCATCGAGGCCTCCGGGTTCAGCGCGCGGTAAAGTGCATCATCATGCCGGCCTCGAGATGCTCCGAGATGTGGCAGTGAGCCATCCAGACGCCGGGGTTGCTGATCTCCAGCAGAATGTCGGCGGTCGAGCCCGCCGGCAACAGGAAGGTGTCCTTCCAGGCGAGATTCGTGTTCCGGACGCCGTTCTGCTCCAGCACCAGGAACCGCTGGCCGTGGAAGTGGATCGGGTGCTGCATCGCATGAAGCGTCTCGCGCACGTTCGCGATCCGGATCTTCACGACCTCGCCCACGTCGAACGACCAGTCGATGTCCATGTTCCGAAGTCCCGTGTCCGGATCCTCCATGATCCATGCGACCTCCGACGTCGTGGTGTTCCAGTTCATCATCGGCATCGTCCCGCTCCACTCCACCGGATGGAAGTAGACCGAGTCGAAGCGCATGAACCGGTCGACCACGAACGGCAGGCCGTTCGCCTCCATGCGGATCAGAAGCCGGCGGTCGGGCGGCCTGTCGAAGTGTTCGCGGATCCGGTCGATCTCCGCGATCACGCCGGCATGCGCGCGGAGCGTGTCGAACGACGCACCGAGATCCGGACGGGCCGGCGTCGCCGATACGTTCACGAAGCCGAGCGTGTCCACCTGCTCGAAGAAGCGGCCGAAGGTGTGATCGATCGCGACCACGCGGTTCTCGATCGCGTAGCGACCCGGCGTTGGAAACCGCACGTGCACGATGTAGCGCTCCGCCGGTGCGACGACGACACTTTCGACCCGCTCCTCGCGCTCGAAGTTACCGACGTCACTTCCCAGCACCTTCACCTGCGCATCGCCGAACGAGACGTTGAACGTGCGCGCGTTCGACACGTTCGTCATCAGGAAGCGCACGACCTCGCCTGCGTTCACGTCGAGCGACCAGTCGGTGATGCCGTTCAGCAGCGGCACACTGCCGAAGCGACCCATGAGCGCGTGCGTGCTGCGCTCGCTGCCGAACGGCAGCACACTGCCATCATTGGCGATCGCGAGATCGTCGAGCACGAGGAACTCCTCGCGGTTCCCCGGTCCGAAGTACGCCGCGTCGGGCGACTGCACCATGATGTTGCCGAACAGCCCGAGGTCCTTCAGCACGTCCTCGCGCGCGTGCGGGTGATACCAGTAGAGGCCCGCATCCTCCAGGTGCACCGTGTAGTCGAACTCACCCATGGGCGGCACGGGCGCCTGCGTGAGACCGGCCGCACC
Organism: uncultured Gemmatimonadaceae bacterium; assembly: GCA_964444685.1. GTDB lineage: Bacteria > Gemmatimonadota > Gemmatimonadetes > Longimicrobiales > RSA9 > CAYUIG01. The sequence continues at coordinate 5,927 of CAYUIG010000060.1, read as the reverse complement.
GTCGAAGCGGTTCTCGAGCCGCACGCCGTGCCAGTGCACCGTCGTGGGCCAATCGATCCGGTTGCGATAGCGCACGTGGATCGTGGCGTCCTGCTCCGCCCACAACACCGGTCCCGGTACCTGGCCGTTGTAACCGTAGCCCACGAACGTGCGGCCGTTCACCGTCTGCTTCACCGGCGCAGCCGTGAGCACGAGCGTGTCGCCGTCCGCGAGCCGCACGATCTCGCGCCGCCTCGCGTGCGGAATGTCGGGCGCGTCCGCGGGCAGGAACGGTGTGACGGCCGGCGGCGGCAGACGCATCTCGGCAGGCATCATCTGCAGGCCTTTCGGCATCTGCGGATGCGGCCATTGCTGCTGGTGTGCTTCGTGATCGTGAGCGGTTGAGTCGTCGGTCGAACGCGCGGCACCGATCACGAACTCGATCATGTCCGGCGGTTGCATGCGCGAGCTCGCGCTGAACCCGCGCAGTGCAACGCGACCATCCGGCGCGGTCACGTCTGCGGAGGGTTCGGCGGTCACGAGCACGAGGAACTTCGACCAGTCGATAGGCGGCAGCGTCGTTTCGCCGTTGCCCACAGTGCCCAGCTTCACGTACGGGAACAGCGTAGGCGACGTCATCCAGGCCACCCACGTGCGCGCTCCGTCCGCGAAGCTGGCGGGATCCGGGAGCCCCTCGATGCGCACACGCGGTTCGTAGACCTGTGCGCCGTCCTTCGTGACGTTGGTGCCGAAGACCGAAGGGATGCGGTTCAGCTCGAATGTGGCGCGAACACCGTCGAGCGCGACGATCGGGACGAGGTCGATGCAGTACAGGTCCCGGCTCGGACCCAACGCGTCGGTGGACTCACACGGCGTAGGTCCGCTGCCGTCGGCCTCACGCAGGTGCGTAAGGCCGAGGATCGAAGCGCAGGCGAGGATCGTGAGGGGGATGCGCACTTCGGCATTCTAACGGATTCGGGTTGGTGGGTCATCCTCCTGACGGCTCGAGTGGCTTTCCTCCTGCAGCGTGGGCCGGCTCGTGGATTTTTCCTCCTGCAGCGTGGGCCGACTCGAGGGATTTCCTCCTGCAGCGTGGGCCGACTCGAGGGATTTCCTCCTGCAGCGTGGGCCGACCGGCCGCCGCTGCGGCTCCGACAGCGCGCGCCTCAGATCAGGAGAGCCTTCTGTTTCCTCGTGCGGCGCGCGAAGTCGCCGCTGACGCGGCGGCCGGTGCGGCCCACGCCTCGTTGGGGAACGCACTGCGGGTTGAGGCGGGGCCCGCCTTTCCGCCTCCCGCCTCCCCACCTCCGCCTTTCCCGCCTCACCCGCTGGAGTCTGGTTTCCGCCGCGTTCGCGGCGCTCGCAGGCGGACCCCACGCGAATCCGCCGCAAACTCGTCAACGGCCGATTCTCGAGAGGGGCGATTGACGCGTTGACGGCGAATGGCGCCGCAAACGCGTCGAACGGCCGATTCGCGCACCTCCGGTTGACGCGTTTGCGGCGATTTCGTCCACCTTCGCGCCATCGGCGCTAGGCTGGGGCGCGCACCGCCGCCGCAAAACACGTCAACGGCTGATGCGCCCAAACGGCGTTTGACGAGATCGCGGCGGATGGCGCCGCAAAGGCGTCCAACGGTCGATTCGAGCTGCTGCGGCGCCTCGCCATCAACAGCTTCTCCAATCCCGGCGCCGTCGCGCCGGGATTGGAGCCTGGAGCCGGGATCGATCCCGCAGGGCGTTCGCACCCCCGCCCTGCCACCTCCGCAGCCATGAGACAGCCCGACTTCCGGCTCGCGCCGTACAGGCGGCATACCTCGGCAAAGGGGTACAGCCCAAGACAGGGCGTCCGTGACAAACCGCTCCCGGTCTTCCACTCGGCTCGTCTGCCGCCATGGCATCGGCACCTCCTTCGGTGCCGTACTCTTTGTGTGGCCCGGTGGCGCTTCTGTACACGGAGGCGCTTCTGGCACTGGAGCAACATCGCCAAGTGTTACCTATGTGCTGAGACAACCTGTTACCTATGTCCTGAGACCGTACCCCCGGTGTTCGTCTCCCGATTCACGCCTCCCGCCATCACCCGTCGTTCAGATCCGGCAAGAAGATCTCCTCGATCGGCAGCCCGAACAACGAAGCAAATCGAAACGCCAACGGCAGGCTCGGATCGTACTTCTCCGCCTCGATCGCATGGATCGTCTGCCGCGACACGCCGGCCTTCTCGGCCAGCTCCTGCTGTGTCCAGCCGTGCTCGGCACGCAGCATCTTCAGACGGTTCTTCATGCGTACCGCCGCCGCGCGTTCACCAGCCCCAGCAGCCAGAACACCACCATGAACGGCCAGAGGTGGCGGTAGCTCCAGTCGTCCGGATTCAGATCCACCGCCAGGTCCAGCAGCCCGAGCACCATCAGCATCAGCATCGTCAGCGGGAAGGCCAGCGCCAGTGCCTCGAGGTGGGTGCGTCGCTCCAACTCATCCGCGTTCGCGATCCCGCGGAACATCACCCACAGGACCCCGACGAACGGCAGCGCGGGCAGCACCGCCAGCGCGGTGCGCAGCGTCCCGGGCTCCAGCACCTCGATTCCCAGCCGCGCCGCGATGTACGAGATGCCCCACAACGCGAACGTCCCGATCCTTACCACTCCACTCACGTCACCTTTCGCCCTCGTCGCCATCGCGGCCTCCTCGCCAGGTGTGGGTCCAAGTGCTCTGGAGCAAAGTAAAGCACCTTTGACTTCACGTCAAGGACTCTTTACATCGAGACGACGGTGCGCGAGGATCCGCCAGGCAGGGCAGGTTGCAAATGATGGATGCTTTGGGTATTTTTGCAGGAGAAACCATGAGCACACGACCCCTGCCCACACCGGATCCGGCCGAAGTGCTGACCCGGGCTCTGCTTTCGGCGAGCGCCCGGCTGGGGCTGAAGAACCGCGAGCTCGCGCGCGTGATCGGGAGCAGCGAGGCGTCGGTGTCGCGGTTGAGCGGGAGCCGTCGCATCGATCCGGGCGGCAAGGAGGGCGAGCTGTCACTGCTGTTCCTGCGGCTGTACCGGAGCCTGGATGCCCTGGTGGGCGGGTCGGACGTACAGGCGCGGGCGTGGCTGCGTGCGGAGAACGACCACGTCGGTGGCGTCCCGGCGGAGCGGATCGAGACGGTGGAGGGACTGGTCGATGTCGTCCAGTATCTGGACGGAATGCGGGGGCGTCTCTGAGCTGAAGCCGCTGTCCGCGGATCCGTGGCGCGCGGTCGAGTCGCAAACTCAGGTCTCGACACGCAAGCTGGTGGACACGGACGCGGAGCAGGCGGTACTCGAGGAGCTGATCGACGGCGTCAAGCCGCCGCTCCGCACGTCGCTGCGGCTGCACTATCTCCTCTCCACGCCCTTCCGCTACCCTCCCCTGCGTCACGGATCGCGCTTCGGTACGCGTTACGAGAGGGGAATCTGGTACGGTTCGGAGTCGGTACGCACGACCTTCGCAGAGGTCGCATACTACCGTCTCCTGTTCCTCGCCGGCTCACGCGCCGAACTCGGTCCGGTTGCGACGCAGCTCACGACGTTCCGTGTGCGTGTGCGAACCGCTCGCGGTGCGGACCTCGCCGCGCCGCCGTTCGATACGCACCGGCAGGCGATTGCATCACCCGTGAGCTACGCGGCCACACAGGCGATGGGTGCGGCGATGCGCGCGGATGAAGTGGAGGCGTTCCGGTATCCTTCGGCGCGTGACGTGAGTGGCGGCGTAAACGTCGCCGTGATGGATCCGGCGGCGTTCGGCCGTGCGCGTCCGCGCGAGTTCGTGAACTGGCACTGCACGGCGACGCCGGAGCGTGTAGAGATGCGCGGGCGCGACTGGTTCGAGCGGGCGTCGTTCGTGTATCCTCGTGAAGACTTCCTGGTGGACGGCGTGCTGCCGTCACCTGCGATCTGACAGGCGCGGAGACGTGATGAGGACACGAACTGGTGTGATTGTGGTCGTGCTCGGGCTGTTGGCCGCGGCGTGCGAGATGACGGGCGGCCGGCCGGAGAGCGTGACGGTGCGAGACAGCGCGGGCATCCGGATCGTCGAGCACGCGGGGACGGAGGAACTCGAGACGTGGACGCTCGCTTCAACGCACCAGGTGGAGTTCGGCGGCGCCATGGAATCGGTGGATGGGCAGCTGTTCCAGATCTGGCATGCGTTCCGGCTGTCGGACGGCCGGGTCGTGGCGGCGGACCGTAGCGACGCGCGGCTCAAGTTCTATGGCGCCGACGGCCGATACCTGTCCTCGAGCGGCGGTGAGGGTGAGGGTCCCGGAGAGTTCCGGCAGATTTCCTATGCCGGCCGCACACAGAGTGATTCGATCGTCGTGTACGATGTCGCCCTGCACCGCGCCTCCGTGTTCGCACCGGACGGGACGTACGCGCGCGAGTATCGGCTGACGAAACCGGACGGCAGTCCGGCGCTGGCGGCGGCGCACGAGGTGTTCGGCGACGGGTCGCTCATCGCGACGGCATTCATTGACGTGCGGAACAACCCGCCGCAGGGCCGGATGCGACAGGAGGTTCAGCTCTACCGCTTCGACCCGACCGGTGCGCAGGCGGCGGAACTCGGGACGTTCCTGTCGAATGAGATCTACTACGAGCCGATCGGCGATGGCTTCCGCGTCTACCAGGCGCCGTTCGCACGCAGTTCGGAAAACGTCGCCACGGGCGACCGGTTGTACTCGAGCGACAACGAACGGTACGAGATCCGCCTGCTGTCACCGGACGGCGAGCTGCGGATGCTCGTGCGTCGCGGCGGCGAGCCGAGGCCGGCGACCGACGCTGCGCTCGCGACATGGCGCGAGCAGCAGTTCGCGCGATACGCGGATCCGAATGCGCGGCGCGAGCTGGACCGCGTGCTGAGCGACATGCCGATTCCGGAGACCATGCCTGCGCACGGCCGCGTGCGAACCGACGACCTCGGGTACCTATGGGTGGAAGACTACCGCGCGCCGGGCGAGGAGTCGGCGACGTGGACGGTGTTCGAGCCGGACGGGATCGCGATCGCGCGCGTCGCATTTCCCGAGCGCTTCGATCCGCTGCAGATCGGAGAGGATTACGTGCTCGGCCTCTGGGAAGACCCGTTCGACGTGCAGCACCTCCGCCTGCACGCTCTGACGCGCTGAATCAACGGGTTCCGCCCCGCCGGCCGGGCATCCGTCCCCTGCGGCTTGCCCGGTCGGCGTTTCGGTTAGACTTTCCTGCTCGGCAACGCATCTCCCACCCGAAGACTCAGCCATGAATGCGACGATGCTCTCCCATGGTTCGCGGGCGCTCACGCTCGCGGCGCTGATCCTGTCCGCGGCGTGCGGTGCGAAGGAGCCGCCCGCCCGTCCCACACCGCCCCCGGCCGGCGAGGCGGCCGCTGGAGGCGGCGGCCGATCGCAGGCTTCCGGCCCCCGTCCGTTCCGCCAGGTCGTGCCTGCGAGCGCGCGTGTGGACAGCGGCATGTTCATCGTGCATCGCACGGACGACAAACTCTTCTTCCAGATCCCGGACTCGCTGCTCGGTCGCGAGATGCTGCTGATCTCGCGCGTGGCGAGTGTGCCCGCGAACTACAGCGGCTTCACGACCGCGGGCATGGAGACGAACTCGCAGGTGCTGACGTTCGAGCGCATGGGCAACCGCGTGCTCGTGCGCAAGCAGTCGTACCAGCAGGTGGCGGCGGACACGGCGGCGATCGTGCAGAGCGTGGTCGCGAACAACCTGCCGCCGATCGTCGCGTCGTTCCCGGTCGCCGCGATCGGGCCGGACTCCGCGAGCGTCGTACTGGATGTGACGGAGTTCTACGAGGGCGACACGCCGCTCCTCTCGCCGCTCTCGCAGGCGCAGCGGCGCGACTGGGGCGTGCGGCGGCTGGACACGGCGCGCAGCTACATCTCGCGCGCGCTCGCATTCCCCGAGAACGTGAACGTGCGGCACACGCTCACGTACGA
>CAYUIG010000059.1:0-18153 GCA_964444685.1 uncultured Gemmatimonadaceae bacterium | reverse complement strand
GCTTCACCCTCACGCCGGAAGTCCAGCACGCGCAGCGAACGCGACGCATCACCCACCGCGAGCTCCTCGGGTGGCGCCTCGATCGCGACACCGCCCTGATGCACGACGCGCACGACCGCACGATTCTGCAACGTCACGACTACGCCCGCGTGCAGGTCGTGCAACGATTCGCGAACCTCGGCCTGGACGGATGCACCATCGACGGTGACGCCGACCACGCGTGCGCCCAGCGGCAGCGCCGGATCCACCCGCACACGAACCGGCGACGACCCTGCCGCGAGCTCCAGAACCACGATCGTCGTATCCGGCCGCTTCACGGCGCGCGCATCGATCGCCGCGTCATCCACACGGATACCACGGAACGAGGCACTGTCCCACGACGCCGGCAGGTGCGGCGCGATCGTGAGGCGGGCGTCGTCGCCGGTAGAGACGGAGAGTCCGAGCATGCCGCGCAGCAGGGGTGACGCAAGCATTGACGTAGCGAAGAACTGCTGCGGCACCGTGGTGTCGAGCGTGCGATAGAACGCGCCCGACATCAGTTCGGGATGACGGCCGAGCGCGAAGTCGTAGGTGGTCCGCGCCACGTCGCGGATCAGGTCGTGGCCGGCCCAATAGCGGTGATGCCGGTAGTGCGCGAGCGCCGCGAAGCCGGTGACGAACGGCCATACGGCGCCGTTGTTGTAGTGCACCGGATCATATAGCGAATGTTCGCGCGAGAGCATGCGCACGCCCCAGTCGACGGTCAGATCACTCGACCCGATCCGTGCGAGCATCCGATCGGACCGCGCAGGGTCGAGCAGCCCGAATGACATTGCCGTTGCGGGCCACACGGTCAGCGCATCGTTCAGCCGCGGCCGCGCGGGCACCGAACCTTCGAGCAGCGCGAACGCGTACAGTCCCGCGCCGTCCAGCCAGAACGAACTCTCGATCGTGCCGCGCGCGCGCTCGTACAGCGCGGAAGCCTCGCGCTCGACACCGGCATCCCGAGCCGCCGCGGCCATCACACGCAGCCCATCCAGCGCAACGACCCACGAGCCCGCGAGATAGATGTCCGTCAGCAGACCCGCGCCGAGCCCGCCGACTTCGATGGCGCCCGCGCCCGCGGCGGGATTCTCCATGAGGCCGTCGCCGTCGCGGTCGGTGGCCGCGGACCAGCGGAACGCCTTCGCGATGTTCGGCCATAGACGTCGCAGGAAGTCGTCGTCACCGGACCACGCCCAGTACTCGTAGCACGCCATGATCCAGAAGGGCGTGGTGTCGCCGTGGAACCACGTGTACGGGTAGTCCGTGAACCACGGCAGGCGACCCGCGCTCTGCGAGATTTCGTGCGTGATCTTGCCGTCGTCGCGCTGATACTGTGCCAGGAACTCGAGCCCCTGGCGCACGAGGTCGTGCTGGCCGAGCGCGGTCATCGCGAGGGAGTTGATCGCGGCGTCGCCGCCGAAGAACCACCCGAAGCCCGGGCGATAGTTGCCGGCGCCCGCACGCCCGAATCCCGCGACCAGACCGCAGCCGAGATCCGGATTGCAGACGAGCTGCTGGTCGAGGTTTACCTTCGCCCACTCGAGCGGATCGTCGAGCCACGGCTCGGGTGACGACAGCCGCACCGCGCCTGAGGACACCGCGTCGTAGTGCGACACCTTCTCGCGCCAGTAGCGCTCGGCGTTCGCCAGCAGCCGGCGATACACCGCTTCCGCGGAATCGCGCGACACCACACTCCCGGAGATCGCGATCGGAATGTACTCCGCCGACGCGCGCGCCGTGTCGAAGCGCAGCGTGAACTGCGACGGCACCATGGGCGCATCGTGCGCGGGATGCGACGTGCCATCCTCCGCGAACGGCGAACCGACGAAGCCGTTGTACAGTCGCACGCCACCCTGCGAGAGCAGGAATCGCTTCTGATCCGCCTGCCACGTGATGTATCCGCCGCCGAAGCTGCCCGGCCACGCGAGCTGGAAGTCCGCGTGCATGCGCACGAGAACATCGAGCGGGCGGGCGGTCTCGACGTCGAGCAGCATCAAGGCGCCCGGCTCGTCCATCGGCACGAACACGTGCTGGCGTACGGTGAACGTCGCATGCGAGTACGTGATCGTGATCCCTTCGGGACGCACCATCACACTGCGCGCGACGTTGGCGCCCTCGACCGGTTCGTCGTACTCGGGGATGCGGAAGGCAAGACGCAGGTCACGAACGAGCTTCAACGGCCACGTCCACACCTCGAAGCGGCCGCTCTCATCGCCGAACACGGCGGCGCGGCGGCCCTGGTCGCCGATGTACACGCCGGGCCGCGCGGGCCCGCGAAGTGCCAGTTCGCCGCCCTCCATGTCGAAGCGCGGCACGCCCTGCGCGCCGAGCGGCGCGGCGATCACCACCGCGACAAGCAGTACGCCGAGGACCCGCATCATCACTCTCCTCCCGTCGGGAACGGAGCGAATCCTAGCACCTCCGCGGAGGGCGTGCACGGCACGGATGATGCTCCCCTGATAGGCCATGCGAGACTCGGATCGGCAGGAAGAGGAGCGGGGGCGCAGGCGCTTGGCGGAGTTCATGCGCAAGCACCGGCGTCCGCTGCTGGGGCTCGGGATAGCGGGCACGGCGCTGCCGCTGGTGCGCGCCGGCCAGCCGGCCGAGCCCGCACGCACTCGCCGGTACGAGCGGCCGCAGGACACCACGCACCACGCGCAGCTCGATGCGGAGGAGGCGGTCGCGCAGCGGATCGCGGCGTCGCGCTCGGACGTGGAGCGCGAGCGGCAGGTCGCGCAGGCGGTCGAGCAGTACGACATCGAGCGCGACCTGGCCGAGCAGATCCACGACATCGCACGGGAAGAGGGAATCTCGACGCCGGTCGCGTTCGGGCTGGTGCGCACCGAGAGCACCTTCCGCCGTAACGTCGTGAGCCACGCGGGCGCGCGCGGACTCACGCAGGTGCTGCCCTCCACCGCACGCAGCGTGCTGCCCGAAGCCGTGGGTGCGCGGCTCTTCGAACCCGCGACGAACCTGCGCGCCGGCTTCCGCTACCTGCGACAGCTCCTCGACCGCTACCGCGGCGACGTCCGCCTCGCCCTGCTCGCCTACAATCGCGGGCCCACGAACGTCGACCGCATCCTCGAGCGCGGCGGCAACCCGGACAACGGCTACGCCGACCGGGTGCTGGGCGGCTGACCGCCCTTGTCCGATCCGCTGGCCGCGGCCAAGCTACCGGCCATGCGACGCCTCCTTTTCCTGCTCGCTCTCGCACTGCCACGTGCCGTGCACGCGCAGTGCACCGAGACGTGCATCGACACGCTCGCGCTGCGCGCGCACACACGCTTCCTCGCGGACGATGAGCTCGCGGGACGCGGCGCAGGCACCGACGGCGAGCGCATCGCCAGCCTCTACATCGCGTCACAGCTCGCACAGCTCGGGCTCGGACCCCTCGGCGACGACTACCTGCTCCCGGTCCCGCTCGTCGCTGCGCGCGTGCTGCCGTCGACGCGGCTGCACCTGTACTTCCACGAGAACGCGCCGCTCGACTTCCAGCACGGGCGCGACTTCCTCGTGAACACGGGCTCGGCGCGGGCGTTTCACGACTTCGAGGGCTACGCCATGTTCGTGGGATCGCCGGAAAACGCGCTGCGCTCGCTGGCGCGGATCGATGTACGCGACCGCGTGATCGTCGTGGATGGCACGCTCGGCGCCGCGGCCGAAGCCCTCGTGCCTGCATGGCGCGACGGCGGCGCCGCCGGGATCGTCCTGCTCGTTCCGGATCCCGGCCAGTTCCACCTGTACGTGCGCAGCCGCGGCCCGGACCGCTTCTACGTCGAGGCCGATGTCGACGACCCGATCTGGCAGCCGGATCTGCCCGTGCTCATCGCCGGGCCGTCGCTCACGCGCATGCTGCTGGAGGATGAACCGATCCCGGCCGCCGCACTGCAAGGGGAGCCGTTCGATCCGGTGCCGCTCGGCCGCCGGATGATCGTCGACGTCGAAGTCGAGACACGCGACGTCGCCACGTTCAACGTGGCCGGCCTGATCCGCGGCTCCGATCCGGTGCTGCGGGACGAGGTCGTGCTCTTCACCGCACATCACGACCACCTCGGCATCAGCACGCCCGACGCGAGCGGCGACTCGATCTACAACGGCTTCTCCGACAACGCGGCGGGCGTCGCCATGCTACTGACGGTCGCGAAGGCACTGCGCGACGACCCGCCCCGCCGATCCGTCGCGTTCGCGTTCTTCGCGGCCGAGGAGCGGGGGCTGCTGGGATCGTCGTACTTCGCGGCGCGGCCGCCGATCCCGCTCGACCGCATCGCCGCCGTCATCAACCTGGATGCCGGTGCGCCGCCCGCGCCGCCGGTGTCCTGGCGGATCGCGGGGGGGGAGACGTCGAGTGCGGGAGCTGCGGCGGAAGACGTCGCAAGACGTCACGGCTGGAGCGCCAATCTCGGCGAGGCATCACCGAACTCCGACTACTGGTCCTTCCTTGCGCGTGATGTGCCCGCGCTCTTCATCATCCCCGGGCCGGAGTGGGAAAACGTGACGCAGGCCGAGCAGGACGCGCTTCGGAGCCGCTGGGACCGCTACCACCAGCCGGGCGACCACTACGACGACGCATTTCCGTTCGCCGGCCTGCAGCGCTACGCCGGCTACGCGCTCGAGGTCGGCCTCGAGATCGCCGATGCCGACCGCCGGCCCACACTTCATCACTGAACACGGAGACCATAATGGCAAGACAGCATACCGCACGTTCGACCTGGAGCGGGGACCTTCAGAACGGATCGGGCAAATTCACCCTCGGCAGCGGCGCAGCTTCGGACGTGGGGCTGACATGGAAGGCCCGCGCAGAGGAAGGCGCGGGCTCCAGCCCGGAGGAGCTGATCGCCGCCGCACTCGCCGGCTGCTACTCCATGGCCCTCTCCAACGTCCTCGCCAAGGGCGGCAACACACCCGACCGGATCGATACCGAGGCGGTATCCACGTTCCAGATGACCGACGCCGGTCCGCGCCTCACCAACATCGACATGACCGTGCGCGGATCCGTGCCCGGCATCGATGACGCCGCGTTCAAGCAGGCCGCGGAAGCCGCGCGCACGGGCTGCCCGGTCAGCAATGCGCTGAAGGGGAACGTCGAGATCAGGGTGGACGCGAGTCTCGCGTAGTTCGTTTCTGGGGTCTGGGGTCTGGAGTCTGGTGTCTGGTTTACAGCGGGTGCACGCAACCAGAAACCAGGAACCAGACCCCAGAAACATGAAACGACCCCGGCAGCCTTCCAGCCACCGGGGTCGTCGAATTTCCGCAAATCCAAGCGGGGCGCTAGTTCAGCAGCGGCTCGATCCGCTCCGCGAAGCTCGTCCGGGCGCGATGCAGACGGCTCTTCACCGTGCCGAGATTCACACCCGTGATCTCCGCGATCTCCTCGTAGCTCTTGCCTTCCAGCTCGCGCAGCTTGAACACCAGACGGTGATGCTCCGGAAGCTCCTCCACCGTCTCCTCGACGATCTTCTGCAGATACCGCTTCCGGTACAGATCGTCCGGTCGGCTCGTCAGATCCTCGAACTGCAGCGGACGGTGGTCCGGCTCCCAGTGCGTCGTCAGCTTCTGGAAGAGCACGAGCGGGCTGCGCGAACGGTTGCGCAGCTCGTTCTTCGACAGGTTCGAGCAGATCGTGTAGATCCAGGTCGAGAACTTCTTCGTCTGGTCGAACCGGTGCAGATGCCGCGTCACGCGGATGAACGCCTCCTGCACCAGGTCCTCCGCACGATCGCGGTCCCCCGTCTTCCGGCCGATGAAGTTCACCAGCCGGTCATGGTACCTGTCGTACAGCTCCGAAAACGCCGCCGGATGACCCTCCAGGTGCGCCGCCACGAGCTCGCTGTCGTTCAGCTGCGCCAGCGCCCGCTCGGTCGCCGTCGGCATGCTCACAGTAGCCAAGGCCGCTCCCTTCGATTCGATGGTTGCAGAGCCCCTCATGGGACTCCGCCTCCAGCCTGCTCCGAGCAGTCCGCAACCCCCGATTTCAGGGCTCCGGATCGCCTGTAAAACTAACGGTTTGGGCGCCCTTTTTCAACCCTCATTGGAATAGCCAGGGCACGCCCGGAAACGCCGCAATGCCTTGCGAGACAACCACTTGACGGATCGGACGGAGTCTCGCCGGGGTGGGCGCGGCCGCCCTCCCCGCGGCCCCGACCGTCCCGGGTGGAAGGGGACGATCGCTACGCTCGGGGATCGTCCTTCAAATCTAATCGACGGGCCTGACGGAGGCCACGATTTTCGAAGGGGTCTGGAGTCTGGGGTCTGGTTCCTGGTGTCTGGTTGTTGCACCCGCCGTAAACCAGACTCCAGACACCAGACCCCAGACCCCAGAAACGGGGTGCGGAAGGGAAGAAGGGACCCTACTCCCCGTCCACCCGGTCGCAGAACTCGGAATAGAGGTGCTCGAAGCGGCGCCGCAGGTCCTCGCGGGCGGCCTCGAAGGAGTCGTCATCAGGGCCGACGTGGGCGAGCCGTCGCCGTCGGGCGACGTCGTTCATCCACAGCCGGCCGGTCTGGTACATCTCCTCGAGGACCCACTCGGTGGTCCTGACGTTACGGTTGGCCCATGGCATTGTTGCACCCTCGCATCAGGCGGCGGGGCCGTGCCCCGCCGATCGGTCCTCGTTGCGCCAAGCCATTTCCCGCCCGGGACGCGGCCAGTGCGCGGTTACGGGACCTGTCAATGCCAGAAGCGTTCCCGATTACTCGATGCGCCGGCCGATCTGGATGCCGCGTTCGGCGAGGGCGGCCACGTACTCCTGGGCCGGCACCGCGCGGTCGGGGGTCGCGACGCCGCGGAGGGTGATTCTGCCGCTGGCCTGCATCTGCCCGGTGATGGACAGCGAGAAGCCGGTGGTTCGTTCCATCGCGCTGATGCCGGCTTCCTCGTCGTACCAGTCGAGCAGGTCGTAGACGACGCGCCGGGGTTTTCCAACCTTCTCGCCCTCGACCTCGACGCGCAGGGCGACGAGATCGCGACCTGCCGGGCGGCGGAGGCGCGGTTCGACGCAGGCGATGAAGACGTCGCGCGGAACGACCTCGGCCCCGCGCACCTGCACGGGCTGGAGGTCGAGCATCCCGAGCTCGCGGATGACGCGCATGATCTCCGCGTGGCCCGGGTAGCGGAGCGTCTTGTACTCCATCGTGCGGATGCGCCCCTCGTACGACCACGCCATGGTCGACAAGCCACCTGCGGTGTGGAACGCCTCGAGGGTCCCGACGGGCTCGGGGAATTCGATGGGCACGACCTCGGAGAGCGCGTCGACCTGCGTCGGCTTGCCCTCACGGACGACCCACGACGGTGTCGTGTAGTAGTCGAGCACGCCCTCGAGCGAGTAAACGATCTGGTAGTTGAGCGGCGGCTTCGGATGCTGCGGCAGCCCGCCCACGTAGATGCGCACCGAATCCGTGTGGTCGAGCGCCTGAATGCCATCCTCGGCGAGGATGTTGACCATGCCGGGTGCGAGTCCGCAGTCCGGGATGATCGAGATGTTCTTCGCGCGCGCGGCCTCGTCGAGCTCGAGCTGGCGGGAGACGATCTCGGTGTTGCCGCCCAGGTCGCAGGCGTGGACGCCCATCTCGGTTGCGGCGCGCGACACGCTCTCGTTGAAGTAGTAGGGGAGCGCATTCATGCACGCGCCCATGCCGCGCATCGCGGCGCGCAGTGCGGTCTCATCGCGCGCGTCGAGTACGAGCAGCTCGAGGCGCGGCTCGTCGCGATGGGGCTCGAGGAACGGTGGAAGCGCGTCGTGCCGCAGATCCGCGAGCACGACGCGCTGGACATCCGGGTTCTGCAACAGGTCGTATGCACACGCCGAGCCCTGTAGCCCGGCGCCGAGTACCAGCATCTGCAAGAGTCACCTCCATTGCGGGGCGGCCCGAATGCCGCACCCGGGGCAGGAGTCTGGCGAGGCGCCGAGCGCGCTGTCAAACGCCCGGCGTCAGCGGAAGCGCCCGAGCACCATCGGTTGCGACCCGGTCGTGTCCACCGTCGTGTCACGTGGCGGGATGCGGAACGTGTCACGCTGCGGGATCTGGAACGTATCGCGCTGCGGGACGCGGATCGTGTCCCGGGTCGTGTCGCGCCGAAGCGTGTCGCGCACGGTGTCGCGGCGTATGCGCAGGGTGTCGCCGATCGTATCGCGCATGGTGTCGCTCCGCAGGATCAGCGTGTCGCGCGTCCGTGCGCGCAGCGAATCCGCCACGCGCCGCAGCGAATCGAGGCGGATCGAGTCGCGCAGCCGTTCTTCCTCATCCTCGCCGAACAACCGCTCGCGCATCCGCTGCCACCAGCCCTCTTCCGTGCTGTCGGCATACATTGCGAGCGAGTCCGCGTACGTAAGGTAGCCGTCCGGCCAGCAGTCCACGGCCGGGACGGTGCCGGCGAGGAAGTACTCGGTACGCGTCGCTGCGCCGACCAGCGGGCAGTTGTCAGCCACCACCGCGCCGTATTCGTCGACCGTGCGCGTTTCGATGCCCGCGGGAACGGGCCAGCCCTCGGCCGGCTCGGCGATCTGGCGCATGAAGCGGCCCCAGACGGGCGCCGCGAGCTCGCCACCCGTGGCGCCGCGCACGATGCGCTGCCGCCGGTCGAAGCCCATCCACACCGTGCCCACGTACTCGGGCGTGAAGCCGACGAACCACACGTCGGCCGCATCCTGCGTCGTGCCCGTCTTGCCGCCCGCGGCACCGCGGAATCCGACGGAGCGCACCGGCCACCCGGTGCCGCGATCCACGACGTCGCGCAGCAGGCTCACGGTAAGGAACGCCAGAGCGGGATCGAGCAGCCCCTCGGCGACGACCGGCTCCGCGTACACCGTCCGTCCCGTGCGGTCCTCGACGGCGGTGACGAAGCGGGGACGCGGTCTCTGACCCAGCGTCGCATACGTTGCGTACGCCGCGGTGAGCTGGAGCGGCGTCACCTCCGCGGTGCCCAGCACCATGGACGGGTTCGTGGGCATGTCCTGGAGCAGCAGCCGCTCCGCGAGCGCGGCGACGCGCGGAACGCCGACCTCGAACGCGAGCCGCACCGTCGGCACGTTCTTCGAGTGCGTGAGCGCATGGCGCATGGTAACGGCGCCGGAATAGCTGCCGTCGTAGTTGCCGGGCTCCCACGCGCGGCCATCATCGAGTACGAGGCGCACCGGTTCATCCATCAGCCTGTGCGTGGGCGGGGTTCCCGTTTGCAGCGCGGCCGTGTACACGAATGGCTTGAACGCGCTGCCCGGCTGGCGCAACGCCTGCGTGGCGCGGTTGAATTGCGAGTCGTCGAAATCGCGCCCGCCGACGAGTGCGATCACGTCGCCCGTGCGCGCGTCCATCACGACCGCAGCACCCTGCAGGTACGGCGTCCCGTGCGCGAGCGACGCACTGTCCTCGTGCACGCTCGCGTACGTCTCGTGGCGGAACGTGCCGTATGCGCCCGACTCGATGCGCTGGAGCTGGGCGAACAGCGCCTCCTCCACCTGTTTCTGCGCGGAAAGGTCGAGCGTGGTGCGGATGACGTAGCCTTCGGTGTACAGCGCATCGCCGAGCTGATCCTCCAGCACGCGGCGCACAGCCTCGAGGAAGTATGGTGCGCGTTCGCCCGTGGTCAGGTCGCGCCGGCGCAGCTCCAGCTCCGCATCGGCCGCCTCTTCCGCCTCCTCCGCGGTGATGCGGCCCTGTTCCGCCATGCGTGCGAGCACGAGGCTGCGGCCTTCGAGTGCGGCCTCTTCGTTTGCGCGCGGGTTGAAGCGCGACGGCGCGCGCGGCAGTGCGGCCAGCATCGCGGCCTCGGAGAGCTCGAGATCCCAGACGTGCTTGCCGAAGTACTCCTGTGCCGCGGCCTCGATACCCCATGCGCCGCTGCCGAAGTAGATCTGGTTCAGGTACAGCTCGAGGATCTGGTCCTTGCTGTAGCGCTCCTCGATCTCCTTCGCGACCCTCGCCTCGCCCAGCTTTCGCCAGATCGTCTGGCGGTTGGCCGGGAGCTTGTCCGGGAAGGCGTTGCGCGCGAGCTGCATCGTGATCGTGCTCGAGCCTTCCTCGATGTCCATTGCGCGCACGTTGGTCCAGAACGCGCCCAGCACGCGCCGCCAGTCGACGCCGCCGTGCTCGCGGAAGCGGCGATCCTCGATCGCGATGAACGCCTCGCGCACGACCTCCGGAATCGAATCGATGGGGACGGCGATGCGATGCGTGACGTACAGCTTGCCGATCTCGTCGCCGTTCCGGTCCAGGACCGTCGACGCCTCGTCCGGCATGCGGCCCTTGAGCTCATCGACATCCGGACAGCCGCGCAGACCGCAGCGCTGCCAGAGTACGGCAGTGAGAAGCGCGAGCACGGCGATGACCGCGCCCGCGATGTATGCCCAGCGTCGCCGGTGCCAGGGCGTGCGCGCCTCCGGCTCCGCTGCGTGCTCCGGCCCGGACGGCGTTTCCGCGGCCGGGTCCCTGCGCCCCTCTTCTTCGCGATCCATGCCTTCTCCTGCGCGTCAACCTTGCGCGTGAAAGGGCAATCCCTGTGCCGGGGGCCGGTTGCGCCCCACGCCCGATTCCGGCCATCATTGGGACCAGCCCACACGGAGAGAGCCATGGCCCGCTTCACCGAAGACGAGATCAAGAAGAAGGTCCAGGAGGGTTACATCCTGGAGTCGCCGGACGAGATGACGGAGGGCTACCGCAAGGCGCTCATCGTCCAGCTCCTCGTGCAGGCAGACACCGAACTGATGTCGGCGCCCGCGTACTGGATGGCGGCGCAGGATGCGCCGTCCATCAACACGCAGGTGTCCGCGGTCGCGATCATCCAGGACGAGCTCGCGCACGCGAACATCGCGTACCGCATCCTCGAGGACATGGGCCTCGACAAGGAGCAGCTCGTGTACGGCCGCGAGCCGCACGAGTTCAAGCACCCGTACGGCTTCGATCAGCCGCTCGAGTCGTGGGCCGAGCTGGTCACGGCGAACGGCTTCTTCGACCGCGCCGGCATCACGCTGCTCTCCGACGTCTTCCGCAACACGAGCTACGGCCCGCTCAAGCGCGCGCTCGTGAAGGTGGACCTCGAGGAGACGTTCCACCTGCGCCACGGCGAGGTGTGGATGAAGCGGCTGGCGCAGGCAGGAGGCGAGGCGAAGGAGAAGCTGCAGCGCGCGGTGGACTGGATGTTCCCGATGACGGTCGAGTGGTTCGGCCTCCCCGATGACATGAAGCGGCACTCCGGGCAGCTCGAGTACCGGCTGAAGGGGATGACCAACGACCAGCTCCGCCAGACCTGGATGTCCGCAACGGTGCCGCTGTGTGAATCGATCGGCATCCACGTCCCGGCGCACTACGACGACGCGGCCGGGCAGTACGTGCTCGACTTCCCGTTCCCGTGCCAGTACGACGCCGCGGCGAAGCGCTGGGACTTCGACGGCGGGCAGGTCACGTGGGATCGCGTGTTCGAGCGCTGGAAGGCGCGCGGCCCGATGAACGAGATCTACGTCGAGTCCGTGCGCCGCAGCCACGGCGCGGTCGAACGCATGCTGCGCGCGGCATGAGCAGCGTAACCGGACCGGCTGCGACGCGGCCCTGGGAGACCGCGCCGGAGGAGATCGCGGCGGTGTGGCGCGCGCTGCGCGAGGTGCGGGATCCGGAGCTGCCCGTGAGTCTCGTGGATCTCGGCCTCATCTACGACGTGCGACGCGCCGGTGCGCGCGTCGAGGTCGACCTCACCTTCACGGCGACCGCGTGTCCCTGCATGGACTTCATCCGTCAGGACATCACCGAGCGGCTGGTCGCGGAGGACGGGATCGACGACGTGGTGATCGAGCACGTATGGGATCCGCCGTGGACGGCGTCGCGCATGACGCCGGAGGGGCGGGCCCTGCTCAGGCAATTCGGGGTGGCGGCGTAATGGTCTACGAGGTATTCGCACGCAAGTCACGGGGCGAGCCGCTCCGGCACATCGGCAACCTGAACGCGCCCGATCACGAGCTGGCGCGCGTTTACGCGTACAACACATACGACGAAGAGAAGTGGTTCGACATGTGGGTCGTCCCGCGCGACCACATGCACGAGGTGTTCAATGTCGACCGTGATACGGGCGTCCGTGGCTGAGCCGGCAATGGATCTGACGCCCGAGGTCCGGGCCGCGACGCGCGATCTGATCCTCGCGCTGGCCGACAGCAAGCGGCTGCTCGGCACCCGCTACGCCGACTGGCTGCTGGGCGCACCCGAACTGGAGGCCGGCATCGCGTGCGCATCGATGGCGCAGGACGAATGGGGCCACAGCCGGCTGCTCTACGCGCTGCTGAAGGATTTCGATGAGGACGTCGATGCGCTCGAGCACGGGCGCGCGCCGGAGCAGTACGCGAGCATCGAAACGCTCGATGATTCGCCGAAGGACTGGCCCGCGCTGGTGGCGCTGAATGCTCTGGTGGATACGGCTTTGACGGTGCAGCTCGAGGCGTTGCGTGATTCGTCGTATGCGCCGCTGAAGCAGCGTGTGGCGAAGCTGATCGATGAGGAGCAGTTCCACTTCGCGCATGCGCAGGCATGGGTGAAGCGGCTCGCCGGCGGCGGCGATGAACCGCGCGAAGCGATCGCAACCGCGCTGGAGAATGCGTTCGGCGTGATGCGCTGGTTCGGTGACAACGCGCATGCCGCAGCGCTCCAGGCGGCCGGCATCATGGACGCCGATGCCGACACGCTGCGCCAGCGGTTCATGGAGCGCATCATGCCTCTGCTCACTGCAGCGAAGGTCGTCGGTGAGAATGAAGCGATTGGGTTCGACCTCGACTTCAGCGACTTCGACGCCGCGCGCCGCCGCACCACCGGCACCGCGCCGGACGCCGAAACGATCCGGCGCGTGCGCGGCGATCGGAACCGCGCGTTCCTGATGGACTGATGGCGCGCCCGCTGCACGACGCCGCCGAGCTCGGCCTGCCCGAGCACGTGACCTGCCCGTTCTGCGAGCAGGACGAAACGGAGCTGCACTCGCCGTTCGGGCCGCAGCTCTCCGTCGCCACCTACTGGTGCCGCCGCTGCCATACCGCGTTCGACTGGGTCAAGTGGCGCGCACCGGAGGAAGCGGACTGACATGCCGTGCGCCTGCGGGCCCGCGGGAGTGGAGGAGGTGTTCTCCGACCGGCGCGCACGCAGCGAGCTGAAGCGCTACCGCCGCTCGGGCATCACCGATCGCGCGCGGCGTCTCGTCGAAACCCTCGAGCGCACGACATCCCTCGAGAACAAGAGCGTCCTGGAAGTCGGCGCCGGCATCGGTGATCTCTCGCTCGAGCTCCTCGATCGCAACGCCCGCGAAGCCCTCCTCGTCGACGCCGCACCCGCGTTCGTCTCCGCAGCACGCTCACTCGCGCGCGAGAAGGGCGTCGCCGACCGCGTGCAGATCGTGCAGGGAGACTTCACCACGCTCCAGGACGTCGAACCGCGCGATGTCGTCGTCCTCGATCGTGTCGTCTGCTGTTATCCGGAGGGCGTTGCGCTGCTCGCGCGAGCGGCGCGCGTGACGCGCAGCGTGCTCGCGGTCAGCTTCCCCGAGGACGCGTGGTGGTCACGTCTCTTCGTGCAGCTCGTGAACTTCGGACAGAAGCTGAGGCGGAAGGACTTCCGCGTCTTCGTACATCCCCCTGCTGCGCTCCTCGCCGCCATCCGCGAAGCCGGGCTGCACCCGGAAGATGCGGGTCGCGAGGGATCCTGGAAGCTCGTCGTCGCAACGCGCCGTTAGCGCGTCTTCAGCCACTCGATCGTTTCCGGCAGACCCTCGGCAACGCTGCGCGGCCGGTATCCCAGCTCCTGCGTGGCGCGCTCGTGCGAGTGCACCCAGCGGTGGCCGGAGGACACCTGCACGGTCTCGCGACTCATGCTGAAGCGCTTCCCCGTGCGTCGCGACACGCGGTCGAGCAGGCTGCCCGTGAGGCGCGCGAGGCCGTTCGGGAAGCGGAGCCTTGGCGGTTTGCGTCCCGCGAGCCTGGCGGCGCGCGCGGCGAACTCGTTCAGCGTCATTCCATCGCCTGACAGGACGTAGGTCGCGCCGATGGTACCACGATCGCAGACAGCGATGATGCCGGCCACGACATCGTCGATGTACACGTACGAGTACCACGCGGGGTCGGCGAGCAGTCCGGGCAGTCGGCCGCGCAGCAGATCGCGCAGGAACATGCCGCCCGGGCCTTCGTCGCCCGGACCATAGACGAACGCCGGGCACACGATCACGACCGGGTCGCCACGCTTCTGTGCTTCGAGTGCGAGCTCGTGTGCGCGCGTCTTGGTGCGGTGGTAGAGGCTGGGGAACGGAATCGACCAGCGCATCTGCTCGTCCCCCACGCCGTTCGGTGCGGGACCCAGTGCAGCCGTGGTCGAGATGTACACGGTCTTCGGCACGCCCGCGTTGCGCGCGGCGCGCAGGAAGTCCGCGGTGCCGTCCACGTTGACGCGCTCCATCTCGGCGGCATCGACCGGGCCGAGGTCGTACAATGCGGCGAGGTGAATGGCGAGGTCGGCGTTGCGGCAGCCGTGCTCGAGCGCGACCGGATCGGTGATGTCGCCGGGAATGAGCTCGGCGCCGCCGCTCTCGAGTGCGGCGGCGCGACGCGGTTCGCGGACGAGGCAGCGGACGCGGTCGCCGCGGGCGAGGAACGCGCGGGCGACGCGGCCGCCGATGAAGCCGGTGGCCCCCGTCAGGAAGACGAGGCGGCCGGCCATGCGTCTACTCGCGCACGGGCCCGCTGGCGGTCCAGCCGAGACCGATCGGACGGCCCTCCTCCGCCGAGACGATCACGTCCAGCTCGCGCAGCGTATCGAGCCGCTCCTGCGTCTGGCGTCCGCCGGTCACGGCGTGGTCCACGATCGTCACGGTGCGTTCGGCGCCGTCGGGGCCGGCCATGCGGAGCTGGCGGCCGGGCTTCAGGTCGCCGATCGAGGGGCGGCCGTCCAGCACCCGGAAGCGGACCAGTATCCCGCGCAGCGGGACTTCGAGCACGTCGGACACGCGCAGCCTGAATGCGCCTCCTGCGGGCGCCTCTTTCGTCTTTGCCATGGTACCTCCCGGGCAGGAGGGTAGGCACCCGCTCGGGTATCGTCAATCGTGCCCTTGACCGCCTGCTGGCGCTCCGTCTAGCTTGGATGTCGCTGACGCGGGCGGTTTCCGAATGCAGTGCGCCGGGCCGGAGGCCGGCCGATGACCCCGTGGGGACCTGCGAGAGACGGAGCGGGTTCCCCTTTTTTATTCGCCCGCCGCGTGGCGAGGAATACGCGGCACGAGTCGGTTGCCGGGTACGGGACATCGCAGCCCCACCGCAACACGACAGACCCTACACATCAGGAGTTGCAGCGATGGCTCGTACGAACGGCACGGTCAAGTGGTTCTCCCAGGAGAAGGGGTACGGCTTCCTTCAGCGTGAGGATGGCCCGGACGTCTTCGTCCACTACAGCGCCATTTCCGGCAGCGGATTCAAGGTGCTGTACGAGGGGGAGCCGGTCGAGTTCGACGTGATCGAGGAGGCCAAGGGCCCGAAGGCGGCGAACGTCGAGCGGCTGAACCCGCCGGCGAACCCGCCGCAGGGTGGCGGCCAGCGGCGTGAGGGCGGCTACGGCTCGGGCTCGCCCCGCGGCGGTGCCGGCCGCGGCCAGGGCGGCCCGCGTCGCTACTAGGCCGTTCCTTCCGTCATGACGAAGGGCCCGCGGTTCGCCGCGGGCCCTTTTTCATTTCACCAGCCAGATCACGAGCGCGATCCCGCCCAGCGCGAGCAGCAGCCGCTTCCAGTCCCATGGCCGGCCGCCCTCCACCGCGCGACGCGTCCACACCAGCACGACGCCGCAGCCGTCGGGATCCGGGAACTCCGCCGGCATCTGCGCGAACCCCCGGTAGACCTCGATGCCCTCGACATCGCCCGGGAGCGACACCTCATCGAGGCTCACCGTACCGAAGCGATTGAGCAGCACGCCGTCGACGTACAGCTTCGGCGAACAGCCGCGCAGCCGGAGCAGTCCCTGCCGCTCGATGCGCACACTCGGGATCGTGCGCAGCAGGTCCGTCGTGGCGACGGCGCCCCGCGCTTCGATCTCCGCGCGGCCGAGCACGTCACCGATCCCGAGTGCGCGCGAACGTTCCACGCGCTGGTAGAACGCGGCAAGCCGCGCGCTCGTGATCCGCCGCGCCGTGACCTCGATCGGCTCGAGCGCGATCGCGCGTTCGCCCATGCGCACGACCACGGTCACACGTTCGCCGCCGCCGACACGCAGCGAGTCGACGCGCACGCTGTCGAAGCCGATGCGCGCCACACGCAGTCCCCACAGCCCGGGAAACGGCGCGTGCAGGGTGAACGCGCCGTCCAGATCGCTGAGTGCGGTGTCGCGAACGGTGCCGTCGGGATCCACCAGCTCGATCCCGGCCGCGATGATGGGATCGCCAGCGCCGTCGATCACCGTGCCCTCGATATCCTGCGCGTGGGCGGGTGCGGCGACGAACGTGGCGATGATGAGCGCTGCGGCGGCCGTTCGGGACATGCGGCCTCCAGGAGGACGATTCCTCAAGGTTGCCTGAATCGTGCAACCGCGCCAGTCTCCCCCACGTGAACGAACACGATCCGCTCGAGCTCGACCCCGAGACCATGCGCCGCATGGGCTACGCCGTGGTCGACCGACTCGTTGAGAGAATCGCCACGCTCGACGAACAGCCGGCGTGGCGCGGCGCGCCGCGCGCTGCGCTTGAACCACTCGTCGGCGACGCTTCCCCTGCACCGTTCGACGTGCTGCTGCGCACGCTCACCGACGACATCCTCGCGCACGGTGTGCGCGTCGATCACCCGCGCTTCCTTGCGTTCGTGCCGGGGTCGCCGACGTGGCCGGGCGTGCTCGCCGACTTCATCGCGGCCGGATTCGACGTGTTCCAGGGCACGTGGCTCGGATCCTCCGGCGCGTCCACCGTCGAGCTCGTCGTGCTCGACTGGTTCCGCTCCTGGATCGGGTATCCGCCGTCGGCGTCGGGGCTGTTCGTGAGCGGCGGCTCCGCCGCAAACCTCACCGCGATCGCCTGCGCCCGCATCGACCGCTTCGGCGCGCATGACCCGCTCGCGGTGGCGTACATCTCCGAGGAGGCGCACTCCTCCGTGCCGCGGGCGCTGCGCGTGCTCGGGTTCGGCGACGATCGCATCCGCAGGATCGCGGTCGACTCTTCCGACCGCCTCTCCGTCGAGGCCCTGCGCGCTGCTGTGGAATCGGATCGGACGGACGACCTGAAGCCGTTCCTCGTGGTGGCGAGCGCCGGGACGACGAGCACGGGCGCGGTGGATCCCCTGCCGGCGCTCGCCGATCTGTGCGACGAGTTCGGCCTCTGGCTGCACGTCGACGCCGCGTACGGCGGCTTCGCGGTCCTGACGGAGCGCGGACGCGCACTGTTGGACGGGCTTGCACGTGCGGACTCCGTGGCGCTGGATCCGCACAAATGGCTCTACCAGCCCTTCGAGTGCGGCTGCCTGCTCGTCCGCGACGGCGACGCGCTCGAACGCGCGTTCCACGTCGCGCCCGCCTACCTCCAGGACACCTCGACGCGCCGCCGCACCGAGTCGTTCGACCACGGCGAGGGCGCGGTCAACTTCGGCGAGCGCGGCATCCAGCTCACCCGCTCGGCGCGCGCCCTGAAGGTGTGGCTGTCCATCCGCACGTTCGGACTCGACGCGTTCCGCTCGACCATCGACCGCACTCTGGATTTGACGGAGTGGGCGGCGTCTCGCATCGACGCTTCACCCGTGCTCGAGCTGCTCACGCCGGCCCGCCTCGGCATCGTCTGCTTCCGGCGCGTCGCCGACGATTCCGACGCCGTCAACGCCTCCCTCGTGCGACGTCTCGCCGACAGCGGGCTCGGTCTGATCTCCTCCACTCGCGTCCGCGGGATGTACGCGCTGCGGTTTTGCGTGCTGGGGCACCGCACATTGCGGGAGGACATCTCGAAGGTCATCGCTTTTCTTGAAAGCTGAACATCGGGAGGCGTACGGCGGGAGGCGTTACAGCGGGAGGCGTACTGCGCCAACTGCGGGGTCAAATGCGGGTGACGACGGGAGGCGAGCAGCGGGAGGCAAACTGCGGGGGTACGGTCTCGAGACATAGGTAACAGGTTTGTCTCAGGACATGAGTAACACCTGGTTTCCGCCGCGTTCGCGGCGC
>CAYUIG010000058.1:0-18571 GCA_964444685.1 uncultured Gemmatimonadaceae bacterium | reverse complement strand
ACTGCGGGAAATGCGGGAGGCGGCGGGACTGCGGGAGGCGGCGGGACGGCGGGACGGCGGGAGGCGACTGCGGGAAACGCGGGGGCTCGGGTCATCCTCCGTGATTTGGGGAGGGTCTCCGGGCGCGCGGGGTGCGTCCGGCCGGCGAGGCACGCGAGTGCTGTGAGTCTTACCCCACGCGTGCACACAGCGAGCTGTGGGGCATGGTTGGCTGCGCGTGGAGCTGTGATAATGACCCCAGCACTTGCTACCGATGTGCTGGGGCATCGTTCACTGCTCGAGGCGCGGTCAGACTGACGCCAGTCGAAGAATGCGCCCCCGTTGGGGCAGAGTTCACTGCATATCCCATCGACTTCCTGCACGTGGCGCATTCAGTCTGCACACGCGTAGCGCGTGTCATGTCAGCGACGGAAGCGGTGAGGCGTGCGCGCGCGGAGTTCGCAACGGAGCCGCATATGCGGATACGATTGCGATTCTGTCCATCTGCCGCGGAGACAAGGAAGAGGACGTTCCGTTCGGCCTTGCTCGTGAGAACGTCCAATCCGGTAGTGCGACCTTCTCTCCCGCGCCGCTTCCACCCGCCTTCCCGCTGTCACCCGCAGTCCGGCCGTTCACCCGCCTTCCCGCTGTCACCCGCAGTCCGGCCGTTCACCCGCAGTCCCCGTTTTCCCGCAGCATGCCTCCCGCCTCACGCCTCCCGCAGTATGCCTCCCGCCGTTCCCAAGTACGCCTCCCGCATTCACCCGCAGCCCCCCGCAGTTGGCGTCGTTCGCCTCCCGCTCCATCGCCTCCCGCATCACCGCCTCCCGCAGCAAAACGAACGCATTCCCCAACCTCCGACGGCACATTGACTTGCCGTAGCTGGCAAGCTTCCTGCAACTGCATCGACCTGCCTGGAAAGGGGGCGGCCGCGTTACAAGTCGGCGCCGTCGTCGCAGGGAAATGGAGACTGAGGAGGAAGCTATGAAGGGAATGGGCAGGCTCGCCCTTGCGGCGGGCTTACTGGCAGCCGTGGCAGTTCCTGTGGAAGCGCAGCGGTACCGTTTCGACTTCGGAGTGAACGGTGGTTACTCGTACTACACCGCAATGCTGGGCTCGGATGAAACGGGTCTCGGCGACGCGACGACAGGCGAGGACGTCCGCTTCGACGCCGGCCCGCTGGCCGGTGCTCAGATCACGTTCTGGCTGAGTGATCGGATCGGGCTGCGCGCGAACGCCACGTACGCGGATCGGCCCGTCGTCGCAGACGACGTGGAGCTGATCGACCACGTGAATCTGTGGAGCGGGACGGGCGACCTGATGTTCCGCTTCAAGGTGCCGAACGAGGAATGGACGGGGACCGAGTTCCTGCCCTACCTGGCACTCGGCATCGGTGGCAAGTGGCACAATCCGGCGGGTGACGACTTCACGTGCTCGGACCCGCAGGAGAACGAGACGTGGGCATGTGCTCCGTTCAGCGTAGGCACGGGTGCGGACCAGACGAACTGGGCACTCGGTGAGCAGAAGGTGCTGGCGGGTCTCGTAGGCCTCGGTGCGGACGTGCGGCTGTCGCCGCGCTTCGCGCTGCGTCTCGAAGCGAATGACCGGATGTACAAGCCGCAGGTGTACAGCGCCGATCTGCCGGACAATGGCGATGTGAACCTGCCGGATGGTGACGAAGTCGAGAGCAAGCTCGTACACGAGATCGGCGGTCAGGTCGGACTGCACCTGCTGATGGGTCTCCGTCAGCCGCAGGCCGTGGCCGTCGCACCGGCACCTGCGCCCGCGCCGCCGCCGGCGCCCGCGCCCGAGCCGCCGCCTCCCCCGCGTGAGGACAACATCACGGTGTGCGTGATCGATCCGACCGCGACGGGCGGAATCCGGATGCAGCAGGCGGTGTTCGTGCACGACAGCGGCGACACGCTGGTGGTCGTGAACGGCAACCGCGTGCCTCTGAACCAGGCCGTAGGCACGGTGGCCGTTGCGCGCGACGCCGACTGGTACGTGCGTGGTGCGCCGCTCAACGTGACGATCGGCAACCAGAGCTGGGAGTTCGTGACGTACGGCGGCGCCACCATGGTGCAGTCGAACGACCTCGCGTTCCTGGGGACCGTGAACGGAATGCCGGTCTACGCCAATGCGGCGGAGGTCCAGGATGTTCGTGAGGAGCTCGACGAGGCCCGTGCCGCTCGCATGGACGGTGACTTCGCCAAGATCCTCGAGGAGAACGAGGACCTGCGTGAGGACCTGGATGACCTCCGGATCCTCTACGTGCCGCTGGAGACGACGGGCTGCGTGTTCCAGCCCGTGCAGCGGCAGGAGGAGGTCCGCAAGAGCGGTCGCAACTAGGGGCGTCGCTCGATCGGACCGGGAAGCCCGGTGGGATTCGTCCCGCCGGGCTTCTCTCATTGCGGGGCCCCTTGGGCCCTTGTTTCTGGAGTCTGGGGTCTGGTGTCTGGTGTATGGAGACGAGCGATACCACTGCGACAGATGCTACCGCAGATCCAGACCCCAGACTCCAGGCTCCAGACTCGCTGCGTTCGCCGCCCGCACCCGATATCGCTAAATTTCCGACGATGATCGGGATCGCACGCCTCATCGGCGCCGCATTCGCCGGCGGGCTCGACCTCTACCTCAGCGTCGCCTTCCTCGGCATAGGCTCTCGCCTCGGCTGGCTCGAACTCCCCGTCGGCATCCGCGGACTGGAGAACGGACTGCTGCTCGGCAGTGCGCTCGTCCTGCTCGCCATCGATGTCGTCACCGACAAGCTGCGGCACATCGATTCGTTCTGGCACGCCGCGCACACGATCGTGCGGCCCGGCGGCACGGGACTGCTCGCTGCACTCGCGCTCGACGGCTGGCCCTTCTCGGTACGACTCGGCGCCGCAATCCTCGCCGCGCTCGTCGCGTTCGGCGCACACGCCGCCCGCTCAGGGCTGCGCGTGATCATCAACCTCTCCGACCGTCGTTGGAACTCGGTCGTCAGTCTCGCGGAGAACGCACTGACGCTGGCCATCCTCGCGGCCGTGATGGTCGTGCCCGCGAGCGCGCCTTACGTGGCCGGCGGACTTCTGCTCGCACTGGTGGTGGCCGGGCCCCGGCTCTGGCGCGCCGCCCGCTTCGGACTGGGCGCCGCCCACGCGCGCTTCCGCGGATTCTTCGGCGACCCGGGCTGGCGCAGCCCCGACCAGCTGCCGAAACGCCTGCGCACCCTCGCGCACATCGATCCGCACGGCATCCGTCCCGCACGCGTTGCACACGCCGCGGTGCACGGGCTGCGCGGCGCGGGCACGTATCGCAGCGGCTGGCTGGTGCTCGATGCCGATGGGCCCGCCTTCCTTTGTGAAGCCGGAATGCGACCTCGCCGCGTCCCCATCCCGTCGCTCTCCAGCGCCAGCGTCGTCCCCGGCCTCCTCACGGACACGCTCCGCTGCGAGACCGGCGACGGCGCGTTCACTCTCTTCATCTACAGGGACGGCCCGCCCGCCGATATCGTCGCCGGCGAGATCGGGCCGATCGGATCATGAGTCTTCGTGAGTTCCGCGAGTTCCGCGAGCGCATGAACGCCCGCATCCTCGCTCAGGACAATCTCGACATCCGCCGCTTCTTCGCGCTCGACTCCCGCGCCTACGAGCCGGGCGCGCTCGATGCGCGCACGAAGGAGCTGCTCGGCCTCGTCGCCTCCCTCGTCCTGCGCTGCGACGACTGCATCACCTACCACATAGTCCGCTGCGCCGAGGAAGGGGCTTCCGACGAACAGATCTGGGAGACCCTGTCCATCGGGCTCGTGGTCGGTGGATCGATCGTGATCCCGCACCTGCGCCGGGCGGTCGCGTCGCTCGACGAGATCCGGGCCCAGGAAGCGAAGTGATTGCCGTTCATGGATTTAAACTCATAGACGGAACGGGCGGGAACCGGGTCGCAACCACGAGGGTACCCGGACGGGCCCGCCGAGGCGGCTGCCTCCAGGTGGGGTACCACTGAAACCTCGTTCCGTTTATATTGGGCGAACTCATGACCGGAACCGTGTGGGGGGCACCTCCGGGTGATCGACACGCCAGCGAGACCGGAACGGCGGACAGACAAGTAGAGCAGCGGACCTCGTCATCGAGGTCGCGCTGCTTTTGCTTTTTCACTCCCCATAAAGGATGCCTGAGCCTATGTTCGTGAATTCCCGCGCTTTGGACTCCTTCGACCAGTATCTCTACGACGTCGAGAAGTACCCGCTGATCGAGGAGCCCCAGGAGGAGCGCGAGCTCGCAAGGCGAGCCCGTGCGGGTGACAAGGAAGCGGCGGAGAGGCTGGTCACGGCGAACCTGCGGTTCGTCATCTCCTACGTGAAGAAGTACCAGGGCCGGGGGCTGGGCCTCGCCGAGCTGGTCTGCATCGGCAACGAGGGGCTCCTCAAGGCCGTCAAGAAGTTCGATCCCGACAAGGGTGTGAAGTTCATTTCCTACGCGGTGTGGTGGATCCGCCAGACCGTGCTCCAGGCGCTGGCCGAGCAGACCCGCTCGGTGCGCATCCCGCTCAATCAGAACTCGAATCTGGTCAAGCTCTCGCGCACGGAGACTGCGCTCACGCAGCTGCTCGGACGCTCACCTACCGATCAGGAGATCGCCAACGAGATGGGCGAGCCGATCGAGACGGTGCGCGCGCTGCGCCGCGTGGCCGCCTCCGAGCTCTCTCTCGACGCACCCATCGATCGCGGCGACCGCGACAGCGCCTCCTTCGGCGAGCGCTTCGCCGGCGCCGAGGCCGAAGATATCGAGGAGACCGTCGAGTCCCAGGCACAGCGCGAGTTCCTCGATCGCATGTTCGAGAAGTACCTCACCGAGCGCGAACGCAAAATCCTCTACCTCTACTACGGCCTCGATGATGGTGAGGAGCGTACGCTCGAGGAGATCGGTTCACTGCTCGGAGTAACGCGCGAGCGCATCCGCCAGATCCGCAATCGCGCGTTCGAGAAGCTGCGCGAGTCGCCGGATGGTGAGGCGCTGGCTACGTTCTGGTCGGCGAACTGAACCTTCGCGACTTCAGATTCGAGGGCCTGTCGGATGCGATCCGGCAGGCCCTCGCGTTTTATTCACCGCAGAGTCGCAGAGATTCGCAGAGCCACACCACCCCACATTCAATGTTTCCCTCTTGTAGTTCTCGGCGTTCTTTGCGCCTCTGTGGTGACTTCTGTTGAAGACGTCCCAGCCAGACAGCAGATCGACGCGTCCGGACATTCCAATTGCATTCGGAGTCCTCATCTTTGCTCTCACTCCCCGACGCCAACTGGAAAGGAGCCGTGCAAGATGAGCAGGTCGATCAACAAGGTGATCCTCGTCGGCAACGTCGGACGGGATCCGGACGTGCAGACGACCGCGTCGGGGACGAAGGTCGCGCACATGTCGCTCGCTACGTCGCGGCGCATCGTGCGCGAGGGCACGCAGGAGGACCGGACGGAGTGGCACCGGCTGACGCTGTGGGACCGGCTGGCCGAGCTCGCCGAGAACTACATCCGCAAGGGCGACCGCCTCTACATCGAGGGCCGGATCGAGTACGACAGCTTCGAGCGCAACGGCGTCACCATTCCGACCGCCGAGGTCAACGTGCGCGAGCTGGTCATGCTGGGGTCGCCGTCCCGCGCGGCCGAGGCCGCGGCGGCGGCCGCGACGCCGGAGACCGAGCTCGCAACGGCATGACGGCATAGAGTCGGGAGTCGAGAGTCGAGAGTCGGGAGTCGCGAGTCGGAATCGAGGAACAACGGTGAAGCCGGGGAGGTCCAGGAGGTCCGCCGCAGCCGGAATCCTCAGCTCCCGGCTCCCGACTCCCGACTCGGCAGTATCAGAGGATGCTCCACAACCGGGGGTCGACGGAGATGTACGCCTTCCAGTCGCCGCCGTCGAAGCCCCGCACCAGGTCGACGCGCAGGATGTTCCAGAAGAGGCCGGCCCCGATGCCGCCGTAACCGCGCAGACCGTCGGAATCGGATGCGGGTGCAAAGGATCCGAACGCGTCGGTTGCGGACTCGTCGATCCAGCCGGTCGCGCCCGCACCAGCGAGCAGCCGCAGGCGAAGCCACGGCCCGGCGATGTCCTGTTCGGCTATTGCGCCCGCGAGGAAAAAGGCTTCGCCTGTGAACGAGCGGTACTCGTAACCCGGGATCGTGTTGCGGCCGCCCAGGAGGAAGAGCCGCTGCGCCGGAGGTTCACCGAACGCCAGACCACCGGCGACATCCACCGTGAGACGTCGCGCCAGCGCCGCATCCTCCCAGCGGAGCAGCGCGTCCGCGATAGGTCGCATGAAGCCGCGCCGATCGAGCGAATCGGCGGCCGGATCGAGTGAGCCGCCCTCGACCGACAGCCCGGCGCTCCACGTGAAGCCCGCGCCGAGCACAGCTGTCCGACGGAGCGAAAGTGTCGCGGAGACGAGCGTGCCCTCGTCGATCGGCCGCACATCGCGGAACGGCTCGCCGCCCACCGGCGACTGATCCGCCACTCGCGCAGCAGACGAGTGTCGCTCGACGCGCGCCGACAGCTCGAGCGAGCGCTGCGATGTCATGTCCCATCGCACCATCCCCTCGCCCCCGTGCGCACGGTAAGGATCCACATAGTCCTCGCCGCCGAACAGCGCGTGCAGCGTGTTCATCGCGCCGGCCGCACCCGGCCGCGGCCCGATGTCACGCACGCGGTTGCCGTAGCCCTCGACACGGAGCGACCACGCAGCCGTCAGCGGGCCGCGCACACCACCGATCACCGTCGCGCGTTCGGCCGCGAATGCATGGCCGAAAGCCAGCTCCGCACGCCAGTCCTGCGTGACCGCGTACGACAGTCCCGCACCCACGAACGCACCCTCTGCACGGCCGTACCGGAAGACGGAAGAGGCATCGCGCAGATGCAGACGCAGACGAGGCAGCCCGCTCAGGAATCGCTGCCGCATCAGCCGCGCGGCTTCCGCTCGGATGTCATCCATCTGCGGCGGCGGTGCGAGGCCCGCATCGGCGAGGTCGTCGTATAGGCCGGTCTCGAACGGGTACGACTTCCGCTCCTCTTCGGGCACCGCCACCACGCGGTAGCCCATGAAGAGCTGATCCGGCAGATCCAGGTTGAACTCGTAGTCGCGCACCTTGAAGCGGCCCTGGATCACCGCGCCCGCCACGAAGTCCAGCTCCGGAATCTGGCGACGGATCTCCACCGCCTGCTCGAACGGCAGCCAGTACTTCCCTTCCCAGCGGATGTTGTCCAGCGAGATGTTGATGTAGTCGAGACGGCGGTCGACGTACGACGCGGGCGTGAACGTGAACGTCATGCGCACGATGTCGCCGCCCGCACGATCGATGAAGACCGAACCCACCAGCGCCGACTCGTTCGGATTCTTCGGTCGAACCTTCACTTCGTAGACGCGCACGGGATCCGGCGTGCCCGGCAGCCGGATCGTCAGCGAGTCCGCGAGCCGGAAGTCGTATACCGCTTCGCTCGACGGCGCGGCAGGATGCAGCACGTCCGACACTTCATCCCCATCACCCAGGCGGATGATGTCGCCAAAGCCGTTCTGCACGACGGAGAGATGATCGAGATGGTACCGCATGCGGTTCGGCAGCCGGCTCTCATCCCGCAGGCCAACGATCCGCTGCTTCGTGCGGTCCGGCGACGCCCAGTAGACTTCGAGCGCGATCTGGTCCGTCTTCACCAGCGTGCGCTCGTCCGTCGCCTGACGATCCAGGTAGAAGTACACGTACCCGTTCGCCATCGCCCGGTAGTTACGCAGCGCCGTATCCGCCAGCGGCAACTGCCGGCGCACCCGCGCACGCTCCACCAGCTCGAGCACGCGCGACGTGTTCCACGCCGTGTCCGCTTCCTGCGCGGACACGGCCTCCGCGCATGGAAGCGCGCTACACACGATCAGCAACAGCCGAAGCTTCGACACGCGGCGTACTACCGAGAGCTCCATGCCTCCGTTCCTCATCCCTTCCAGCTTAACCGTTGCCGACGCGAACGGCATTCACCGCAGAGCCGCAGAGAGCGCAGAGAACCACTCCACCCCACCCGGGGAATCAACTCAACTCCCGGTGCGGCCGGGGGGCTCTGCGCCCTCTGCGCCTCTGTGGTGAATGCTGTTGAAGTCCTTTCATTGCACCAATATAGGAGGATCTACGGAAAACCCCGTTGACAAACGGACCCTCAGCCTCTAGCCTACGGGAGAAGCCGTAGAACAACCCGGGAGCCCGATATGAATGAGACGGTGTTCACCGAGCGCGAGCTGGATGTCATGAGCATCCTGTGGGAGCTGGGCTCGGGCACGGTGACGGAGGTGAAGGAGCGCCTGCGGGACGAGCTGGCGTACACGTCGGTTCTGTCGGTGCTGCAGACGCTGGAAGAGAAGGGCTACGTGCGACACGAGAGCGAGGGTCGCGCGTACCGCTACTACCCGCTGGTGGCACCGGACGAAGCGGGTCGGAGTGCGATGCGCCGGATCGTGGACAAGATCTTCCACGGTTCGGCGGAGCAGATGCTGGCGCAGCTGGTGAGCGAACGCGGGCTCACGCGTGCGGAGCTGGAGCGCATGCGCGAGCTACTGGATGAGCGTCTGAAGCGGAGGCGTCGATGAGCACGAGCTGGCTGGTCTACACGGTGTTGGTGCCGGCACTGCTTGGGCTGGCGGCGTTCGCGGGCGAGCGCGTGCTGCGCCTGTGGGAGCTGCCGGCGCGCTGGCCGTGGGCGCTGGCACTCGCGGCGTCCGTGATCTCGGCGCCGGCGTCGCTGCTCTGGTCGCGCAGCGCGGGGCCGGCGGACGAAGCGGTCTCGACCATTGTCGCGATGGATGCGCTGCAGACTGTGACGGCGCCGGTCGAAAACCCCGTGCAGGCGAGCTGGCGCGATCTGCTACCGGCTATCCCGGATGGCTTCGAGCGCGTCGCGGGTGCGGCTACACTCGTCGCATCGATGCTGATGCTCGCGCTGCTGATCGGCACACTCGTGCGCCTGCGGCTGGAGCGGAAGCGCTGGCTCCGCGACCGCGTCGAGGATGAGAACGTGCTGGTGTCGAGCGGCGTCGGGCCCGCGGTCGTCGGCGTGGTACGTCCGGCAATCGTGCTGCCGCGCTGGCTGCTCGGTGAACCCTCGACGACGCGGCGTCTGGCCGTGGCGCACGAGCGGGAGCATGTGCGCGCGGGGGATACGCGCCTGCTCCTGCTCGGCTGCGTCGCCGCGGCACTGCTGCCCTGGAGTCCCGCGGTGTGGTGGCAGCTGCGCCGCCTGCGTCTGGCCATCGAGCTGGACTGCGACCGCCGCGTTCTGAAGGCCGGTGCGGCGCCCGAAGAGTACGGTGCGATGCTGCTGGGGGTGGCGGCGCGCCGTACCCGGGCGCCGGTTCCGGCGCTCGCCCTGATGCATCCGCGCAGGATGATCGAAAGGAGGATCCTCGCCATGACCGACAATCTTCCCCGTCTCCGCGCGCTGCGCGCGGCGGGATTCGCGGCCGCGGGCGCGTTCGTCGTCGCACTCGCGTGTGACGTACCACCGCCGACCGACCCCATTCCGCGCTCGGAAACCGAGGCCGCCATCTCGGAGCTGACAGCGACACCGCTCGACGTGCCCGTGGAGCATAAGCCGCTCTTCGTAGTGGACGGCGTGATCGTGCCGGACATCGCCGACCTCGAGCCCCTCGACATCGAAGTGGTCGACGTCATGAAGGGAAGTGCTGCGCAGTCGCTGTACGGCGAGCGTGCGGTCCGCGGCGTGATTCTTATCACTACGAAAAGCGGCCCGGGATCCTGGAAACCGTCCGCAGGTGAGGCCGAGTACGAAGTCCGGCTCGAGGCAAGGGCGCGCGCGGAGCGAGAGTTTGCAGTGCGTGCGCTGCGCGAGATCGAAGCCGCGGGCGGCGTCTATCGCCTGCGTGAAGTATCGGCTCCGTCGAAGGCAGAGGTTTCGGTCGACACCGCGTACCGGCGTGCTGTCGAAGCCGCCGTCGAAAGGGAAGCCGTCGCACGGATCGCGGAGACCGAGAATCGTCTGCGCAGAGCCGATCCGTCGGAGTTCAGGGTTCGCAGGTTGGAGGAATCGACGACGCAGGACCGGATCGACCGGGAGCGGGCCGCCGCGGTCGCAGAGAGGGTCGCGGATGAACGTCTGTCGATCCTCAAGCGCGCCGGCGCCGAGGTGAGCGTCCTCGAGCGCTCGGCCGTGCGCAGCGATGGCGCGCAGCCGATCTACATCGTCGACGGCGTGATCGTCCGGAACGGCCTGTCGAACATCGATGCGCTCGACATCGACAAGATCGAAGTGATCAAGGGCGATGCGGCCGTGCAGCTGTACGGCGAACGCGCACGCAACGGCGTGATCTCGATCACCACGAAGCGCTGACCTCGCGGGCCGCGCGGGAACCGAACCCGCGCGGCCCCCCTTCCACTCTCTCATGCGACCCATCACACCGATCGTTCTGGTGCTCGCCGCCGCCTGCGCGGGCACCGACACTGCGGACGCACCGTTCGATGCGTTCCCTGTCGCGCAGGCCACGGAAGTCCTGCGGCTGGGCGGCCCCGACGCACCGGAGGAGTTCGCCTTCACACGCGCGCCCGCACTCGTCGCAACAGCCAGCGGCAACCTGTTCGTGCGGATCGCGAACGAGGGCACGATCCTCGTCCTCGATCCAGCCGGCCGGGTGCTGCGACGCATCGGCGGGCGTGGCGGCGGCCCGGGCGAGTTCGAGACCGCTGCGGGTCACGGCTTCGTCGGAGACACGCTGTGGGTTCGCAACTGGCCCGCACCGCAGATCTCGCGATTCCTGCTCGACGGCACACACCTGGCCACCGATCGCACGCCGTACGACTACGGCTACCCGTCGGCCGCACCGCCGGGCATCACAGGGCTGCTCGTGGGTGGGCGCGTCTACGTGTATCCGACTGAATACCTGCTCTCGGAAAACGGCACGATCGACGCCGCCGTGATCCTCGCGGACGCCACGCTCGCCCGGCCGGATACCGTCGCACACGTACAGAACCCTGCGGGCATGTACATCCCCGATGTCGGCATCTTCCGCCTGGAGCCGGTGCCGGCGCCGCCATTGGTCGCGTTCGCACCGGACGGGACGGGCTTCGCGATCGCGGAGTGGACGGACAGCGTTCCGGGAACGGTGTACGTGCGACGTGTGGATGCTTCCGGCGCCGACGTCTGGCGTCGCACGCTCCGCTTCCCGCTCGTTCCCATCCCGCAGACCGTACGTGACAGCCTGATCGCGCACGGCGTCGGGATGGTCGCGCCGCAGATCGAGCGCAACCGGTCGGGTGGCATGGTGATCAGCCAGTCGGCGGAAGACCTGGTGCGGGATGCGTTGGCGCTGCCCGAGCACTACGCACCGATCCGCGCGCTCCTGATCGGCGGCGACGGCACCGTCTGGCTTCAGCGCGCGGTCTCGCCCGACAGTGGACCCTGGGTTTCCCTGTCGGCAGACGGCGAGCCGCGCTTCGAGGTCGAGACGCCCCCATACTTCCAGCTGGGGACCGTCGTGAACGAAGCCATGTGGGGCACGATGCTCGACGAGATGGATGTGCCGTACATCGTGAAGCTGGAGCTGGACCGGAGCTAGCCGGAGCTCCGCGGCAGCACGGTGTAGACGCGCGTGATGTAGCGGTGCAGCTCCTCGATGTAGGTGCGGAGGAACGCTTCGGTAGATTCGTTCGTCACGCGCCCGTCGTCCGTGATCAGCCCCTCCGTGAACTGGATGTATGCCTCCGACTGCTTCGACAGGCTGCCGACCATGTAGCCGACGGTGTAGTAGGGCATGGACCTCTCCGGGCACAGGGTGCGCCCGCGAATGCGAGGTCCATGCCAGCGTGCGGATCGCTACCGCCGAACTCCGACGAAGACGTCGCGATTCCAGGGGTCCATGCGCGAGCGCGCGGCGAACCCCGCTTCCTCGAGCCAGAAGAGCCAGCGTGCCCGCGCGAATATGCCGAACGTGTGCCGGTCCATGTCGACGTGCACGCTGCCGTCGGCTTCCCGCAGCAGGAACGCCCACGCGCTCTCGGCCGTGTCGTCCGACGGATCGGGGTCCCAGTGCCACTCGACGTACCGCAGCCCGCGACCATCCGCTCCATCCTCGCCACCATGCGACGTGTCGGGCTCGTACGTCTCGCGCACGTAGTCCGGCACGACGATCAGCGCACCTCCGGCTCGGCAGTGGCGTGCCGCGGTCGCGAGCGTCGCACGCACGTCGTCGGGCGTGGTTGCATACATGATCGCGTCGTGGATGAACACGAGGTCGAACGTGCGGCCGAGATCGAGCGAGCGCATGTCCCCGACGATGTGCTCGCATTCCGGGTTCGCCAAACGGCTCACTGCGAGCATCTGCGCCGACACATCCGTCAGCGTCAGCGTGAAGTGCTGCTTCAGATGCCACGCCATGCTGCCGCCGCCGCAGCCCAGCTCGAGCAGGGTGTGCGGCGGCGGATCCGTCGCGGCCAGCATCTCCGGCACGAGGTCCGCGGCCTCCTCGACGTAATGCGACGGCGGTGAGAGCAGCGGCCACCAGCGTGCCAGGTCGGAATAGAGCTTCACACTTCGTTACCGCAGCCAGCGCGGAAGCTCGGGATCGGAGGGCGGCGGAGGTTCGATCTCCGCCTGGGCTTGCTGACGTGGAACGTGATCTCGACCGCCGTCTGCCCGGGTTCTTCTATCAGATTCCCGCCGACGATGGGACGGTCTTCCCGCTCATCGCCGGTACCCGATCCGGTGATTCTCCCACCGGTGTACATGGTGAGTTTCGTCGCCGAGTACAGCATCATGTCGGCGTGCGTGCGCACGGCCATCGGGGACTCCCGGATCTCAGAGGCGGGGAACTATCGTCCGGATTCTGCGCGATCGGGCGCGCGGCCGACAGGACCGGGCGCGGGCAGGTCCCCGACACTCGCCCCCCGGCCCTCGACCCGCGACCCTGAGTCAGCAGACGAACCCTCCGCGAGCCGGAGGGCGCGATCGGCCAGGGCAAGCTCGATCTCGCTCGCGAACTGTTGCGCAGCCATGCGCGTCGAGCGTCGGATCCGTATGGCCAGCTCGGCCGGATGCTTCAGCTTCAGCCCGTTCTCGCCCGCGACTTCTTCGAACGCCCTGAGATCCGCGGCAGTGAGCACCAGGTGCAGCCCCGGCGGCCAGCGCCACCAGAGCCGGCGCACCTCCGCACCCGCGATCGCCGACAACGGCAACTCCAGCTCGCGCACCGGCTCGAGTTCGTGCTCGGTGCGGATGGTCGTCACACCCACCCGATCCGTCGAGCGCGACGTCCGCCACTGGATGACCAGCTTCTCACCATCGAGTCGAACGAGGCCGTGCACCACCTCCGAGGTCGAGCGGATCTCGGTGAGGTTCACGACGTCGTCGCCGCGCTTGAACGTGAAGGCCAGGGCACCGGTGCGAGACATTGCTAGAACGAGTCTGGTGTCTGGCGTCTGAGGTCTGGTGCCTGGCTTGCTGCGCGCCTGGTCCGGGGAACCAGACCCCAGTCCCCAGTCTCCAGACTCCAGACTCGGGTGGTCGTTAGGGGAGGGAGCGTCATTTGCACTCGTACCAGTTCCTGCCGACACCGGTGGCCACCTCGAGCGGGACCTTCAGCTCGACGGCGTGCTCCATCAGCTCCTTCACCATCGTACGCACGTCGTCGGCGTCGGATTCAGGAACCTCGAAAACCAGCTCGTCGTGGACCTGGAGCAGCATCCGGCTGCCGGCCCGGTCCGCCAGCGCGTCGTGGATGCGGATCATCGCGATCTTGATGATGTCGGCGGCGCTGCCCTGCACCGGCGCATTCGTGGCCGCGCGCTCGCCGAACTGGCGGATGCTGTAGTTGCGGCTCTGGATCTCCGGGATGTAGCGGCGCCGGCCGCTGATCGTCTCGACGTACCCGAACTTCCGCGCCTTTTCGATCTGCTCGTCCAGGTACCTGCGCACGTCCGGGAAGCGCAGGAAGTACTGCTCGATGAACTCCTTCGCCTCGGCTACGCTGGTGCCGAGCTGGTGCGACAGCGCGAACGCACCGATCCCGTAGATCGTCGCGAAGTTCACGGTCTTCGCCGCCGCCCGCATCTCCGCCGTCACATCGGACACCGGCACCTGGTACATGATGGCCGCGGTCTGCCGGTGGATGTCGGCGCCCGCGCGGAACGCGTCGACGAACGCCGGGTCGCCCGAGAAATGCGCGAGCACGCGCAGCTCGATCTGCGAGTAGTCGGCGGAGATGAACACGCACCCGTCCGCGGGGATGAAGCCCTTGCGGATCTCCGCGCCGGTTTCGGTGCGGATCGGGATGTTCTGGAGGTTCGGATCGTTCGATGACAGGCGACCCGTCGCCGCGACGGTCTGCGCGAACGTCGTGTGGATCCGCCCCGTCTCACGATCCACCTGTAGCGGCAGCGGGTCGACGTACGTGCCCTTGAGCTTGTCGAGCTGCCGGAACTCGAGCAGCAGCCGCGGCAATTCGTGACCCTGTGTGGCCAGCTCCTCGAGCACGGCCGCATCGGTGGACGGTCCGGTCTTCGTCTTGCGCAGTACCGGGAGCTGCAGCTTCTCGAACAGCACCTCGCGCAGCTGCGGCGTCGAATTGATGTTGAACTCGCCGCCGGCCAGCTTCCAGATCTCCTGCTGGATCAGCGACAGGTCGCGCGCGAGCTTGCGCTGCATCTCTTTGAAGAACGGGATGTCGATGCGGATGCCCGAACGTTCCATGTCCGCGAGCACGTGCAGCAGCGGCATCTCGATGTCATGGAACAGCGACAGCAGCGCGGTGCGCTCCATCTCCTCGCGGAACGGCTCCACCAGCCGCAGCGCCATGTCGGCCTGCTCCGCGCCGTAGCGGCCCGCCTGCACGACGTCGCACTCGGCCAGCGGAATCTCGTCGCGGCCCTTCCCGCACAGGTCTTCGCGCGTGATCGCGCGGTGGCCGAGGTACTGGAGTGCGAGCGTATCCAGCGCATGGTCGCGTCGCCCCGGATCGATCAGGTAGGACGCGATCATGGTGTCGAACGCGACGCCGTTCAGCTCCGCACCGTGCCGCCGCAGCCGCAGCTCCGCCCCCTTCAGGTCGTGACCGACCTTCTCGACGTCCGGATCCGCCAGCAGATCCGCGAGCGGTCGCATCACGGGATGGTCGAGTGCCGGCAGATTGCGCGCATCACCCGCATCGTCGAGCGCGAGCTCGCCCGGGCGACGATGCCCCAGCGGCAGATACGCGGCCTCGCCCGCGTCGACCGCGAGTGCGAGGCCGACCAGCTCGTCGCGCATGGGGTGAGTGCCCGAACCGATCGCGGCGACGGACACACGTCCTGCCGCCTGCGCCTTCTCCACCAGCGCGGCCACCCTTTCCACCGTGTCCAGCACGGTGTAGTCGCCCTCGAGCGTGCGCGGCAACTCTTCGGGCGCCGCCATCTCGCGCGCGAGCGACGTGAACTCCAGCTCGACGAACACGTCGCGCAGCTTCTCGCGGTCCGGATGCCCGACGCGCAGCGCCTCGAGGTCGAGGTCGATGGGCAGCGCCGACATGATCGTGACCAGATCGCGCGAGAGACGGATGTCATCCGCATTCGCGATCACCGACTCGCGCGCACGCTTGTTCGTGATCCTCTCCGCGTTGGCGAGGATCTCGTCGACGCTGCCGAACTGCTCGATGAGCTGGATCGCCGTCTTCGGACCGATGCCCTTCGCACCGGGGATGTTGTCCGAGCTGTCGCCGATCAGCGCGAGGTAGTCGACGACGTGCTCGGGCGGCACACCCAGCCGCTCGGCCGCGTTCGCCGTTCCGACCCACTCCTCCTCGACGTTCGCCTGGCCGCCACGTCCCGGATTGAGCAGCGAGACGTTCTCGCGGATGAGCTGGTAGAAGTCCTTGTCGCCCGAGACGATCACGGCTTCCAGCCCCTGCTCCGCCGCCTTCAGCGCGAGCGTGCCGATGACATCATCGGCCTCGTGATCCGGCAGCTCGATGATCGGCACCTTGAAACCTTCCAGCACAGAGCGGATGCGCGGCAGCGACCACTCGAGGTCCGTCGGCATCTTCTCGCGCGTGGCCTTGTACGCCGGGTACCGCTCCGCCCGATGGCTCGACCCCGCGTCCAGCACGACCCCGAGATAATCCGGCTCGTACTCCTCGAGGATCTTCATCAGGAAGCGCGTGAACCCGAACGCCGCCGACGTGTTCTCCCCGCGCGACGTCGTCAGCGGCCGCTGGATCATCGCGAAGAACGCGCGATAGATCAGGGCGTAGCCGTCGATCAGGAAGAGGCGCGGGCGGGATTTCTTCGGAACGTCCATGAACTTCGGAGTCTGGTGTCTGGAGTCTGGAGTCTGGTTTACGGCGGGGGGAATCTAACGCCGCGAACGCCCCCGGCCGAACTCGACCCTGGACACGTGACCCTCAACACCCGACCCCGAGAGAGCCAGAAACCAGACCCCAGACCCCAGACTCCAGACCCGAAAAGGACCGGCCCTTGCCCCGACCATGCCCCCCAAGCATCGTGGACCCATCCCCAACAGGAGGTCCCCGCTGGCGCACGATGACGTGACGCGGCTTCTGCACGAGCTCGGGAAGAACGACTCGGATGCAGCGGAGCGGCTGATTCCGCTGCTCTATTCCGAGCTCCGGGCACTGGCGGGCCGGCAGATGCGCTCCGAGCGGGCCGACCACACGCTCCAGCCCACGGCGCTCGTGCACGAGGCCTTCATGCGCATGGTCGGCGGCGAACCGGTGCCGTGGAAGGACCGGGCGCATTTCTTCGCCGTGGCCGCGGGCACCATGCGCCGGATCCTCGTGGACCACGCGCGCAAGCATGGCGCGGCCAAGCGCGGCGGCGGCGGGCGACGCGTGACGCTGCACGACGAGATCGCCGCCGATGAGAGCGGCCAGGTCGACGTCCTGGCGCTCGAGGAAGCACTCACGCGGCTTGCCGCCGCGGATGAACGCGCGGCGAAGGTCGTCGAGCTGCGCTTCTTCGCCGGTCTCGAGATCGAGGAGACGGCGGAAGTGCTCGGCGTCTCACCGGGCACCGTCAAACGCGACTGGCGGTTCGCGAAGGCGTGGCTGGCCCGGGAGATGAGCGCGCAGGACGAGTCGTGAATCCCGGGGAGTGGCGCCGCGTCCGGGAGCTCTTCGAGGAGATCGCGGACGCTCCCGCGTCGGAACGCGCGGATCGGCTCGCGGCCATCGACGACACGCCCATCCGCCACGAAGTGCAGGGCCTCCTCGACGCGCTGGGTGATGAGGACCGGATCGAGCGGGACCGCAGTGCGCTCGGCCGGCACCTGGGCGAGGATGCCGAGGGCGAGCGCGTCGGACCGTACCGCCTCATCCGCCGTGTCGGCCGCGGCGGCATGGGCGACGTCTACATGGCCGAGCGCGTCGACGGACAGTTCGACCGTCGCGTCGCGATCAAGGTCATCCGACCGGGCATGGGTTCCGACGCGGTCGTCGAACGCTTCCGCAAGGAGCGCCAGATCCTCGCCGCACTCAGCCATCCCGCGATTGCACCGCTGCTCGATGGCGGCGTCACACGCGACGGACTGCCCTACCTCGTCATGGAGTACCTCGAGGGAGAGCCGATCACCGTCAACTCCGAACGGCGCGGCCTGTCCATCGACGATCGCATCCGCCTGTTGCGCGAGGTCTGCGCCGCCGTCCACTTCGCGCATCAGAACCTCGTCATCCATCGCGACTTGAAGCCGAGCAACATCCTCGTGCTGCCCGACGGCAGCGTGCGGCTGCTGGACTTCGGTGTGGCCAAGCTGCTGCTCCCCGACGGTACCGCCACGATGACCGAGCTCGGCGGCGTGGGCTTCACTCCCTCCTACGCCAGCCCCGAGCAGATCCGCGGCGATCCCGTCACGACCGCGAGCGACGTGTATTCGCTCGGTGTCGTGCTCTACGAGCTGCTCACCGGCCGGCGTCCGTACGATGTCGATGCGACATCGTACGGCTCCATGCTCCGGTCCATGGAGACGCTCGAGCCGACGCGGCCTTCGCGCGCGCTCCAGGAGTCCACCACATCCGCGGGTGCAGCACTCCGCCGCAAGCTCTCGGGGGATCTCGACAACATCGTCCTGATGGCGATCGAGAAGGATCCGGCGCGCCGGTACGCATCCGTACACGACCTCTCGGAGGACCTCCGCCGCTACCTCGAGGGCCGCCCCGTCATCGCGCGCGCGGACACCTTCGGCTATCGCATCGGCAAGTTCGTCCGCCGCAATCGCACGGGCGTCATCGCGGCCACGGGCATCACCGCACTCGTCATCGCGGGACTGTGGGGCACGCTCAGCCAGTCACAGCGCGCATCCGTCGAGCACGCGCGCGCCGAGCAGCGCGTGCAGGACCTCTGGCAGCTCACCAACGCGCTCCTCTTCGACGTCCATGACGCCGTCGCCGATCTGCCGGGCGCCACCGATGCGCGCCGCCTCATCCTCGACCGTGGCTTCGCCAACCTCGAGCAGCTCAGTGCCGAGATCGGCGACGATTCACTCCGCCATCGCATCGCGGAGGCCTACCTCCGGCTCGGCATGGTGCAGGGCCAGCCCACGGGCGCGAGCCTCGGTGATCTGACTGCCGCACAACGCAGCTACGAGCGCGCCATCGA
>CAYUIG010000057.1:0-18769 GCA_964444685.1 uncultured Gemmatimonadaceae bacterium | reverse complement strand
ATCTGCTCGGCATCCCGCCGTACACGTTCGGAGGCATCGGCGGTCCGTCCGCCGCGCCGAAGGGCAACTACGGCTACTGAGGTCGGTCGGCAGGGGGGTGGGTCTCCACCCCCCTGTCGTACCTCGGCCTTCCCCGATTCGCCCCGCCGCTATACCGTTTCATAAATCCCTGTGATCCATTACGGAGAGTTCCAAATGCGACGCTTTCGCCCGCACCTGCTCTGCCTCTTCCTCTTCACCCTCGTTGCGGGCGCCTGCGCGTCCGGCGGCGGAGGGCCGCGCCGCGACCAGAATGAGCTGCTGCCCGATGAGATGGCGACGGTCACCGCGCTCAACCTGTACGAGGCGGTCGAGCAGCTGCGCCCGCGCTGGTTACAGATCCGGGCGGCGCGCAGCTTCAACACCCAGACCGAAGTCGTGGTGTTCGTGAATCGCAATCTGATGGGGGGCACCGACGTGCTGCGGCAGTTCGCGCCGGGGAACGTGACGCGTCTGCGCTACCTGGACGGACCGACCGCGGCGGCTACGCTGCCGGGCCTCG
Source organism: uncultured Gemmatimonadaceae bacterium (assembly GCA_964444685.1). GTDB lineage: Bacteria > Gemmatimonadota > Gemmatimonadetes > Longimicrobiales > RSA9 > CAYUIG01. The sequence goes on along the minus strand of CAYUIG010000057.1, from coordinate 18,228 downwards.
GCACGCGTGCCGTCGAAGGGGCGATCGTCATCGAAATCGCGGGCGGCTGAGCGGCCGCACGTCGCTCCTGCCGTACGTCGCTCCTATGGAGATGCAGGGGGTCGGCTCAGCCGCCCCGGCGGGTCCAGAGCGCAATCACGCCGCAGCGCGCGAGCGGATTGGCGAACTCCGGAGGCACGGTACCCAGGCCCTTGTAGATCTCGATCCCCTCGAGCAGGGCCGGCGTGACCAGCTCATCAATGGGCAGGTTGATCTGATTCCGCGACGCGAGCATCCCGTCGACGTAGATCTGCACGGGACAGCTGCCCACCACGGGCAGCGCACGCTCGAAGGAAACTACCTGGCCCCGGCTCGCCGTTGCGGCCGCGATCGCGACACCGGGCACGTTGACCAGAAGGTCGGTGAGCTTGGTCGCGTTGCTGCGCTCTATGTCCGCGCGCGTGATGAACGTTCCTGCGATGCCACGCTCCGCACGTCGGTAGAAGTTGGCGAGCACCGGCGAGGACGAACTGATGCGGCCGGTGATCTCGAGCGGTGCGAGCATCACGGCCTCGGGGCTGATCCGCACCACCACCGTGAGCTCCTCGCCCGCCTCGATGCGCCAGTACGGCGTAATCGTCTTTGCGTAGCCCAGACGCGTGGTGCGCAGCCGGAAGGCGCCGCGCGGCACGGACGGGAGGTGGAAGTAGCCCTGGGCGTCGCTGACGGCGGAGCCGCGGATGCGGGTCGCCCCATCCAGCACTTCCACGAGCACACCGTTGATGCCCGCTTCCGTGGTATCCTCGAGGACTCGCCCGCGGATCACACCCTCGAGCGAGATCCGCTGCGCGGCGGCCGGCAGAGGCAGGAGTACGAGGGCGGCCGCGATGAGGCACGCGCGACGACGTCGCACGGCTACGTGTTCGGCTGCTTCCATGGTTCGCTCCCGCGTGGCCAGGAGAGCCATGCCGCCGGACCCGGCGCGGGTCCGGCTCGATCGGTTCAGCCGGTACGAATCAGCTCCGCACAGGCCGCAGGCGGGCCCGAACGGTTTTCGGTCTCGAACAGCTCCGCCGCGTACGTGCCCAACACATCGATGCGGCGGTGCAGCGTCATCGTGAATACGATCGAGCCGTCATCCTCGAGCTCGATCGGCTGGAAGGACGAGGCCGGTCCTATCAGCGAACCGCTCGTGGTGCATGTCCCGTTCCGCACGCCCCAGCTGAACCGGGCGCCGGGTGGGCCGTCCTCGATGCTGATGCCGATCTGCGTCCCCTGGGCCCCGGTCACGACCGCGATCCCGGCAAGGAAGGGCTCGGTTTCCGCCGCGGGAACGAAGGAGCCTTCCCAGATGCCGGTTTCCGGGGGCTCCGTCGTGCCGATACAGGCGACCGCACCGATCGACAGCGCAACGCTCGCGATTTTGAGTCTCATGCCACGCAGAATCGTATCCGGCGCACCCCTCGCGCAAGCGGGTTGCGCCTCTCGTACCGGCGCCTCGCGCCGGCTGGAACCCTGACGGAGGCAGACTATGCGTTCATGCGTTCGTACACTGCTCATCGCCGCCGTGTTGCCCGTCCTCTTCGTGGGGACGGTGCAGGCGCAGGCGGCGCCCCCGGCGCGCAACTTCCACACGACGATGCGGACCGGCATAGGCTACTCCGCCGTTCTGCCGGACGCCGTCGTCGGGGCTGGCTTTTTCCATCTCTTCAGCCGCTTCGGCGTCTTCGCCGAGGGGAAGCTCACGCTGCCGAGCATTACCGGGGACGAAGAATACTGCCCCTCGGCCCTGGGGAGCTGTGACGTCGATTGGGTACTCGCGAACCGGAACGACCAGGAAGCGGACGCGTTCGACGAGTACCTCATTTTCAACGCGGGAATCGTCTATGCTGTGACACCCGAGTTCGCCCTCATGTTCGGTGGCGGCGCCGCCCGCGAGGAGCACTTCAAGGAGTACCTGGACGAGAATTTCGAGGAGCCCGACCTCCGGATCACCGACACCGGGCGCTTCTTCGTGGACGATCTGGCACCATCGGGCTGGAAGGCGAACGCCGTGGCGAGTGCCCTGCTGCGCGCGGGACGGAACTTCGTCTTCCGGTTCGGCTACGAGAGCGCGCCGGGCACCATGTCGGTGGGCGCGTACTTCGTGCTGCCCTGAAACGGGAGGGGGGAGCAGCCGCCAGGCTGCTCCCCCCTCGTTCTTCGCCCAGCGGATCGGTCAGGGCTGTCCGCGCAGCGAGCGGATGCCCTCGTTGTCCTCGCCGATCGTGTCGTCATCCACGACGGGAGGCGGGAATCGCGGTGCCGACGGGGAATCGCAAGCATAGGCGACACCGCCGGCCATGACCATCAGCGCGGCAAGGGCAAAGAGCCTGCGAAACACGTCCTTCATCGCTACCTCCTCCTGACGGTAACCCAACCCTGTAAATATAACGCGCAGGGCCCCCGGATGCATACAGGGGGTCAGTTCTGCACGGCCAGAGCCACCGCGTCGGCCAGCGCCCGGCGCAACGGGATGTGGCGCTGGTTGTCCCGGCTGGGATACACCCGGTTGGCCAGCAGGATCACGAAGATCCGCCGTTCCGGGTCGATCCAGAGGCTGGTCCCGGTAAACCCGGTGTGCCCGAACGACCCGGCCGACAGGTGGTCCCCGGCCGAGGAACGCGGAGCCGGCGTGTCCCAGCCCAGCGCCCGCGAGGAGCGCTCGGACTGCCGGCGCGTGAACGCACGCACCGTCTCCGCGCGAATCAGCCGCACGCCACCGACCTCCCCTTCCCCCAGCATGAGTTGGGCGAACACCGCGAGGTCGCGGGCCGATGAGAACAGCCCCGCGTGACCCGCCACGCCGCCCATGGCGTACGCGTTCTCGTCGTGCACGTTGCCGCGCACGAGCCGCTCCCGGAACAGCGTGTCCACCTCGGTCGGGGCGATGCGCGCGAGCAGCGCCGCTTCGGCCGCGTCGTCATCGGAAAGGCCGTTCGTCCCGGAATCCACCCACCAGATCGGGTTGAAGCCCGTGTCCCGCATGCCGAGCGGTCCGAAGATGCGCTGCTGCGCGAACTCATCGAGCCGCCGGCCGCTCACACGCTCCACGATCGCACCCAGCATGATCGCACCGAAGTCGCTGTAGACCGTGCGTGTGCCCGGCGCGTACTCTAGCGGCAGCGCAGCGATGTGCGCGATGTACGGCCGCGTGCCGCGGTAGCGCCGCCAGAGCGGCGCGAACGCGGCGAGTCCTCCCTCGTGCGTGAGCAGCTGTCGTATCGTCACCCGCATCTTCGCCGCATCGCCCGTCCACTCGGGAATGTGCCTGGACACCGGATCGTCGAGTGCGATGAGGCCGTCATCCACGAGCATCATGAGGGCCGTCGTCGTCGCCACGACTTTCGTGAGCGACGCGAGATCGTAGATCGTGGAGTCCGTGACGCGTGCGCCGCTCCGGTCCAGCGTGCCGTAGCCCTCCAGGTGTACGATGCGGCCATCACGTCCGACGGCGACCGCGGCGCCGGGCGCCGCACCCTCGGTCAGCGCGGTCAGAACGATCGAATCCACCACCGCGCCGAGCCGTGCATCCATTCCCGCCATCGCGGGTTCGACGAGAGGCAGCGAAGGCCGTGCGCCCGCGCTGCCGTTGCGCAGCGGCGACGACGGAATCGCGCGCGCCGTGTCGGGCAGCACCGTGAGCCCATCGCCGATCATTGCCTCGCCCGGAAGCGGAATCGGCAGCCGCCCCGTGATCGCGGCGCGACCGGTGAGCGCGAGTGCGGCCGCACGCTGCGGCGCATCCCACTGGCCCCACGCGAGCACGTAGCTGCTCACGGACGGGAGCTGCGCGAGCACGTACGGATTCCCGAAGGACACGGCGACCGTCGGACGCACCGTCGCAAGGCTGTCGATGAGTGCGGCGAGCGACGTCGGCAACGCGAGACCGGCCTTCCCTGCCGTTACGCGAATGAACGGCGCGAACACGACGATGTCCGCGCTGTCCGCCATCGCGCGGATGCGTGTGTACTCCGCCGCCACGTGCTCGCGGTCGAGCAGCATCGTGCGCAGTCCGCCGAGCCGCTCCGCCAGTGTGCGATGGAAGGTGCGGCCCGCGAAGGGATCGATGTCGTCGGTGTATGCGATGGACAGCACCCGGCGTGCGCGCATCGGCACCAGCCGCTGCCGGTCACGAACCAGCGTGATCGAACGCTGCGCCACTTCATCCGCCCACGCCACATGCGACCGCGCGCCCACGACGCTCGCGAGCGCTTCCACATCCACGAGCCGCTCCTCGTTGAGCCCGAGCCGCGCCTTCGCTTCCAGCAGCCGGCGCACCGACGCATCCAGTCGCGCCTCGCTCAGCCGGCCGTCGCGCACCGCGGCCACGACTTCATCGATCACGAGCGGCACATCGTTCGGCATGACCTGGAGAAGGAGATCGGCGCCGGCCTGGAGCGCCATCACCGGCGCGCTCGTGTTGCCCCAGCGGCGGACGATCGCGCCCATGTCCATGGCATCGGTGTACACGAGGCCGTTGAAGCCGAGGTCTTCGCGCAGCAGTCCGGTCAGGATCGCGCGGGACAGCGTCGCGGGCACCGTGTCGCGGGTGAGCGCGGGGAATGCGATGTGCGCGCTCATGACCGCGCCCACGCCGGCGTCGATCGCCGCGCGGTACGGCATCAGCTCGACCGAGTCGGCACGCGCGGCATCGACCGTGATCACGGGCAGCTCGATGTGCGAGTCCGTGCCCGTGTCGCCATGGCCGGGAAAGTGCTTCGCCGTGGCGATCATGCCGTGGTCCTGGATCCCGCGCACGTGCGCCGCGGCCATGCGCGCCACGAGATCCGGGTCCGCGCCGTAGCTGCGCGTGTTGATGATCGGGTTGTCGGGATTATTGTTCACGTCGACGACGGGCGCGAACGTGACGTGCACGCCCGCGGCCCGCCCCTCGAGCGCGGTGATGCGGCCGAGCGCGTACGCCAGCGACGTGTCGCCCGTGGCGCCCAGCGCCATGAGCGGCGGGAAGCGCGTGCCCGAGCCGTTGTCCAGCCCGTACGGCAGGATCACGCCGCCGTTCAGGATCTGGCCGGGGCCGTGCTCCATGTCGGCCGTGACGAGCAGCGGCACGTCCGCGAGCCGCTGCAGCACGTTCAGCTTCGTGGCCATCGCGACCGGCGGACCGAGCGTGACGATCACGCCGCCGATCTTCTCACGCTCGACCCAGCCGCGCACGCGCTCGAACGCGTCGCTTTCGAACGGGAGGTAGGCGCCGGGAATGCGCGGCACCACGAGCTGTGCGGCTTTTTCGCGCAGCGTGAGGCGCTCGAGCGTTTCGTTCACCCAGTCGCGGTCGATCGCGACCGGCTGGGGCGCAGGCGCAGACGGGGGCGCCGCGGTTCCGCCACAGGCGGCGACGAACATCAGGCCGAGCACGAGAGGAAAGCGCATGGATCGCATCGTTCGGGAACCAGGGTGCAGCCGGACCCGCGTCCAGTACACCGGCACGCTCCTCCTGCTCCTCGCGGCCGCGTGCGGCACGGCCTCGGGCAACGGCCAGACGGCCGTCCGGACGGGCGTCGACGTCCTCGCGGAGAGCGGGCCCGGTCGGCTCGCCGGCCTGCGTGTCGGCCTCATCACCAACCACACAGGCGTCGCAGCGGACGGGCGCAGCACCATCGATGTGCTGGCCTCACTCGACGGCGTGCAGCTCGTGGCGCTCTTCGCGCCCGAGCACGGCATCCGCGGCGCGGCCGAAGCGGGTGAACGCATCCAGAGCGGCATCGACTCCATTACGGGACTCCCGATCATCTCGCTGTATGACGACACACGCACGCCGACGGCCGAGGAGCTCGCCGACATCGATGCGCTGGTGTTCGACATCCAGGAGATCGGCACACGCTACTATACGTACCAGTGGCTGATGACGCTCGCCATGCAGGCGGCGGCCGAACAGGGCAAGGTGTTCGTCGTGCTGGACCGCCCCAATCCCATCGATGGCGTGCACGTGCAGGGCAACGTACAGGAGGAGGCGCACCTCACGTACGTCGGCCTGCACCCCGTGCCCATGCGCCACGGCCTCACCGTCGGTGAGCTGGCCCGCTGGGCCAACCGCACCCGCGGCATCGGCGCCGATCTCACGGTCGTGCCCATGGAGGGCTGGCAGCGCGACATGCTCTTCGACGACACCCGCCTCGCCTGGCGCCCGCCTTCACCCAACATGCCCACGCTCGAGAGTGCGCTGCACTATCCGGGCACCTGCCTCTTCGAGGGCACCAACCTCTCGGTCGGACGCGGCACGGCCGCCGCGTTCCAGCACATCGGCGCGCCCTGGCTGAATGCCGACTCCGTCGTGGCCGCGCTCAATGCCCGCTCACTGCCGGGGACCCGCTTCGAGGCGGTCACATTCACCCCCCAGTCTCCCGGCGACAACAAGTACGGCGGCGAGGTCGTGCAGGGGATCCGGTTCGTCGCGACGGATCGCGATGCATACGACCCGACGATCGCCGCCGTGGCCGCGCTCGTCGAGATCCGGCGCATGCATCCGGATTCGCTGACGTTCCGTGAAGCGCACTTCGACAGGCTGGCCGGGACCACGCGGCTACGCGAGGGGATCCTCGCCGGCGACGACGTGAACGTGCTGACGGCGGACTGGGCGGCGCAGCGCGCGGCGTTCGAGGCGTCGCGACAGGAGGCGCTCCTCTACCGCGACTGATCGCAGTTGCCGGATCGCGGCTGCGCGAATACGTTCGGCGCCTTCGCGCACTCGACCACGAGGATACATGATCGAGCCGGGCTGGCTCTCGCTGCTGCCCCCGCTGCTTGCGATCGGGCTCGCGATCGCGACGCGCCAGGTCTACCTCTCCCTCGCCGCGGGCATCCTGCTCGGCTGGACGATCCTCGCGGGCTGGAACCCGTTCGCCGGCGCCGCCCACGCCATCGAGGAGACCGTGGCCGTGCTCGGCGAACCCGGCAACGCGAAGGTGCTGCTCTTCACCCTCGTGATCGGCGCGCTCATCGCGACGGTCGAGGCCTCGAACGGCGTGCGCGGATTCGTCGCACGGCTCGAGGAGCGCAACCTCGTGGATTCGCCCCGGCGCGCACGCCTGCTGCCCTTCATCATCGGCTGCATCATCTTCATCGAGTCGAACATCACCGTGCTCGTGGCTGGCGCGATCGGACGCCCGCTCTACGACCGCTTCCGCATCTCGCGCGAGAAGCTCGCCTACATCATCGACTCGACTTCGGCGCCCATCTGCATTCTCATCCCGCTCAATGCGTGGGGCGCGTACGTGCTAGGAATCCTCGGCGAGCTCGGCACGCCGGACCCGCTCGGCGTATTCGTCGCCAGCATTCCCGTCAACTTCTACGCGATCGCCGCCGTGCTGCTCGCCGGCACCGTGGCGTTCACGGGCTTCGCGATCGGGCCGATGCGCGCCGCCGAGAAGCGCACGCAAGGTGGCGAGCTGCTGTGGCCGGGCGCGACGCCGCTGATCGACCCGGACCTCATCGCACCGCAGGGCACGACGAAGATCCCGCCACGCGCCCGCAACATGCTGCTGCCCATCGGTGCGATGGTGCTCGCGATGCCGATCGCACTCTGGATCACCGGCAACGGCGACCTGCGCGCGGGCTCCGGATCGACGAGCGTGCTGTGGGCGGTGCTGTTCGGGGTGGCGGTCGCATGGGTCCTGCTGCTGGCGCAGCGCGCGTACACTGTCGATGAGCTAACGCGCCTGGGACTCAAGGGCGCGGGCGGCCTCGTCGGCCTCGCCCTCGTACTCCTCCTCGCTCTCGCGCTCGCTGATGTGGCCAACGAGCTGGGTACCGGCGCCTACGTCGCAGAGGTCACGCGCGAACGCCTGCCGGTCGTGCTGTTCCTCCCCCTCGTTTTTATCGTGGCGGGCTTCACAGCCTTCGCTACCGGTACGAGCTGGGGGACCTTCGCCATCATGCTGCCGATCGCCGTACCCGCGGCCATGGCGCTGGGACTGCCGCCCGCGCCCTTCGTCGCAGCAGCGCTGTCGGGCGGTGTGTTCGGCGACCACGCTTCGCCCATCAGCGATACGACCATCATCTCATCCATGGCTGCGGCGACCGATCACATCGATCATGTACGCACGCAGCTCCCCTATACGCTGCTGGCGGGAGCCGCAGCGATCGTGGCGTTCGCAGTTGCAGGGGCGTTGATCTAGTTTTCGAGCGCGGCGGGCAGAACGCGCTCCTGCCCGGCCGGGTGCACCAGCACCGCTCCCTCGCCGGGCAGCTTCAGCTCCATCGGGCGGTCCCGCACGGCTCTGCGGAATCCCTTCCCTTCCAGCACGCGGTGCACATACACGCGTCGCACCACCACCATCACCGTGGCCAGCACCGGTACGGCGACGAGCAGCCCGACCACGTGCAGCAGGTGGGCCATGATGAGCACGGACAGGATGGACAGTACAGGCGGCAGGTGGACCTGCCGCTCCATGATCATCGGCGCGACGATGTTCGCCTCGATGATGTGCACGACCACACCGAGCAGAATGACGAGGAAGAAGTGGCCGACGCCGCCCGTACCGATCACGAAGATTGCGGGCAGGATCGTCGACACGAGTGTGCCGAAGAACGGCACGATCGCGACCGCGCCCGTGAACACGCCGAAGGCAAGGGCGTAGGGGACGCGCAGCAGCTCGAGGCCGATCCAGGTGAGCACGCCCAGCACCAGCATGGCCAGCAGCTGGCCGCCGATCCACGCGCGCAGCGTACGGCCGAGATCGCTCAGGATGTCGCGCACCAGTTCGCGATGGATGGGCGGTGCGAGCTGGATGAACCCCTCGCGGTAGAGCGACGGCCGCAGCGCGAGGTACAGCCCCATGATCAGTACGCTGATCACGTGGATCGTCGTCTGCACGGTCCCGACGACGTACGGCACCGCGCCGCGGAAGTAGCCGCCCACCTCCCCGACGATGCCGGTGATGTAGCTCTCCCCTGCCGTCCGCTCACCGAGTACCAGCGACGCGAACTCCGACCGCGCCGCCAGCGCCGTCAGCTCGCGTTCCCACGTTGCGACCAGCAGTGGCAGCGACTCGAGCAGGTCCTGCGTCTGTGAGATCAGCGGCGGCACGATGAGCAGGCCGATGCCCGCCGTACCGATGAGCGTGATGAGCAGTGCCGCGGTCAGCCCGATCGCGCGCGGCACACCGAAGCGCCTTTGCAGCGCTTCGGTGATGCCGCCGAGATAGATGGAAAAGAGGATGGAGATGAACAGCAGCAGCAGGATCTCCGCGATGCTGTACAGGAAATAGAGCAGCAGCAGCGCGAAGAGCGTGGCGATCAGCGTCGCATACGGCCGGCGGTTCATCCGGTCTCGGGCTCCTCCTCGTACTCGGCCTCGTGCACCGTGCCCTCCTCCTCATTCGACTTCTGCCCGCCGGGCAGTGCAGCGCGCTGCGAGCCGGGCGCCGGCAGGCCCATCCGCTCCTTCAGCTGGAGCAGCCGGTACTCCACAGACTGGTCGGCCGGCTTGAGCCTCTGGAATTCCTGTTCCAGCGAGTCGCCCGACAGCGCCTCGGTCACTTCCGCCGCCGCCAGTGCGCGCCGCTCCGTCTCCTCGATCCGCTCCGCCATCCGGTCGAACGTCTCGAACGCGGACCGATCGTTGAGCCCGGCCATCGTCTCGTGGATGCGCTTCTGCGCCTGCGCACGCTTCTGCTTCGCGATCAGCAGGTTCTTCTTGCGCTTCGCTTCCTCGATCTTCTCGTTCAGCTGGCGCAGCGCTTCCTTCAGCCGCTCCGTTTCCTCGTGCTGACGCTGCCACGTCTCCTCCAGCGACAGCGCACGCTCCGCGTGCTCCTGCTGCCGCAGCAGCGCCTGCTTCGCGAGGTCGTCGCGGTTCTCGCGGACGGCCAGCATCGCGCGGTGCTCCCACTCGCCCGCAAGCTTCTGCTCGTCCTCCATCTGCGCCCGCAGCTTGCGCTCGTCCGCGATCGCGACCGCGACCTCCTGCTTCGCCTTCGCCAGCTGCTCGCGCATGTCGATGAGCACCTGGTTCAGCATCTTCTCCGGGTTTTCTGCCCGCGCGATCGCATCATTGATGTTCGAGCGGAGCAGGGCCGAGAGCTTCTGGAAGATTCCCATCGGCGTCACCCTCCCTGTGCCACGGGCCGCCCGCCATCGACAAGCTCTGCCAGCTGCGGCAGGTGGCTCGTCACGGCGAAGAGCAGACTCTCGTAGGAGCTGCGCAGCTCGCTGAAGTCCAGATCCTCGAGTTCGAGGGCGTCCGACAGGACCACCTCGTTCTCGTCGATGCCGTAGCTGCCGTGCACGATGTCCGTGGCGTTCAGCTCCAGCAGACGCCGGTACAGCGAACCCAGCTTCTGGTCGTCCTCGCCCTCCGGCAGGTCCATCACCTTGATGCGCAGCACCAGCAGCGGCGGCGAGTAATGAACGATGATCGACGCCCCGTTCTGCGGGGACTTGATCATCCACATGTTCTCCTCGACCTCTTCCGGGTCCAGGTCCATGCGGATGAAATAGCTGTCCAGGTCTTCCCTCGTGACCATTACACGCTCCCCGTGAGTTCGCGTTCGCCGGTCGCCCGGCCCCCCGCCCTACGCGCCGCCGGCGCCTTTCGATTCAACCGACCGCCGCCAGCCCCAGCGTTTCCGCCAGGAACCGCCCGGTATGCGACACCGGATTCGCCGATACCTGCTCGGGCGTACCCTCCGCCACGATCCGGCCCCCGCCCTCGCCGCCTTCCGGTCCGAGGTCGATCAGCCAGTCGGCGGTCTTCACGACCTCGAGGTTGTGCTCGATGACCGCCACGGTGTTCCCGCGCTCCACCAGCCGGTGCAGCACCTCGAGGAGCATCCGGACGTCCTCAAAATGGAGACCCGTCGTCGGTTCGTCGAGGATGTAGAATGTGCGGCCCGTATCCCGCCGGGACAACTCGGTGGCCAGCTTCACCCGCTGCGCCTCGCCCCCGGACAGGGTCGTAGCCGACTGTCCCAGGTGGATGTAGCCCAGACCCACGTCCGACAGCGTCTCCAGCTTCCGTGCGATCGACGGCACCGCCTCGAAGAACTCCAGTGCCTCGTCTACCGTCATTTCCAGCACATCCGCAATCGTCCGGCCCCGGTAGAACACCTCCAGCGTCTCCCGGTTGTAGCGGCGGCCCCGGCACACGTCGCAGGGCACGTACACGTCCGGCAGGAAGTGCATCTCGATCTTGATCACGCCATCGCCCTGGCATGCCTCACAGCGCCCGCCCTTCACGTTGAAGCTGAAGCGGCCGGGCGAGTAGCCGCGGATCTTCGACTCCGGCAGCTCCGCGAACAGCTGGCGGATCGGCGTGAACACGCCCGTATAGGTGGCCGGGTTCGACCGCGGCGTCCGCCCGATCGGCGACTGGTCGATCGCCACCACCTTGTCGATCAGCTCCAGCCCCTCGATCGCGTCGTGCGCGCCCGGCACGATCCGCGCACCGTGGAAGTGGCGCGCGAGCGCCGCATGCAGGATGTCGTTCACCAGCGTGCTCTTCCCCGAGCCGCTCACCCCCGTCACCGCGATGAACGTCCCCAGCGGGAAGCGCACGTCGAGCTTCTTCAGGTTGTGCTGGCGCGCGCCGATCACCCGCACCGCCGCATCGTCCGTGGGGCGACGGCGCTGCCGCGGAATCGGAATCTCCCGCTCGCCCCGCAGGTACGCACCGGTCAGCGACTCCGTCGCCCCCAGCACATCCTCCAGCGTCCCCTGCGCCACCACCCTGCCACCGTGCCGGCCTGCGCCCGGCCCCAGATCGATGATGTGATCCGCGGCGAGGATCGTGTCGCGATCGTGTTCGACCACCAGCACCGTGTTGCCCAGGTCGCGCAGCTGCGAGAGTGTCATCAGCAGCCGCTCATTGTCACGCTGGTGCAGACCGATCGATGGCTCATCCAGGATGTAGAGTACGCCCACGAGCCGGCTGCCGATCTGCGTCGCGAGGCGGATCCGTTGCGCTTCACCGCCTGACAACGACTCCGCACTCCGCCCCAGCGTCAGATACTCCAGCCCCACGTTCACGAGGAACTGCAGTCGCTCCACGACCTCCTTGAGAATCGGCCCCGCAATCTCCGGAGCGAGGTCGCCCGAACGCGCGAGACCGCCGAAGAAGTCGAGCGCATCCGCCACGCTCATCTCCACCGCCGCGCCGATGCTGCGACCGCCCACCGTCACTGCCAGGCTCTCCGGCTTGAGCCGCGTCCCCCCGCAACTCCGGCACGGCAGCGACATCATGTATGTCTCGAGCTGCTCACGGATCGCGTCCGACGTCGTCTCCGCGTACCGGCGCCCGACGTTCGCGAGCACGCCTTCCCACGTCTCCTTGTACGTGCCCTGGCTCCCGCCCGCGCGATACGGAAACGCGATCTTCGTGCGACCGGACCCCTCCAAAATCGCCTTCTGCACCTGCGGTGACAGCTCACCCCACGGCGTGTTCGCGTCGAACTTGTAGTGCGACGCGAGTCCCGCGATCACCGACCGGCGCAGATGCCCCGTCGGCTCGCCCCACGGCAGCACGACACCCTCCAGCAGCGACAGCCGCGGATCCCCCAGTACCAGCTCCGCACTGACTTCCCGCTTCGTCCCAAGCCCGCCACACGCTTCGCATGCACCATACGGCGAGTTGAACGAGAACTGCCGCGGCTCCAGCTCCGGCATGCTCGTGCCGCAGTGCGGACACGCGTACCGCTCGCTGAAGTTGTGCGACGTCAACTCGTCACCATCGTGCAGCAGCACTTCCACCGTCCCGTTCGCCGCACGCAGCGCCGTCTCCACCGAGTCCGCCAGCCTGCCGCGATCCGACTCCCGCACGACCAGCCGGTCCACCACCGCCGCGATGTCGTGGTTCTCGTACCGATTCAGCTTCGGCGGCTTCTCGAGATCGTAGACCTCCCCATCCACCCGCACGCGCACGAATCCCTTGCGTCGGATGTCCGTGAACAGGTCCCGGAACTCGCCCTTGCGACCCCGCACCAGCGGCGCCAGCACCTCGATTCGCTTCCCCTCTGGCCACCGCAGGATCTGATCGACGATCTGCGTGGCCGACTGCCGCCGCACCGGCCGCCCGCACTTCGGGCAGTGCGGCACTCCCACGCGCGCCCACAGCAGTCGCAGGTAGTCGTAGATCTCCGTGACGGTCCCCACCGTCGAACGCGGATTGCGACCCGTCGTCTTCTGCTCGATCGAAATCGCCGGCGACAACCCCTCGATCACATCGACGTCCGGCTTCTCCATCACACCCAGGAACTGCCGTGCATACGCCGACAGCGACTCCACGTATCGCCGCTGCCCCTCCGCGTAGATCGTATCGAACGCCAGCGACGACTTCCCCGAGCCCGACAGGCCAGTGATCACCACCAGCCGGTCCCGCGGAATCTCGACATCGATGTTCTGAAGGTTGTGCTCGCGCGCACCGCGGACGATCAGCTTCTCTTCCATGAGCCGGCAATGATGAGGTGAGAACCTGCGACCCCCTGCATACACCGCCCCCGCCGCCCCGTTTCGGCCCACTCGCGCCGGACGGTCTGGCGAGCTTCCAAAGGGGGGTTCGGCGCCCCCATCAGTCGGCGGCTCCCGTTCCGGCGCCCCCCGAACCGTGTCCCCTTCCCCTACCCCTCGGTCATTGTTCGCGGGAACTGGGGGTGCGGAATGACGAACTTTCGCCGCCGCACGCGACGTTAGAGGAATCCGGACGTCGCCGGCCAACGAAGCAACACCGCCGCGGTGCTGTTCCGGACCTCGGAATCGACGATTCGATGCCAGGCCAGGTAGTTCGGAAGGTACTTCGTTGCGACGCCGCGGAACCGTCGAATCCACGCGAGCAGACGGCGACGATACTCGGTCGTCGTTCTCATGTGCGCGATCGGGTTTATGCGCGGCCCGCCACGCGCGTCCACGTAGTCGCCGCGCTGGAGCTCCGCATAGCGCCACCCCGGTCCCAACCATCCACCGGGCATGAGGATCATTGGCCGATCCTCGAACACGCCGCGGAGTCCCTTTTCGAGGTCGCGCAGATACAATCGCCGAGCGTTCGCCGGTCCCGCGAGCAGAGTATGGATGTTGCCGACTCGATCGGCGGCGATCAGGACGTTCACGCCGGTCGTTGCATCCGGCCACGGGTCGCGCCGGCGAGGTTTCGGCAGCTCAGTCCGGTCCTTCCGACGGCCCTTCTCGGAGTATCGAAACCACTCCGATGCAACCTCGGTCCAACCCGCGAGCGGCGACTTCTCCACTTCAACGTGCCAGGCGAGGATCCGATGCCGCCAACGGAACGACGTAGACAGATGAATGCCCGTGAGCGCGGCCGCCCTCCGCAGCGGCTGGCTCGCCTGCATGCTGGTCGCGTACTTCCACCACACGCCGAGTCGCTTCGAATAGGCGGCCGGCGTACCCGTCAAGTCGCTGTAAGTCCGCCTGCATGCATGACAGCGATAACGCTGCCGACCCTGGAATCGCCCCCACCGTGCACAGCCGTCCTGACCACAACGCGGACAGATGTTGCCGCGGCAGAAACGCGCATCACGCATCCTCCGGAGGGTCTCGCTCGCATCCATGCGCAGGAATTTTTCTGCGCGTTCGGGGCACCTCCATAGCGGATTGAGACGACCCGAATTCCCACCCGCAGTTCCTGCGAACAATGGCCGACGGGGATTGGGGAGCGAATGGGTTCGTGGGGGGCCGGGAAAGCGACGCCGAAAATCGTGAGTCGGCGCGATACGGGGTCAGTTGCTCGCGTTGTCGACGCGATAGCGGATAGTGAAGCAGCCGGGTGTGGGGCCGGGGCAGTAGTAACCGAGGACTTCGAGGAGTCCGGTAGCGCCGGTTGCGGTGCGAATTGCGTATGCGTTGCCGAGCGGCGTGAGCAGGTGTGTGGTGAAGCCGTAGCGGTACCAGCGATCGATTGCGGGATTCACCGAGTCGGGACTCGTAGCGACGTAGCCGTCGGCAGGGGGACGGGCCCGTTCGATGGGGACAGGTCCAAGGTCGATCGCGCCGCCGTTGCCGGGGAATGAAGGCCCGCCGTTCACGATCATGTGGAAGCGTCGCACGGCGAGATCCCAGTCGAGAGGGCCGGGGCGCTCGAGCACCCGGCCTTCGCTCAGTGATATGAAGCGCCAGCGGTCGGGATGGGATGCATCGATCGTGAGAACGCGAAAGCCGGTGGAATCTGGTGGTGTCGCAATGCCATCGGCTGTGGCGACGAAGACCTCGGGAGCTTCGCGGCGCAGTGAGAGCGCAACGAGCACGACAGCCAAGAGCACCATGGGGCCGATGATGAGCGCCGGCCGGAGCCATGCGGGGCTCCGGCCGGCGTTCCTGTCGTCGGGGGCGTGCGCGCTCAATCGGATGTGACGTTGCGGGGCGGTGCCTGCTTCACGTACCGATCGAACCAGTTGATCATCTCAGCGAGCGTGTGCAGGACCGATTCGCGCGCGGCGTAGCCGTGCGACTCGTGCGGCAGCATCACGAGACGTGTGGTGGCGCCGTGGCCCTTGAGTGCGTGGTACATGCGCTCGGACTGGATCGGGAAGGTGCCCGAGTTGTTGTCGGCGATGCCGTGGATCATGAGCATCGGCTCGTTGATCTTCTCCGCATGGAAGAAGGGCGACATGCGCGCGTAGATGTCGGTCGCTTCCCAGAAGGTGCGCTGCTCGTTCTGGAAGCCGAACGGCGTCAGTGTGCGGTTGTATGCCCCACTGCGTGCGATGCCGGCGCGGAAGATGTCGGAGTGCGCAAGCAGGTTGGCAGTCATGAAGGCGCCATAGCTGTGGCCGCCGACGCCGATACGATCAGGATCGGCAATGCCCATTTCGACAAGCTTGTTGGCCGCGGCCTCGGCGCTCATGACGAGCTGTTCGATGTAGGTGTTGTTGGCGGTGTCGCCGCCGATGATCGGCATGCTGGGGCCGTCGAAGACGGCGTAACCTTCGAGCAGGAAGAACAGGTGCGATGTACCGCCCACGGTAGTGAAGCGGTTGTCGGAGCCGCGCACCTGGCCGGCGGCGTCGGCGGATGCGAACTCACGCGGGTACGCCCACATCACGACGGGCAGGCGCGCACCTTCCTGATAGCCGGGCGGCAGGTAGAGCGTGCCGTTGAGCGGCACGCCATCCGCGCGTTCATACACGACGAGCTGCTTCTTCACGTCGCGGAACTGCGGCGCGGGGTCGTCGAATGACGTCAGTGCAATGCGCTCTGCGCCGCGCAGGTCGCGCAGGAAGTAGTTGGGCGGCTCGGCAGCCGTTTCGCGGCGCGTGACGACGCGGCGCGCATCATCGCCCACGATGGCCACGACGGTTTCGTAGGCATCGGCGTCGCTCTGCCAGAGTCGCTCGGACTCGAGTGTGCGAATGTTCAGGCGATCGAGGAAGGGACGGTCGCCCTCGGGTGATGCGCCGGAGCCGGTGAGATAGATCCAGTCCCCGGTGCGCATGATGACGGCGTTGCCAGCCGGTCCGCGACGGTACTCGGGGCTGCCGGGGTTGCGGTAGGCATCTTCGGTGGAGAGGTCCCACAACAGCCGGCCGTTCACGCCGGGCTCGACGCGATCCATGATCCAGGTGCGTCGCCAGCGGCGGGCCCGGTCGAACTCCGAGAGCAGCGCGAAGCCGCCCTCACCCCATGCGATGCCGCCGAATCGCTGTTCCGTGCGCGCGATCTCCACGGGCTCGCGATCGAAGGGTGCGGAGAGCACGAGCACGCGGTCGCGATGATCGGCGGGCGCACGCGGGTCCCCGTTGTCGAGCGCTTCGACCCAGTACAGGGTGGCAGGCTCGATCGGGCGCCACGCGATGGAGCGCGGCAGCGTCGTGACGTGTCCGGGCGGGAGCTCGTCGAGCGGATAGCTCGCGACGCGGTGCACGACCTTCCCTGAGAGGTCCCACACTTCGGTTTCCTGCGGGAAGTCGCCCGCGGGGACGAGGTAGGAGTACGGCTTCACCGTGCGCGTCACGAGCATGTACTCGCCGCCCGGCGATGGATCGACGCCGCGGAAGATCGCGGGCTGACCGACCGGCGTGCGGGCGCCTGTGTTCACGTCGACGATCGCGAGCTGCGACGTGAAGTAGTAGTCGAACAGCGCCTCATCGTGCGCATCCTCGAGGAGATCCTGATACGTGCGCACGGGGGCGGCGCGACCGGAGGACTCCTGGATCACCGGACCTGCGGGCGCACGCGGCTCCGGCGGCGGCGCGCCGCGGCCATCGGGGATGAAGCGGCAGAGCATGCGCGTCGAATCGGGGAGCCACTGGCAGGCGCCGAAGCCGGTCGCATTGAGCGGCGCATCGCTCACGCGGCGTGCCTCGCCGGTAGCGATATCGGCGACCCAGAGGTGAATGGCGTCGTCGCCTGCGAGGAGGACGGCGAGGCGGCGGCCATCGGGTGACCAGGACGTGCTCGTGACGACGGCACCCTCGGGCAGGCGGATCGAGTGCTCTGCCCCGCCCTCGAGCGGGCGGACGCGCAGTCCGATGATGCGCGCAACCGACGCGGGCCCGTTGTTCGTCGGGTTGATGCGCGAGCCGGCGAGACGGAGCATGGGCTCGGAAAGCTCCGCGATCGTCGGCATGCTGCGCCGGTCGGAGAACAGCAGCCACTCGTTGTCGGGGGATACGGCGACGCCCGGCAGTGGCGGCGCGTCCAGGATGTCGACGATCTGCTGCGACGGCGTGAGGTAGTCCTGCTGCGCTTCGAGGGGAAGCCCGATCGCGAACAGGAATGCCGCGCCCATCAGGCCAATGCAGCGGCGCAGCCGGCGGGGGGTCCGGTCGATCATGGTGCACCTCGTCGTGTTGGAGCGTCCGCCGGATGAAGCGGCGGTGAGTCGATTCTACTCCGGACGAGGGTTTCCCGCTACCGCACGCGCTCCAGGTACTTGCCCTCGCGCGGGTCGACCCGGACCACGTCGCCCTGGTTGACGAAGGCGGGCACCTGCACGGTGGCTCCGTTCTCCAGGGTGGCCGGCTTCGTCATCGCGGTCTTGGTCGCGCCCGCCATGGCCGGCTCGGTGTGCGCCACGGTGAGCTCGAGGGTGGAGGGCAGCTCCACGCCGATCGGCTGGGTCTCGTAGAACTCGACGAGCAGGATCATGTTCTCGGTGAGCCACTGTGCGGCGTCGCCGAGGGCCTCCTCGTCGAGCATCACCATCTCGTACGTCTCGTTGTTCATGAAGTGGAAGTGGTGGGCATCGCGATAGAGGTACTGCAGCTCGTGCGTCACGATGTTCACCTTGTCCACCGTATCCGC
>CAYUIG010000056.1:0-19213 GCA_964444685.1 uncultured Gemmatimonadaceae bacterium | reverse complement strand
CAGCTCACCTTCCGTGGGCTGTACGCGTTCAACGAGAACTTCGTCCTGCCGCTGTCGCACGACGAAGTCGTGTACGGCAAGGGCTCGCTGCTCCGGAAAATGCCGGGCGACGAGTGGCAGCGCTTCGCCAACCTGCGCCTGCTGTTCGGCTACATGTTCACGACGCCCGGCAAGAAGCTGCTGTTCATGGGTGGCGAGTTCGGCCAGCCGGCGGAGTGGAACCACGATGCGCAGCTCGACTGGCAGCGCCTCGAGCAGCCGCTGCATGCCGGCATGCTGCGCTGGGTGGCCGACCTGAACCGGCTCTACCGCGAGCACCCGGCCGCGCACCAGCTCGACTGCGATCCCGCCGGCTTCGCGTGGATCGACGCGAACGACAGCCGCAACAGCGTGCTGAGCTTCCTGCGCCGCGACCGCGACGGCGGCGAGCTGTTCGTCGTGTGCAACTTCACGCCGATCGTCCGCCGCAACTACCGCCTGGGCGTGCCGCACGCAGGCCACTGGCGCGAGCTGCTCAACAGCGACGCCGCCGAGTACGGCGGCAGCGGCGCGGGCAACTACGGCGGCCTCGACGCGGTCCCGGTGCCCTATCACGGCCATATGCACTCCGTCGTGCTCACCCTGCCGCCGCTGGCGATGATCGTCCTCGCGGCCGCTCCGAGCGCCTGAACCGGAACGGACGACGATGGATCGCTGCGTCTGCATCCACGGTCACTTCTACCAGCCGCCGCGGGAGAACCCGTGGCTCGAGTCGATCGAGCTGCAGGACAGCGCGTACCCGTACCACGACTGGAACGAACGCATCACCAACGAGTGCTACGCACCGAACGCGCACGCGCGCATTCTGGACGAGCACCGTCGCATCGTGCGCATCGTCAGCAACTACGAGTACACCAGCTTCGACTTCGGAC
Source organism: uncultured Gemmatimonadaceae bacterium (assembly GCA_964444685.1). Lineage (GTDB taxonomy): Bacteria > Gemmatimonadota > Gemmatimonadetes > Longimicrobiales > RSA9 > CAYUIG01. The sequence continues at coordinate 18,302 of CAYUIG010000056.1, read as the reverse complement.
CCACGCTGCTCGCGTGGCTGAAGGAGCATGCACCGGAGGTGTACGCCGCCGTGCTGGCGGCTGACCGCGCCAGCGCGGCGCGCTTCGGCGGGCACGGCTCCGCCATCGCGCAGGCGTACAACCATCTCATCATGCCGCTCGCGAACGACCGCGACCTCGAGACGCAGGTCGTCTGGGGCCTGCGCGACTTCGAGGCCCGCTTCGGCCGCAAGCCCGAGGGCATGTGGCTGCCCGAGACCGCGGTCGACACGCGCAGCCTCGAGGCGCTCGCACGACACGGCGTCGCCTTCACCATCCTGGCACCACACCAGGCCGATGCGGTACGCCCCATCGGACAGGAGGAATGGACCGTCGCGGGCGGACTCGTCGACACCACCCAGCCGTACCTCTGCCGTCTCCCGTCCGGTGCCGAGATCGTCATCTTCTTGTACGATGGCCCCGCATCGCGCGCGGTTGCGTTCGAAGGGCTGCTGCGCAACGGCGAGGAGTTCGCACGCCGCCTGGTCTCGCCGTTCGGCGACGCACCCGATCCGCAGCTCGTGCACATCGCGACCGACGGCGAGTCGTACGGGCACCACCATCGTAACGGCGAGATGGCGCTCGCCTACGCGCTCCACTACCTCCGCCGCGAAGGCATCGCGCGCTTGACGAACTACGGCGAGTTCCTCGCGCTCCGGCCACCCACGCAGGAGGTCCGCATCGTCGAGGACTCGTCCTGGAGCTGTGCCCACGGGATCGAGCGCTGGCGGAGCGACTGCGGCTGCCACACTGGCGGACGGCCCGGCTGGCATCAGCGCTGGCGCCAGCCGCTGCGCGCCGCGCTCGACTGGCTGCGCGACGCGCTCGCGGAACCCTTCGAGCGCGAGGCGAGCCGGCTGCTCCACGATCCGTGGGCCGCGCGCGACGCCTACATCGACGTGGTCGTCGACCGCTCCGAACCTTCGATCCGAAAATTCCTCGAGGCACATGCACGCGACGAGCACGGACCGGATGACGTCATCCGCACTCTGAAGCTCATGGAGCTCCAGCGGCATGCCATGCTCATGTACACGTCATGCGGCTGGTTCTTCAACGACATCTCCGGAATCGAGACCGTCCAGGTCCTCCAGTATGCGGGGCGCGCGCTCCAGCTCGCGGAGGACGTCCTGGGCGTGTCTCTGGAGGAGGCGTTTCTGAAGCGGCTGGAGCCGGCCGAAAGCAATCTGCCGGAGAAGAAGAACGGCCGGACCGTCTACGACCTGCACGTACGCCCCGCCCGCGTGGACCTGCTCAACGTGGCCGCGCACCAGGCGGTCAGCACCGTATTCAGCGAGAGCGGCGAGCGTGCGCGTGTGTACAGCTACGAGATCCAGATGGATCACCACGAGGTGCGCCGGCGCGGCGACTCCGCCCTCTCCGTCGGGCGCGCCCGGGTCACGTCCATCATCACGCGCGAGTCGGACCTCGTCACCTTCGCCGTCGTGTATTTCGGAGATCACAACCTGACGGGCGGCATACGGCACTTCAGCGGCGCGCACGAGTTCGAGACGCTGCGCGCGGAGATCATCGATGCATTCGAGCGCGCGGACCTCGCCACGGTCGTGCGGCTGCTCGCCAACTTCCCGGAGTACAGCTTCTCCCTTGGCTCGCTGTTCGCGGAACGCCAGCGCGAGATCATCGATCGGCTGATGCGCTCCAACCTGCACGAGGCGGAGCTGGCGTTCCGGCGGATTTACGAGGAGAACAGCGGCATCATGCGCTTCCTCGCCGAGCTTGGGCTGCCCATCCCGCGCGCACTGCTGGTCGCGGCCGAAATCGTGATCAACCGCGAGTTGCGCCGCGCAGTCGCCGCCGAATCGCTCGATCTCCCGCGCGCGGAAAGGCTGCTGTTCGAGGCGCTGGCCCTGCGAGCCCAGCTCGACGAGCAGGGCCTCGGCTACGCTGTGAGCCGGAGCCTCGAAACGCTGGCCGCCGACGGTCTGCCGCTCGCGGGCGAGACCGAACGGCTCGCGAAGCTCGCCGGTCTCGCCGAATTCGCGTCACGGCTTCCCTTCCCCGTGAACCTGTGGCGCGTGCAGAACGCGTTCTACCGACAGCTCCGCGAGGTCCATCCCGGATACGTCCAGCGCGCCGAGATGGGTGACGAGAATGCACGCACCTGGACCGAACTCTTCGCCGCGGCCGGCGAAGCGTTGTCGGTCGCGGTTCCGTGAGGCGCCGCACTCCTCACGCGACCTGCCGGCTCCAGATCCACACGGGCTTCACGCTCCACGACGCGCGCGCAGCACTCGACCATCTGCACGTCCTCGGCATATCCCACCTCTACCTCTCACCGATATTCGAGGCGCGGCCCGGCAGCACGCACGGCTACGACGTGACCGACCCGACGCGCGTGCGTGCCGACATCGGCGGAGAAGATGCGCTGCGCGCGCTGGCCCGCGCGGCGCACGAGCGCGGCATGGGTCTGATCCTCGACATCGTCCCGAACCACATGGCCGCCGCACCGGAGAACCCGTGGTGGCAGGATGTGCTGCGCAACGGTCCCGACTCGCCCTACACTCGCTGGTTCGACATCACATGGGGCACCGGCGACGATTTCCCCCTCGTGCTCCCGGTGCTCGGCGTCCCCCTCCCCGAAGCCATCGCCGCCGGCGACGTGCGCCTCGACACCAGCGGCCCCGAGCCCGTCATCCTGGCGTACGATGTCCCGTATCCCACCGCACCCGGCACCGTGGATCCATCACAGGGGCAGGATGTCGAAAGCGTTCTGCACAGGCAGCACTACAGGCTGGCGCACTGGTCCGCGTCTACGCGCGTCCTCGCCTATCGCCGCTTCTTCGATGTCGGTGACCTCATCGCCTTCCGCGCAGAGGAGGAGGCGGCGTACCGAGCGTCGCACGCGGCCATCGAGCGCTGGGTCGCGGAAGGACTCGTGGACGGCCTGCGCGTCGATCACATCGATGGCCTCGCCGATCCTCTGTCCTACCTCCAACATCTCACCAACGGGAAGCGGGTTTCCGTCCTCGTCGAGAAGATCCTCGCGCGTCACGAGTCGCTGCCGGACGAATGGCCCGTGGACGGCACCACCGGCTACGAGTTCATCGACCGCGTCACCGGCCTGCTCATCGACCGGGACGGCTGGGAGCGGCTGCACGCGCACCATGCGGCCTTCACGGGGCGATCCGAATCTTTCGACCGGGTGGCGCGGGCGGCGCGGCTGCGCGTCATCGACAGGCTCTTCCCGGCCGAGCTGGATGCGCTCGCACGAACCCTTGCCGTCATCCTGGATCGCAACGATGTCGAGCTGCTCCGGACAGCGCTGCGGGCGGTGAGCGTCGGACTGCGCGTCTACCGCACCTACATCCGCGACGCGGTGCGCCCCGAGGACCGCGTCGAGATCGAGGCCGCGGTGCGCGCTGCAGCCCGCCACGGGGAGTGCGATCCGGCCGCCCTGGAAGCGCTTCGCTCCGTGCTCCTGCTCGAGGGAAATCCGTCGGAGGCCGCGCGCCGCTTCGTGCGGCAGTGGCAGCAGTTCACAGGTCCCGTGATGGCGAAGGGCTTCGAGGACACGGCGCTGTACAACTGGGCGGTGCTGACGGCCGCGAACGAAGTCGGCGGTGAGCCGGGTCGCCCCTGCATCGAGCCGGCGGATGTCCACGCGTTCTTCGCCGCACGCGGCGAACGGTGCCCGGGCTCCCTGAACGCCACGGCCACGCACGACACCAAGCGCGGCGAAGACGTGCGTGCACGCATTGCAGCGATCTCCGAGTTCGCCGAGGAATGGGGCGCGGCCGTGGATGAGTGGACGGAGTTCACGCTGCGCCGTGCACCCGAGGTGAGCGCCGTCGATCCGGACGACCTGCTGCTGCTCGCGCAGGCCATCGTCGGCACGTGGCCGTTCGATGGCCGGGTCGATGACGCGTACTGCGGGCGGTTGCGTGCCTACGCGCAGAAGGCCGTGCGCGAGGCCAAGCGGAACACGAGCTGGCGCGCACCGGACGAATCGTACGAGCGCGCCGTCGCAACACTCGTGGATGCCCTCATCGATGTGCTGGCCGACCGGCGGCCCGCGCGGCTGCACCGGCTGTTGCCGCGGCTCATGAGTGCCGGCGCGGTGAACGCCTGCGCACAGGTCCTGCTGCGTAACCTCGCGCCCGGCGTACCGGATCTGTATCAGGGAAACGAGAGCTGGCGCTTCGAGCTGGTGGACCCCGACAACCGCCGTCCTGTCGACTACGATGCGCTCTCGGCGTTGCGACGGTCTGTCGAGAAACGCGACGCGGCAAGCCTCCTCACGAACTGGACCGATGGCGGCATCAAGCTCTTCCTCACGAAAGCCACACTGCAATTCCGCGCCGCACATCCGGATCTGCTGAAGCGCGGCCGCTACATCCCACTCGCAGCGTCAGGCACACACGCGGATCGCGTCTTCGCGTTCCTGCGCGAACACGAAGGCTCCTGGTGTCTCGCCGCCGTTCCGAGATGCAGCGCGCACCTCGCCGAAGGTTTTCCGCTGGGAGACGTGTGGTCGGACACGATGCTCGTACTTCCACGCGAAGCACCACGGCGCTGGCGCTCGGTACTCACGCGACAACCGTTCGAAGGAGCGGACGGCCTGGGCGTGGCCTACGTGCTCTCCGAGCTGCCGGTTGCGTTGCTCTCGGCGTAGGGGCGTTCAGCCTTCGCGCGTCGCGGTATGCAGCGCTACGATGCCGCCGGTCAGCCGCTCCCACTCGACAGCGCGGAACCCGGCCGCGCGCACCTTGTCGCTGAGTGCATCGGGTGCGGGAAACTGGAGCACGGACTCGGGCAGGTAGCTGTAGGCGGAACCGTGGCGTGATACGAGCCGGCCGATCCCCGGCAGGATGTGCCGGAAGTAAAGCATGTAGAGCGCACGGAACGGCTGCCAGTCGGGCGTCATGAACTCGAGGATGGCGAGCCGGCCGCCCGGCCTCACGACGCGCGCCAGTTCGCGCAAGCCATCGTCGAGCGAGGCGAGGTTGCGCACACCGAACGCGACCATGGCCGCGTCGACGGAGGCGTCGCGCAGGGGCAGACGGAGCGCGTCGCCACAGACGGTGTCAATGGCGAGCCGGCCGATCTTCTCCTGTCCCGCGACGAGCATTTCGGGTGTGAAGTCGGCGGCGATGACGCGGCCGCGGAACGTGCTCCGCCCCGCGAGCTCGACGGCGAGGTCGAGGGTGCCGGCGCAGGCGTCGAGCACGACCCCATCCGAAGGAGCCCGGAGCCGATCGACGGCGCGGCGGCGCCAGGCGCGGTCGCGGTTCAGGCTGAGGAGGTGGTTCAGCAGGTCGTAGCGCGGCGCGATCGAGCCGAACATGCGTCGCACGAAGGCGGGCTTCTCCGCTGCCGGGGGAAGCGGCCCCGCACGGTCGCGCACGGCCGGAGGCGTCTCTAGATTGGGCATCGCGTCAAGCTACTGTCCGGGCGGCCTCCCCTGCCACCCGAAACCGGCCGCCCTGCTTTGACGTAGGGCAAACGGGCGCGATCCGGATCGAAGTTTACCCCTCGCTCCCGATCGCACCTCGAACAACAGAGAGTGGACTACCGGAGTCTCACCGACCAGGAAGTCGTCGAGCTCGCTCGCCAGGGCAGGGAGAGCGCGTTTCGCGATCTGATCGGGCGCTACGAGCGTCCGGTGTTTTCGCTCATCTACCGACTCGTACGCGACCGCGAACGGGCCGAAGATCTCGCGCAGGACACGTTCATCAAGGTTCTGAACGCCCTCGACCGGTACGATCCGTCGTACAAGTTCAGCTCCTGGATCTTCAAGATCGCGCACAACACCGCACTGGATCATCTCCGCCGCAAGGAGCCGGAGACGCTCTCGATCCACGGCTCCCCGCACGCCCGCACCGCGGCCGAGCAGGAGGCCACGACGCTGAACCCGGCCTCCACGGACGAGAACCCCGAGGAATACACGGCGGCGCGCGAGCTGGGCAGTGAAATCGAGGTGGCCATCGGCCGCCTGCGGCCCGAGTACCGGACCGCGATCGTGCTCTGCCACGTCGAGGGGCGGCCCTACGAGGAAATCGCGCAGATCATGGACGTCCCGCTGGGGACCGTGAAGACCTACATCCACCGGGCGAGGAACGAATTGAAGAAGCAGCTCGCCCACCTGAAACATTGAAACCGGCGCCCGCTGGGGGGCGTACGGTAGGCAGCCACGCGAGCATGGAGGCTCGAGGTTGACACAGGACATGGGGCACCCGACGGCCGAACGGCTGGGCGACTTTGCCGGGGGGCACCTCGATCAGGGGATCGAGGCGCACCTCGAGTCTTGTCGCGCCTGCCGGGAACGGGTCGACGAGTGGCAGGTGCTCTACACCCGGATCGCGGCCCTGCCGCAGTTCTCGCCAGCGCCCGGCTTCGCCGCCCGCGTCATGGCCGGCGTGCGCGTGCCGAAGCCGTGGCATGAGCGCGCGGCTGAGTTCCTGTCCGGGCTGCTGCCGAACAGCACGGCCGGCTGGGCCGCCGCCACCGCCATCCTGGCGCTGCCGGTCCTCGCGGGCGGCAGCCTGCTGGCGTGGCTGCTCTCGAAGTCGTACGTGACGGCCCACGGCCTCTGGACCTTCGCGACCGGCCAGCTCTCCGCGGCCATCACCGGGCTGCTCGGCGGTGCCGCCGACGCGCTGCTCGGCACCAGCGCCGCGACGTGGGCCACCAACGGACTGGACAGTCTCTTCGCGGATGCCGGCATGCGCGGCATCGGCGTCATTGCTATCGCGGCAGCCGGACTCACCCTGGCTTCGCTCTGGGTCCTCTACCGCTATCTCATTCGCACTCCGCCTCGGGAAAGCGATCATGTCACGTACTGCTTCTGAGTTCGGCCGCGGCATGTTCGCCGCAGCTCTCCTCCTCGCCGTGGCCGTCCCCGCCGCGGCACAGGATGCGACCGCCGCCGTAGCGCAGGAAACCGCCGCATCGCCGATCCTGTCGAGCCAGATCTCGGTTTCGCGCAACGACGCCTCCCTCGAGCTCGAGCTGGCCAACGGGCGACGCGTCCGCATGCAGATCCTCGATGGCCGCGTCCTGCTCGATGGCCGCGCGATCGGTGAGGCCGCACGCGGCGGCACGCTCGACCGCGCATGGCGCGAGCTGCTCGACGCAGCGATCGATGCGCCGGCCGCCGAGCTGGCCGTGCTCCTGACCGAATGGGATGCGCCGGCCGGCGCCACCGGTGCGCAGCTCGATGCTGCGCTCGAGAGCGCACTCGGCGATGCCGCCGCGGGCGTGGCCGCCAACGTCGCGGCGTCCGCGGACGCGGATGCGGATGCGACCGCGCAGGAAGCCGTGCCCATGCGCGACTCGATCGACCGGCTGCTGCAGCGCATCGAGGAGCTCGAGGAGATCCACATCGCACCGCCGGTCGTGATCAACCGCGACCGCGGCTTCGACTGGATGGGACCGTTCCGTCACATCGGACGCGGCATCGCCGGCGTGATCTCGCTGCTCATCGGCTACGGCGTCCTCTTCGGCCTCGGCTTCCTCGCCATCATGTTCGGCGGCCGCCGCTACATCGAGGGCGTCGCCGACACGGCACGGCACGCCACCATGCGCTCGCTCTTCGTCGGACTCGCCGGGATGTTCCTCGTGATCCCGGCCTACATCCTCGGGATGCTCGCGCTCGCCATCTCGATCATCGGCATCCCGGCGATCCTGATCTGGGCGCCCGTCTTCCCGCTCGCTTGTATTGCCGCCGCCGTCCTCGGCTACCTCGCCGTGGCGCACGCGGCCGGTGAGTCGATGGCGGAGCGCCGGTTCTACGCGGCCGACTGGTTCCAGCGCGGCAACTCGTACTACTTCCTGCTGACCGGCCTCGGCCTGATGTTCGCGCTCTTCATCGCCGCGCAGGTCGTCTCCATGGCCGGTCCCTGGCTGAAGTTCTTCGAGGGCATGCTCACGCTGCTCGGCGTACTCGTCACGTGGCTCGCCGTCAGCATCGGCTTCGGCGCCGTACTCATCTCGCGCGGCGGTACACGTCCGGTCCGCGGGATCGATGCCGCGCCCGACATCTTCGCGGAGGAAACGCGTGCATGACCGCGGCGCCGTCTGGGCCGCCCTGCTGCTCGCCGGCGCACTGCTGGTGCCCGCAGCGGCGCGCGCCCAGGACTGGCACACGGTCACGCAGTCCCGGGCGCTGCGCGGCCAGTCGCTGCTGCGCGTCGAACTGGAGTACGGCGCCGGCCGCCTCGAAGTCGGTGCGGCCGATGCCTCCCAGCTCTACCGCGCCAGCCTGCGCTACGACGCGGATGTCTTCGAGCCGCGCCTGCGCTTCTCCGGTGACCGGCTGCGCATCGGCCTCGAGGGCGGTCGAATCCGCGGACGGAATCTGCGTTCCGGCACCCTGGACTTGCGGCTCTCACCGAGCGTTCCGCTCGACCTCGATCTGAAGTTCGGCGCAGGCGAGGCGCAGATGGAGCTCGGCGGGCTGCGCGTCCGCTCGCTCGAGGTCGCGACCGGTGCGAGCAACACCATGATGCGCATCTCGCAGCCGAACGCGGAGGCGATGGGCACTGCATCGTTCGGTGTGGGCGCTGCGCGCTTCGAGGCGGTAGGACTCGGCAACCTGAACGCACGCCGGATCGAGGTGAAGGGCGGCGTCGGCGAGGTGGTGCTCGACTTCTCGGGCGAGTGGCAGCAGAACGCGAGCGCGCAGATCGAGATGGGGCTCGGCTCGCTGACCATCCGTCTGCCGCGCGGACTCGGCGTGCAGCTGCGCCGCGGCGGCATTCTCGCCGGCTTCGACGGCCAGGGGCTCGTGAAGCGCGGTGATGTGTATTACTCGGAGAACTGGGACGACGCGAGCCGTCGCCTCAGCATCGACCTCGCCGCCGCGCTCGGAAGTGTGCGTGTCGCGTGGGTCGACGGATCCACCGGAGGAATGCCATGATCTCGTCGCTGCTGACCCTGCTCATTGTCGGCATGGTGGCGCTCGTCGTCATAGGCGTCGTGCTCACCGTCATCGGGATGGCGGTCGGACTCGCGAGCCTGCTGCTCTTCAAGGTCCTGCCGCTCGTCCTCGTCGGTTACGTCGTCGTCCGCTTCCTGCGCCCACGCTCGAAGCAGCTCAGCGACGCGGACCGCCGCTGGCTGGAGAGTTGATCTCCACCTGAATGTCCACCTCCGCATCGCGGCCGACGCCCAGGGTGTCGGCCGCGCTGCCATCCCGCACCGCGATCTCCACCACACCGGCCGATCCCACGAGCGCGAGCAGTGCGCCGCGCTGCGCGTCGACGTAGCGCGCCCGCACGGGTCCCACATCAACACCCGCGACCCGGACGGCCGCCGCGTGCGCGCACCAATCTCCCGGCACGTTCGTGATCAGGTTTCCGAACCGGTCCACGTGTTCGACGCTGCCACGTACCACGCCCTCACCGCGAACGGGCGGCTGCATCGGCAGCATCACCGGATCGTCGATCGGAGTTCCGAGTTCGTCGAGCGTTGCGCCGCACGCGAGTCGTGCGGCGGCGGGTGCAAAGACATCGCGGCCGTGAAATGTTGCGGAGATTTCGCCCGAATCGGATTCGATCGAAACGGCCTGCCAGGCGTGCGCGCCGAACACGCGCGTGAGCACGCCGTTGTCGGGGGCCACGAACAGGCGGCCATCCGCATGCGCGGCAAGCGCGCGCCGCGTACCGCCGACGCCTGGATCCACGACGATCACGTGGATCGTGCCGGGCGGATACCTGTGCCAGTACGCCTCGAGCGTCCAGCACGCAGCGCGCACGTCACCCGGTGCGACATCGTGCGCCGCGTCATCCACGCGCGCGTCCGGCGCCATCGTCGCGATCACGCCCTTCATCGCCGCCACGTAGCCGTCGGCAGTGCCGAAGTCGGTGAGCAGCGTGATGCGCGCGTCGGCCATCAGGAGGGCGCCGGCACCGCCCCTTCGACGGCGGCCGTGATGCGCTCCGCCACCTCCCGGAACGCGCGGCCCGCGGCGGAGTCCGGCATCGCGAGGACCGTGGGGCGGCCCTCGTCGCCGGCTTCACGTACCGCGACGTCGATCGGGATCTCGCCGAGGAACGGTACGTTCACCTGCTCGGCGAGCCGGCGGCCACCGCCGCGCCCGAAGATGTCGACGCTCTCGCCGCAGTGCGGACACGCGAAGCCGCTCATGTTCTCGACCATCCCGAGCACACGCGTGCGCACGCGCTCGAACATGCGAACGGCACGGCGCACGTCACCGGTCGAGACTTCCTGCGGCGTGGTGACCAGGACCGCGCCCTCGAGGTCGACCGTCTGCACCAGCGAGAGCTGCGCGTCGCCGGTGCCGGGCGGCATGTCGACGATCATGTAGTCCAGCTCGCCCCACTCCACCTGCTCGAGGAACTGCTTCAGGATCCCCGAGACCAGCGGCCCGCGCATGATCGCAGGCTGCTCGTCCTCCAGCAGGAAGCCGATGCTCATCAGCTTCACGCCGTGCGCCTCGAGCGGCACGATCTTCTCCGCGCCCCGCTCGCCCGTGACGGCAGGACGGCGGCGCTCGCCGAACATGATCGGCACATCCGGTCCGTACACGTCGGCATCGAGGAGTCCGACGCGGTGCCCGCTCGCAGCCAGTGCCGCGGCAAGGTTCACGGCGACGGTCGACTTCCCGACACCGCCCTTGCCCGAGCTCACCGCGATCACGTGGCCGACGTTCGCCGCCATCTGCGGATCCGGTGTCGGCGCGGGCACGGTCCCCGGCCGCGGCGGCTGCCGCCCGCCGCCCGTAGGCGGCGCACTCGGCAGCTGCACGTCGATCTTCACGCGCGAAACCCCGTCCACCGCTTCGGCGGCCGCACGCGTCTCGCGCACCAGTGTACCGGGGTCTTCCGGGTAGAGCGCGAACTTGAAGCGGACCAGCCCTTCCGCATCCGCCTCCAGGTCGCGTACCTGCTCACCCGCGACGATGTCACTCCCCGTACGCGGGTTCACGACCGCCTTCAGCGCGCTGCGAACCCGTTCTATCAGATCCGACATTTCTCTTCCTTCCATTCCCGCTGATCGGGTGTCCGCCACATGAAAGAAACGGCCGGCGCCCACGGGCGCCAGCCGTTCCGATGTTCACGAGCCGCGGCGGGGTTCAGATCGCGTGGATCCCACGCACTTCCGGCACCGCGCTCATGATCCGCCGCTCGATGCCCTGCTTGAGCGTGAGCATCGACACGGGGCATGAGCCGCACGCGCCCATGAGGCGGAGCTGCACGATGCCGTCCGTCTCGTCGTAGTCGATCAGCTCGACGTCCCCGCCATCGGAGCGGAGCGCCGGCCGGATCACATCGAGCACTTCCTCGATCCTGTCGCGCGCTGCAATCACCTGCGCCCTCCGTCGGGTTTCCGCCCGAATCTACCCCGTCGGCCGGCTTTCGGTCAACCGGGCTCAGGGCCGGCGGGTGATCGACTTCGCCTGCGTGAACAGCAGCAGGTAGTCCGGCCCGCCTGCCTTCGAGTCCGTGCCGGACATGTTGAAGCCACCGAACGGCTGCACGCCGACGAGTGCCCCCGTGCACTTCCGGTTCAGGTACAGGTTGCCGACGTGGAAGTCCCGGCGCGCACGCTCCAGCCGCTCCTCGTCCTGCGAGAACACCGCGCCCGTCAGGCCGTACTCCGTCCCGTTCGCGATCTCCAGAGCGTCGTCGTAGTCGCGCGCCTTGATGAACGCGAGCACCGGCCCGAACACTTCCTCCTGCGCGAGCCGCGCATCCGGCGCAACGTCCGCGACGATCGTCGGGCCGATGAAGTAGCCGCCGCCCTCCTTGCCGCCCGCGGAATACGCGAGTCGGCCTTCCTTCTTCCCGATCTCGATGTACTCGTTGATCTTCCTGAACGCCTTCGCGTCGATCACCGCGCCCATGAAGTTCGCCGGGTCCGACGGATCTCCCATCGTCAGCTTCTTCGTGCGCTCCACCACCTTGTCGAGGACTTCGTCGTACACGGACTCCACGATGATCGCGCGCGAGCAGGCCGAGCACTTCTGACCCTGGAAGCCGAACGCGGATGCGACGATTCCCTCCGCCGCCCTGTCCAGGTCGGCCGTCTCGTCCACCACGATGGCATCCTTGCCACCCATCTCGAGCACGGTGCGCTTCAGCCAGATCTGACCCTCATGCACCTTCGATGCGCGCTCGAAGATGCGCAGACCTACTTCCTTCGAGCCCGTGAACGCGATGAAGCGCGTCTTCGGATGGTCGACGAGCGCGTCGCCGATCTCGCCGCCCGGACCCGGCAGGAAGTTGACCACGCCCGGCGGGACGCCTGCGTCATCGATCAGGATGCGCACGAACTGGTACGCGATCGCCGGCGACGTCGACGCCGGCTTCAGCACCGTCGTGTTGCCCGTGACGATCGCCGCGCCCGTCATGCCGCCCATGATCGCGGCCGGGAAGTTCCAGGGCGGAATCACGATGCCGACACCGAGCGGGATGTAAACCAGCTCGTTCTCCTCGCCCGGATACGGCACCACCGGCTGCGGGCCCGCGAGGCGGAGTGCCTCGTGCGCGTAGTAGTCGCAGAAGTCGATCAGCTCGGCGATGTCGGCATCCGCTTCCGTCCAGCTCTTGCTGACCTCGTACACCATCCACGCGGCCATCTCATGCTTGCGCTCGCGCAGCACGTCGGCCGCTCGGAACAGCATGTTCGCGCGCTCCTCGGCGCTCGTACGCTTCCACGTTTCGAACGCCTTCGACGCCGCTTCGATCGCCTCGTTCGCCTGCGCGAGATCGGCCTGCACGAAGCGGCCGACCACCTCGTCCGGCTTCGCAGGATTCACCGAATCGGCCGTCGGCCCGTCATGGATCTCGCGCCCGCCGATGATCAGCGGGTACGTCTGGCCGAGCTGGCTGCGCACGCGCGCCAGCGCCTCCTCCATCCGGCGCCTGTTCGCCGGATCCGAGAAATCCGTCAGCGGCTCGTTGCGGAACTCTCCGCGCGCCGCTTTCGGCCGGGTCGCCTTCTCCATCGTTGCGCTGCTCATCTCCGCCTCCGGTCGTGCTTCGTCCAGTCCGGGAGTCTACCCGCGCCCACCGGGAGTGTCAACGCGCCCGACGCGTACGAGGATGCGCTCACCGTGGTCGCGGCCGTTCTCGATGAACACCTTGTTCGCGTCGTTCCCGGCCACGATCACGCCCGCAATGAACACACCCGGCACGTCCGTTTCCATGGTGTCCGGATCGTGGTGCGGGATGCCGGTGTGCGGATCGATGCCGACGCCGAGTCGTCGCAGGAGGACCGGATCCGGCGTGTAGCCGGTCATGGCGAGGACCCAGTCGTTGCGGAGCTCCTCGAGCGTGCCGTCGACCTCGGAACGCAGCACGATCGTGCGCGGCCGGATCTCCGCCACGCGCGACTGGAACCGCGCGCCGATCGATCCATCGCGCAGCCGCCCCTGGATCTCGGGTGCCACCCACGGCTTCACGTTGGGGTCGAGCGCGGGCGCGAAGTGCACGATCGTCACGCGCGCGCCCCACCGCTGCAGCTCCAGCGCCGCGTCCACGGCCGAGTTCCCGCCCCCGACGACGACGCAGTCCTGGTCGAAGAACGGTGCGCCCTCGCGGTATCCGTGCGCGACCTTCGGCAGCTCCTCGCCTGGCACCCCGAGCCGGTTCGGGCTGTCGAAGTAGCCGGTCGCGATGACGACGTGTGTTGCGACGTGGTGCCCTTCACTGCCGTCGCGACGGCGCGTGCGCAGCGTGAACGCGCCGGCGTTGCCCTCCACGTCGACCACCTCCTCGTACTGGCGGACATCCAGCTCGAAATCGCGCGCGAGCCGCTGGTAATACCGCAGCGCCTCGCGACGTGTCGGCTTGTCGCCCGCGCAGATGAACGGTACACCCGCCAGCTCGAGCCGCTCGGCCGTGCTGAAGAACGTCATGAAGGTGGGATAGTTCGCGATCGACGATGCGACGCTGCCCTTGTCGAACAGCACGCACGGCAGCCCCGCCCGCCGCGCCGCGATCCCGGCTGCGAGTCCGCACGGTCCCGCACCCACCACCGCCAGCCTCGGCGTCGCGTTCCGTGCGGTCACTGCGCTCTCGCCTCCGCCGATGCGGACGGCAGGACGGGCACGGGCACCGGTGTCGGCCGGGCCGTCACGGCATCGAGGATCGCCTTCAGCACGGCGATCAGCACGGGCCCGATGATGATGCCGGCGAGCCCGAAGGTGTACACTCCGGTCACGAGCGCGATGAACATCCAGTAGAAGTTGAGCACGTGCGACTTCTCCGCTGCGATCTTCGGCCGCAGATACGTCGAGATCAGCAGCGTATTGCCCACGAACCCGATCACGAGCACGGCCGCGCCACTCAGGAAGTCGCCGCGCCAGAGCATGAGGTACAGGGCCACAGGTGTGTACACCGTCCACGACCCGATGATCGGCAGCAGCCCGATGAAGAACGATGCGATGCCCAGCACGATCGCCAGCGGCACCTGGAAGACGAGATTCAGCGCGAGGATAATGGTCGACTTGAGCGCCTGCGTCAGGAACGTGCCGTAGAGCACCCCGTACACGACGCCGCGGATGTTGCGCGTCACCGGATCCACCAGGTTCCGGTAGCGCCCCGGCACCGGGTCCGCGAGGTACTTGAGGATGCGTTCGTGGTCGGTGAGGACGTAGAAGGTGGTGAAGAAGAAGACGGCGATCCCGACCAGCAGCACGTCCACGGCCTCGCGCAGCTCGTCCGCGATGGCCGCGCTGCTGTTCGCGGCCCACTGCACCCAGCCCGCGATCTGATCGGAGAGTTCGACGGGGGCGCCGAACGGCAGCCGGTCGAGTCCCACCTGCAGCCCCGCCACCACCTCCGCGCTGTTCTCGTTCAGATACGTGGCCGCGTCGGAGATCTCGATCCACGAATACGCGAGCATGGCCACCAGCGGAACGGCCAGCAGCACCATGGTGCAGATCGCCGAGGCAGGTCGCGAGCGCAGGACGCGCCGGATGCGCTCCTCGATCGGAATCGTGTACGTACCCGCGACGATGCCGGCGATCACGGCCACGACGACGCTTCGCACCATGTAGAAGAACAGACCGAGTACGACGGTGAGGAGGAAAACGGTGAGCAGTGCCTTCCGGAGCTCCGGGACCGTGTATTCCGCAAGGCTGACGTGATCGCTTCGTCGATCGTCGCGGCGGCGGTCCCGCGCAGGGCTCACGGCCCCTCCGCCAGTGCCTGCTCGAGGTCTCCGATGAGGTCCGCCGCGTCCTCGATGCCGATCGAGAAACGCAGGAAGCCCGGGTCGATCCCCAGCTCCACGCGCCGCTCCGCAGACAGCGAAGCGTGCGACGTCATGGCAGGCATCGACACGAGCGTTTCCACCCCGCCCAGGCTGGGCGCGGCGCTGATCAGCCGGAGGCGGCTCATCACCCGGATCGCGGCGTCATCTCCGCCGCGCACGACCACGGAAACCATTCCGCCCCCGCTCCTGAACAACTCTCGTGCCAGCGCGTGGTCCGGGTGGCTCGGCAGCCCCGGGTAGTGCACCCTCGCTACCGCCGCGTGGCGCTCCAGCCATGTGGCCACCTCGTGGGCGTTCCGGTCCTGCCGCTCAAGCCGCACGGCGAGCGTCTTCAGGCCCCGCTCCAGCAGCCAGGCCGCGTGCGGGTCCAGCACCGGCCCGAACGAGATCAGCTTCTCCCGCGCCTCGGCTACCAGCTCCGCGCGGCCGGCCACGACTCCGGCGGTGACGTCCGAGTGCCCGCCCATGTACTTCGTCGCGCTGTGCACGATGAGGTCGGCACCCCACACGGCCGGGCGGAAGCGCAGCGGCGTCGCGAACGTCGCATCCACGATGAAACGTGCACCGCGTTCGCGCGCGAGGGCCGCGAGCGGGCGCGGATCCTGGATGCGCAGTGTCGGATTCACCGGGATCTCGACGAGCACGACGCGCGTCTCCGGCCGCATCGCGCCCGCCCAGTCGCCGCCGTACGGCACGAACGTGGTCTCGATGCCGAGCCGCGGCAGCTCGCGCGTCAGCAGCCGCAGCGTCCCGCCGTACAGCGCTTCGCCCGCCACGATGTGATCGCCCGCCTGCACGCAGGACAGCAGTGCGATCGTCATCGCGCCGTTCCCGCTCGCCACCGCCAACGCCGCTTCCGTTTCCTCCAGCGCGCGCAGCCGCTCGGCCAGCCGTTCGTGCGTCGGGTTGTTGCCGTAGCGCGTGTACCGTACCTCGCCGTCCGGCGACAGATCGCTGTGGAACGTCGCGCTCTGCACGATCGGATTCACGACCGCGTTCCCCGGCGTCGCGGCCGGCCCGCCCGCGTGCACGGCTCGCGTCGACTCGCCCCCGCGCGCGTCACTCATCGCGCCACCGCTCCACCTCGCGTGCGTACTGATCGATGAGCTGGTCCGCCCGTTCCGGCGCACCCGCCTCCGCCGTGATGACGAAGTACGGCCGGCTCGAGTGCGGAATGATCAGCACCCACTCGCGTTCACCGAGCCACACCTTCACGCCATCCACCATCTCGCGCTGCGCGTTCTCCGTCGCTTCCAGCAGCCGGCGCATCACCGTGCCTCGACGTCCCCACGCGCACACCACCCGCCGCTGGCGGATGTGGATCGCGGGCAGTCCGTCGGCCAGCTCGTGCAGCGGCGATGCTTCGCGCGCGAGCGCCTCCAGCAGCCGCGCCGCCGCGAACATGCCGTCGTACGCCGGCAGGAACTTCGGGAAGATGAACTCGCCGCGCGTCCCCGCGACCATGTCGGCGCTCGTGGCCGATGCCATCATCGCGTGGTGCTCTGTCTTCGTCCACTGGATCTGACCGCCTGCATCCGCGATCACGTCCAGCACCGCACGCGAGCTGGTCACCGGAATCGCCACACGCCGGATGCCGAGGTGGCGAATCGCGAGCCGGACGAAGAGCGCCTGCATCAGGTCCGCGGACAGCGGCCTGCCGTTGCCATCGACGACGTGAACGACCTCGCCGCCTGGATCGATCCACAGGCCGAGGTCGGCGTGGATCGAGCGCACGATGCCACCCAGGCGTCCCAGCAGGTCCTGGAACTCCTCCTCGCTGCGCGACTGGCGACCCGGCGATGCGTACGCGTTCAGGCTCACGGTCTCCGCGCCCAGTGCGCCGAGGATGCCCGGCAGCACCTCCACCGTCGTGCCGAACGAAAAGTCGACGACGAGTGTGAAGCGGCGCTCGTTCAGCCGTTCACGATCCAGCTCGCCGAGGAAATGGCCCTGATACGCATCCACGACGCGGCTCGGGAAGTTCAGGTCGCCGGTGCCCTCGGAGCCCGCGCGCGGATAGTCCTCGCGTGCGAAGAAGCGCTCGATTGCCTGCGTCTTCCCCGGCGGCAGATCGCGGCCGTCAGCGTCGAAGAACAGCACATCGACGACCTTCGTGTCGAACGGCGAACGTCGAATGTGCAGTCCGCCCGCCTCGGGGCCGTAGTGCACGGCGTGACGCACGACGGGAATTGGCATCTGCCGCAGGTCCTCCACGTTGAGGCCGGAGGACATGAGCCCCGCCATGAGCGCGCGGTTGATCATGCGGCTCGCGCGGTCGCCGTCGCGTGACACGATCACGCTCGCGCCCTGCCCGAGCACCGCGCCGTACGCGCCGCCCAGCCGCGCCGCGATCTCGGGCGTGAGCTCGTAGTTCGGGATGCCGGTGACGCGCGCGTTGTTGAAGAGGCTCCGCTCCCAGCCTTCTCCCCAGATCAGGGAGTGCGTCAGCGACGCCCGCTCCTCCACCACCTTCGCCGGCCACACCTTCACGTTGGGTCCGACGACGGCGAAGTCTCCGACCTCGACATCATCCGAGAGGATGCAGCGCTCCCGCACGATCGCGCCCTCGCCGACGCGGACGTTCGACGCGCACACGGTCTCGCTCAGGCGGGCATTCGTACCGAGCGTGCAGCCGTCCCACAGCACGACGTCGCGCAGATCGCTCTCCGCGCCGATCCGGCAGTTCGCGCCGATCACTACGTTCTCGAGGCAAGCGCCCGGGCCCAGCTCGACGTTCGGACCGATCAGTACCGTGCCGCGCAGCGCCTTCGCCGACGCGAGATCGACATCGGACTCCGTCCACACCGTGGCGTCGGCATCCGCCTGCCGCCCGCCGAAATCCACCGACACTCGCCCCGCGAGCAGATCGTCATGCGCGCGCCGGTATTCATCGAGGTTGCCGATGTCGCGCCAGTAGCCCTCCGCCACGTAGCCGTACAGCGCCGCGTCGTCCCGCAGCATCGCGGGGAACAGGTCCTTCGAGAAATCGAAGTTCGTGCGCCATGGCACGCGTGCGAGCGCCGACGGCTCGAGCAGGTAGATGCCGGTGTTGATCGTGTCGCTGAACACCTCGCCCCAGGTCG